>CAZIJW010000007.1:10760-132281 GCA_964539905.1 uncultured Robiginitalea sp.
GGAGTCACCGTGGCCGATCCGTCTTCCCCTCCATTGCAGCTTACATCCGTGCCCTGCACCTGGCAGCTTAGCGCATCCGGCTCACCCAAGGTCACCTCGCAGCTGGTCGTGCACCCGTTGGCATCCGTTACCGTTACCGAGTAGGTGCCCGCTGAAAGGCCCGTGGCCGTAGCGCCCGTAGCTCCATTGCTCCACAGGTAGGTGTAATCCGGCGTGCCTCCCGTCGGGGTTACCGTGGCTGAACCGTCACTAGCCCCATTTGCACTGATTTGATTCTCAACCGAGGCCACACACGTTAACTCCGCCGGCTCCCCAAGGGTCACCTGGCAGCTCGTCTGGTTCTGGTTCGCATCTGTCACCGTTACCGAGTAGGTGCCCGCTGAAAGATTGTCTGCCGTGGCTGTAGTCTGGCCGTCGCTCCAAAGGAACGTGTATTCTCCCACTCCCCCGCTCGGAGTCACCGTGGCCGATCCGTCTTCCCCTCCATTGCAGCTTACATCCGTGCCCTCTAAGGAGCAGCTCAAAGGAGAAGGCGTATCACATCCTATAGTTACCTTACAGGTGGTTTTACACCCGGCGGAATCTTTCACAGTAACCATATGGGTGCCCTGACCCAAATGAGTCGCTGTCTGGGTGGTCTCCCCATTGTCCCAGAGGTAGGTAAAGGGTGCAGTACCCCCGCTCACCTCTACCGTGGCAACACCATCCTGATTTGTCGTTGAAGTGGCGTCTTGTTCCAGGGTTATGGAACAACCCAGGGGGGCTGGTTCCGCTATGGTCACGGAACAGGTAGTCTGGGTGCCGTGGCAATCCGTAACGGTCACCGTATAGGTGCCGGCGACAAGGCCTTCGACCTTGCCGTCTGTGTCGTCCATGCCGTTGCTCCATTCATAAGTGAAAGGGGCCTGACCCCCAATAATGGTTACTTCTGCCTTGCCCGTGGCTTCCCCGGCGCAACAGACATCCGTGCCCTTGATGGAACATTCCAGTTCGCAGTCTTCCACAATGGGCAGCGGGCTGGCGGAAATCGTAAAGGACAAAAAAGTAAAGAATACCCAAAACAGGGTTTTTCCAGGTGTAGTTTTTTGCATGTGTCTTCGGTTTGGTGGTTAATGACCGCGCACAAGCAGGCAGGGGTACAGGTAGGAAGTGGGGCGTGTCCCTGCAGTGGAACTGAGAAAAGTTCCTCACAGGGATCACAAAAATCAAATTTTATGGTAAAAAGCAAGGGCAAAATTTGTTGTGCTCAGGAGATTTATCGATAAAATACATGGCCGGGACATTCTTGTACGCCTCTTCTTACAACAAGCATAAGAATCTAATTTACAGTTCTATGCGAATTTGACAGAAGAAAATATCGTTTCCTGCCCCGGGGTATCCCTAACAGGGTTTAATGCCCTTCCCCCTGAATCACACCAAAAAGTCCGGAAACTGTCCTGCCCTCTCATACCCCACCCTCCCCAATAACCAGCCAGCACTGAATCCTCCGGGGTTCTGCCCCAGGAGCTCCCTTTTTCGTTCGGGGAGGCAACCCCTGGTAACTTTCTCCCAATTCCCGTATTTTAGCCCCCCGGCACAATGGGGAAGGAGCGCCCGGGGTTTACGCCTGCAATACTTTTGATCGTTATGGACCTGAAAAACAACCTACGGACCCAAACCGGGTGGGAAATCATCGAAAAATCCTTTGACCCTGCCCAGGTGGTGACCACGGGCAGCAACTTCATGATCGGGAACGGATACCTGGGTTACCGGGGCACCTTCGAAGACTGGGGACCTGACGAATATGTAGCCTGCATTGTCACAGACACCTGGGACCAGGCGGAAGGAAGTTCCATGAGCGAGTTGTGCAATGTGCCCAATGGATTGTATACCGCCTTGCAGGTAGATGGGGAGCCCTGTTCACTGAATACGGGTTCCCTCCCGGAATACCGCCACCAGCTCGACCTTCGTTATGGGGTGAATACCCGGAGCGTGGTCTGGGAAGGGCAAAGCGGCCAAAAGGTTGAATTGGAAAGCTGCAAATTCGCGAGTGCCGACAACCCGCACCTCCTGGTACAGCGGTACCGCTTCAGGAGCCTGGCAGCGGGCGTGGTGGAACTGAAAACCGGGATTGCCGGGGAGGTCTGGAGCCTGGGGGGCGAGCATTTCAGCCAGTGCATCCCCCTGGAATTCGGCAACGGGCTGCTGGCCCAATCGCTGGAAACCCGGGAAATGGGGATTTCGATTGCCGTGGTGGAAGGCATCCGCCTGGAAGGAAAAACCCCGGAGAAGGTGTGGACCTCCACCGAGGGCAGAAGCATTTCTCGGATCTTCCGTTTCCGGATGGCAGCCGGGGAAGAAGTGGTTTTTGAGAAAGTGGTGGGCATAACCCACAGCAATGAGGTGGAAGAACCCCTGAAAACCGCACGGGAGGAGGTGTCAGACGCCCTGGAGCAGGGATATGAAGCCCTCTGGAAAGCCCACAGCAAGCCCTGGGAGGCCTTTTGGGAAGGGGCCGACCTGCAGATCGAAGGCGACCTGGAAGCCCAGGTGCTGGCCCGCTTCAACCTGTACCAGTCCTATATCGCCACCCCCACCCATGCCAACCTGCCCGTCGGGGCCCGGGGCCTTTCCTGCCAGGTGTACCAGGGGGCCGCCTTCTGGGACCAGGAGACCTATAACCTGCCCATGTTTGCCTTTACCCACCAGGAGATCGCCCACCGCCTGGTAGCCTACCGGTATGACACGCTCGACGGGGCCCGCCGCAAAGCGCGGAAACTGGGGTATTATGGCGCCTTCTATGCCTGGACCAGCGGGAAGACGGGGGATGAACTCTTTCCCGATTTTTTCTTCACCGACGTGCTGACCGGCCGCCCGATCCGCAACCATTTCAACTGCTGGCAGATCCATATCTCCCCCGATGTGGTCTACGGGATCTGGCTGTATTACCAGGCCAGCGGCGATTGGGAATTTATGCTGGAGCAGGGGGCCGAAGTCCTTTTTGAAGTGGCCCAGTTCCTGGTATCTCGCGTTCATTTCAAAATGGACAAGAACCGGTACGAAATCCTCCGGGTCCTGGGGCCCGACGAGTACCACGAAAACGTGGACAACAATGCCTACACGAATTACCTCTCACAATTTTCCCTGCTGAAGGCCTGCGAGGTATTCGACCGCATGCAGGAGGAACACCCGGCCCGGCTCAGGGCCCTTCTCGAGAAAACCGGCATCCCCGCCCATGCCCGGGAAGACTGGAATGATATTGCGGACCGCCTCTACCTGCCTGCCCCCGACCCGGAAACCGGGGTCATTGAACAATTCGACGGGTATTTTGGCCTGGAGGACATCCGGCCCGATGCGCTGCGCAAACGCCTCATTGACCCGGGGGAATACTGGGGCTGGCCGAACGGGATCGCCGTCCATACCCAGGTGTTAAAGCAAGCGGATGTGATCCAATTGCTGGCCATGCTCAACGGCTTCCCGAAGGAGGTCCTTACGGCCAATTACGACTATTACGAACCCAGGACGGAACACGGCTCTTCCCTGAGCCCCAGCGTCCATGCCCTGGTGGCCTGCAAAGCCGGCCACCACGAGGAAGCCTACCGGTACTTCCTGGAATCGGCCACCATTGACCTGTACAATGCCAGCAAGAAAGTGATGAGCGGGGGATCTTTCCTGGGCGGCATCCATACGGCCGCTGCCGGGGGGGTCTGGCTGATCATCGTCAGGGGTTTTGCCGGGTTTGAACTTACGGATGACGGGGTAGCCTTCTCCCCTGCGCTTCCCGCCCACTGGAAGGCGCTGCGTTTCCAAATCAGGGTGCGCGGGTGCAGGCTCGAAGTGCACCTAACCCCCACGGGCATACAGGTGCTTGGGGGGCGGGAGAACCCGGGAAAAATCCACGTACGCCTGCCCGGGGCCCAGGGTTGGCTGGGGCCGGGAGAAACCCTGGGGGTTTAAGAGCCTTAAAGGTTCTGGGAAAAGGCCACCGGCAGGTTTTTTGTACTTTTAAGGGGTAAAACCACAGCGTTGTATACGGTTGTCGACATCGAAACCACCGGGAACGGGATCCACGGGAACCGGATTACCGAGATTGCCCTTTTCAACCTGGACGGGGATACCCTTACGGACTCCTTCAGCAGCCTGGTGAACCCGCAGTGCGCGATCCCGCCCTTTATCACGGGGCTTACGGGAATCACCACCGCCATGGTGCGGCAGGCCCCCCTTTTTTCTGAACTCGCCCCAAGGATCGCTGCCATGACGGAAGGCCGGGTATTTATCGCCCATTCCGTCAACTTCGATTACCCCATCGTACAACAGGAGTTCCGCCGGGCCGGAATCCCCTTCGATCGCAAAAAGCTCTGCACGGTCCGCCTATCGCGCAAGGTATTCCCGGGGCTCGCTTCATACAGCCTGGGCAAACTGTGCAGCAGCCTGGGCATCCCGCTGGAAAACCGCCACCGGGCGGAAGGAGATGCCCGTGCCACCGCCCTGCTGCTGCGCAAAATCATGGCGATGCCCCAGGGCCCTGAAACCATTGGGAGGTTCCTCAATGCCCGTTCCCGGGAGGCGACCCTTCCCCCCCACCTGCCCAGGGAATCTTTTGAAAGGCTCCCGGAAGCACCCGGGGTCTACTATTTCCGGGGGCATGCCAGCGATATCCTTTACGTGGGTAAGGCGATAAACCTTAAAAAAAGGGTCCTCGGCCATTTCTACGATACCTCCGAGCGGGAGATGCGCCTTTGCAGGGAAACTGCCCACATCGATTTCGAACCCTCAGGCTCCGAATTGCTGGCCCTGCTGATGGAATCTGCGGCGATTAAAAAGCATTACCCTTCCTTCAACCGCGCCCAAAAGGCAAACCGGCCTTCCTTCGGGCTCTTCGCCTATACCGACCAGGCAGGGGTCAGGAACCTGGCTATCAACCGCCTCCGGAAAGGCCAGCAAACCCTGAAAGTATTCTTCAGCCTGGCAGAGGCCCGGCTCTTCCTGGAGCAGCTTTGCGCCGAACACCGCTTGTGTGCCCGCTACTGCCACCTGCAACCCGGGGCCTCGCATTGCGGGCATTTCCGGGTCCCTGCCTGCGACGGGGTATGTCGCGGCCTGGAATCGCCGGCTGACTATAACCTGAAAGTGGGGGAGGCCCTGGAAGCCCTTAATCGCAGTACTGCGGGCCACGTGCTGATCAGGGAAAAAGGGAGAAACCCGGATGAACAGGCCCTCGTTTGGATCGAAAATGGCACGTACCGGGGGTTTGGTTTCCTTCCTGCGGAGGCGAGCCTGCACCACCCGGAAGACCTGGAGGCGGCTATAGTCCCCCAACACGCCTCTCCCGATACCGCCCGCATCCTGCAGGCATACCTCCTGAAAAACCCCGGCAGGTGCAGGGAAATCCCCGCCTCAGATGGAAGGGGCTATGAATGGGGGTAAGCGGAACACCCTTATTCCTTTTCGTTCATTTTATGGTACATGCGTAGCATAAACAGCAACCAGAGCAGGAAAATGACGCCCACGAAGATGGAATAAATCAGGACGAAATCCATACTACTTCCGGTATTTCAGGAGGTTCATAAAGCCGAGGATGGTCGGGGCCCAGAGGCCGATAAAGATCGCCTCCAGTTTTTCCCCCTGCAAAAAGCGCAGTTCCGAAACCACGATGATGGAAAAAACCACCAGCAATAGCAGCACATTCATCCATCCAAAATGTTTCAAAAAGCTCTTAAGCATATCTGGTGTCGATTAGGTTAAATGTAGGAATAAAACCTGGATTTCGTATGCCCTTATTTCGGTTGGGGTTCCCCATCGAGGAATCCCTGGGCGCGCATCCAGTCATCGTTAAAGATTTTACCGACATACCGGCTTCCGTGGTCGTGGAACAGGACCACCACCACGTCCCCGGGCCCGAAGTGCGGGGCCAGTTGCAACACCCCTTTTATGGCAGCCCCGGCCGAATTCCCCAGGAACATCCCTTCTTCCCGGGCCAGGCGGCGCGTGTAGAGGGCCGCATCCCGGTCGGTGACTTTGGTAAAGCCATCGATGATCCCGAAATCCACGTTGGCCGGCAGGATGTCTTCCCCGATCCCCTCCGTGAGGTAGGGGTAAATTTCGTTTTCATCAAAAATGCCGGTTTCATGGTACTTTTTAAAAACGGAACCATAAGTATCCACCCCCCACACCTTTATGGCCGGATTTTTCGATTTCAGGTAGCGGCCCACCCCGGAAATGGTCCCCCCGGTACCCACCCCCACCACGAAATGGGTGACCCGGCCGTCAGTCTGTTCCCAGATCTCCGGGCCGGTACTCTCAAAATGGGCCTGGGTATTGGCCGGGTTATCGTACTGGTTCACATACCATGCGCCGGGGATTTCCGAGGCCAGGCGCCTTGCGGTGGAATAATAGCTGCGGGGGTCCTCCGGGGCAACATTGGTCGGGCAGACGTGTACCTCGCAGCCCATGGCCCTGAGGATGTCCATTTTTTCCTTGGACTGTTTGTCGCTGATCACGCAGATCATGCGATACCCTTTTACAATGGCTGCAAGGGCCAGGCCCATTCCGGTATTCCCCGAAGTCCCCTCCACGATAGTCCCCCCGGGCCGGAGGACCCCGCGGGCCTCCGCATCCTCCACCATTTTGAGGGCCATGCGGTCTTTGACGGAATTTCCGGGATTAAACGTTTCGTACTTCGCCAGAACCAGGCAGGGCAGGCTTTGGGTGATCCGGTTGATTTTTACCAGGGGGGTATTCCCTATGGTCTCCAGGATGTTCGAGGCGTATTCCATGACCCCCCAAAGATACGAAGGCCCCCGGGAATATCGGGCAATCCCTATTCGAAACGGATCGCCCGCACCGGGCTGATCCGGGTGATAATCCAGGAGGGGATCAGCAGCATGGCAAGGCAAAGCAGCAGCACACCCAGGTTAAGGGCCAGCAGGGTGGGGAGGTCCATATACACGGGGATATAGTCCATGTAGTATTCCTCCGGGTTCGGGAATTTGAAAATCCGGTATTTCCATTGGAGGGCGAGCAGGGCGATCCCCAGGGAATTCCCCCACAGGAGCCCGAGGCCGATGAGATAGGCCGCGTTATAGAGGAACACCTTGCGGATGCTCCAGTCGCGGGCCCCCAGGGCCTTCAGGATGCCGATCATGGGGGTCCGCTCCAGGATCAGCACCAAAAGGGCCGTGATCATGTTGATGCCCCCAACCAGAATCATGATCCCGATGATCAGGGCAATGTTGAAATCAAACAGGCCGATCCATTCGAAAATCTGGTAATATTTGTTCTGGATGGTCTGGGTATCGAGGGTGGAAAGGGTTTTGGCGTAAATTTCCCCGCTTTTGACCCCAATCTGTTCGAAATCATCCAGGAAGACCTCAAAATTGCCCACCTGGTCGGCTTCCCAGTTGTTCATCCGCTGGATGTGGCGCAGGTCGGTGAATATATACGTGGCGTCGAATTCCTCGAAACCGCTGTCGTAAATCCCCACAACCCGGAATCTTCGCTGGTTGGGCATGCGGGAAGGGTCTTCCCCCTTCAGGAAAAAGCTGTTGTACACACTGTCGACGCCCAGGCCCAAGCGGTCGGCCATGTGCCTGGAAACCAGGGTTTCGGTATTGAGTTCCCCTCCGTAATCGGGGAGCCTTCCGGCCACCAGGAACTCCTCAAAGGCGGCCCAGTCATACTCGGGGCCCACGCCTTTGGCGATAAACCCCTCAAAAGTGTCTTCCGTTCGGATGATCCCCGCCTTGGTTGCCACCGCCTGGATATGGCGTACCCCCTCCACGAGCTTGAATTCCGGGTAAAATTCCTGCTGCGTGCTCACCGGGATCACCGAAACCTCCGAAAGGTTGTTGTCGTAGTTGTAAATCTGGATGTGGCCATTGAAAGCAGCCACCTTTTCCCTGATTTTATGGCGGAGGCCCACCCCCGTGGCCAGGGCGACGAGCATCATCAGCAACCCCAGGGCAATGGCCGCAATGGCTATTTTAATTATCGGTGCGGAAATGCTACTTTTATGCTCCCTGCTCCCGATCAACCGCCTGGCGATGTACCACTCAAAATTCAATGTATGTCTGCGTTAGCTGTCCTCAAAAATACGGTATTTGTGCTTGTAGTCTGCCTGCTGGCCTGCAGAAGTTCCCCGGAAGGGGGGCATCTGGCCCGGGTACAGGGTGCGCAAACGCCCGACCCCCCCCTGCGGGTGGCGGCCAACCGGACCGAAGCGTATTTCCCCCTCCTCAAGGGGCGCAATTTTGCCCTGGTCGCGAACCAAACCTCTGTGATCTTTACCCCGGGAAGCACCGGGGGCAAGTGGGTACACCTTGCGGACAGCCTACTGGGGGCGGGGCTTTCCCTCAAAAAAGTCTTCGCCCCCGAGCACGGCTTCCGGGGCGAGGCCGATGCCGGGGAAAAGGTACAGGACGGCCGGGACCCGGCTACCGGGCTGCCGGTGATCTCCCTGTACGGGAAGCATCGCAAACCCGGGGCCGACCAACTGGGTGGCCTTGACCTGGTAGTCTTCGACATCCAGGACGTGGGGGTCCGGTTCTACACCTATATCGCCACCCTGCAACTGGTCATGGAAGCCTGTGCGGAAGCCGGTATCCCCTTGCTGGTGTTGGACCGCCCGAATCCGAATGCCCACTACGTGGACGGGCCGGTCATGGAACCGGAGCACCGCAGCTTCCTGGGGATGACGGAAATTCCCCTGGTCTACGGGATGACCATGGGGGAATACGCCCGGATGATCAATGAGGAAGGCTGGCTGGAAGGCGGGGTTAAAGCCGACCTGACGGTCATTCCGCTGGAAGGATACCGCAGGGGGCACCCGTATGAACTCCCGATCGCGCCCTCCCCGAACCTGCCCAACACCCATGCGGCGCGGCTGTATCCGAGCCTGGGGCTTTTCGAGGGGACGCATGTCAATGCCGGCCGGGGCACCCGCCTGCAGTTTCAGAGTTTCGGGGCCCCGTTCCTGTTACGCCAACATTTCCCCTATTCGTACGTGCCGGAACCCATGCCCGGGGCTTCGGCGCCCAAACACCAGGGAGAAACCTGTTACGGGCGCGACCTCAGCCGCGTCACCCCCACTGATGCAGTGAACCTGCAGTGGCTGCTCGAGGCTTATGCAAACCGGGAAAAAGGGTCTGAATTTTTCAAAACCAGTGGGTTTACCCGCCACGCCGGCACGGCAGCGCTCCAGAAACAGATCGAAGCCGGCTGGGATGCCTCCCAAATCAGGGCCGGATGGCAGGAAGGCCTGGAAGGGTTCAAAAAAATCCGCGCCGGGTACCTCCTTTACGACTGAGGCGGGGCCCCCTGGGTGGTGGGCTTGCGATACTTGTGGAAGGGCTGCCTGAGCAGGCCCGAAAGGCTGGAATTTTCTTCACGGTCGGGGAAGGTGTCGACCCCATAGACGATAGCCTCCCGGTCCAGTTCCATATAGGTCCCGAAGAGGCGGTCCCAGATCGAAAAAATATTCCCGTAGTTGGAATCGGTATAGGGCAGCACATAATGGTGGTGCACCTTGTGCATGTCCGGGGACACCAGGACCCAGCTGAGGGCGCGGTCCACTTTCCGGGGCAACCGGATATTGGCATGGGTAAACTGGGTCGACAGGAGGGAAAGGGACTGGTAGAGCATCACAATGCCGATAGGGGTCCCGACCAGGAACACCCCCATCAGGGTAAAGAAAAAGCGGACCAGGCTCTCGAACGGATGGTGGCGGTTGGCCGTGGTGGTATCCACCTCATGGTCGGTATGGTGGACGAGATGGACCATCCACAGGGGCTTTACCTTGTGTTCCACATAATGGGCGAGGTAGGCCCCGAAAAAATCGAGCAGCAACACCCCCAGCAACACATAGGCCCACAAAGGCATTTCCGGGAGCCAGTTAATAACCCCAAACCCATTATCGCGCACCCAGTCGCTGGTGCGCAGCAGCAGGAAGGCGAGGGAGAAATTGATCACAATAGTGGTGAGGGTAAAGAAAAAGTTGGGCAGGGCGTGCCTCCATTTGCGATACCTGAACCGAAACAGGGGGACCGCCCCTTCCAGGATCCAGAAAAAAGTAATCCCCAGCACCAGCAGGAGGCTCCGGTGGGCCGAGGGGATGTTCTCGAAATAGGCTACCAGGTTTTCCATGGTTTCAAAAATATCAATTTTGGCCAGGATGGCCTACTGCTTTATCGATACTCCGGCAGGCGCCGCTTCATTTCCTCCACGATCCGGAAGGCCGCCGGGCATATTGCCATGTTTTTCAGGGTCAATGCCCCGATTTGGTGGAACTTCCTCCGGTTCGTGTGAGGGTATTCCCGACAGGCCTTTGGCCTGGAATCATAAATCTGGCAATAATTGTCATCGCCCAGGAATGGACAGGGAACCGCCTGCAACACCCAATCGCCATCCTCGTCGAGCCTGAGGTACGACTCCGTGAATTCCCTGGGTTTCAGCCGCAGGTGGCGCGCGATGCGCCGGATGTCCGCATCCGTGAAAAGGGGTCCGGTGGTCCGGCAGCAATTGGCGCATTCAAGGCAGTCGGTCCGCGAGAATTCCTCCTGGTGCAGCTCCTCCATCAGGGTATCCAGATCGCGGGGCGGCTTCCTGCCGAGCTTGCGGAAAAAAGCCCGGTTCTCAGGGTGCTTTCGGGCGGCCTGCTGTGGGAGTTTCTCCAGGTTTTCAGACATCTGCGACAAGGGTTTACGTATCTTTGCCCTGCATCCGCTTATGGGGGCCGATCAAAAATACAACCCATGGACCTATTGGGAAAGGCTTTGTTGGATTATTACCAGGGGAAAGCCCCAAAGGCCCTTTGGAGCCATGGTTCCCTGGGGGATGAAGAAGAGGTGCCCGTATCCTATTTTTTCCGGGCACACCACCAGATGCCCCCCCTGGAACAAATGGCTTTGGAACACTGCCGGGGCAAAGTGCTCGACATCGGCTGCGGGGCCGGGAGCCACAGCCTCTACCTGCAGGAACAAGGCATGGCCTGCCTGGGCCTGGACCACAGTCCGATGGCCATTGAAGTGGCGCGCCTTAGGGGGGTAAAGGAAACGGCCTGTGAAAATATCCTGGATTTCCGGGTAGGGGATTTTGACACCTTGTTGTTATTGATGAACGGAATCGGGATTGCCGGCGACCTGGAGGGTTTGAGGGCATTGCTCAAACACCTGGCCGGGTTGCTGAGGCCCGGCGGGCAGATCCTCCTCGACTCCACTGACATTATTTACATGTTTGAAGCGGACGAGGATGGCGGCGTCTGGATTCCCGGGGGCGTTTCCTATTACGGGGAAGTGACCTACCAGTGGTCGTACGGGAAAAAGCAGGGGGAATCGTTCCCATGGCTATTCCTTGATTTCCGGACCCTGGAAAAAGAGGCTGCCCTTGCGGGCCTGGAGGCGGAACTCCTGGAAACCGGGGCACATTTCGATTATTTGGCCCGGTTGCGCCCTGGCGCATACCACGGAGGCCGGGAAACCGTTTAACCCATAAAGCGACAGAAATCATGCGCCATAAAAAAATAGCCTGGGCCAGCCTGTTTTGTGCCCTTGCCCTGTTTGCCTGCTCGGGGGACGGAGACGGATCCCCGGACGGGGGCGGAAGCACAGACCGCTCCGCCAACCTTCTGGCCACCGGGGCCAGTGCTGACGACCTGCTTACCAATGAGGCGTTTGACCGGCTGCTGGTCGAAATCGCCTACGTGGAGGGGTTCCGACCTACTGCGAGCGCGCTGGAACACCTGACCGCCTTCCTTCAGGAGCGCACCTCCAAACAGGAGGTATCCTTTACCTTCACCCCCCTGCCCTCCCCCGGGGAGGAAACCCTGACGCTACAGGAAATCGCCACCCTGGAAACGGAAAACCGCACCGCCTATAACCAGGGGAGCACCCTGGCCGTCTATATTTATTTTGCAGATGCCCCTTCCGACGGGGACGATACTACCGAAGGGTTGGTCACCCTGGGAGCCGTGTACCGAAACACCTCCATGGTCATCCACGAAAGCACCTTACGGACCCTGGCTTCCCGAAGCGTCCTGATTACCCTTGCCGATGTGGAAGCCGCGACCCTTACCCATGAATTCGGGCATTTGTTCGGCCTGGTCGACCTGAGCATCCCGGAGGTAAACCCCCATGAAGACCCCGATTCCCCAAACCACTGCAACGTGGCAGAGTGCCTGATGCAGGCCGAACTGGAATTCGGGTCGGGCTTGCAGAGCGCCCTGGAAAAACGGGCAGCCAAAGGGCTGACCCACCTGCCTGTGCTGGATGCAGAGTGCATCCGGGACCTCCAGGCCATCGGGGGGCGGTAAACCCGGTTCCCGTTTGGCCGTATTTTAAGGGATATTCAGGTATTTGTGGGTCTGCAGGGAAACCCGCCATTTCGGGTGGGCCATCACGTAGTCCACGATAAAGGGGGTCACCTTCTCCCGCACACTCCACTCCGGTTGCAGGTAAAGCAGGCAACCCGGACGCACCCGGGCCGCCTGCTCCTCGGCAAATTTCAGGTCGTGGCGGTTGTAGACGATAACCTTGAGCTCATCGGCCCGCTGGTAAATATCCCCTACAGGGAGTTTGTTTTTCTTGGGGGAAAGGCAAACCCAGTCCCAGTGACCGGTCATGGGGTAGGCCCCTGAGGTCTCGATATGGATGTTCATCCCCTTTTCCTTCAACGCCGAAGTGAGCGGGCCCATATCCCAGGTCAGGGGTTCCCCCCCGGTAACCACGATGGTATCGGAATACCGGGCGGCTTCCTCCACAATCGTCCCTATTGCGGTGGGCGGGTGGGTTTCCGCATCCCAGCTCTCCTTCACGTCGCACCAGTGGCACCCTACATCGCATCCCCCGACGCGAATAAAATACGCCGCCGTGCCCTTGTGGTAGCCTTCGCCCTGAATGGTGTAGAACGCCTCCATCAGGGGCAGCATCAGCCCTTTTTGAACCTGCTCCGGATCTGCCTTTAGTTTCATGGGACAAAGATAGGAAAGAAAGGGCAGGACGCCCACCCGCGGAAAGAAAGGATCTTCTTTAGTATTCGGGCGAATTCCGCTATTTTTACAACAAATTCGTCGCCATGAGCCAGGAGGAAGCGTTTCGTGCCCACATCGAGAAGGGGTACGCATTCAAAGGGGATTCCATCGTACTGGGAGCCGCCATGCTGGAAGGAAAGGCCCTTCCCGGGGCCCATGTGAAGGTACCCCTGAAAACCCTCAACCGCCACGGCCTGATCGCCGGGGCAACCGGTACCGGAAAGACGAAATCGCTGCAGGTGCTGGCCGAAAACCTGTCCGAAAAAGGGATCCCCGTAATGCTGATGGACCTGAAAGGGGACCTGAGCGGGCTGGCGCAGCCCAGCCCGGGGCATCCGAAAATCGACGAACGCCATGCCCAGATCGGACTCCCCTTCACCCCTAAGAGCTTCCCGGTGGAAATCCTCAGCCTTTCCGAACAGGAAGGGGTACGCCTGCGGGCCACGGTCTCCGAATTCGGGCCTGTACTGCTTTCCAGGATCCTCGACCTTTCTGAAGCCCAGGAAGGCATCGTGGCCGTGGCCTTCAAATACTGCGATGACCACAAGCTGCCCCTGCTGGACCTGAAGGACTTTAAAAAAGTATTGCAATACGCCACGGGAGAGGGAAAAAAGGAATTCTCGGAAGCCTACGGCCGAATCAGTACGGCCTCCACCGGGACCATCCTGCGCAAGATCATCGAACTGGAACAACAGGGGGCCGAGCTTTTTTTTGGGGAAAAATCCTTCGACGTGGCCGACCTGACCCGCCTGGACGCCGAAGGGCGGGGGGTAATCAGCATCCTTCGCCTTACCGACCTGCAGGACCGGCCCAAGCTCTTCTCCACCTTCATGCTCAGCCTGCTGGCCGAAATCTATAGCAGCTTTCCGGAACAGGGCGACGCCGACCAGCCTGAACTGGTCCTCTTCATCGATGAAGCCCACCTGATTTTCAAGGAAGCCTCGCGCGCCCTGCTCGGACAAATCGAGAGCATCGTGAAGCTGATCCGTTCCAAAGGGGTGGGGGTTTATTTTGTGACCCAGAACCCCACCGACATCCCCAACGAGGTCCTCGCACAATTGGGCCTAAAAATACAGCACGCCCTGCGGGCCTTCACTGCCCGCGATCGCAAGGCAATCAAACTGACTGCGGAGAATTACCCGGTATCGGAATATTACGACACCGACGAGGTGCTGACCTCCCTCGGCATTGGGGAAGCCCTGGTAACCGTACTGGACGAAAAGGGACGCCCCACCCCCCTTGCAGCCACCCTGATGCGCGCCCCTATGAGCCGCATGGATATCCTCACGGAAGCGGAACTCGGGCAGGTCCTCCGCGCTTCCCAACTGGCCGGCAAATACAACCAGGTTGTGGACCGCGAAAGCGCCTACGAAATCCTGGATGAAAAAATTGCCCGGGCTGAAGCCGAGGCTGAAAGGCAGGCTGAAAGGGAGAGCGCACCAAAAAGCCGGGGGCGTTCCCGGGGGTACCAGCGGCAGGATCCGCTGGTCAAAGTCCTCACCAGTGCAACGTTTATCCGGGGGGTGATGGGGATCCTCAACAAAGTCATGCGCAAATAACGCCCACGGGTATCCCATTAATTCCTACCAAGACCATGAAACAGAAACTCCTGTTGCTGATTGCCCCCCTCCTGTTGCTCCATTGCACCGGGGAAAAGGAAACACCTTTCCTCGTGGGCCCCGACCGGGTGGGGAAACTGATGCGGACCCACCGGCTCTCGCAGCTCGACAGCATCTACCGTTCAGATTCCCTGGTGCGCGATTCCACCCGGCTGAACATGGGCATCAACGGCAAGATTGAAGTGTACGAAAAAGGGGGGCAGCACCTGCTGACCCTTTCCCCGGGCACCGATAGCCTGGCGGGAATTGAAAACATCCGGATCCTCGACCCCCGGTACCAAACCCCGGAAGGCATTGGCCTGCTGTCTACCTTCAACGACATCCAGAAGGCCTATGAAATTCGAAAAGTCGTAAGTTCCCCCAGCAATATCCTGATCCTGCTGAAAAACAGCCCGGTGTACTTCACCATATCAAGGGAGGAACTGCCAGGGGCAATCCGGTACTCCAACCAGCCGATTGAAGCCATACAAATCCCCGGGGAAGCCCGTATAAAATACATGATGGTCGCCTGGGAGTAGTTGTCAGGTTTAACGATTTGGCAACACTGACCAGAAAGTAGTTTCATACTTTTCGCTAAATGGCCCAGCCCATATAACGAAGCGGGCAGCAATACCGAGTATTCATGAAAACCGAAACCCTGATCGCCAAACTGAAGGCTATCTATGAGGAGATCCTCAGGCTTGAACCCCTTTCCGAAGCCATTTCAAAGACGGTTCACCCCGATTTCAGGCCCAGTGCGAGGAACCTTATCCGTTACCTGGTGCTCAGGGATCACGACCTTAGAAAGCTCCATGATCCGCTCTCAGACCTGGGGATTTCCTCCCTGCGTTCGGCGGAGGGATATGTGCTTACCAATTTGCACCGCGTGCTGCACCTGCTGCACCTGCTGGAAAACAAACCCTGGCCCAAACGCAAGGAACCGAGCATTATCGGGTACGAACACAGCAAATACCTGATCCGGACGCACAGCAACCTGCTGTTCAACCGCCCGCCAAGCTTCAACACCCATGAGGTCATGGTCACCATGCCGGAAGAGGCAGCAGACGACCTTCAGCTGATCGAAAAAATGGCCTTAAATGGGATGACCATTGCCCGGGTCAACCTCTCCCACGGCGAGGAGGGCATGTGGATGGCCATGGTGGAGAACATCCGGGAAGCCTCCCGGAAGACAGGGAAGGACCTGAGGATCTACATGGACCTGGCCGGCCCGAAACTTCGAATCATCTTCCCGGAGGGCGTAAAATCCCTGCCGATCCGCGAAGGCGGTACCTTATCCCTCCACAAAACGCCGGTAGACCGCAATGCTTATGAAAAGGCCCGGGCCGCTAAAGACAGGCAGCTTCCGGTGCCTGTCCAATTGAGCATCCCCGGGGTCATCGATGCCCTGCAACCCGGGGACCAGGTATTCCTGGACGATGGGATGATCCGCGCTACCGTAACGGAGACCGGCGGGGAGACCGCTGTGGTGAAGGTCGTGAAAACCTTTAAGTCACGGCTGAAACCCGACAAGGGGATGAACATCCCCAACACCGTGATCAAACTGCCCTCCCTAACCGACAGGGACCTTGAAACCCTGCCTTTCGTCGCCCGGCACGCAGACCTCTTGGGGTATTCCTTCGTCAACAGTGAGGAAGATGTCGCCAACCTGTACGAGCGCCTGGATGCCCTCGAGGAGGCCAGGCCAGGGGTGGTTTTCAAGATCGAGAACCTAAATGCCTTCAACCGGCTGCCGATGATCC
The DNA here is from genome assembly GCA_964539905.1 of uncultured Robiginitalea sp. Classification (GTDB taxonomy): domain Bacteria; phylum Bacteroidota; class Bacteroidia; order Flavobacteriales; family Flavobacteriaceae; genus Robiginitalea. The sequence continues at coordinate 27,119 of CAZIJW010000007.1, forward strand.
TGCTGGAGGGGATGAAGCACAACCGGATCGGGGTCATGATCGCCCGGGGTGACCTGGCCGTGGAAATCGGCTTCGACCGGATTTCGGAAGTGCAGAACGAAATCCTGTGGCTGTGCGAAGCGGCCCACGTACCGGTCATTTGGGCCACCCAGGTACTGGACACCCTGGCCAAAAAAGGGATTGCAACTCGGGCGGAGATCAGCGACGCGGCACTTTCAGTCCGGTCGGAATGCGTAATGCTGAACAAAGGGCCTTTTATCCTGGACGCTATCTCCGAACTTCGGACCATCCTCGGGCGGATGGAACCCCATTCCTCAAAAAACAAAAATGCCCTGAGGCCCCTGCAGATTGCCCGGAAAAACCTCGAATTCCTCAAGGGTACCCCCATGGAGGATTGAGCCACTTCCCGTATCTTGCAGCCCCAAAAAACACGATGAACGAATTCCGTGCCTTCCTGAAAACCCTTTTCGCGAAAGCCTATGGAAGCTACTTTAACCTCGTGGCGCTGTTCAGCCCGGGCAGGGCGGCACAACTGGCCTTCGATACCTTTGCCAAGGTGCGGAAAGGACGGGTGCAACCCCTGCAAAAGGATTTCCTCGAAGGGGCAAAATACAGCCTCGAAGCCGTATCGGGCCACCAGATCCAAACCTACCAGTGGCCGGGAAACGGGCCGCGGGTTTTGCTGATCCACGGGTGGGAAAGCAACACCTTCCGCTGGAGGAACCTCATCGGCATCCTCAGGGAAGCCGGGTTCCACATCATAGCCTTCGACGCACCCGCCCATGGGTATTCCACCGGGAAAATCCTGCACGTGCCCCTGTACGCGGAATGTGTTCAGCACATGGTGGAAACCTTTGAACCCGCGTACATCATCGGGCATTCGGTGGGGGGGATGACCGCCCTCTACCACGCCCACCGGCACCCGGAAAATTCCGTCGAGAAAATCGTAACCATCGGGTCGCCGGCGGAATTTGAGGAGATCGTGCTGTCGTACCAGAAAATGCTGGGGTTTAACAACCGGGTTTTGCGGGCCTTTGATGCCCTGATCCATAAGGAATTCGGCTTCCATATGCACGAATTCGCCAGCCCCCGTTTTGTGGAAGGGAATACCCGGAAAGGCTTGCTGCTCCACGACAAACTCGACCGCATAGCCCCCTTTCACGCTTCACGGAAAGTCCACCAGGCCTGGAAGGACAGCGTGCTGGTACCCACCGAGGGATTGGGCCATTCCATGCACCAGGAGGAGGTGAACCGAAAAATCGTCAGTTTCCTGAAAAGTTGAAGTCCCCGGCGCAGGCCACTGGCCCCGAATTTTGTACTTTTAGCACTTAGAAGCAGTTTTTTAGAAGGATATCAAAGATGCAAACCCTTACCCCTTTCCATGTGGCCATCCCGGTACATAACCTGGAGCAGTGCCGCACCTTTTACCGGGAGGTCCTCGGTTGTGAAGAAGGCCGCAGCAGCGACCAGTGGGTCGATTTTAACCTCTTCGGGCACCAGGTGGTCATCCACTACAAACCCAAATCGGAGGAGGCGCTCCATACGAACCCGGTAGACGGGAAGCACGTACCCGTACCCCATTACGGGGTGGTACTCCCCTGGGATACCTTCCAGACATTTTCAAAAACGCTGGAAGAAAAGGGGGTTTCATTTGTCATTGAACCCTACATCCGCTTCAAGGGGGAGGTCGGGGAGCAGGCGACCATGTTCTTCCTGGATCCTGCCGGCAATGCCCTGGAGTTCAAGGCATTCAAGAACATAGACCAGCTTTTCGCCAAATAGCTCAGTCCGTTTTCTTAATAAACCGGTAGTACACCCAGAGCCCCAGGCCGTAAACCAGGGCGAAGATGAGGGCTTCAAGCCCCTCTGTCCTGAACGCTTCCGCCGAAAAACTGCGCTCCAGGACCATGGAGATCAACAGGTAAATAAGCCCCCCGGCGAGGGCCTGTGCTACTATGCGTTGCGGTTTCATGGTTCTTTGGATTTCATGGTTTGGTACGGATTCTCATTGTGACCAGGAAGTCGGGGTGCGGTCCCACCGGTGGCTGCGCAGGGAAGCCATCAGGGCTTCAGGCAGCAATTCCCCGTCGCTGGTGGCAGTGTTTGCCAAAACATTCCGCTGCTTGCGCATCCCGGGGATCACGGTACTCACCGTGTTATTGGCCAAAATAAAACGGAGCGCCATTTCGGCCATGCTCATCCCCTCAGGGACCAGGGGCCGCAGTCGGTCGGCCCGGTCGGCACTGGCCTCCAGGTTCTCCGGCACAAAATAAGTACCCCTCCAGTCCCCTTCCGGAAAGGTCGTATTTCGGGTAATGTTCCCCGTAAGGGTCCCTTCATCAAAAGGTACCCGGGCGATGACTCCAATCCCGTGGGCCTCGCAGAACGGGAAAAGCTCGTCCTCCGGGGCCTGGTCAAAAATGTTGTAGATCACCTGCACAGCGTCCAAAAGGCCGGTTTTCAGGGCTTCCATCCCATTCTCCGGCTCCCAGCGGTTCATGCTGATCCCCATAGCCGCCACCTTACCCTCTTTTTTGAGGTCCTCCACCACCCGCTGCCACTCTTCCCGGGGAGCCCAGCTGTCGTCCCAGGTATGGAACTGCATCAGGTCAATTTGCTCCAGTCCAAGGTTCCTGAGGGTCTTTTCCGTAAACTCCCGGATATGGGAACCCGGATAAGAGTCTTCCATGGAGTATTCCGCCCTGGCCGGCCACCGGAAATTTTTAGGCGGGATCTTGCTTGCGGTATACAATTTCGTATCGGGATGCCTTCGGACCAGCCGGCCCAAAAGGGTTTCGCTATGGCCTTCCCCATAGCCCCAGGCGGTATCAAAAAAGTTGACCCCCTGTTCCACGGCCAGGTCGAGGGAGCGCTCCGACTGGCTGTCGTCTGAGCCTTCCCAACCCGCCATGCCCCACATGCCATAGCCGATTTCACTGACTTCCCACCCGGTATTTCCAAATTCCCTGTATCTCATTTCTGGTATGTGTTTATCTGTTTTTTAATGCCCTTAGGTATTTTTCGAAGCACAGGCTATTGGCCACTCCGGCATAGGGTCCGTAATTGTCAATTTGCCTGAAGCCGTGCCTGGTGTACAGCCTGATGGCCTCAGGTTGGCGCCTGCCCGTTTCCAGGACACAACGCGAAAAACCCGATTCCGCAGCCCAGGTTTCCAGGTGTTGGAGTACCCTGCCTGCCATCCCAAGGCCCCGGGCCTCAGGGCGGGTGTACATGCGCTTTACCTCCAGGGTCACCGGGTCGAATCCCTTCAGGGCCCCGCAGCAAACGGGCTTCCCTGCCAGGTAGCCCACCACGCAACGATCCAGTGCATCTATTCCATTAAACGCCTGGTAAAAGGTGTGTTCTTCCCCGTCCCGCTCCCGGAGCTCCGCATCGAGGGCCGCCACGAGTTCCCTGAAATCGGGGTGGCCGGAATCCGTTCGGATGAAATGGATGTCTGAGGTTCCCATAGGTCGCTATCCCAATGAAAGCCCCTTCCTACGCACCCAAAAATAGGCAAATATCAGGTTGGGGACCCAGCACAGCCAGGCCACCACCTGGTAGGCCAGCACAAAATCGCCGAAACCAATCGACAGCAAAGGGAGCCAAACCCTGAGGGTCACCGCGGCAAAACAGGCGGCAAAACTGTAAACCATAAACGCTTCGTGCTGGTCCAGGTCGCGGGCCCTCACTGCGCTATAGGCCCGCACGGTAAAGAAAATCCAGGCCACCCCCAGCAAGAAGAACCCCAGGCCGGCAACCCACCCCCCGGTGGCAAAAAAGGCCAGGTAAATCCCGCAGGCCCCACTCGCCAGGGCTGAGGCCACGTAAACCTTCCCAAGACGGCGGTGAGCCCCGAGGCGACGCCTGCGGAGTTCCCGGCTGAACTGCGTCCACCCGGTGAGCAGCGCCAGGCCCCCGAAGGAAATATGGCCGTAAAACGCAATCTTCCAGGCAGGATTACCCAGCAGGGCTTCACTTTTGGTGGCCAGCAGCCCGTCTTCCACAGGGCCCACCCAGTACAACAACGGATACAGCCCGATGGCGATGGCCAGCATCCCGAAAGCGACCCAGGCAAATTGGTTGGTAACAGATTTCACGCTTGCGATTTAAAGGGTTCTGAAGGTCAACGGTACCGCCAGCTGGTGAGGTCTGCCCCGGCAGGCGCGCTCCGGGCGATCCGCTCCATAATCTTGGGGACATACATGCTGTTGTAGCGCAGCCGGCTGATGTGGTTCGGCAGTTCCGGGTCGCCGTTCCAGCAGTGTTCGGCACGGTCCCCGTACAAGACTTCCCCTTCATAATAGGGGTCTGTGGTCCTTTCCAGGAAGTCTTCCATGAGGTAGACGGCATTGTTCAGGTAATAATTATCCATATCGCCGCAATAGATATGGATTTTCCCCCGGAGTTTCGGGCCGAGTTTGTCCCAGTCGCGCTCCAGGATATGCCTGAGGTCGAAATTCTCTTTCCAGTACTCTGCCACCTGGTGGTCGATGTCGCCGGTGCGTTTATCCCAGAGGCGCTGCGGATAGCCATCCGGCCCCTGGGGGGAATAGGTTGCCTCCCAGATATCCCACTGTTGGCCTGAGCGGCTTTTCTCGCCCAGGACCAGCTCGAGCTGGTTGTATTCCCGCACCGTGGTCTGTATCTGGCCAAGGTAATCGCGATGCGCCGGGACCTCCAGGGGCTTGTGCCGGCTCGGGTAGGTGTAGGCATTCGCGTCCTCATAGATGTTGACCAGCCCGTACGCCCTGAAATCGATGGGGTCGGGGCAGGCGGCAAAGCACCCGTTAAATGCGTCCGGGTATTTTACCTGTACGGCCAGGGCTTCCCAGCCCCCGGTGGAGCCGCCATAGAGGAAGCGGGCCCACCCTTCCCCAAGTCCCCGAAACTGTGCTTCGATATAAGGGATCAGTTCATACATGATCGCATCCCCGTAAGGGCCCTGGCTGGCGGAATTCACGGCATAGGAATCGTCGTAGTACGGGGTGGGGTGCTGGATCTCGATGATCAGGAACCGGGGGAACTCCGGGGAAATCCAGCGCTGGTAAAAGTCGTAGGCCTCTTGCTGCTGCAGGATATTGTATCCGGCCACCCCGAAACGTTCCGAATAGTCCGGTTCCAGTCCAGGGTCGGGCGGGGTGGTGCGGAACCCCCCGAAATCGGAAGGGAAATGCCCGTGGAACACCATCAGGGGATACCGCGCTTCGGGGTGCGCCTCAAAATCTTTGGGCAAAAGGACGTGCGCGCCCAGGTACATGTCCCTCCCCCAGAATTCGGACAGTCGTTCCGAGCGAATCTTCACATGCTTGATCCAGGGGGTGTCTTCCGGCGGCTCGATGGGCGGTATCTTCTGGTCCATAACCAGGTCGAGCCCCGCCACGCCGGCTTCCGTTACCGTCACCGTTACGGGCTGGCTGTAAAGGTTGCCCGGCGAGCGGTTCCATTGCTGCCCCTCCCCGTCATCCATGGGCAGCTTTACGGTGTGCCCGGTAGACAGGTTGAATGTTTCGTATACGTGTAATAGGGCCTGCACCTGGTATTCCCCGGGGGGCACCCCTGCCAGGCGTTCGTAAGGGAACCCTGGGGCCGCCGGGTCGAATCGGATTTCCCGGCCCGGGGCCAGGCCCTCCACATCCATGCCGAAAACAAGCTGCGTCTTCAATCCGGCATCGACCTGAAATCTGGGTTCTTCCGAGGGATCATCGGAAAGCAAGAGCAGCAACCTCCCGTCCAGGGGGGATTCCCCAACGGTTTGGGGAAAGGATACCGTAATGGCGAATTCGGGCCCGTCGCCGGGTCCCGGGGCGCATCCGAGGAAGAAGGCCCCCATACAGGCGGCCCAGAAGGCTTTTCCCATCTTTTTTTTAAAAAGATAATGCTTTTTGGGTTGCCTCCCAACAGGGGCGATGAAAAAGGATGCCAGTCTGGATGTGCGATCGGCTGCAGTTCATCGATAGATCATACCAAAACACCGGGAATTTCGTTAGGGATAGACACGGACCACCTAAAACGACCACTATGAAACGATGGCATTACGCAGCGATCCTGATCGGCCTCATTCTCTGGTGCAGCAGTTGCCGGAATGATGAAGGGGATCCGGAGTTCGATACCCTTAACCCCACGGAAAACCAGCAGTAGCCTCAGCTTTTGCGGTGGCGCTCCCGCGCCAGCAGCGTATTCTTGAGGAGCATGGCAATGGTCATCGGGCCTACCCCTCCCGGGACCGGGGTGATGTAGGATGCTTTTTGGCTGACCTCCCCGAAATCCACATCGCCGCAGATCACATAACCCTTTTCCGCATCCGGGTCCGAAACCCGGGTAATCCCCACATCGATGATGACCGCCCCCTCCTTGACCATGTCGGCCCTGAGGAATTTGGGTACCCCCAGGGCCGATACCACAATGTCGGCCTGCCGGGTAAGGGCGGCGAGGTCCCGGGTACGGCTATGGGTGAGGGTTACCGTGGCATTGGCATTTTTCCCTTTCTGGCTCAGTAAAATACTGATGGGCCTGCCCACGATATTGCTCCGGCCGATCACCACGGCATGCTTTCCTTCCGTCTCCACCCCATACCTTTTGAGCAATTCCATGATCCCAAAAGGGGTGGCCGAAATAAAGGTTTCCATTTCCAGGGCCATTTTGCCGAAATTGGCCGGGTGGAACCCGTCCACGTCCTTGTCGGGATGGACCGCCATGAGGACCTTTTCCTCATCGATATGTTTGGGCAGGGGCAACTGCACAATGTAGCCGTCAATCTCCGGGTCGGCATTGAGCTCATGTACCAGTTGGAGCAGTGCTTCTTCCGGGGTATCTTCCGGCAGGTGCCTGAGGGTCGATTCGAACCCGATCCGCCGGCAGGCCCTTACCTTACTGCCCACATAGGTGAGGCTGGCCCCGTCGTTTCCCACCAGCACGGCCGCGAGGTGGGGCACCTTTTCCCCCCGCTCTTTCATGCGGGCCACCTCGGCCGCAATTTCGTCCTTGATTTCGTTTGAGATTTTTTTACCGTCGAGGAGTTGCATAGGTATCAGTTGGCAGTGGCAGTTGGCAGCTCTTTTGATCCGAATTTCTCAGGTCGACGAATCATATATTGGATAAGCCTACCAACCTCCAATGAATATTCTAAAAGTTCTTTTATCTCTGAAGTGGTAAGATAACCACAATCTTTCGAAAATTCCAACCAAACCTGTGTTTCGGAATTCTCTGCATCCGCATCACTTAGCTTGCTGATGAAATGTTTTGGATAGCGCCTTTTCCTGTATGCCTCAGCGATATTAGCACATACCGATCTGGAAGATTTACGAATCTGGTCGGTTAGGGAATACCGCTCCTCCCTCGGAAAGTGCCTGGAGCGCATAAAGATTTCCATTGCGAGTTGAAACCCTTTTTGATACGCCAGCAGTTTTTGAAAACCCATGCATTATAATTTCCCGGAAAGTAAAGAATGGAGTATGAAGTATCCCAGCACTGGCGATAACCTTAATCTTTCAGTCTGCACTCTACCTACTGGTAGTGCATACTGCCCACTGGTACTGCATACTTGAAACCTCAGCGCATATTCTGCATCATCTGCATCATCTTCTTGCCGCCCCCGCCCTGCATCATCTTCATCATTTTGCTCATTTGCTCGAACTGTTTGAGCAACTGGTTCACTTCCTGCAGGCTGGTACCGCTCCCGCCGGCAATGCGTTTTTTGCGCCGGGCATCCAGTTTGGCGGGGTTAGCCCGCTCATCGGGGGTCATGGAATAGATGATGGCTTCGATATGCTTGAAGGCGTCGTCATCGATATCCATCCCCTTGAGGGCCTTCCCGGCCCCGGGCATCATGCCAATCAGGTCCTTCATGCTACCCATCTTCTTGATCTGCTGGATCTGGCTCAGGAAATCATCGAATCCGAAAGCATTTTTGGCGATCTTCTTCTGGATCTTGCGGGCCTGCTCTTCGTCGAACTGCTCCTGGGCGCGTTCCACAAGCGAAATAACATCCCCCATACCCAGGATGCGGTCAGCCATCCGAGACGGATGGAAGACATCCAGGGCATCCATTTTCTCGCCGGTACCAATGAATTTGATCGGTTTGTTCACCACCGACTTAATGGAAATGGCTGCCCCCCCACGGGTGTCCCCATCGAGCTTGGTAAGCACCACCCCGTCGAAGTCGAGGACATCGTTGAAAGCCTTTGCGGTATTCACGGCATCCTGCCCGGTCATGGCATCCACCACAAAGAGCACCTCCTGGGGCTTAACGGCATCCCGGATGTTGGCGATCTCGGTCATCATGGCCTCGTCCACCGCCAGGCGGCCCGCAGTATCGATGATCACCACATTATGGCCATTGGCCCTGGCATGGGCCACCCCCGCCAGGGCAAGGGAAACAGGGTCGTTGTTTTCTTTATCCGAAAAAACGGGGATCCCTATCTGGTCGCCGACCACGTGCAACTGGTCTATCGCGGCCGGGCGATAGACGTCACAGGCCACCAGCAGGGGGTTCTTGCTCTTTTTCCGCTTGAGGTAATTAGCCAGTTTGCCCGAGAAGGTGGTCTTCCCCGAACCCTGCAGGCCGCTCATCAGGATCACCGAAGGATTGCCCGAAAGGTTAATGCCTTCCGCATCGCCCCCCATGAGTTCCGTGAGCTCATCCTTCACGATTTTCACCATCAGCTGGCCGGGCTGCAGGGTGGTAAGCACGTTCTGCCCTATCGCCTTCTCCTTTACCTTGTTGGTGAATTCCTTGGCGATTTTGAAGTTAACGTCCGCATCCAAAAGGGCGCGCCGGATTTCCTTTGTGGTTTCCGCAACGTTGATTTCCGTAATCTGCCCATGCCCCCTAAGCACGTGCAGTGCCTTGTCCAGTTTTTCGCTTAAGTTGTCAAACATATCCTTCCTCAATTTCCAGGTAGTGCAAAGGTAAGCATCCGGGGTGGATTGCGGAAGGTTTTGGCGCGGTCAGTCTCAGGGTACAACGGTCGAAAACCTTTTCAACGGCATGAGGCCTTTCAAGTGCATCTCAAAACGCGGGCCCGGCGCGGATTGACGGGTTTGGGGGTACCCGATGGCTGCTTTCGGGCGGGGAAATGCCAATCTGTTTTAAAGTTGTATTTTGGTTGGACAGAACTCCAAACCACACCCTCATGATTTCAAGGCTTCTCGCATGTTTCTTTTTTGGGCTTGTGTGCCTCCCCTCGCATGCCCAATCAGAAATCTATGAACTTCGGGTTTATGAACTCAATTTCATGAAACCTGCAGAAGTATTGCACACCTATCTGGAAAAGGCCCTTATCCCGGCCCTGAACAGACAGGGCGTTGAACATGTAGGTGCATTTGAAGAAGCCGGAGAGGCCCTGCCCAAAAAACTTTACCTCCTCATTGCCTATGACGGTATGCAGGGATATGAAGAAACCACCGATGCCCTGGGAAACGACCGAAGCTACCTTGCGGATGCCAAACCCTATTTTGAAGCGCCCGAGGACCAGATTGCCTATACCCGGTACGAAAGCAGTTTTATCCGATCCGTTTCCGGGTTTCCGGAACTGGTAAAACCGGCTGAAGGGTCTGAACTTTTCGAGCTGAGGATTTATGAAAGCCACAACGAAGATGCCCTGCGAAGAAAGGTGAAAATGTTTAACGACAGTGAGTTCCAAATATTCAGGGAGGTAGGGCTGCCCATGGTGTTTTTCGGGAAGAACATTTCAGGGGACCAAATGCCGTGCCTGACCTACCTGCTGGCCTTTAAGGACAAGGCCGGACACACCGAAGCCTGGTCCAGGTTCGGGCCGCACCCCGAGTGGCAGCGGATCACCCAACTGGAGGAATACGCCAATGCCATGAACGATATTACCCGGGTGTTCCTGAAGCCCCTGCCCTATTCGCAATTATAACCCTGCGCTTAGCTTAAAAATTACGGGTTGCTTTCTTTTTGCAGGGCTCCGGGGTATCTTGTTTTCTGGGGCGGGAGGGACTTGTCCCCCAACAACCAGCCTAAAACGACCACAGGGCTCCCCTGCCAGGCCAAACCATGTTCCCGGCAGTTAAGCTGCCCTTTTCCCCTAATGGTTAAAACTTTACCGCCGTCCCACTGGCCGTCACCATGATCATACTTCCATTGGACCCAATGGTTTCGTAGTCCAGATCGATCCCGATGACCGCATCCGCCCCCAAGCGTTTGGCGTATTCCGCCATTTCGGAAAGGGCATTGTCCTTGGCCTCCCTGAGCACGCGCTCATAGGACCCGGACCGCCCTCCGACGACATCCCGGATGCCTGCAAAGAAATCCTTGAAGATATTCGCCCCGATAATCGTTTCCCCGGTTACAATACCGAGGTATTCCGAGATAGTATGATTTTCAAGGGTGTGTGTGGTAGATAGGATCATGGTTTCGATTTTTTGATGCACATCTATGGTTTGGGGCAACCCATAGTCGCTCCTGCGATGGGAGCATTAGGGCCCCGATTTATCTGTAGGAATTTATGCAGGGATGTTACAACAACCTGAAAGGGGAATACAGCAGGAAAAGTTATCTTGTTTGAAGGGGCGGGGGGGATTCCCCCATCCCACCCCGGGGACATAGAAAGATTTCCCCCTGATTTCCTCCCCTAAATCAAAAAGGGCAGCTTCCACCTGGGAAGCCACCCTTTTCTTTCGGGGGCAAAAAAAGGTATTATTTGCGCTCAAACACCAGGTTGTCCTGGGTCCCGTCATCGTCCAGGTCCTTAAGTTCAAGGCGGGTTTCGGTAATGGACACCAGGTCCCAGTCATCGGTCAGCTCCGAAAACACGTCCCCATCATCCCCAAGGTTCAGGTACACCTCCAGTTGCCCGTCACTATCGCGGACTACCCTCCAGGTTCCATTTTTTAGGGGGTCCATATTGGTGCTAACGGAAAGGCCATTGTCCATCCCGAAGGTAAAATCATATCCATTGAAGTCAGCCGTTTCATCGTTGCCGTCATCGGAATACTGGGCAACCACCCAGTCGCCGGCCATCAGGGTGTTCATGATCTCCACCACATCCCCATCGGTTTCATTCGAGGCACAAACCCGCTCCAGGATAAGTTCATACCCGATGTCCTCCACTTCAAAACGGAGGCGGTTTTGGGCCAGGTCCCGCAGGGGCCACTCGAAACTCACCCCGGGTTCATCCCCCATGGTAATGGCCAGTACCAGTCCGCCCTGGGCGCCTACCGCAACTTCCCAGGATCCCTGTATGGTACTGCTGGCATCGCTCAGGGTGACTACGCCTTCAGCCATGAAATCGAATTCAAAGCCAAGCAACCGCTGGATTTCCTCGCCCTGGTTTTTCACCTTCGCAATGATCCAGTTACACTCCCCGAGGATTTCGCGCAAGGTGTTCGGATCGGCCGTTCCTGCCTCGCAGTTGAGCTTCATGACGATCCGGTCGCCGTCCCCGCTGAACAGCTTAATCTTGCCCTCTTCAATCTCATAGACCTTCCACTCGAGGCTGAAATCCACCAGGGTGTCAAATTCCAGGTCCAGTTCCACATAGCCGTCATCGGAATCCAGGTCCCAGTCGCCGATCACGACATTGCCCTGCCGGTCGCGCACCCGCACTTTTCCGTCTTCGGTAAAGGTCATCAGGTAGGCCTCATACTGGGCTGTCTGGTCTATCGCATTCCGCTCTACGGAAAGCACCACCCACGGGCACTCGGTCAGCAGGTTTTCCAAACGGTCCTCGTCAAAATCATCGTCGTTATAGTCATCATCGTCATCCTCGTCGCAGGCATCTTCAGCTGCTTCCAGGGCGGCGGCCAGTTCGGCATTGCTGCTTACGCGGATTTCCGTTCCGTCGAAGCGTTTCAGGGTAATCGGGTATTCGATGCTCACAAAATCATCATCGTCCAGTTCCTTAAAGAAAAGCCGCAGTTCCCGGTCGCTGTTTACCGTTACCCGGCCGGTTTGCTGCTGGTTCACGTCGAAACTGAACAGGGTGATCGGATACACGAAATCGATGCACTCAATGTCGTCATCATCTCCTCCTTCCACACATTGCCGGGCCAGTTCCGCCAATTCCTCGTTGCTGTTAATGGTGACTTCGGAATAGTCAGAAAAGGTGATGGTAATCGGGAAACGGATCTGAAGGTCATCGTCATCGTCGTCGAACTCATCGAAGATTTCTTCAATCAGGCGCAGGTCCTCTTTGGAGTCGATGATAATTTCCAGCCCATTTACCTCTACGGTATACGGAAAATTCAGGGCAAAACAACTGGCACCATCCACAATATTGTCGAAGGAGCCGTCTTTGGAAGCTGTATTCTCCATTTTTTTGGCAGTGGCCGAAGTGGCCTGAATGGATTCGCCCTGCGCATCGGAGGTATTGATGTCTTCAAATTCCTCCTGGCAAGAGCCTAAAAACAATGCCCCCGCAAGGAGCAGGGAACTGAAACTAAGGTTGATAAACTTTTTCATAACAATTTGGTTTTTATCACGGTATACCCCTGAAACAACCTGATTCCTTTTTACCCTACCCGATTTCTAAAAAATTTTAAAATATCTTTGGCTCTTTAACCGTCCCCATATCATCCCTTTCCGCATGGACAACGTCTGCGACGACCAAATTTACAGCCAGCTGTTCCGCACCCATTCCAAAACGGTATTCAACTACATCTATTATAAGTTTGGGAATGAAGAAAAGGCAAGGGACGCCGTTCAGGAGGCCTTCGTGAAGCTTTGGGAGAATTGCGCCCGGGTTACCCCGGAAAAGGCCAAATCCTTTGTCTATACGGTAGCCAACAACCTCTACCTGAATGTTATAAAGGCCGAAAAGGTGCGGTTGAAGCATCGGCCCGAAACCGGGAATACCACCCGACAGGACCCCGAATTCCTGCTGGAGGAACGGGAGTTTAAGGATAAATTGGAGCACGCCCTGGCCGGGTTACCTGAAAACCAGCGCACTACTTTCCTGCTAAACCGGATAGACGGGAAAAAATACAGCGAGATCGCTGAAATGGAAGGGGTGAGCGTGAAGGCCATCGAGAAGCGGATGCACCTGGCCCTGAAATCGCTCCGGGACCAGATCGATGGCATCTGATCTGTCCCCGCCCCTGAGGCATTTCCCCGGTCCCTGCTTTTGGCATCCTGAGGGGCAGGGAGTTCTAAAAACGACCCCTGCAACCCCCTGGTCGAATATTTTTTCGAAACCCCCATGCCAGCGGTATCTTTATTCCAAACCCTATTTTACGGGCTATGTCCGATAAACATAAGAAACTCTTGCGAATCGCATTGGGAATTGTCCTTTTGGGCAGCCTGGCCTTCGCCCTCAAATATTATAAAGACACCTCTTTTGAGGGAAATGAAGGCATCCGCTTCCTGGAAGGGGAGTATGCCAGCCTGGACGCACTGCTTCGGGCCGAACCTTTCCGGGGCAAGGTGGTGTATGTAGACCTCTGGTTCAGTACCTGCCCCTTTTGCCTGAAGGAAATCAGGGAGCTCCCCCCGGTAAAGGAATATTTAAAAGAAAGGAACGTGGAATTCCTGTACCTCTCCCACCGGACGCGCCACCCCAATACCGAACAACTCTGGAAAAACGCCATCCGGGAACTGGACCTCACAGGGTGGCACTATATGATGGACCGGGATTTTGAGGCAAAGGTGTGGCAGGAATTACGCGCAGCGGATTCAACGGTCAGGGGCGGGTTCCCGCACTACCTGCTCCTTGACAACACTTCGGGTTACCGCAACTACAATGCCCCCAAACCATCACGTTTTGAGGACCTTAAGAAGGTTTTTGAGAACCTCCCCCCCTCCTCCCCCGACGAATGACACCATAGCGCCGTATCAGGGCATTAGGTCGTAAAAATCTGCTATTGATCAGATTTTTCGGCATCCGGCCACTGCCTTTGGGTAATTTAACCCCTCAATTGGGAGCGATCCCTGAAACCCATGACGGAGCTGACCCTCCTTCGACACCTATAGCTAAACCAAATAACAAGGGAAAACCAACCAACCCATGCAACCGCCCGCGGATACCAACCTACATGCCCTCGACAATGCTCAACTGTTGGAAGTGGTCAGGAAGTACCAAATCCTGGGATTTTCTGAGCAGGCGAGGGATAAAGCCCGCGATATCCTTGAAAAAAGGGGGCTGGACGAGCACATCCTCAGGCGCCTCGGGTACCTCCGCCAGGGATCCTTCGAAGACGCCCTGCAGCACTACCTGCGTTTCAGGAAACATTCCAGGCACGCCTTCGTGGCCTATGGCCTCTTTGTACTGGCGATCTTCGCCTCCTACACCCTGGAACCCCACTGGGCGATCTCTTCCCTCTTGCTCGGTACTTTTGCCGGGTTGCTGGGCTTTGTCTTCCTTTCCCTGGTGAGCCAGGCACATTTCTACCGGTGCCTTGACCGCTCCCATACGGAGGGGAACCCGATGGTTTTCCTCTTCCTGGGGATGCCCCTGTATTTCCTGATGTACGCCCATTTCAGGAACCAGATGGAAAAACACCTGCAGCAGTTGGCCTGACCCCCACCCCTACCGCCGATACCGGATCAGCCTATCCTTCTTTCCAGCCCTCCCTACGGGCAGATCATAGGGAAACCCCCCATGCCCCCTCTGCATTTCTGGGGAAATTTAGTACCTTCCCCGGTAAAATATTCCGAATCCATGACCGACCTGGAAATCTCCCTGAGTGTATCCCCCAAACCTATCCGAGACCTTGCAGCAGGCCTCAAGATTCCTGAAGACCAGCTGGAGTATTATGGGAATAATAAGGCCAAACTTCCCCTCTCGCTGATCGACCCCCAAAAGATTTCACAGAGCAAGCTGATCCTGGTGACGGCCATTACCCCTACCCCGGCCGGGGAAGGAAAAACCACTGTCTCCATCGGCCTTGGGGACGGGCTTAACCATATCGGAAAAAAGGCCATGACGGTCATCCGGGAACCCAGCCTGGGGCCGGTATTCGGGATAAAAGGAGGAGCTGCCGGGGGCGGGAGGAGCCAGGTAATCCCCATGGTGGACATCAACCTCCATTTTACCGGCGATTTCAGCGCAGTGGAAAAAGCCAACAACCTGCTGGCCGCCCTGATCGACAACAACATCCAGGCCAAACAGGGGAACCTCGGCATTGACCCCCGGACGGTCCTCTGGAAACGCTGCATGGACATGAATGACCGGGCCCTGCGCACGATCATCAGCGGCCTGGGGGGCAAAGCAGGAGGGGTTCCCCGGGAAGCCGGGTTCAATATCACGGCGGCTTCCGAGATCATGGCCATCCTGTGCCTGAGCCAGGACCTTGAGGACCTGCAGGAACGCTGCGGGAGGATTTACATCGGGGATACCTGGGAAGGAAAACCCGTCTATGCGCGCGACCTGAAAGCAGAAGGGGCCATGGCGGTATTACTGAAAGACGCCATAAAACCCAACCTGGTACAGACCCTGGAAGGGAACCCGGCCATCATCCACGGGGGGCCCTTTGCCAATATCGCCCAGGGGACCAATACGGTCCTCGGCACGAAAATGGGCCTTAGCCTCGCCGACTATGTGGTCACTGAAGCTGGTTTCGGCGCCGACCTGGGGGCGGAGAAGTTTCTGAACATCAAATGCCGGGCAGCCGGGCTTTCCCCCAGCGCCATTGTGCTGGTCGCCACAATCAGGGCGCTGAAATACCACGGCGGAAAGGCGCTGAACGAACTCACCCTGGAAGATACGGCAGCCCTGAAAGCCGGCCTGCCCAACCTGGACCGCCACCTGTCGAGCCTGAAGAGTTTTGGGCTTCCCGTGGTGGTGGCCATCAACAATTTCGACAAGGATACCGAGGCGGAAAAACGCCTGTTGCGGGAACATTGCGAGGCCCTGGGGGTCCCCGTGGCCATCAGCAACGGGTGGGCCGAAGGCGGTAAGGGTTGCGAGGCGCTGGCCCTGAAAGTGGCAGAGGCCGCGGAGGGCTGTACGGCGACCTTCAAACCCACCTATGCGCTGGAAGATTCCCCGCGCCAAAAAATGGAAAAGATCTGCCGAACGATTTACGGGGCGGAAAACGTGATCCTTTCCAACGTGGCCAGCCGCCAGCTCAAAAGGTTTGTAGACCTGGGCTACGGAAACCTGCCCATCTGCATGGCAAAAACACAGAAAAGCCTCAGCGATGACGAGAAGAAACTGGGCAGGCCCGAAAATTTCGACATCCATATCCGGGAGCTTGAAATCGCCACGGGGGCAGGGTTTATCATCCCCATTGCCGGAAACATCCTCAGGATGCCCGGCCTGCCATCCAGCCCCGCCTCGGAGCGGATTGCGATCGACCGGGAAGGGACCATTTCCGGGCTTTTCTGACCCGGTGCCCGGAATTCTTTGGGAAAGGGGTAGGGTTTTTAGCCGCCCGGTTGTTTAAGAGTAAATTAAGGTAAACCCTATGAAAGAGCATTACCTGGCAAAATGGCTTAATGGCGACCTTTCGGAGGAGGAACTAAAGGCATTTCGGGAGTCCCCGGAGTTCGAAACCTACCGGAAAATCGCCGAGGTTTCCACGCGCCTGCAAGGGCCTGAATTCGATGTGGAACAGGCCCTAGAACAATCCAAAGAAGGGCGCAGGCCTTCCGGTGGAAAAGTAGTGGCCCTGGGGGCCTACCGCCACCTCTGGAAAATTGCCGCCGCCCTTGTCGTCCTCCTGGGAATCACTTATTTCTTCGTGAATTCCCCGGAGACTTCCGTACAGGCCGGACTGGCCCAGCGTTCTGAGGTGGTGCTACCGGACGCCTCCGAAGTGATCCTCAACGCGGGTTCAGAGGTATCTTACCGCGGTAAATCGTGGGAAAACCGCCGCCTGGTGAGCCTGAAGGGAGAGGCTTTTTTCAAAGTAGCGAAAGGACAGACCTTTACCGTGGAGACCGGGGCAGGGGAGGTAACCGTGCTGGGCACCCAGTTCAACGTGCTCCAGCGGGGGGATATCTTCTCGGTAACCTGTTTCGAAGGCCGGGTACGGGTCGATTACCGGGGCACCTCCATGGAACTGGAAGCAGGACAGGGGTACCAGGTGGCCGGGGGTTCTCCCCGAACCTTTGATGTTCAGGGGGATACACAGCCTTCCTGGATGGCCGAGGAGAGTTCTTTTCGCAGCCTTCCCCTTTCCTTTGTCCTTGAAGAACTGGAGCGACAGCACAACATGAGGGTGGAAACCCGGGGCGTGGATACGAACGTATTGTTTACCGGCACTTTCAGCAACACAAATTTGGATTTGGCGTTAAAGAGTATAAGTGCACCCCTGCAACTCGGGTATACCGTGGAAGGGGACAAAGTGCTTCTCTATGCCCAGGACACCCCGTAGTACCTTCCTGACATTCCTGCTCCTTTGGTTTGGCCTGCAGGGCCGGGCCCTGGCGCAGGTAGCAGGGCAGGGCCCGGGGACCACGGAGCTGATTGCCCTGCTAGCGCAGTTGGAGTCGCGCTACCAGATCAAGTTTTCTTACGCAGACCACGACATAGAGGGTGTTTCCCTGAGTGTGGACCCTCAGGCACCCCTGGAGCCGATTCTGGAAGCGATTCGGCTTCAGACCGGGCTTCAGGTCGAAAAACTCAGTGACCGCTATTACAGCCTTTCCGCCCCTGCCTTCCTCTCCCTTTGCGGCCGCATCCTGGACAACCTCAAAAACCCCCTGGAAGGGGCCTCCATCGAGGTGCCCGGGAAATCCCTGGCAACCATCAGTGATGCGCAGGGGGCATTCCTGCTGGAAGTGCCCCGGGAAGCCACCCTGAGGATCCAATACCTTGGGTTTCGCCCGCTCTATATAAAAGCGCAGGATTTGGCCCGCCAACTGCCCTGCGCGGAAGTGTCACTTTCCGTCGGGTACGAAGAACTCCAGGAGGTGGTGGTGTACAAGTTCCTCACCACCGGGATTGCGAGGGAACCCGACGGGAACATCAGCATGGACCCCCGGGAATTCGGCCTCCTGCCCGGGTTGACCGAACCGGATGTGCTACAGATCATCCAGGCCCTCCCCGGGATCAAAAGCATAGACGAAACCGTATCGGACATCAACATCCGCGGGGGGACCAACGACCAGAACCTCCTGCTCTGGGATGGGGTGAAAATGTACCAGTCGGGGCATTTCTTCGGCCTGATTTCCGCCTTCAACCCCTACCTCACCGATCGCGTCGACCTGATTAAAAATGGCTCCCCGGCCCGGTATGGCGATGGCCTGAGCGGGATCATCAGCATGCATACCCATGACCAGGTGGAACGCACCTATTTTGGGGGAGCGGGCTTCAACCTGATCAGCGGGGATGCTTATGCGCACCTGCCCCTTTCGGACCGAATGGCCTTCCAGTTTTCGGCCCGCCGGTCGGTTACTGACGTCCTGAATACCCCTACCTATACGCAGTTTTCGGACCGGGCGTTCCAGGACACACAAATCGCACTGGCCGCCGACAACGGCTCGGAGCGGATTTCGGAGCGGGACGAAACCTTCTATTTTTATGATTTCAGCGGGAAATTCCTCTATGACCTGGACGACCGGCACCAGGTACGCCTGAATTTCCTCTATATCGACAACGACCTTTCCTATGCAGAAACGCTGGCTGCGGACGACAGCCAGAACCAAAGCCTCCTCGACCAAACCAACCTCGCGCTGGGGGCGAGGCTCAAAAGCCAGTGGAATGAAGCCATGTCCACAGAGTTGCTCGCCTACCATACGGAGTATGAACTCGATGCCAGGATCCGCACGGGCAGCAGCGGGCAGGAACTCTTCCAACTCAACCAGGTAAGCGAAAATGCCCTGAAGGCACACCTGACCTACCGGTTTAGCGACCTGCTCACCTGGCAGGCGGGGTACCAGTTCCTGGAAACCGGGGTGACCAATACCACAGAAGTGAACCAACCGCCCTTCCGAAGCCGGGTAAAGAACTTGTTGTACACCCACGCCCTGTTCTCGGAATGGACCTATCGCGGCCCGGGGAAACGGTTGACCGCCACGGGCGGGGTTCGCGGCAATTACCTCCGGAACCCGGAAGATTTCAGCGATTTGATCGTGGAGCCCCGACTCAGCGTGCAGTACGGGCTTACCGACCACCTGACGCTGGTGGCCCTGGGGGAATTCAAAAACCAGGCTACCCACCAGATCGTGGACCTTGAACAGAATTTTCTGGGAATTGAAAAAAGGCGCTGGATTTTAGCCGACGGGGAGTCCCTGCCGGTAGCCACCAGCCGGCAGGCCTCCCTGGGCCTGTATTATGACCGGGGCCGTTGGCTCGCCAGCCTCGAAGGGTTTACAAAAGAAGTGGACGGGATCAGCACCGACACCCAGGGGTTCCAGAACCAGGACCAGTTCAACGGGGAACTGGGAAGCTACCGCATCCACGGATTAGAGGCCCTGGTAAACTATAAGACCCCGGACTGGAGCAGCTGGCTCAGTTACGCCTTCAACGACAATGAATATACCTTTGAGGCCCTGCAGCCCCCAACCTTCCCCAATAACCTGGATATCCGCCATACCCTTACCCTGGGGGTCAATTACACGCGTGACCGCCTCAAGGTGGGCGTTGGCCTGAATTACCGCACCGGCAGGCCCTTTACCGCCCCGAGGCCCGCCCCGGATGACGTGGATACTTCGGTTTTCCCGAGCCGCATCAATTTCCTCCCGCCCAATAGCAGCCGCCTGCCCGACTACCTGAGGGCAGATGCCTCAGTGACCTATGGCTTCCGCCTGTCCGAAACGGTCAGGGCCACCCTGGGGGCATCCGTGCTGAACCTCACTGGCCGCCGGAACCTGCTGAATACGTATTTCCGCCTGAACGAACTGGAGGAAGTGGAAAAAGTGGAGAGTCGCTCCCTGGGACTCACGCCCAACGCGAGCTTCCGACTGGCCTTTTAGCCCTTATAGAGCCGGGCAATAACCAGGACATGCGGGAAGGTGATTGCCGCGAGGAAAGAGAAAAACAGGGGTAGCAGCCCGTAATCCCCATTACCGAAATACAGGAAGGCCAGGCCCAGGGTAGCCAGGGCCCCCAGCCAGTATACCAGCGAAGCCTTTACGTATTTCTTACCGTTGTGGAGGGAGAATTGCCCGTACAGAATCCGGATCTGGTCCGCCAGGGAAGGAATGGAGTGCCAGACCACGAAATAAATGGCGAAGGCCCATAGCAGCGAGGCGGTATGGAACACCACAAAGAATACCCCGAGCAGGAAAACCTCATAAAGCAGGTATTGGTAGGCCTGGGTCCAATAGAAATTCCATAAGGCTAAAGCCAGGAAGACCAGTAAAAAAAACAGGCTGCTCCAGCCGAAATACCCGGCCGGGATTTCCGTCCCGCTAATCTGTCGGATGATTTCCACCACTTCCTGCGGATGGGCCTGGAAAAGCAGGGAAAGTACGAGTAAGCCATAGCTCAGGTAGATGCCCTTCTGAAGAAAACTATTGATACCAATACGCCGGACCCAGTGCTGTTCCCCAAAATGGTAAGCGCTGATCAGGACAAAAAGGGCTAAAGTGGCCAGGGGGATCCAGGAAAACAACAACGCCATGGTAAGCACGAAGCCGATATAGGCAACCAACAGGCTCAAATGCGATCGGCTACCCCCTCCGAAGGAGGCCTTTTGCTTCAGGAGTTCCAGGTCATTGGAACCGTGCAGGATCCCGAAGCTGAAAATGAGCAAAAAGCCCAGGGTTTCTTCCACGCGATCCGAAAAATAAACCGCCAGCCAAAGGAAAAAAAAGGTGGAGACCAGCATGGCATTTTTCAAATCCAGAATTTCCCACCCTTTTGAGTTCATTTTGTTTAAAATTTTATGATTTTATTTAAACATTAGTGTTTAATATTTTTTAAATTTACTTAAACAAAACTAAATAAACTAATTGTTATGGAAAGTTTAATTACTAATTTCTCGTGGGTAGCCCGAATGGCTACAGACGATTATGTAGGTTTCACCTTCTTTGTAGGGTGCATGGCCATGATGGCAGCCGCTGCCTTCTTCTTCCTGTCGATGAACCAGTTCGACAAGAAATGGCGCGTTTCCATCCTGGTTTCCGGGCTGATCACCTTTATCGCAGCGGTACACTACTGGTACATGCGCGATTACTGGGCGGCCAACATGGAGTCTCCGACCTTCTTCCGCTATGTGGACTGGGTGCTGACCGTACCCCTGATGTGCGTGGAGTTCTTCCTGATCCTGCGCGTGGCCGGGGCGAAAAAATCCCTGATGTGGAACCTGATCCTGCTCTCAGTGATCATGCTGGTCACCGGGTATTTCGGGGAAGCCGTACAACGCGACCAGGCCTGGCTCTGGGGGTTGATCTCCGGTTTGGCCTATTTCGCCATCGTGTACATCATCTGGTTCGGGGAGGCGAAAAAACTCGCCCAATCGGCCGGGGGAGCCGTGCTGAAAGCCCACAAAACCCTTTGCTGGTTCGTACTGGTGGGCTGGGCCATCTACCCCATCGGCTACATGGCGGGCACCCCGGGGTGGTATGAAGGATGGTTTACCGGCCTCAACATGGATGTGATCTATAACATCGGCGATGCCGTGAACAAGATCGGATTCGGGTTGGTAATCTACAACCTCGCCGTACAGGCGTCCAACGATTAAAAAGGGTTAACCTTATTTTTTGATGGTTGAGGAAGGGCCTCCCCGGATGGGGGGCCTTTTCTTTTTTAATGGCCCGGCGGCCCGGGGGGCCGGTTTTTGGGAATACCCCTGAAAAAAGGTACTTTTACGGATACACCCCGCATAACAGGTGCGGTTAAAAAACCGTGGAAATGGACAAAACAGGAAGGATATGTTCAGCCTGATGCGAAACCTGAGGAGGAACCTGATTGAGAACAACTCGATTGGAAAATACGCCCTATACGCTATTGGCGAGGTCGCGCTGATCGTTTTGGGGATCCTGGCAGCCCTCTGGATCGATACCTGGAACCAGGAGCGTCAGGAAGTGAAGCGGGAACAGTTTTACCTCTCCGGGCTGAAAGAGGAGTTTCAGGCAAGCCTGAGCAAGCTCGATACCCTCATGGCGGTTAACCGGAAATCCTACCAAACCGCTGAAGACCTCCTGCAGCGGATTCCCGGGGCCTCCATTGGGGAGGAGGCGGTCCTCTGCAAAATGCTTATCGGGGCCCTCACTTACGAAATCGTCTACAACCCCAACAACTCCCTCCTCAAGGAGCTCATCAATTCAGGCCGCCTGGAAACCCTCACCAACCCAATGCTCCGGCGACACCTGACCTCCTGGGAATCCTTTCTGGAGAGCGTTCGCCGGCAGGAAGAAAATCTCCGCCTCCAGCGGCAACACACCACGGACCTGTTGCGCGGACCGGAAGGCAGCATAAGGACCATTGCGGTGTATAGCCAGGTCGACCCGGAGTTGCGCCTGAACCCGGACGAGCCCCTGTACAGCAATCTCGACCTGCTTAAATCCCGGGAATTTGAAAACAATTTCCTGCTCTTTATGCTGGATGCAAAAAACATGGAAATGGTCCATTACACCCCCCTCAGGCGGGAGATAACAACCATCTTGGGACTGATCGAAGCCGGACTGGAATAACCTTGTCCCTGCCGGGGTTTTGGCTTACATGCGTTCCGGCACCCCGATCCCAAGCAGGGCCGTGGCAGAACGGACCACCTCCCCCACCATGGCCGTCAGTTGCACCCGGAAGGTGCGGAGGGCCGGGTCGGGCTCCCCAAGGATGGAAACCTGCTGGTAGAGGGAATTGAAGTCCTTCACCAGGTCGTAGACGTAATTGGCCACCAGGGCCGGGCTGTACTGCTCCGCCGCCTGTTCCACCACGATGGGGAACTGCTCCAGGTCTTTCAGGAGTTGCCTGTCCTTTTCATGCAGGGCCGGGAGCGCTTCCGGGGCGACGTCCTCGCTGAAGTCAAAATCCGCCTTCCGCAGGATAGACCGGATCCGGGCATAGGTATACTGGATAAAAGGCCCGGTATTCCCCTGGAAATCGACCGACTCCTCGGGGTTGAACAGCATCCGCTTGCGTGGGTCCACTTTCAGGATGTAGTATTTCAGGGCGCCCATCCCGATGGTGTGGAAGAGCGATTTTTTTTCGGCCTCGGTAAAGCCGTCCAGCTTCCCGAGTTCCATGGAAAGTTCCTTTGCGGTCTGGTCCATTTCGGCGATCAGGTCATCGGCATCCACCACGGTGCCTTCCCGGCTCTTCATCTTGCCGCCCGGGAGGTCCACCATCCCGTAACTGAGGTGGTAGAGGTTCTCTGCCCAGGCATAACCGAGTTTTTTCAGGATCAGGAACAGGACCTTGAAATGGTAGTCCTGCTCGTTCCCCACCGTATACACCATCCCGGTAATATCCGGGTAATCCGAGACGCGCTGTATGGCCGTCCCGATATCCTGGGTCATGTAGACCGCTGTCCCGTCGGCGCGCAGCACAATCTTTTCATCCAGGCCCTCATCGGTCAGGTCAATCCACACGCTGCCATCGTCCTTCCGGTAAAACACCCCCTTCTCCAGGCCTTCGGCCACCACGTCCTTCCCGAGCAGGTAAGTATCGCTTTCATAATACAACCGGTCAAAGGCCACCCCAAGACTCCGGTAAGTGCCTTCAAAACCCTCGTAGACCCACCCATTCATCAGCTCCCAAAGGGCGACCACTTCGGCATCCCCGGCCTCCCAACGCCTCAAAAGCTCCTGTGCTTCCTTCAGGCTGGGGGCTTCTTTCGCGGCCTGTTCTTCGGGCATCCCCTTTGACACCAGGTCCAGCACTTCATCCTTGTAGGCACGGTCAAAGGCCACATAATAATTCCCGACCAGCTTATCGCCCTTCAACCCGCTGCTCTCAGGGGTTTCCCCTTTGCCATAACGCTGCCAGGCCAGCATGCTCTTGCAGATATGGATTCCCCGGTCGTTGATGATCTGGGTCCGGTATACCTTGTGCCCCGCTGCCTTCAGGATTTCGGAAACGGAATCGCCAAGGAGGATGTTCCTGATATGCCCCAGGTGGAGGGGCTTATTGGTATTGGGGGACGAGTATTCGACCATGATGGCCCCGGCTGAATCCGGGGGTTTCAACCCGTATCGCGCCTCGCTGCGGGCCCGGTTGAAAAAGGCCAGGTAGTGGGCATCGCTCACCTCGAGGTTCAGAAAGCCTTTGATGGTGTTGTAGCCGACAACTTCTTCCACTTCCCGCACGAGATACTCCCCAATGGCGTTGCCAATGGCTTCCGGGTTACCCCGAAGCACCTTGAGCATGGGGAAGACCACAACCGTAATATCGCCCTCAAACTCCTTGCGGGTTGGCTGGAGTTCCACCGCTTCCAGGGTGTAGCCGTACAGGTGGGTTACCGCCTCGATTACCTTTTCACTGATGAGGGATTCGAGTTGCATAGTGTTGGGGTTTGAAGGGGCAAAAATACTAAAATTAAGGCGTATTCCGCCCGGGGCGGAAGGGGTTTCAGGGTTTGGGGCGAAATAGCTACCTTTACAAGAAAAGCTATGCTCCTCCCCCTGCCTGGGCGCGGGTTCCCGTGCCGGATTTTTGTTCCAACCCAACTAACGGGCCATGCTGGTTAACGTATCCTACAACAACCCCGAGGTGACCCGGAAAATAGACCACCTGGTGGGCAAGCCCTTTACCTTAAAGGAGCGTTGGGCCATGAAGGGGATTGGTTCCCCCAAACTCTTTATCACCGGGGCCAGCGTGGAAATCCGCAACCTGCTGTTGCTCGACAACAACCTCGATAGCTGCAATATCGAACTGCGTCCCGGGGGGATCATCTTGAGGTTCCGTTCCCTGCTGGAAACCTTTGCCCTGGTCATCCCCTATTACAAGCTCACCCTTTACAAGGGCGACCTGGCGACCTACGCGGTTTACGTGGACCACCATTTCGTCAAAGTCAGGTCCGACACCAAAGCCATCCAAAAATTCTTTGTGAAATTGTTGGGCCACCGGGCGGACCGTATGCCCGACCACCCTGCCAGTTCCTGATCCCTAAAGACCGATGAACACCCAAAAACCACAAGGCAAACCCCTGAAAATCCTGCTTACCGGGGCCAATGGCTATATCGGCATGCGCCTGTTGCCCCAACTCCTGCAAGAAGGGCACCACCTGGTCTGTGCCGTACGCGATGAAAAACGGCTGTCCATAGACCCGGAAACCCGGAAACAGATCGATGTGGTGGAAGTCGATTTCCTGGAAGAACCGCGACCCGGGGTTTTCGAAAGCGATTTTGACGTTGCCTACTTCCTGATCCATTCCATGAGTTCCTCCACCACCGATTTTGACGTACGGGAGGCCGTGGCCGCCCGCCACTTCAACGCCTACATGGAACAGGCAAGGCCCCGGCAGGTCATCTACCTGAGCGGCATCGTGAACGATAAGGAGCTGTCGAGGCACCTGAGTTCCCGAAAAAACGTGGAGGACATCCTCTATCAGGGGCCCTTTGCCCTTACCGTGCTCCGGGCCGGGATTATTGTGGGCTCAGGGAGTTCCTCCTTTGAAATCATCCGAGACCTGTGCGAAAAGCTGCCCGTGATGATTACCCCCAAATGGGTGCTCACCAAAACCCAGCCCATTGCCGTCCGCGATGTGATCGCATTCCTGACCGGGGTCCTGGGAAGGGAAGACACCTATAACCAGTCCTTCGACATCGGCGGGCCAGATGTGCTCACTTACAAGGACATGCTGAAAGGGTACGCAAAGGTGCGGGGTTTCCGGAACTGGATTTTTACGGTGCCGGTTATGACCCCCAAACTGTCTTCTTACTGGCTGTACTTCGTGACCTCAACCTCCTATAAACTGGCTATCAACCTGGTTGACAGCATGAAAATGGAGGTGGTGGCCCGCGACAACCGCCTGCAGGAGCTGCTCGGCATCCGGACCCATACCTATGAAGAGGCCATCGATATGGCCTTCAAGAAAATCGAACAAAACCTGGTGGTGAGCAGCTGGAAAGACAGTATGGTCAGTGGCCGCTTTGACGAGAGCCTGGAACGGCACATCCAGGTGCCCAAATACGGGGTACTGACCGACCGGAAACAGGTACGGGTCACCGACCGGGAAGCCGTACTCGACCGGATCTGGAGCATCGGGGGGGAAAAAGGCTGGTATTACGGGAACTGGCTGTGGCGCATCAGGGGGGTGATGGATAAACTGGCCGGGGGTGTGGGCCTGAGGCGGGGCCGGACCCACCCCGACAAGATCTATACGGGGGATTCCCTCGATTTCTGGAGGGTCCTGCTGGCAGACCGGAAAAAAGGACGCCTGTTGCTGTTTGCTGAAATGCGCCTCCCCGGGGAAGCCTGGCTCGAATTCCGCCTCGACCACGACAACATCCTCCACCAGCAGGCAACCTTCCGCCCCCGGGGCCTCGCCGGGCGCCTCTACTGGTATAGTGTGCTGCCGTTCCATTACTTCATCTTTGAAGGGATGATCCGCAGGATTGCAAGTGCAGGGCAGTAAAAACGTATGTTTCAAAACGGCAAGGGGTTTAACAGACCCTGTGCTTTTTTGGCGAATGGGCCGCGGGTCAGGCCCTTGGCAGGAACACCTCCGCCATCATACAGCGGGCACTGCCGCCCCCGCAGGCCTCAATGGTATCGAGGGGGCTGGAGACAATGCGCGAAGTCTTTTCAATACGGCTGACCTGCCCGGGGGTGAGCGATGCGTGTGCCGCCGCGCTCATCACCAGCAACCGCTCCCCGGCCCTTCCCAGGACCTGAAGCATGTTGCCGGCAAAGGAATGCATTTGCGCCTCCGAGATCTCAATGACTTCCCGGCCATCGGCCCGAAGGTGGTCCAGCACGTTTTTTCGTTCCTTCCGGTCGTCAATACTGTCGAGGCAAATCACCGCAAAGGTCTCCGCAATACACATCATCACATTGGTATGGTAAATCGGCAGGCGCTTTCCGTCTACAGACTGGTAGGCAGTAAAGATAACCGGGGTCACCTCGAAGTCTTCACAAAATTCAATAAAGAGGCCTTCATCGGCCCGGTCGGAAAGGGCGCAATAGGCCTTTTGGTGGATTCGGTCCATCAGGATGCTGCCGGTGCCTTCCAGGAAGACCCCTTCCCGCTCCGCCGCGGTATAATCCATCACATGACGGATGACAAAACCCTTTTCCTCAAGTAAATCCAGGATATCCTCGCGGCGCTCCTTCCTGCGGTTCTCCGCATACATGGGGTAGAGCACCACGGTGCCGTCTTCGTGGAACGAAACCCAGTTGTTGGGGAAAATGGAGTCCGGGGTGTCCGTCTCCAACCGGTCCTCCACTACGATGACCTCCACCCCTGCCCCGCGAAGCACCTCCACGAAGGCGTCAAATTCCTCCTGGGCCTTCCGGTTGATTTCGGAATTGCGCAAGTCGAGGTCTTCCTGAAAAAAGTTGTTGACTGCCGTCTGCTCGTTCATCCGGAACTGCACCGGACGGACCATCAAAAGGGTGTTGGTGATTTGCATGAAAACCGGTTAAAATCTGAGCAAATGTAGCGAATTCCGCGAGGAAGTTTGCGGGAATTCCACCTTCCTTTTTTGGTGTCGATGGGATGCCTTCAGGCCGTCCGGAAACGGTTGCCCAGAGCCCTTTTACCCTCGCAAAAGCGGCAGGGTACTGCACCGCAGCAGGCCTTCCTGCTTGCCGATTTCGGCATAGGGAACTTCCTCCACGGTAAGTCCGCGTTCCCGCAACCAACGATTCAGGCGGGTGAAGGAGCGTTCGGAGACCACCACCTCCGGGGAAATCGAAAAGACGTTGCTGAACATCTCGTACATCTCCTCCCGGTCGATCTCAAAGATGTTGTCCCGTCCGAAAAAATCCACGAGCCACTGGTACTCCTCCTCCACCAGGAACCCGTTCCTGTGCAGGATGGCCATGTTTTTTCCCACGGGCTGAAAGCAGCAGTCGAGGTGGAGGGCATTCTCCCGGGCATTCGTGTTGGATTTTCTCAGCTCAAAGGATTTAACCTTTTTATGCGGGAATTGCCCCTTGAGGTAATCCACGGCTGCCTGGTTCGTGCGGGCGGTGATAAACCGGGCGTAATCGGCCCCGGTATAGGTCCCCACAAACAGGTATTCGTTCCAGGGCATTACGTCACCCCCTTCCACATGCACCTCGGGCGGGGGGACCAGTACCTGCTCCTGATCAATCTGGTCGAGCACGTGCAGGATGGCGTCGAACTCTTTTTCCCGGTCGGGCAGGATGTTGGCCTTTACCAGTTTGTCATCGATCACAAAGGCGATGTCCCTGGAAAAAATCTGGTTGCAATCCTTAATAACCTCGGGGCGAAATACCTTCACCCCGTACTTTTTAAGTACCCCCGCGAAGGCTTCCATTTCGGCAACCATATCGGCTTCCCTGGGGTAGGTGCCTGCCAGGATATGTTCCAAAGATTTCGGATCGTAGGCTTCTTCGGGAAGCGGCACGGGCCCGCAGCTCTCAGCCGTACCCAGCACTACCGCCTTAAGGGGCGACGTTTCATCGGTGATTCGTAATTCGAGCATAAAAACCCAGAATTGGCTTAGGCAATATACAAAAAAGGACCCCCTTCCGGGAATCCTTTTATAGGGTAACCATACCCGGTGCTAGCGCTCGCCGACGGTTTTGAAGGGCCTGTGGTTCGCTCCCACATAAACCTGGCGGGGCCGGCCAATGGGCTCCCCATTCAGTCGCATTTCGCGATACTGGGCGATCCACCCGGGGAGGCGGCCCAGGGCAAACATCACGGTAAACATATCCACCGGGATCCCGAGGGCGCGGTAAATGATCCCGGAGTAGAAATCCACGTTGGGGTAGAGTTTCCGCTCCACGAAATAGGGGTCTTCGAGGGCTTCCCGTTCCAGGCCCCTGGCCACATCCAGGATGGGGTCTTCCACCCCAAGGCTGGAAAGCACTTCGTCTGCAGCCCTTTTGATGATCTTCGCCCTGGGGTCAAAATTTTTATATACCCTGTGGCCAAAGCCCATCAACCGGAAGGGGTCGTCTTTATCCTTGGCTTTTGCCATGTATTTTTTGGTATCGCCCCCGTCGGCCGAAATGGCCTCGAGCATTTCCAGTACCGCCATATTGGCCCCTCCGTGCAGGGGGCCCCACAAGGCTGAAATCCCGGCAGAAATGGAGGCAAACAACCCGGCATGGGAAGAGCCCACCATCCGTACCGTGGAAGTGGAACAGTTCTGTTCGTGGTCCGCGTGGAGGATCAGGAGCTTGTCCAATGCCTCTATGGCCACGGGGTTCTTCGCATACTCCCGGTTCGGCTTCTTGAACATCATCTTGTGGATATTTTCCACATACCCCAGGGAATCGTCGCCATAGTCGAGCGGGAGGCCCATTTTTTTGCGCAGGGTCCAGGCCACCAGCACAGGGAACTTGGCGAGCAGGCGCACGATTGCGTGGTACATGGCCTGTTCTGAACTCACATTCACGGACGACGGGTTAAAGGCAATCAGGGCGCTGGTCAGGGACGAAAGCACGCCCATCGGGTGGGCCGACTTGGGGAAGCCGTCCAGGATCTTTTTCATTTCCTCATCCACGTGGGACTCGGCTTTAATATCGGAATGGAATTTTTCCAGTTGCTGGGCGTTCGGGAGTTCGCCGAAAATCAGCAGGTAAGCGACCTCGAGGAAATCAGCCTTTTCCGCAAGCTCCTCGATGGCATAGCCCCGATACCGGAGGATTCCTTTTTCCCCATCGAGGAACGTGATGGCGCTTTCGCAGGAACCGGTATTCTTAAAGCCCGGGTCGATGGTAATCAGTCCCGTGGCCGACCTCAGGGCCTTGATATCGATGGCCTGTTCATTTTCCGTCCCTTCCACTACCGGGAGTTCATAGGTATTTCCTCTATAGGTCAAGCTTGCTGTATCCGACATGTTTGCTGAAAATCTTATGGGTTTGTACGTCTCGTAAAAATAGGAAAAAGCCCCCATCTTAACAATTCGGCGGGGGCATTTATACCTTTCTTAACAATCTTGAAAAGCCGCTCAGGCCGGCACGCGGGAAGCATATAAGTGTCGGTAGTAGGCGTCCACGGATTTCTTCCAGGTAAACCGCTCTTTGCGGGCCAGGGCCTTCATGCTTTGCCAGGCTGCCTCATCCTCAAAAAACAGGGAAACCGCCTGGTCAAAAACGAGCAGGAGGTTCTCGATTTTCTCCCCGTAGGTGGCCCCGCCAAACAGGAACCCCGTTTCCCCGTGCCGGATGGTATCCTTGAGTCCCCCCGTGGCGTGTGCAAGGCAAAGGTTCCCATTGCGCATGGCGAGCATCTGGCTGATCCCGCAGGGCTCGAACAGGCTCGGCATGAGGTACAGGTCGGTTTCCAGGTACATGGAATCGATCAGGTCCTCATCCTGGGCATTGGTGAATATAAAATTCGGGTAGCGGTAGCTGAATTTTCTGAAAAAATCCTCGTATTCCGGGGCCCCGGTGCCCAACAACATGTAAATCCCCCCCAGGCGGTCCAGCTTTTCCAGGATATATTCCAGGGATTCGGGCGAGCGCCTGAAAAAGTAGTATTTCTGTTCCGTCAGGCGGGCGACGCTCGAACAGACCATTTTGGGGGGGGTGTTCATCAGGCCGATCACCTTTTCCCCGGTATGGGCCAGGAAATCTGCCTTGTATTTTTTATCCTCCATCTGCAGCCACCGGAAAATGGCCCTGACCGTGTTGGGGAAGAGGGTTCCCCTCTCGGCAGTCCGGATATTTTTGTAATTGCAGCCGTTCAGAATCCCGAAAAGCCGCTTCTCCTTTTTTGCGCGCACCAGGTCGGCCTCCAGGCCTTCGCCCCCTATGAATTCAGGCGGCCGGCTGGGTTTCACAATGTCTTCCTTGTAACTGGGCGATACGGTATGGACGGCATCCGAAAGCCGAATGCCCAGGGCCATAAGGTTCATGCAATCGGGATAGCGGGGGTCCTGCAATGCGGCCAGATCATAGGGCAGGCCTGGAAACCAGGTTTCCAGGGAAGAATAATTGCCCGAAAACGGCCTGATCCCCTGAATGGCCAGGTTATGGATACTGTATACCATCCGTATTTTTTTAAGCGCCGTAAATTCGGGGTGGAACGCCCTGAGGAAAAGCAGCAGGCTGCTGTGCCAGTCGTGCAGGTGCATGATCTGGATGGCCCCAAAATACCCCTGCTGTAGCGCTGAGGCCACAGCGGTGCAGAAGATGGTGAATTTGATGGTATCCGTATAGAAGGGCTCTTCGGGATCGTGGTGGTACATATGGGCAATCTCCCCACCCGTGATTTCCGGGTGGTGGATCACAAAGTGCGAAACCCCCTCGACCTCCCTTTTTGGGGCCACCTCATAAAGCCCGGCCTGGTAAGGCAACCCCCTGAGGGAAAACGTCAGGGTGGCCACCAGCCTGCCCCCCTGGTGCAGCCGCCCGTAAGAGGGGACCACCACCAGGGCGCTATCGCCCCTTGCCGCGATCTCCCTGGGCACATCCCGCACCACGTCGCCCATACCCCCGGCCTTGCATTCCGGAAGGGCATCGTTCTCTGCCGCCACAAATAAAAACCTCTTGCCTTTTTCCATAGTATTTGCTCCATGCCCCACATCGCCCAGGGGTTGGGAAAAATAAAAAAAGACCCTGGAACCAGGGCCTTTTTGCCGTTAAAAAATAAATAAATTAACGACTGACTTTAAAGGCCCCTGTCCCCGGGAAAAAAGCCACAGAACCCAGTTCCTCCTCGATGCGGAGCAATTGGTTGTACTTGGCCATCCGGTCGCTGCGCGAGGCAGAGCCCGTTTTGATCTGCCCGGTGTTCAGGGCCACTGCCAGGTCGGCAATGGTATTGTCTTCCGTTTCCCCCGACCGGTGCGACATCACGGTGGTATAGCCGGCATTCTTGGCCATATTGACGGCAGCAATGGTTTCCGTAAGGGTGCCGATCTGGTTTACCTTGATCAGGATAGAATTGGCAATCCCCTCCCGGATCCCCCTGGAAAGGCGCTCCACGTTGGTTACAAAAAGGTCGTCACCCACCAGCTGCACGCGGTCCCCAACTTTTTGGGTCAGCAACTTCCAGCCTTCCCAGTCGTTTTCGTCCATGCCGTCCTCAATGGAAATAATCGGGTACTTGGCGCAGAGCTCCGCCAGGTAGTCGGCCTGCTCGGCGGAGGTCCTGACGGCCCCCTTACTGCCCTCAAATTTGGTGTAATCGTATTTCCCGTCGACGTAGAATTCCGCGGCAGCGCAATCCAGGGCGATCATGATCTCCTCTCCCATTTTGTAGCCGGCCTGTTCCACCGCTTTGGCAATGGTCTCCAGGGCATCCTCGGTACCCTCGAGTACCGGGGCAAACCCCCCTTCATCGCCAACGGCTGTGCTCAGCCCCCTTTGGTGCAATACTTTCTTCAGGTGGTGGAAGATTTCCGTCCCCATTTTCAGGGCCTGGGTAAAACTTTTGGCCTTAACCGGCATGATCATGAATTCCTGGAACGCTATGGGGGCATCGGAATGCGACCCCCCGTTGATAATGTTCATCATCGGAACGGGCAGGGTATTGGCACTCACCCCACCCACATACCGGAACAGGGACAGGCCCATTTCATCAGCAGCTGCCCTGGCCACCGCCAGGGATACCCCCAAAATGGCATTGGCCCCCAGGTTGGATTTGTTCGGGGTCCCGTCAAGGTCGATCATCGCCTGGTCAATCCTGTTTTGCTCAAATACCAGCATCCCCCTTATGGCTTCGGCGATAACCGTGTTTACATTTTTTACCGCCTGCAAGACGCCCTTGCCGAGATAATCACTGCCGCCGTCCCGGAGTTCCACGGCCTCATGCTCCCCGGTGGAAGCCCCGGAAGGCACTGCAGCCCTTCCCAGCACCCCGTTCTCCGTAAGCACGTCCACCTCTATGGTGGGGTTTCCCCTGGAATCAAAAATTTGTCGGGCATGTACATCAAGTATCGTACTCATAATGGTCAATTTCGTGTTAGTGAATTGTTTTTTTGCCCCCTAGGGGCTGGTTTCAGCTTACGGCACCCGGGGTAACGGTTTCCCTGATCTGCTGAAAAAACTGGTCAAACAGGTATTCGGCATCGTGTGGCCCGGGACTGGCTTCCGGGTGGTACTGTACCGAAAAAACCTTTTTGTTTTTCATGCGGATCCCGGCTACCGTCTGGTCATTCAGGTGCACGTGGGTGATTTCGAGTTCAGGGTGGGCCTCCGTCTCTTCGCGGTTAATGGCAAACCCGTGGTTCTGTGAGGTGATTTCCCCTTTGCCCGTCAGGAGGTTCATGACCGGGTGGTTGATCCCCCGGTGGCCGTGGTGCATTTTATAGGTGCTTACGCCATTGGCCAGGGCAATCACCTGGTGGCCCAGGCAAATGCCGAAAAGGGGTTTCCCCGATTCAATGATCTTTCGGGCTGCGGCCACGGGTGCCTTCAACGGCTCGGGGTCCCCCGGGCCATTGGAGATGAAATACCCGTCGGGCTCCCAAGCCTCCATGGTTTCGAAAGGGGTGTCATGGGGAAAAACCTGCACATACCCGCCCCGTTTGGCCAGGTTCCGAAGGATGTTCTGCTTGATCCCGATATCGAGGGCGGCAATCCGGATGGGGGCATCCGGGTCCCCCACAAAATAAGGGTCGCGGGTGGAAACCCGTGACGCCAGCTCCAGGCCTTCCATACCGGGAACTTCGCTCAACGCTTCCTTCAGGGCATCAATTTCATCGACCCGGGTGGAAATTACGGCATTCATGGCGCCGTTGTCGCGGATATAGCTGACCAGGGCGCGGGTGTCCACATCGGAAATGGCGAACAGGTTATGGGCCTCCAGGAATTCCCGAAGGCTGGCATCGGCATCGGGCCGGCTATAGGTATAACTGAAGTTCTTGCAAATGAGCCCGGCGATCTTTACCCCATCCGATTCCGACTCGTCCTTTTTGGTGCCGTAATTCCCGATATGGGCATTGGTGGTCACCATCAGCTGGCCGTAGTACGAGGGGTCGGTAAAAATCTCCTGGTATCCGGTCATCCCGGTATTGAAGCAGACTTCACCGAAGGCGGTACCTTCTGCATTCCCCACGGATTTCCCGTAAAAAATAGTCCCGTCTGCCAGTAAAATCAATGCTTTTCGCTTAGCCTGATACTTCATAATGCTACTTCCCTGTTGGTTTTACGGTAAAACAAAATAACATAAAAAAAAGGATAGCCTTTCCGGACCATCCTTTTCTTGTTTATAACTTTTGAAAACGCGCGTTTCAGGCTTCCGCATCATCCTTTTTTACTTCATCTTCGGAATCCTGCGGTGCAGCTTCAGCCTGGGCCTCTTCAACCGCGGCTTCTGCCTCAGGAGTGGCCTCAGCTTCCGGAGCTGCCTCCACGGTTTCCTCCGGCGCCGCTTTGGCCTCTTTCACAGGGGCCTCCGGGGCCGCCTCCTCTGATTTCCCCTTGGAACGGCGGCTCCTCCGGGTGGTCTTTTTCTTCGCTTTGCCGGCATTGTAGATTTCATTGAAGTCTACCAGCTCAATCATGGCCATTTCGGCGTTGTCACCCAAACGGTTCCCCAGCTTGATGATCCGGGTATAGCCTCCCGGCCTGTCCCCGATCTTTTCAGCCACTGTGCTGAAGAGTTCCGTAACCGCTTCCTTGCTCCTGAGGTTGCTGAAGGCAATCCTGCGGTTATGGGTCCCTTTCTCTGCAGTTTGGTTATTCTCCGCCTTCGACCGGGTAAGCAGGGGCTCCACAAACTGCTTCAAAGCTTTCGCCTTGGCCAGTGTGGTGTTGATCCTCTTGTGTTCTATGAGCGAACAGGCCATGTTGGCCATCATTGACCTTCTGTGCGCTGCCTTCCTTCCCAGGTGGTTGACTTTCTTTCCGTGTCTCATCTCTTAAGTGTAGTTTCGCCGGGCTTAAAAACTCCTGCCCTGCTTAGTCTTTATCCAGTTTATACTTTGACAAATCCATTCCAAAGCTCAGGCCTTTGTTGATGACCAGCTCTTCGAGCTCCGTGAGCGATTTCTTTCCGAAATTGCGGAACTTCATCAGGTCGTTCTTATTGAAGGCCACCAGGTCACCCAGGGTGTCCACCTCCGCCGCTTTCAGGCAATTCAGCGCCCTGACGGAGAGGTCCATGTCCACCAGCTTGGTTTTGAGCAACTGGCGCATGTGCAGGGACTCCTCATCGTAGGTTTCGGTCTGTGCGATCTCATCGGCCTCCAGGGTGATGCGCTCGTCGGAAAAAAGCATAAAATGGTGGATCAGCACTTTGGCCGCCTCCGTAAGGGCCTGCTTCGGGTGGATAGAACCATCGGTAGAGACCTCGAAGACCAACTTCTCATAATCGGTCTTCTGCTCGACCCGGTAGTTCTCAATACTGTACTTCACGTTCCGTACCGGGGTGAAGATGGAATCTACCGCAATCGTCCCCAGGGGGGCATTGGCCTTTTTGTTTTCCTCTGCGGGAACATATCCGCGTCCCTTTTCGATGATGATTTCCATGTTCAGGCTCACCTTCGGGTCCATATTGCAAATCACCAGGTCCGGGTTCAGGATCTGGAAGCCGGAAATGAATTTCTGGAAATCCCCTGCCTTCATCTGATCCTTACCGCTTACGGATACCGAAACGGTTTCTTCATTCACGTCTTCGATCTGACGCTTAAAACGGACCTGTTTCAGGTTGAGGATGATTTCGGTTACATCTTCCACAACACCTTCGATTACCGAAAATTCATGTTCTACCTTATCGATACGCACCGAAGTGATGGCAAACCCCTCAAGGGAAGCAAGCAATACCCTCCTGAGCGCATTCCCGACCGTGAGTCCATAGCCGGGTTCCAGGGGACGGAATTCGAATTTCCCCTCGAAATCGGTGGAATCAATCATGATAACTTTATCGGGCCGCTGAAAATTTAATAATGCCATAATCGGATCTGTGTTGTATTATTTAGAGTATAACTCGACTATCAGTTGCTCCTTGATGTTCTCAGGGATCTGGATCCGCTCCGGGATGGCCACGAAGGTGCCCTCCTTTTTTGCGGAATTCCAGCTGATCCACTCGTATACCGCGCTGTTGGAAGCGAGGGAGTCCTCAATACTCTGCAGGGACTTGGACTTTTCGCGGACACCGACCACATCGCCGGCTTTCAGGCTGTAGGAAGGGATGTTGACCACTTCGCCATTCACGGTGATGTGCCGGTGGCTTACCAACTGGCGGGCAGCCCGGCGGGATGGGGCTACGCCCATGCGGTACACCACGTTGTCGAGCCGTGACTCACACAGCTGCAGCAGTACCTCCCCGGTTACCCCCTTGCTCCGGTTCGCTTTTTCGAAAAGGTTGCGGAACTGGCGTTCGAGGATGCCATAGGTGTACTTCGCTTTCTGCTTTTCTTCCAGCTGTACGGCGTACTCTGATTTCTTCCCGCGGCGACGGGCATTTCCGTGCATCCCGGGGGGATAGTTTTTTTTCTCGAAGGATTTGTCATCCCCGAAGATAGCCTCTCCGAATTTGCGGGCTATTTTAGTTTTTGGTCCTGTATATCTTGCCATTTTCTAAAGTTTTGAAGGCGTGGTTATGAATTAAGGCGAATCCTTCGATAACCGTAACTACGCCCCCAGTGAAAAAATCATTGAACAATCGTCAGACGCGACGCCTTTTGGGCGGGCGGCAACCGTTGTGCGGCAGCGGGGTCACATCGATGATTTCGGTGACCTCGATCCCGGCATTGTGGATGGTCCTGATAGCGGATTCCCTTCCGTTACCGGGGCCCTTCACATATACCTTTACCTTGCGGAGCCCTGCCTCGTGTGCAGTCTTGGAACATTCCTCCGCTGCCACCTGGGCGGCATAGGGGGTGTTCTTCTTGGAACCGCGGAATCCCATTTTCCCGGCCGAAGCCCAGGAAATCACATCGCCCTTCTTATTGGTCAGGGAGATGATGATGTTGTTGAAAGAAGCCGTGATATGGGCCTCCCCGGTAGATTCCACCGCGACTTTCCGCTTTTTGGTGGTCTTTGCTGCTTTTGAACCTGTTTTTGCCATATTTCTCTAACTATCCGTAAAGGACCGTGGGGAAGGAAGGCCGGGGTTTCCGTTTCCGGTAAGCCTTGGCATCCGCACTGCCCGGTACTATTATTACTTGGTGGCTTTCTTCTTGTTTGCTACCGTTTTACGCTTTCCTTTTCGGGTCCTTGAATTGTTCTTGGTACGCTGGCCCCGAAGCGGAAGCCCAATACGGTGGCGGATTCCCCGGTAACAGCCGATGTCCATCAGCCGTTTGATGTTCAGTTGGGTCTCAGACCTGAGCTCCCCTTCGATCGTATACCCGGAAACCACCTCGCGGATACGTCCGATTTCATCGTCGGTCCATTCGGAAACCTTGGCGTCCTGGTTTACCCCGGCCTTGTCCAGGATTTCCTGGGCCCGGCTCTTTCCGATACCGAAAATATAGGTAAGGGCTATGACGCCTCTTTTCTGTTTTGGTATGTCAACACCTGCAATTCTTGCCATAACTACCCCTGTCTTTGTTTATATCTAGGATTCTTTTTGTTGATCACGTACAACCGTCCCTTGCGGCGTACAATTTTGCAATCGGCACTTCTTTTCTTTATGGAAGCTCTTACTTTCATCGGTTCCGGTTTCTTAGTATCTGTAAGTTATTCTCGCCTTGGATAAATCGTATGGGCTCATTTCAAGCTTCACCTTGTCCCCGGGCAGCAATTTGATGTAGTGCATGCGCATCTTTCCGGAGATGTGCGCGGTCACCACGTGCCCGTTTTCCAGCTCTACGCGGAACATTGCATTGGATAGCGCCTCAATGATGGTCCCGTCTTGTTCTATAGCAGCTTGCTTGGCCATACGATTATGCTACTTTTCTGTTTTTACCCGTTTTCATGAGCCCGTCGTAGTGCCGGTTCAACAGGTAGGCATTCACTTGTTGCACCGTATCTATGGCGACCCCCACCATGATGAGCAGGGAGGTACCCCCGTAAAACAGGGCCCAGTTAGGCTGTATGTTGATCAATTTGACCACGATGGCAGGCAAAACGGCCAGGAGCGCAAGGAACACGGACCCCGGGAGGGTAATGTGCGACATCACGCGATCGAGGAATTCCCCGGTTTCCTTTCCGGGCCTTATCCCCGGGATAAACCCGCCGCTGCGTTTCAGGTCATCAGCCATCTTGTTGGTGGGCACGGTAATCGCCGTGTAGAAATACGTAAAGATGATGATCAGCAGTGCAAACAAAATGTTGTAGGCCAACCCGAACATATCCTGGAACTGCACTTCCATCCACTGCCCAACGGCCGTACTGTTAAAGGTCCTTCCCAACAAGCCCGGGGCGAACATGATCGCCTGGGCAAAAATGATGGGCATCACCCCGGAAGCATTCAGCTTCAGGGGGATGTACTGACGCGATCCCACAATATTTTTTTCATACCCCCCGGAGGCCGTACGACGCGCGTACTGCACCGGGACCCTTCGGGTCGCCATTACCAGGAGGACGCTGGCCAGGATCACCACAAACCAGAGGATCAGTTCCACCAGAATCAGCATCGGGCCCCCGTTCCCGTTCAGGCGGGAGGCCGCCTCCTGTACAAAGGCCTGCGGCATGGTGGCGATGATCCCGATCATGATGAGCAGGGAGATCCCGTTTCCGATACCCTTGTCGGTAATCCGCTCCCCGAGCCACATGGCAAACACACACCCGGTGACCAGGATGATTACGGAAGGGATAATGAAATTCAGCCCCTTGCCCAGCAGGAAGGCGCTGTCGGGTACCCCAAGGGCCCCGAGGCTATACAGGTATGCCGGCGCCTGCACGATACAAATGGCAATGGTGAGCCAGCGGGTGATCTGGGTTTTGGTCTTCCGGCCGCTTTCCCCTTCTTTGTCGAGCTTTTGAAGGTACGGGATGGCAATCCCCATCAGCTGCACCACAATGGATGCAGAGATGTAGGGCATAATCCCCAGGGCAAAAACCGAGGCATTGGCAAAAGCCCCCCCGGTAAACGCATTGAGGATCCCCAGGATTCCCTGTTCCGTATTGGAAGAGAGTTCGGCGAGCTGGGTGGTATCGATCCCGGGGAGTACCACCTGGGCCCCGAAACGGTACACCAGCAGCAACCCAAGGGTCAGGATGATCCGGGTTTTCAGCTCTTCAATCTTCCAGATATTGGATATGATCTCAAAAAATTTCTTCATAAAGCCTCGGCTTATAAAGCGATGGCCTCACCTCCGGCAGCCTCGATGGCAGCCTTGGCGGTGGCCGTAAATTTGTGTGCGGTTATTTTCAGGGGCGCTTTCAATTCTCCCCTTCCCATGATTTTCACCAGGTCGTTCTTGTGCGCAAGGCGCAGTTCCACCATTTGTTCGTGGTTGAGCTCCTGCTTTACTGCCCCGTTATCTACCAGCTCCTGGAGGGTATCGAGGTTGATCCCGCGATATTCCTTCCGGTTGATGTTGGTGAACCCGAACTTGGGCACCCGGCGCTGCAGGGGCATCTGTCCACCCTCGAAGCCAATCTTTTTGGAATACCCGGAGCGGGACTTGGCACCCTTGTGCCCGCGGGTGGCAGTACCTCCTTTTCCGGAGCCCTGCCCGCGCCCTACGGTCTTGCCGCTTTTGTGAACGGAACCTTTTGCCGGTTTTAAATTCGATAAATCCATACTGCCTTTATTTTATGCTTCTTCGGTAGAAACCAGGTGTTGTACTTTGTTGATCATTCCCAGGATACTAGGGGTGGTCTCGTGTTCCACTTCCTGTCCTATTCCGCGCAACCCCAGTGCCTCGAGGGTCAGTTTCTGATTCTTCGGGCGCTTGATGCTGCTCTTGACTTGCTTAACTCGAATTTTTGCCATGGTCCTGTATCCTTATCCGTTGTAAACCTTTTCCAGGGAAATACCCCGCTGACGGGCGACTGTATTGGCGTCCCTCAACTGCAACAAGGCATCGAAGGTGGCCTTCACCACGTTGTGCGGGTTGGAAGACCCCTGCGACTTGGACAGTACGTCCTGCACGCCAACAGCCTCGAGGACCGCGCGTACGGCCCCTCCGGCGATCACCCCGGTACCGTGTGAGGCGGGCTGGACGTAAACCCTTGCCCCGCCGTATTTTCCTTTCTGCTCATGCGGCAGGGTCCCGTGGTTCAGGGGGATGCGCACCAGATTCTTCTTGGCGTCTTCAACAGCCTTGGCAATGGCAGTGGCTACTTCCTTGGATTTCCCAAGCCCGTGTCCCACGACCCCATTTTCGTCCCCGACCACCACAATGGCGGAGAACCCGAAGGCCCGGCCTCCCTTGGTCACCTTGGTAACCCGTTGAACAGCTACCAGGCGGTCTTTCAATTCCAGACCTCCCGGTTTTACAGTCTCCACATTCTTATATTTCCCGTACATAACTCGTTTTAAAATTTAAGTCCGCCTTCTCTCGCTCCGTCAGCCAGCGATTTAACCCTGCCGTGATACTGATAGCCGCCACGGTCAAAAGCAACCGCCTCCACACCTGCCGACTGGGCCTTTTTGGCCAGCACCTTGCCCACCTCGGAAGCGATTTCCGATTTGGTCCCTTTGGCCTCACTCAGGTCCTTGTCACGGGAAGAGGCGGCAGCCAGGGTTTTTCCGGTGGTATCATCTATGATCTGGGCATAGATTTCCTTGTTGCTGCGGAATACGGACAGGCGGGGCCTTTCCGGGGTTCCGAAGGAAACCTTGCGGATGCGTCTTCTGATCTTGTTTCTCTTTTCAGACTTCGATAGTCCCATAATACCTAATAATTAAGCTGATTTACCTGCTTTTCTGCGTATAAGTTCACCGCGGAACTTGATTCCCTTCCCTTTGTAAGGCTCAGGCTTGCGGAATGAGCGAATTTTGGCAGCA
The DNA here is from genome assembly GCA_964539905.1 of uncultured Robiginitalea sp. Classification (GTDB taxonomy): domain Bacteria; phylum Bacteroidota; class Bacteroidia; order Flavobacteriales; family Flavobacteriaceae; genus Robiginitalea. The sequence continues at coordinate 67,844 of CAZIJW010000007.1, forward strand.
ACCTGTCCTACCAGCTGTTTGTCGTGGGAGGTCAGTTTAATGGTCGGGTTCTTTCCCTTTTCGGCCGTAGTTTCCACTTTTACCTCCGGGGCGATATCCAGCACAATGTTGTGCGACATCCCCAAAGCGAGGTCCAGCTTCTGTCCCTGGTTGCTGGCCCGGTATCCGACCCCTACCAGTTCCAGTTCCTTGGTCCACCCTACCGTGACTCCTTTAATCATGTTGAAGACCAGGGAGCGGTACAGGCCGTGCTTGGCCTTGTGCTCCTTGCTTTCAGTATGGCGCTCCACGGTTACTTCCCCATCGGCTACGGTAACTTCCACATCGGAAAATTCCTGCTGGAGTTCCCCGAGTTTTCCCTTTACCGTGATCATGTTGTCGGCAACAGTTACCGTTACTCCCTCAGGGATGGCGACCGGATTTTTACCTATTCTAGACATGCTGCTGATTCTTTATACTTCCATTAATACACGTAGCAGAGAACCTCTCCGCCCACATTTTCCTTCCTGGCCTGTTTGCTGGTCATCACCCCGTGGGAGGTGGACACGATGGCAATCCCAAGGCCGTTGAGTACCCGGGGCAGGTCCTGGGAACCTGCATACTTGCGCAACCCGGGGGTACTCATGCGCTGAATCTGACGGATTACCGGTTCCTTGGTAACCTTGTCGTATTTCAGGGCGATCTTGATGGAGCCCTGGGCGTCATTCTCCTCAAACTTGTAGCTGAGGATATACCCCTGGTCGAACAGGATCTTGGTAATCTCCTTCTTCAGCTTGGAAGCAGGAATTTCCACCACCCGGTGCCCCGCCCGGCTTGCATTGCGGATGCGGGTCAAATAATCTGCGATCGGATCTGTAAACATCTTTTCCTGTAATTTAAGAGGTTACCAACTTGCTTTTTTCACTCCGGGGATCAATCCCTGGTTGGCCATCTCGCGGAACATTACCCTTGAAATACCGAAGGTGCGCATGTATCCCTTGGGCCGTCCGGTAAGCTTGCAGCGGTTGTGCGCGCGAACCGGGGAAGCGTTCTTGGGCAACTTTTGCAGCGCCTCATAGTCGCCGGCCTCTTTCAGGGCCTTGCGCTTCGCAGCGTATTTTGCAACCAGTTTTGCCCTTTTGCGTTCACGGGCCTTCATTGATTCTTTAGCCATACTACTTCTTTTTAAAGGGTAACCCCATTTCGCTTAACAGTGATTTTGCCTCCGTATCCGTGGTTGCAGAAGTCACAAAGGTGATATCCATCCCGTTGATCCGGTTGATCTTGTCGATGTTGATCTCAGGGAAGATAATCTGCTCGGTAACCCCGAGGTTGTAGTTCCCCCTTCCGTCAAAACCGCTGGCCTTGATACCCTGGAAATCGCGAACCCTGGGAAGCGCACTGGTCACCAGGCGATCCATGAACTCGTACATCCGCTCTCCCCTGAGGGTCACCTTGGCGCCGATCGGCATCCCCTTGCGGAGCTTAAAGGCCGCCACGTCCTTCTTGGAAATGGTAGAAACCGCCTTTTGTCCGGTGATCATGGTAAGCTCGTCCACGGCGTGGTCGATGAGCTTTTTATCAGCCACCGCAGCGCCTACACCGCGGCTCACGACGATTTTCTGGAGCCTGGGCACCTGCATGATATTCTTGTAGCCAAACTCCTCCCGCAGCGCATCGATGACGCGCTCGTGGTATTCTTTCTTTAATCTCGGTACGTAGGCCATAACTAAATTACTTCATTGGATTTTTTTGAAACCCTTACTTTCTTGCCGTCCCTTACTTCGTAGCCAACCCGGGTAACCTCCCCGGATTTCGGGTCGATCAGCGACAGGTTCGAAATATGGACAGGCGCTTCCTTCTTCACAATTCCCCCCTGGGGGTTCTGGGCGCTGGGCTTTTCGTGTTTGGATACCACGTTGACCCCTTCCACAATAGCCTTGTTCTTTTCCCGGAGGATCCGGACTACTTTGCCTTCGCTTCCTTTATGGTCTCCGGCCGTAACCCGAACCGTATCTCCTGACTTGATCTTTATCTTCATTTCTCTAAAGCTTTAAAGTACCTCGGGAGCCAAGGACACGATTTTCATGAATTGCTTTTCCCGAAGTTCACGGGCCACCGGGCCGAATACCCGGGTGCCGCGCATTTCCCCTTGCGGGTTCAACAATACACAGGCATTGTCGTCAAACCGGATGTATGATCCATCGGGCCGGCGAACTTCCTTTTTGGTACGCACCACGACGGCCGTGGAAACAGCCCCCTTTTTGACGGTACCGTTCGGAGTGGCCTCTTTGACGCTCACCACGATTTTATCGCCCAGGGAGGCATACCGCCTTTTGGTTCCCCCTAACACGCGGATGGTCAAAACTTCCTTTGCCCCGGTGTTATCTGCTACTTTGAGTCTCGATTCTTGCTGTACCATGATTATTTGGCTCTTTCAAGGATTTCTACCAACCTCCAACACTTGGTCTTGCTCAACGGGCGCGTTTCCATGATGCGGACGGTATCGCCGATATTGCAATCATTGGTCTCGTCGTGAGCGACATATTTTTTGGTCTTCAGTACGAACTTTCCGTACATAGGGTGCTTTACCCGCATGACCTCAGAAACCACGATGGACTTCTCCATCTTGTTACTGGTCACCACGCCAATCCGTTCCTTTCTTAAATTCCTATTTTCCATAAAGCAACACCAATTATTGGTTTTCCCTTTTTGTTAATTCCGTCGCCAGCCTTGCTACGGTCCTTCTCGCCTTGCGAAGCTGGAGTGGGTTTTCGAGGGGCGTAACCGCGTGGGCCATTTTCAGGTCCTCGAACTGCTTTTTAAGGGCGACCACTTTCTCTTTGAGCTCCTCAGTGGCCATTTCTTTGATTTCTGACTGTTTCATGATCCGTTATTTCTAAGAGGGATCGTAATCCCTGGCCACAATAAATTTTGTCTTAACCGGTAACTTCTGGGCTGCCAGGCGAAGGGCTTCCTGGGCAATGTCCATGGGCACTCCGGCCACCTCGAACATCACACGTCCGGGCTTTACAATAGCCACCCAGTATTCTGGAGCCCCCTTACCTTTACCCATCCGCACCTCAAGGGGCTTCTTGGTAATAGGCTTATCCGGGAAAATCTTGATCCAGAGCTGCCCCTGGCGTTTCATGTACCGGGTCGCTGCGATACGGGCTGCCTCGATCTGGCGCGCCGTGATAAAGCATGAATCAAGCGACTTGATCCCGAACATTCCATTGGAAAGCTGATGGCCCCTTTGGGAGATGCCCTTCATGCGGCCCGTCTGGGTCTTCCGAAACTTGGTTCTTTTTGGCTGTAACATCTTCTGTACGCTTCTTTATTTTACTTTCTGCGACGTTTCTTTCCGGCAGCATCCGAGCTACCCGTATTGGTTGGGGTTCCCTTGCCCATGCCGACCAGGGGGGAAAGCTCCCTTTTTCCGTAGACCTCGCCCTTCATGATCCATACCTTTACCCCGAGCCTTCCATAGGTGGTGTGCGCTTCGTGCAGGGCATAGTCGATATCGGCCCGGAAGGTCGACAGCGGGATCCGCCCTTCCTTATAGCTCTCGGAACGCGCCATTTCCGCCCCGTTCAGACGGCCTGAAATCATGACCTTAATCCCTTCGGCGTTCATCCGTATGGCCGCTGCGATGGCCATTTTGATGGCGCGACGGTACGAAATGCGGCTTTCGATCTGGCGGGCAATGCTGGCGGCTACCAGGTTGGCATCCAGTTCCGGCCTCTTGATCTCAAAAATGTTGATCTGGACTTCCTTGTCGGTGATTTTCTTCAGCTCTTCCTTAAGCTTGTCCACCTCCTGGCCTCCTTTCCCGATGATGATCCCCGGGCGGGCAGTGGTGATGGTCACCGTAATCAGTTTCAGGGTCCGTTCGATGATCACCCTGGAAACACTGGCCTTGGCCAGACGGGCGTGGATATACTTCCGGATCTTCTCGTCTTCAGCGAGTTTATCCCCGTAATCATCCCCACCGTACCAGTTAGACTCCCAGCCCCGGATGATTCCCAGACGATTCCCTATTGGATTTGTTTTTTGTCCCATAATCTTTTAGCTCTGACTTTCTGCGTTGTTTCTGGATCCCAAAACCAGGGTTACATGGTTGGAACGTTTCCTGATTCTATGTGCCCTTCCCTGGGGAGCGGGCCGCAGGCGTTTCAGCATCCTCCCGCCGTCTACCCGGATCTCCTTTACAAAGAGCTCAGCGGACTCTACGTCAGCATCCTCATTCTTCGCCTGCCAGTTGGCAATGGCGGAAAGCAGGAGCTTTTCAAGGCGGCGCGAAGCCTCCTTGGTATTGAATTTCAGGATAGCCAGGGCTTTCTCAACTTCCTCGCCACGCACCAGGTCGGCCACCAGCCTCATTTTCCTGGGGGAGGTAGGGCAGTCGTTCAGCCTGGCGGATACCAACTGACTCTTTTCTTCCTTTAGCCTCTCAGCCATCTGTTTTTTGCGAACTCCCATAGCGCTTATTTTTTACCTTTATTTTTCGCCCCGGCATGCCCCCGGAAGGTACGGGTAGGAGAAAATTCTCCCAATTTGTGGCCCACCATGTTTTCGGTTACATAAACCGGCACAAACTGTTTTCCGTTGTGCACTGCTATGGTCTGTCCCACGAAATCGGGGGTTATCATAGAAGCCCTGGACCAGGTTTTGATTACCGTTTTCTTGCCGGACTCCAGGTTCTGCTGAACTTTCTTGTCAAGACTGTAGTGAACGTAAGGTCCTTTTTTTAGGGAACGTGCCATGTGTCTTTCTTTTTATTTCTTTCTACGTTCTACAATGTATCGGTTGCTGTCCTTGGTCCGCGAACGGGTACGGTACCCCTTGGCGGGAATACCTTTCCTGGACCTCGGGTGACCTCCGGAAGCACGGCCTTCCCCACCACCCATCGGGTGGTCCACAGGGTTCATAGCTACCGGACGGGTACGCGGCCTGCGTCCCAGCCAACGGCTGCGTCCGGCTTTTCCGGAAACAATCAGCTGGTGGTCTGAGTTGGATACCGCCCCGACGGTGGCCAGGCATTTGACCAAAATCATGCGGGTTTCCCCGGAAGGCAGCTTTATGGTGGCATACTTGCCGTCGCGGGCCATCAACTGGGCAAAGGTTCCGGCACTGCGCGCCAGAACAGCTCCCTGTCCCGGGCGCAGCTCGATGCAGGAAATGATGGTCCCCAGGGGAATCTCCGACAGGGGCAGGGCATTTCCGATTTCGGGGGCAGCCCCGGCACCGGCCTGTATTTTCTGGCCTACCTGCAGCCCGTTCGGCGCAATGATGTAACGCTTTTCCCCATCGGTATAGGCTACCAGGGCGATAAAAGCGGTGCGGTTCGGATCGTATTCAATCGACACGACCTCGGCCACTACATCCTGCTTATCCCGTTTAAAATCAATGATCCGGTAGCGGCGTTTATGCCCCCCGCCTTTATAGCGCATGGTCATTTTTCCCTGGCTGTTCCTTCCCCCTGATTTCTTCAGCGGAGCCAGCAGGCTCTTTTCCGGGGAATCCGTAGTGATGGCGTCAAAGCCATTCACCACTTTAAAACGCTGCCCGGGAGTAATCGGTTTTAACTTTCTGACTGACATGCCGTGTCTTTATAGATTACTGTAAAAATCAATAACATCGCCCTCCTGCACATCCACGATGGCCTTCTTGAAGGCACCGGACTTTCCGTGCTGTACCCCGGTCTTGGTAAAGCGGGTTTTGCGGGAAGGCCCGTAGTTGATCGTGCGCACTCCGGTTACAGAAACCCCATAGGTCGCCTCAACGGCTTCCTTGATTTGCAGCTTGTTGGCAGCAGGATCCACGAGGAAACCATAGCGGTTAAACAACTCGCTATCTGAGGTCATCTTCTCCGTAATGATCGGTTTTATCAACACACCCATGATTTCCTATTTCTTTAAATTGGTCTCAATTCCTTCCAAAGCACTCTCCAACAGCACGACCTGGTTGGCGTTCATTATTTTGTAAGTGCTTATTTCTGAATTAGTTATAACTTCTGACCGTTCCAAATTGCGCGACGACAAATATAAGTTATTATTTATATCGCCCAACACAAAGAGGGACTTTTTGTTTTCCAGCCCGAGGGCTTTCAGGACGGCCACAAAATCCCTGGTCCTGGGTTGTTCCAAAACAAAGTCCTCCAACACCACGATGGCGTTCTCTTTCGACTTCAGGCTGAGGGCCGATTTCCGGGCCAGGCGCTTGACGTTTTTGTTCAGCTTCTGGGTGTAATCCTTGGTCCTGGGACCAAAGACCCGGCCTCCGCCGCGGAACAGGGGCGACTTGATGCTCCCTGCACGGGCCGTACCGGTACCTTTCTGCTTTTTCAGCTTGCGGGTACTCCCGGAAATTTCATTGCGCTCCTTGGCCTTATGGGTCCCCTGCCGCTGGTGGGCGAGGTACTGCTTCACATCCAGGTAAATGGCGTGCCCGTTCGGCTCTATTTGGAAAACATCGTCCGAAAGTTCCACTTTGCGGCCGGTTTCCTTTCCCTTGCTATCAATTACTGCAACCTTCATCACTTCTCAATGGTTAAATAAGCGTTCTTGTGACCGGGAACACATCCCTTTAAAACCAGGAGGTTCTTTTCGGGAACCACTTTCAAAACCCGGAGGTTCTGGACGGAAACGCGCTCCCCTCCCATACGGCCGGCCATCTTGAGGCCTTTAAAAACCCGTGCCGGGTAAGAAGCGGCCCCGATGGACCCGGGCGCCCTGAGCCGGTTGTGCTGTCCGTGGGTGGATTGTCCGACCCCGCCGAAGCCGTGCCGTTTAACCACCCCCTGGAAACCTTTCCCTTTTGAAGTGCCCGCCACATCGACGAATTCCCCCTCGCGGAAGAGGTCGACGTTGATGACGTCCCCCAGTTTGTAACTTCCTTCAGCAAAACCCAGGAATTCAACGACTTTTTTCTTGGGAGAAGCGCCTGCCTTTTTAAAGTGGCCCTGTTCGGCCTTGTTGGCACGCTTTTCTGCCTTGTCATCGAAACCGAGCTGAAGGGCATTGTACCCGTCTACCTCTTCGGTTCTGACTTGGGTAACCACGCATGGCCCTACTTCCAGGACGGTACAGGGGATGTTCTTCCCATTCTCGTCAAAGATGCTGGTCATGCCAATTTTCTTTCCAATTAACCCAGACATGATTGTTATTTAAATTAAACTTTTGACTCCGGAGCTTGGATTCCGGGAAGCGATTTTGAAACCGCCGCCCTGAACCGGCATCCTTTGCCTGATTACACACTTAATTCTCTTTTTTCCGACAAAAAAACAGGGTCAAAAATAATTCGACCCCGAATGTATTTTTGTTGCCGTTTTTCCTTTGCACGCAGCTCCGGACATGTCGAGGAAGGCTACGGCCTTCCGGTCTTTTTATTCAAATCCCCTCCGCTTGCGGAGGAGGGTGCAGCACCCCAAGGGGGCGTCACACCTTGATCTCGACCTCCACCCCGCTGGGAAGCTCAAGCTTCATCAGCGCATCGATGGTTTTGGAGGAAGAGCTGTAGATATCCAACAGGCGCTTGTACGAACTCAGTTCAAACTGCTCCCTGGACTTCTTGTTCACGTGGGGCGAACGCAACACGGTGAAAATCTTCTTGTGGGTGGGCAGCGGAATGGGTCCGGTGACCACGGCTCCGGTGGTTTTTACCGTTTTGACGATCTTCTCGGCAGACTTGTCTACCAGGTTGTGGTCGTACGACTTGAGTTTTATTCTGATCTTCTGACTCATGCTTTGCGCGAATTAGGCCGTTACGCCTTTAGTTGCTTTAATGATCTCTTCAGCGATGTTCGAAGGGGTTTCCGCATAGTGCGAGAACTCCATGGTCGAGGTGGCCCGGCCTGAAGACAGGGTACGGAGCGAGGTGACATAACCGAACATTTCCGACAAGGGTACTTCCGCCTTGATGACTTTGGCCCCGGCGCGGTCCGACATGTTGTTCACCTGCCCGCGACGGCGGTTCAGGTCGCCCACAATGTCGCCCATGTTCTCCTCGGGGGTAAGCACCTCGAGCTTCATAATGGGTTCCATCAGTACCGGGCGGCAGTTTTTCGCTGCAGACTTGTACCCGATCCTTGCCGCGAGCTCGAAGGAGAGGGAATCCGAATCCACAGGGTGGAAGGAGCCGTCCTTGAGGGTCACTTTCATGCTGTCCATCTCGAAACCGGCCAGGGGGCCATTTTTCATGGCTTCCCGGAAACCTTTCTCGATAGAAGGAACATATTCCTTGGGGATGTTACCCCCTTTGATTTCATTGGCAAACTCCAGGCCTTGCTTGCCTTCCTCGGCAGGCTCCATGGTAAAGATGATATCGGCGAACTTTCCGCGACCACCCGTTTGCTTTTTGTAGACTTCCCGGTGGTTGAAGCTGCCGGTAATGGCCTCTTTGTATTCCACCTGGGGTTGCCCCTGGTTTACCTCCACTTTAAATTCGCGCCGCAGCCGGTCGACGATGATGTCGAGGTGCAACTCGCCCATCCCGGAGATTATGGTTTGTCCGCTGGCTTCGTCCGTCTTCACCTGGAAGGTCGGGTCTTCCTCCGCCAGTTTGGAGAGGGCCATGCCCAGCTTGTCCACATCGGCTTTGGTCTTGGGCTCCACGGCAATCCCGATTACCGGGTCGGGGAACACCATGCTTTCGAGTACGATGGGGTGCTTTTCATCGCAGAGGGTATCCCCTGTTTTGATATCCTTGAAGCCCACGGCAGCCCCGATGTCCCCTGCAGAAATGGACTCAATGGCATTCTGCTTGTTGGAGTGCATCTGGTAAATCCGCGAAATGCGCTCCTTGTTGCCCGAACGGGTATTCAATACATAGGAACCGGCATCGAGCTTCCCGGAATAACAACGGAAGAACGCCAGGCGCCCAACGAAGGGGTCGGTGGCAATCTTGAAGGCCAGGGCCGAAAAAGGCGCTGACGGATCCGGCTTCCGGGTGGTTTCCTTTTCAGTCTTCGGGTCGGTACCCACAATCGCCTCCTTGTCGAGGGGGGAAGGCAGGTAGCGGCAAACCGCGTCCAGGAGGAATTGCACTCCTTTATTTTTGAAAGACGACCCGCAGATCATCGGGATGATGCTCATATCCATTACGGCAGCGCGCAATGCAGCGTGCACCTCGTCTTCGGTGATGGAATCTTCATCTTCGAAGAATTTCTCCATCAGCTTGTCGTCGTACTCGGCAACGGCTTCGATCAGCTGGGCGCGGTACTGCTTCACCTCGTCCTCCATCTCGGCGGGGATGTCCACCACATCGAAGGTGGATCCCATGTTGTCTTCGTGCCAAACGATGGCCCGGTTCTTGACCAGGTCCACCACGCCTTTGAAATCGGCCTCGTCCCCGATCGGCAATACGATGGGCACTGCATTGGATTTCAGCATGTCGCGTACCTGCTGGCATACCCCCAGGAAGTTGGAACCCTGGCGGTCCATTTTATTGACAAAGCCCATACGGGGCACCTTATAATTGTCGGCAAGGCGCCAGTTGGTCTCCGACTGGGGCTCGACGCCGTCCACGGCGCTGAAGAGGAACACCAACCCGTCCAGTACGCGGAGCGAACGGTTCACCTCCACGGTAAAATCCACGTGGCCGGGAGTATCGATAATGTTAAAGTGGTAGGGCTTGGTTTCCTCAGTGGGCTGCCCGTTCTTCAGGGGAAAATTCCAGGTACAGGTAGTGGCAGCAGAAGTGATGGTGATCCCCCGCTCCTGCTCCTGCTCCATCCAGTCCATGGTGGCAGCGCCGTCGTGCACCTCCCCAATCTTGTGGCTTACCCCGGTGTAGAAAAGGATACGCTCTGTAGTGGTGGTCTTCCCGGCGTCGATATGCGCCGCAATCCCTATATTCCTTGTATATTTTAAATCTCTGGCCATGTCCTTATTAGAATCTGAAGTGAGAAAACGCCTTGTTGGCCTCGGCCATTTTATGGGTATCCACCCGCTTTTTCACAGCAGCACCCTCTTCCTTGGCGGCAGCGATTACTTCTGCAGCGAGCCGTTGGGCCATGGATTTTTCATTCCGCTTCCTGGAATAGTTGATCAGCCACTTCATGGCTGTTGAAATCTTGCGGTCCGGACGTATCTGCATCGGGATCTGGAAGGTGGCCCCCCCAACCCGTCGGCTGCGCACCTCCACGTGAGGCATTACATTCGAAAGGGCATCTTTCCAAAGCTCAAGGGCCGATTTCTCCTCATCCGTTTTTTTCTGCTCCACGATGTCCATGGCGTCGTAAAAAATCTTGAACGCTATGGACTTCTTCCCGTCCCACATCATCATGTTCACAAACCGGGTCACCAGTTGGTCGTTATACCTTGGATCCGGCAACAGCGGCCGTTTTTTCGCCTGTCTTTTTCTCATTGCTACTACTTAACTAGTGAAACCTATTTCTTAGGGCGCTTTGCACCGTATTTAGACCTGCGCTGCGTCCTTCCGGCAACACCAGCCGTGTCGAGGGCACCCCTTACAATGTGGTACCTGACACCCGGCAAATCTTTCACCCTTCCGCCCCTAACCAATACTATCGAGTGCTCCTGGAGGTTGTGTCCTTCGCCGGGAATGTAGGCGTTCACCTCTTTCCCGTTGGTAAGCCGTACCCGGGCCACCTTCCGCATGGCGGAATTAGGCTTTTTGGGGGTGGTGGTATACACCCTGGTACAAACTCCCCTGCGTTGGGGACACGAATCCAAAGCAGCCGATTTACTCTTCTTGGTAATTGTGGCCCTTCCTTTTCGTACTAATTGTGAAATTGTTGGCATAAAACTGTTAAATAAATTCTACCCCGCGTTAAGGGTCGGCAAATGTAGCAATTATTCCCTATAATTCAAACCAGCCCGGATTAATTTTACAGGATTTTTTTGAGGATTTCCCCTTCCCGGTGGCAAACGCCCCCGGCCCAACCGGGCCACATGATCCAGGGCACGCATCCCGACACTCAGATGTCCCTTAAAAGGGCCTGGTGCCGGGAACTTTCAAAAATCGTTTCATACCTTATTATATATTAGGAACACCAGGGAGGGGTTTCCCTCCTCAAAAGGCCCTGCCCGGGAACCGATCCGGGAAAAAGGTCCGGGCATAGATTCGGAAGGCACCCGACCCGAATCTCAAAGGCGTCAGGGGAACCGGACCAGGCCGCGCCAAAACTTCCAAAAGGGATTAGCGGTTTCGCAATCCTTCAACCAAAGGGCTGCCGATTTCATAAAATAGCTGCCGGATAACCGGATATGCTGAATAACTGCAGCCAGCCTTAAAGTTTTATTAAAATAATTTTGGATTATTAACATGAAATTAAGATTTTCGCAGTTAGCTAATTCAAATAATTAAACAATGAGAACAAAATTGAATGGAATCTTGACGCTGCTACTGGCGTTTGTTGTGCAGATTTCGTTTGCACAAGTAAAGACGATTTCAGGTACGGTCACCGATCAGGATGGCCTCCCCTTGCCTGGAGTTAACATTGTTGTTGAGGGCACCACCACGGGTACCCAAACCGACTTCGACGGAAACTACCAGATCCAGGCAAGCGCCGGTCAGGTACTCCTTTTTACCTATATAGGTCAAAGGGACGAGCGGAGGACAGTCGGCGCGGGCAACGTGGTCAATGTCCAAATGTCTGAGGATGCCCAGGCCCTTGAAGAAGTCGTGGTAACGGCACAAGGTATCAAGAGGGAGAAAAAAGCCCTTGGATACGCCGTTTCCTCGGTAGGCGCAGAAGCCCTGGAGCAACGGGCAGAGGGGGACGTCGCCCGGGTGCTTTCCGGAAAGGCCTCCGGGGTACAGATTACCGCTGCCGGGGGGATGTCCGGATCCGGTACCAACATCACGGTACGCGGTCTGAGCTCCTTCAGCGGTAGTAACCAGGCCCTCTTCATCGTAGATGGGGTTCCATTCAGCAACGATACCAACAGCCCCGGAAGCTTTATCTCCGGAAACACCGGGTCTTCCCGCTTCCTTGACCTGGACCCCAACAACATCGCGAGCATCGAGGTGTTGAAAGGTCTGGCTGCAGCCACCCTTTACGGGACGCAGGGGAAAAACGGGGTGATCCTGATCACTACCAAGGCCGGTGCCGCCTCTACCGGCGCCAAGAAAACCGAAATCACCATCAACCAGTCGTTCTTTACCAACGAGATGGCTTCCATCCCGGATTACCAGGACGAGTTTGGGGTAGGTTTCGACCAGTCCTTCGGATGGTTCTTCTCCAACTGGGGGCCCAGCTTCAAAAGGGATGGGGTTTCCGGATGGGCTCGCCAGCCGGCCATTCGTGACGACGGCACCCTGGCCCACCCGTACTCCACCACTGCGGTAGCCAAAACCCGGGCTGCATTCCCGGAGTTGCAGAACGCCCGCTACGACTGGAAGCCTTACGATTCCGTGGAGGAATTCTTCCGCCCCGGCTCCGTGAGCAACACCAACGTGAACATTGCCGGCAGCTCTGAAGACGGGCTGACCACCTTTAACGTCAACATGGGATACCTGGACGATGAAGGGTTTACCCCGGGTAACTCCCTGAACCGTTTCAACATTTCCGTGGGGGGTCGCTCACAGCTGACCAACCGCTTTACCGTTCAGGCGACCATGAACTATTCCCGCACTGACTACCGCACCCCTCCGATCGCCTCTTCAAGGGGTAACGGAACGGATGGTCTTTCCGTGTACGGAAACGTACTCTTTACGCCGAGGTCGGTAGACCTCATGGGGCTTCCCTTTGAGAACCCCATCGACGGCTCCAGCGTGTACTACCGTAGCGGTAACGACATCATCAACCCGCGGTGGACAGCCAAAAACGTCACCTACCGCCAGCTGACCAACCGGGTCAACTGGAACGCTTCCCTGTCCTACGCCCTGAATGACAACCTGAGCCTCAACTGGAGGACGGGTCTCGATTTCTACAACGAGCGGAACATCAACGGTTCGAACAAAGGCGGGGTGGAATTCACCCAGGCCATCTTCGGATTCTACCAGACGTATGACAACAACAATACCATCTGGGACCACTTCCTCTCCCTGAACGGGAACTACGACCTCTCTGAAAAACTGGGGATGACCTTCACTGTGGGGGCCACTTCCCGCCAGGATTTCTTTGACCAGTCAGGGGTTGCCAGTACCGGGCAGATCGTATTCGGGATCAAGCGCCACTTCAACTATGAAAACCAGCGCCCCATCCAGTTCACACAGAAGCGCAACATTGTGGGGATCCTCGGACAGGCCACGCTGGATTACGACGACTACCTGTTCCTGAACGTTTCGGCCCGTACCGACTGGGTTTCCAACCTGAGTACGGAGAACAACAGCAGGACCTACCCCGGGGTAAGCGTTTCCTTCCTGCCTACCGCTGCATTTGACGGTATGAGGAGCGAAAACGGGTTGAACTACCTGAAGCTGCGCGCCAGCTACGGTACTTCCGCCACCTTCCCCACAGGGTATCCTACCGTAAACGTGATCGAGCAGACCACGCAGCGGTTCACCGACCCATTTTCCGGAGGCCTGCTGACTGTCAACCAGGTTGACAACTTCCGGGCTAACCCGGACCTGAAGCCTGAGCTTCTGGAAGAGTACGAAGCCGGGATTGAAGCCCGCTTCTGGCAGAACCGGATCAGCCTGGATGCGACCTACTTCAACCGGGTCACCAATGACCTGATCGTAGTTGAGCCCCTGTCTCCCTCCACTGGATTCAGCTTTACCCAGAACAACATCGGGGAAATCCAGAACAAAGGATTTGAAGCCGACCTGGGCATCGACATCTTCCGGGGTGAGACCTTCAGCTGGAACTCCCGGGTGAACTTCTTCACCAACAACGAGGAAGTGACCGAGCAGGAGCAGGACTTCATCGCCTACGCCGGTAGTTTGGCCGAAGGGGGTGGACTCTTCCGCGGATCCAACGCGGCGATCAGGGGAAAATCCCTTGGAACGATCGTGGGTACCGCCATTGGCAGGGATGCTGACGGCAACTTCCTGGTGAACGACGGTGGGGATTACGTGATCGTGGAGCAGGACGCAGACGGCAACGTGCCGATCGTCGGAGATGCGATTGCAGATTACACCATGAACTTCATCAACACGATGCGGTTTAAAAACTGGAGCCTGAACTTCCAGATCAGCCATGTTAAAGGCGGGGATATCCTTTCCAGTACAGCATCTTCGCTGCTTGGACGGGGACTCATCGTGGAGACCGCCGATCGGGAAAACACCTTCATCCTGCCTGGCGTTCGGCAGAGCACCGGGGAGCCCAACAACATCCAGATCAACAACTCTACGTACTTCTTCAACAACATCCTCTTCGGACCGACAGAAACCCGTATCTACGATGCTTCTGTAATCCGCCTGCAGGAAGTTTCCCTGGGATACAACTTCCCGAAGAAGTTCCTGGACAAGACCCCATTCGGTGCCCTGAGCATCACCGCTCAAGGATTCAACCTGTGGTTTGATGCCTATAACATTCCTGACGGTGCCAACTTCGACCCCAACGTACAGGGGGTAGGGATCGGTAACGGACGTGGATTCGACTTTATGAACGGTCCGAGTTCCCGTCGCTATGGAGTAAGTATCAAAGCGTCCTTCTAATAAAAATTGTTAATGATATAGCCATTATGAAAAGACTGATAAAATATATTTCGATTGTCTTTATTGCAGGGGTGCTTCTGAACTCCTGCGAGACGACAGATCTGGACTTGAGAGTGAGTCCCAACGATCTGGCATCTGACCAGGCGGATCCCAACCTGTTGCTCGTAGCCGTGCAGCTGGCCTACGGAACCAACATGCAGACCTTTTCCAACCTTTCTGCAGAACTGACCCGGATCGACTACATGTTCGGCCGGAACTACTTCAACAACTATCCCGGTTCCGTACTCAACGGGGTTTGGTCCCGCACCTATAGTAGCGGGGGCAATGGCCTGGGCGATGGGGTTGGGGTAGGTATCCTGACAAACCTCCAGAACCTGGAGGCCCTTAATGCAGACCCGGACCTCAACCTGAACTTCCACGTTGCGGTGAGCAAGGCTCTGTACGCCCATCAACTGATGCTGCTGGTGGATTTTGTAGGGGAGGCTGCCTTCAGCCAGGCCGGACAACCTAGCGAATTCCCGGCCCCGGAACTCGACAGCGGACAGGACGTCTACAACGCCGCCCTGAACCTGCTGGACGAAGCCGAGAGCCTGCTGGCTTCCAACCCCAGCACCATTGGGGTTACCGACCTCTTTTACAACGAAGACGTTTCCAAATGGAGGAAACTGGTCAACACCCTGCGCCTGAAGGCCTATTATACCACGGATAACACCGCGGCCTTCAACCAGGTGATTGCAGGTGGCAATTTTATCTCCAGCCCGGAGGACGATTTCTTCGTGCGCTACGGCACCAGCGAGCTGCAGCCCGATGACCGCCACCCCGATTACGCCTCTGATTACACGCCTTCGGGGGCGAACATTTACCAGTCTAACTGGATCATGGAAACCATGTTGGAAAACAACGACCCCAGGATTCGGTACTATTTCTACCGTCAGACCTCTGCCACCCCTGGTGCGGATGCAGCGCCTAACGAAGAAGCACTTGCCTGTTCCCTGGCCGTTCCGCCCCAGCATTTCATCGACGGAGGCTTTACCTACTGTGCGGTTCCCAATGGATACTGGGGACGTACCCACGGAAACAACGAGGGTACTCCTCCTGACAACTTCCTTAGGACAGCCGTTGGGGTATACCCTGCCGGTGGACGTTTCGACGATAACGCCTTTACCGGGGTTGGCCTCGGACTGGGAGGCGGCGGAGCTGGAATCGAGCCCTTCATTATGTCGTCTTATGTGGATTTCTGGAGGGGTTACATGGCCACTTCAGATGCAGACAAAGCCAATTTCCTGCGCGCCGGCCTGGAGAAATCCATCGCCACCGTACAGACTTTCGGCGCCCTTGATGGCGGGGCAGACTTCTCTTTTGCTCCCACAGCAGGGGATGTATCTGCTTATATCGATGGCATTGTAAATGCATTCAACGCAGGTTCTGCCGAGGACAAAGAGAACATCTTTGCTGAGCAGTACTTTTCCACCCTTTACGGCGGGGCCAGCGAAGCCTGGACCTACTACCGGAAAACCGGGTTCCCGAACACCCTGTTCCCGAACTGGGAGTTGAACCCCGGACCCTTCCCGCTGTCGTTCCTCTATCCGCAGAACGAGGTGGTGACGAACCCCAACCTGACCCAGAAAAACGACCAGGCCCAGCCCGTTTTCTGGAACACAGGGGGATGCCCAACCTGTTACTGATTTAATTTGCAAACCAAAAGGAGAAAAACATGAAACTATATAGCAATAAATTCTTAACAACTGTGATAGGCGGGGCAGCCCTGTTGTTCACCGCCTGTGCGGAAGGGGACAATGTCATTGACACGGTCTTCGACGATACCACCCGGGGGGCTGTCCTTCGGACGGTAAGCATCCTTTCCGATGAAATTCCGATCGGCCAGGCTACTTCCTCCTTCGGCGCAGTGCTCGAAGTGCAGGATCAGGAAGACGGCACCCTGGTAGATTTCGTGGAAGTCTATGTCGGCTTCCGCGACAATACCGACGATGGCGGCCCGGATAACGACCGCGACCAGGTCCTTGCCGAAACTATCGACAGCTCTACGTTTACCCTCGGGGAATTCGGGCTGCCGCGGTTTACCTATGAGATCACCCTCCCGGAATTGCTCTCCACCTTAGGGTTGGCTGATTCCGACGTGGATGGGGGCGACCAGTTTGAGGTCCGTTTTGAACTCGTGCTCACCGACGGGCGCCGGTTTTCCAGGGCCGACAACTCAGCCACCCTTACCGGGTCGTTCTTTGCCTCTCCCTTCCTGTATGTGGCCAATGTGGTTTGCCCGCCAACGGCTCCCACACCGGGCGACTGGACCTTTGAAATGACCGATGCCTATGGCGATGGCTGGAACGGAGCTGCCCTGTTGTTCTCCGTGGACGGCACCGTAACTGAGGTCTTCCTGGCTGCTGGTTCCGCCGGAACACAAACCGTAACCGTACCGAGCGGGGCCCAGGTGGTTTCCCTGGTGTACCGTTCAGGGGACTGGGACAGCGAAGTAGGATATGTAGTGACTGCTGCCACCGGCAATGTTGTGGCTTCGCAAACTGCCTACACTACCGCACCGGTTGCCAATGTGGAATTGATCAACTATTGCATCCTGAACTACTAACCAGTAGGTTCTTCAATACGAAAGGCCCAAACCGCATGGTTTGGGCCTTTCCTTTTTAACAGGGTTGCCGACAGCGCCTTCAACCTGAAATGTTTACCTTTACAACCCTTTAAAACGTTTTTGAATGCGCATGGCATTTTCAGGCATATCCGCCGCCGAAAGGCGCTGTACAAAGTTGGCCCGGCCCTTTTCTATGCTTTTGGGCCTGGTGGGCCTTATCGCAGTGGCCTGTACAGACCGGCAACAAGAAGAAGCCCAAAACACCCCGCCGGTAAAACTCCCTGTTTTCGAAAAGGTCTCCCCGGAAGCCACCGGAATCTATTTTGAAAACCGCATAGAAGAAAACCTTGCCTCCCTGGAAAACCTGTTTGATTTTGACTACTTCTACAACGGGGCCGGGGCCGGCATTGCCGACCTGAACAACGACGGGTTGCCTGACCTGTTCTTCACCGGCAACCAGGTAGACAACAAACTCTTCCTGAATGAAGGCGGGATGAAATTCCGGGAGGTTTCCCGGGAAGCGGGGATCAACCAGGGCAAACAGTGGTCCAACGGGGTGACTTTTGCCGACATCAACGCAGACGGCTGGCTCGATATTTATGTGTCCCAGGGCGGCCCGAACCCCCGGCTGGAACGCAAAAACCTCCTTTTCCTGAACCAGCACGACGGCACCTTCCGCGAAGTGGCCGAAGCGTATGGCCTGGCGGATATGGGCATCAGCACCCAGTCGGCATTTTTCGACTACGACGGGGATGGCGACCTCGATTGCATTGTGATGAATGAGAGCGAATATTATGGGGCAGACCCGATTATGCTCGCCCGCCTTTTGGAACAAAACCCGGATGCCCCCTATTTCAACAGCTCCCACCTGTACCGCAACGACGGCGACAAATTTACGGACGTGACCCGGGAGGCCGGAATCCTCAGGCCAATCTTTGGCCTCGGGTTGTCCGTTAGCGACATCAACAACGACGGAAGGCCCGATATCTACATCGCCAGCGATTATTACCTGCCCGATGCGCTGTTTATCAACCAGGGCGATGGGACTTTCAGAGATGACATCAAGTCGCATACCCAGCAGATTTCGTTCTACGGCATGGGGATCGATATCGCCGATATCAACAACGATACCCTGCAGGACATTTTTGTGCTCGATATGGCTTCAAGCGACCATTATCGCTCCAAGACGCTGATGGCCTCCATGAATGTGCCCCGGTTCAACTACCTGACCCAAACCGCCGGATACCACTACCAGTACATGTACAATTCCCTGCAATTAAATATGGGCAAGGGCCACTTCAGCAATATCGCCCAGCAAACAGGCATGGCCAGTACCGATTGGAGCTGGTCGGTACTGATGTCGGACTTTGACCTGGATGCCGACAAGGACATCCACGTAACCAATGGGTATCGCCGCTATGCGCTCGATAACGACCTGCAGCAACGGGTGTACCAGGCCCGCCAGAAATACGGGGATAACGTTCCCCTGTCGGTGAAAAAGGAACTGTATGAAAGCATGCCCTCGGAAAAACTGCCGAACCTGCTTTACGAGAACCTGGGCGGTCTGTCCTTCGAGGAAAAGGGAAAAGACTGGGGCCTGGGCGACCTGACCTTCAGCAACGGGGCAGCCATGGGCGACCTGGACGGGGATGGGGACATCGACCTGGTGGTAAACAACATGGATGAAAATGCCTTTGTCTACCGGAACCTTTCCGTGGAACAGGGACGGGGAAATTACCTGAAAGTGGTTGTGGAGGGAAAAACATCCGAGGCCTTTCCGAAAGTAACCCTGTACCACGACAGTATTGCGCAATTTGTAGAGGCCCGCAGGGTACGCGGGTATCGCTCCGCCCATGAGCCCGTGGCCCACTTCGGGCTGGGGAAGGCCATGAAGGCTGACAGCCTGAAAATCGAGTGGCCCGGCGGTAAACGCCTTGTGCTAAGGGACGTGGAAGCCAACCAGACCCTCCGGGTCGCGGCTGAACAGGGCCTCCCCTCCCCTCCCTCCGGAGCTCCAAAAACCCTGTTTGAGCCGGTTGACGCCCAAAACATGGGGATCCTGGCAAGCCACCGGGAAAACCCGTATGACGATTTTGCCACTGAAATCCTCCTGCCCTACAAGCAGTCGAACTTTGGGCCATACCTTAGCACCGGGGACGTAAACGGCGACGGCAGGGACGACATTTATATGGGCGGGGCTTCAGGGCAGCCCGGGACCCTGCTCCTGAAGAAAGTAAGCGGGTTTGCGCAGGTCACCATCCCGGCCTTTATGGAAGACAGCGCTTACGAAGACATGGAATCGGCCTTTTTCGACCTCGATTCCGACGGGGACCTGGACCTGTATGTGGTAAGCGGGGGCAATGCCTTTGAACAGGGGTCTTCCCTTTACCAGGACCGGGTGTATATCAATGACGGAAACGGGAATTTTCAAAGGGCCCCCGGGGCCCTGGAAGGAAGCCTCCCCTTCAGTGGAAAGGCCGTAACCCCGGTCGATTTTGACCAGGACGGCGATACAGACCTGGTGGTGGGCAACCGCATCCTGGCCCGCAACTATCCGCGTTCCGCCCCTTCAGCCCTTTTGGAAAACCGGGGGGGCATCCTGTACGACGTTACTGGCGAAAAGGCCCCCGGCCTGGCTGATTTTGGCATCGTCAATGACCTGTTGCCCACCGACTTTGACGGGGATGGCCGCACGGACCTGATCGCTGTAGGGGAATGGACCGGGGTTGGGTTCTTCAAAAACACCCCCGGGGGTTATGTGCTGATGGATGCCACGGAAATGGGGGTTCCGATGAGCGGGTGGTGGTTTTCCATCCACCCAACCGATGCCAATGGGGACGGGTTGCCCGATTATGTTTTGGGGAATGTCGGCCATAACCTCAAATTCAGCGCCAGCCCGGAAAAGCCCTTTAAGGTCTTTGCCACGGATTTCGACAAGAACGGGACCCTGGACATAGTCCTTAGCAAAAAATACCAGGGGCAGTACGTGCCCGTGAGGGGACGGGAGTGTTCCTCACAGCAAATGCCCTTCATTGCGGAAAAATTCCCGAGTTACAGCGAATTTGCCAGCGCCAGCCTGGAAGAGGTCTA
Organism: uncultured Robiginitalea sp.; assembly: GCA_964539905.1. GTDB lineage: Bacteria > Bacteroidota > Bacteroidia > Flavobacteriales > Flavobacteriaceae > Robiginitalea. The sequence continues at coordinate 88,089 of CAZIJW010000007.1, forward strand.
CGGAAATTCCCTGTCAGAAAGTTATGAAAAGGAAGTGAACAGCTTTACCTCTTACCTCCTGCTTAACCGCGGGAACGGGCAATTCACCCCGATCGCCCTGCCTGCGGAGGCCCAGATGGCCCCTGTTTTTGGCGTACTGGCAGAGGACCTGGACGCCGATGGCCTGGAAGACCTGATCCTGGTGGGAAACATCTATGAGACGGAGGTGGAAACCCCCCGGCTGGACGCCCTTTCCGGTACCACCCTGTTGTCCAATGGCGATGGCACCTACCGCCTTGCCCCCCATGTTACCACCGGCCTGTACCTTAGGGGGAACGTGAAGTCCGTGCTGGCATACCGGGAATATGGGAAACTCTGGATCATGGCCGGCCGCAATGACGATAGCCCCCTGCTCTATCGCAGCGCTGGAAAAAGTGTCCCGGGGGAAATGGTTTACTCCAAATAATCTGTATTTTTAAAAAAAAATAGTATGACTTATCGCTTTATTCCGCTTAACATCCTTTTGATCTATAGCCTGGCGACTTCCGCCCAAACCTCAGGGCAAATCCCTACCAACCTCTCCGGCGGGGGTGCGGCCCAGGGCGTTACGGCCGGTGCCATTGCCTCGTTGCTGGGGCCTGTGAGCGATGCCAACTCCAAACGCAATATCAACTGGGAGGAATTCCAGGGTTCCCCCTATGTTTCGGATGTTTTCAAGCCCACCCAACTCTTCTACAAAGATGAAAATATGGGCAACATTTTCTACCGGTACAACGCCCTGAACGAAGAGGTCGAAATCAAGGAATCCCTTACGCAGCAGGGGGTACGCGGGCTGAGCCGCGATAAAAATATCCGGATTTTCAGGGATGGCCGTCCGATGAGTTTCCATACCTTCATCGATCGCAAGGGGAATACCCTGAATGGCTACCTGACCCACCTCTATGATGGGGAAACCTACGACCTTTACAAGCGCACCCATGTGAAATACACGGAGGGCAGCAAGGCGGCCAACTCCTTTGTGAAAGCCACCCCAAGTCGCTTTACCCATTTCGAGGAATTTTATCTTCAGAAAAAGGGCGTAGACCGCATTGATGAGTTCCTCCCGAAAAAAAGCGGACTTTACCAACTGGAACCTGAAAAGAAGGAGACGCTGAAGGCCTTCTTTAAGGAACATAAACCGGATCTGGATTCGGAAGCAGACCTGATTAAAGTCCTGGAATACCTCGACGGGCAGTCGTAAAGTGCTGGCGGAGGATCATCCGTAGAAAACGTATATTTAAAAAAATGGAAGTATGAAAAAGTTACGCGTACTTTTTGGGCTGGCGATGCTGGTTTCAGCCCTGTTGGCCTCCTGCTCCGAGGACACCCTCACAGATCCGGCAGACGGGACGGATTCCCAGGAACAGGAAAGCCCGAATACCCCCGAAACCCCTGCAGATCCAGTGGATGACCCACAGGAGGAGGTACAGGGGATTGGCCAGGTCGAATTCTTTAACCCCGGCCTCGTGGACGACAACTATATCCTGGTAAACGACGCCAAGGAAAACCGGGTCTATATCGTCGACAAAGAAGGGGTCCTGATCCACGAATGGTCCCTGACCAACAATATCGGGAACGACGTTGTACTGCTTCCCGACGGCCGTGTGCTGGCTTCCCTGGAATCGGATAACCCGCAAATCCGTTTTGGCGGAATGGGCGGCCGCTTGCAGTTGTTGTCGGCCGACGGGACGGTGATCTGGGATTTTGTCTATTCCACCCCCGAAGCGGAAACCCACCACGATGTGGAAATGCTCCCCAACGGGAACGTAATCGCCCTGGTGTGGGAAAAGCGGACGGCCGAGCAATCGATCGCCGAGGGCTTTATGCTGGATTCAGACCTCTATCCGGAAGCCGTGATCGAAGTGGACCCGAAAACGAACCAGATCGTCTGGGAATGGCATTCCTGGGACCACTCCATCCAGGACTACGACCCGGATAAAGCCAATTTCGGGGTCGTTTCGGAGCACCCGGAACTCATAGACATCAACTATATCCCAAAGAACGGCGGTTGGCCCGAAGCCAAGGGAGACCACATGCATGCCAACGCCATTGCCTACGACGCTGTAAATGACGTCATCTTTATCAGCGTGAATTACTATTCCGAAGTTTGGGTTATCGACCACAGCACCACCACGGAGGAAGCTGCCGGCCATACCGGCGGCCGCTACGGCAAGGGAGGCGACCTGATCTACCGCTTTGGGAACCCGGACGCCTACGAAAACCCCGCGGGTACCCGGTTGTTCCACAACCAGCATTTCCCGAACCTCCTGAAGGGGGCAGACCAGGGGAAACTATTAATCTTCTCGAATGGGAATAACATCAACCAGTCTTCGGTATACGAACTCCAACTCCCTGCCGAATACAACCTGGTCCCCAATGCAGACAATGAACCCCAGATTCTCTGGAGCTTTACAGACCCGGACCTGTATTCCGGGAAGGTTTCTGGGGCTGTGGTGCTTCCCAACAACAACATCCTGATTACGGAAGGCGACCAGGGGTTCTGGGAAGTGACGCGCGACCAGGAAGTGGTGTGGCGGTACAACCGACCCGGGTTCATTTGGCGCGGGTACCACTATTCCAAGGATGCTCCTGAAATTCAGGCAGTTTTACAAAATTCCAATTGATGACCCAAAGTTGCTGAGGTTCCGGCTTTACGCCCTCAGGTAAAACCCCGGACACCTTCGGACCCCCGGAGGTGTGTGTCGGGTTAAAGCCCGCCCGGTGCAATACCCCGGCTTTATGAACCCCTCTTGCAACCAGAGGGCATGAGGGGCCTGTCTGGCAGCTTCAGGCCGGTACCAGTCCTTTAAGAACAACGGGTATTTTGATGTACCTTTGGACGCGTATGGACCAGGACAATACCATTTACGGGATTCGCACGGTACTGGAAGCCCTCCAGGCCGGCAAAGCCATCGACCGCATTTTTATCCAGAAAGGCCTGCAGGGGCCGCTGGCACGTGATTTGCAGGCCCTCGCCAAAAAAGAGGGCGTGCGCACCAGCGTGGTCCCCCCAGAACGCTTTGCCCGCTTCCGCAGCAAAAACCACCAGGGGGTGGCGGCCACGGTTTCCCCGGTGAGCCTGATGGATTACCAGGGCCTGATCGACCAGGTGGTCGCCCGGAAAAAAAATCCGCTTTTCCTACTGCTCGACGGGGTGTCGGATGTGCGCAACCTGGGGGCCATCATCCGCACTGCCGAATGCACAGGGGCTGACGGGGTCATTTTGCCGGCCCAGGGCAGTGCCCCGGTTACGGCAGATACGGTCAAGACCTCTGCAGGGGCCGTTTACCGCGTTCCGCTGGCCAGGGCAGGCCACCTCAAGGATGCCGTATATTACCTCCAGGCCAGCGGCATACAGGTGGTCGCCGCCAGTGAAAAAGGCAGCGATTCCCTGTTCCAGACCGACCTGCGCCCCGGGATCGCCCTGGTCATGGGTTCAGAAGAAAAGGGCGTCTCCGCGCCCGTACTGAAAATCGCAGACCACATTGTCCGGTTACCCATGGAGGGCAGTATCGGGTCCCTGAACGTATCGGTGGCCTGTGGCGTATTCCTCTATGAAACCCTCCGGCAACGGACGGCTGGTCAACCCTGACCGGCCTTGTCCCCTTCCCGGTAATGGTACCGCACCTTTACCTGTTCCGACGGAACGGGGGGGTCTTCCGGCTTTTTTTCGATAAAATTCCCATCCGCGTCGAAATGCTGCATAAACGGATCGTCTTCTTCCCGATAGTCCTCCGCTTCCCACGGATATTTTGGCTCAGCCGGAATAGAGGCCTTCAGGATAATGGCTAAAAAGAGTCCGCTTAAAAAGCCCCCGAGATGCCCTTCCCACGATATTCCATCCTCCACGGGAAAGATATACCAGAGCATGCTGCCGTAGATAAACACCACCACCAGGGAAAGGGCTACCAGGCGGTAATACCTGGTAAAAACCCCCTTGAAAAAAATAAAGCTCACCAGCACGTAAATCAGTCCGCTCGCCCCAATGTGGTACGACGGCCGCCCAATGGCCCAGGTGAGGATGCCCGTGAGGAAGATCCCCCATAGCAGGGTTTTCCAGGCGAGATCGCGGTAAAAATAAAAGAGGGCGGCGCTTAAAATGGCCAGGGGGATGGAATTGTTATACAGGTGCCCCACGGAACCGTGGATCCAGGGGGAGGTGACAATTCCCCGAATTCCATGCAGGGTGCGCGGATAGATGCCCCAGTCATTCCAGTTGACCCCCAGTCGCATTTCCAGGGAATACACCGACCAGATGAGCAACACCAGGAAAAGCGGCACCAGGACTACCGCATCCGTATACCGGTATGGGGGGGTTTCGCGCATACCTGCAAGGTAGCACGAACCCGGGGAAACCTCCAAGGGATTTCGGTGCCACTTGCCCAATCGGGCGTGGGAATTATGCTATTTTTACGGTATGAACGAACCATTGGCCGAACGCATCCGCCCCAGGCGCCTGAGTGAATTCATCAGCCAGGAACACCTGGTGGGCCCCGAAGGGGCACTTACCCGCCAGATCGAGCGGGGAAACCTGGCTTCCATGATTTTCTGGGGCCCTCCCGGGACCGGGAAGACGAGCCTGGCCCAGATCATCGCCGAACAAAGCGGCAGGCCGTTCCATACCCTGAGCGCCATCAACAGCGGGGTGCGGGAGGTGCGCGAAGTTTTGGAGAAAGCCCGGCAAAGCGGGGGGTTATTTACTTCAAAAAATCCCATCCTCTTTATAGACGAAATCCACCGTTTCAGCAAATCGCAGCAGGATTCCCTGCTTGGGGCCGTGGAAAAGGGGTGGGTGACCCTGATCGGGGCCACTACCGAAAACCCCAGTTTTGAAGTGATCCCGGCCCTGCTTTCCCGCTGCCAGGTCTATACCCTAAAGCCCCTTGGAAAAAATGACCTGGAGGCCCTGCTACGAAGGGCCATGGACGAGGACCCCTGGCTTCGGGAAAAGAAAATAAACCTGGAGCAAACCGACATGCTCCTGCGCCTCTCCGGGGGCGACGGCAGGAAATTGCTGAATATTTTCGAGCTGGTGGTTGGGTCTGCGGAAGGGGAGGTCGTGGTACTTGACGACCAGAAGGTGAGTGCGCTGGTGCAGCAACAGCCGCTTCGGTACGACAAGGCGGGGGAACAACACTACGACATCGTTTCGGCCTTTATCAAGTCCATCCGGGGCAGCGACCCCAATGCAGCCGTTTACTGGCTCGCGCGCATGGTGGAAGGCGGGGAAGATGTGACTTTTATTGCGCGGCGGATGCTGATCGCGGCTTCAGAAGATATCGGCCTGGCCAACCCCACTGCCCTGGTGATTGCCAATTCCACCTTCCAGGCCGTGCAGGCCATCGGGTACCCCGAGGCCCGTATCCTGCTCAGCCAGTGTGCCATTTACCTGGCTACTTCCCCGAAGAGCAACAGCTCCTACGAGGCTATCAAAAATGCGCAGCGGGAAGTGCGCAACAGCGGCGACCTTTCCGTTCCCCTGCCCCTGCGCAATGCGCCCACCCAATTGATGAAAGAGCTGGGATACGGGGAAGCCTATGCCTATGCCCATGAATATCCGGGGAACTTTGCCCCCATGGAATTCCTGCCCGATGCCCTGTCGGGCACCGATTTCTACCAATCGGGCGACAACCCCCGTGAAGGGGCCTTGCGGGATTTCCTCAAAAACCGTTGGAAAGATAAATACAACCCCTAGAATTTGATGCGGAGTTTACGCAGCTGAGGCCTGCCCTCCATATAGAATTCATGCCACCACTGCCCCTCCTTGTTGTACACCATCCCCTGGGCTACCCCGTCGACCAGGGCGATAAAAGTGTCGGGGCGGGACGTATTAAGTAATTTCATGCGCACACTCGGGCGGCTATCCACCAACTGGTACCCGTTTTCTATAGGTTGTGCGTACAGGAGCTCAGACTCCTCCCCAATTTCAGGCCCCCTGGGCTCGGAACCCTCTACCGCAGCAACGACTGCTTCAGGGGCTGGGGCGGTCGGCAGGGCATCCCCTTCTGGCGATGGGGTTTCGGCGGTTTCTGAGGGGAGCGCAGCGGTTTCCCCTTCCGCCTCGCGGGGGGTATAGGTATAGTCGATCCCCTGCAGGGAGGTGAAGGCTTCGGAAATGGCTTCCCGGTACGACAGCTTGTAATCCTTTTCCCGGCTTTTCCCTTCCTGGGTCTCGAAAACGACCTGGCCCTGGCAATCCATCAAAACAAGCCTCACTTTCGTTTGGAAAAGGGAGGATTCATCTTGCAGGCGGGTGCGAAGGCCCAGGCAGGGTTGGGCGAGCAGGTCGGCAGGGAGGGCATTGTCGTAGACAGCCGTAAAACCCTCCTGTACAAAGAGGTGCTTGACCAGCGTACTGGTCTGGTGCTGGTTTGGCTGCCTGAATTCCTCAAACTGCAGGGGCACCACGATGTACTTGTAGCGGTCCAGCTGGGCGCCGGCCCGAAGCATCGGAAACAGTACGACTACAAGGAGCAGGGTCTTTTTCAAAATGGCTTTTTTTGATTCAATTCCTGCCCCAAGATAGGATATTTAAGCCGAACTGTAAAGATGCCGTATGGGCGTTGGCCAGGTTGCGGTAGGCCAGCAAATTGTCGGCCAGCACGTATAGTTCCAGCGGGCCCGCCTGCAGGTTGAACCCCAGGCCGATATTCGCGCGGGAAAATTTATCTGCCGTGTAGGTAGCCTTAACAGCCAGGGCGCTGCCAAAGCGTTTCTGGTAAAAAGCGGTAAGGGCCGCCTGCGGGCCCCTGGGACGGTTCACCATAAAAAGCTGGGCCCCGAAGGCGCTGCTGTAGGGTTGCTCCCTAAGGGGGCGCGAGGTGCGGTAATCGCAGTCGCAAGGACCCTTAGGGGGCGGGGTCCCCCCAAGGTTGTACCGGAGGGAGGCATAGAGTTTAGTGGGGCGCAGGGACACATAGGTTTTGGCGTCCTCTTCAAAAGGGACCAGCGCCTCGATCTCGTCGACCAGGTTCTGCCAGTAATCCGAATCGGCGCCGCCCAGGGCATCGGGCAGGATGATCTCCACCCCTTCGGAAGTGGCCGTGCCCTCCAGGGTAAAATTCCTGACATCCGAGGCGTGGACCAAAAAACCCAGGTCGAGCAGGCTCCCGGTCAGCACCAGCCGGGGCTTCAGCGCATAGGTAAACCCCAGGTCGGCCCCAAACCCCAGGTCGCCCCCTAAAAACCCCCGGCGCACCAGATATTCCTGAAGGACCGCCCCCGGATCGGCTCCATCGGCGCTTAATTCCCGCCTCAGGCCGTCCAGGCCTGAAGACTGCAACCCCATCTGTGAAGACAGGGTGTTGGCCAGGAGGTTATTTTCCCCTTCGGTGGTTACAAAATACCCGCGGTTCCGGGTCGATTGAAACTGTAAGATCCCTGAAAAGACCTTGGCCCGTACCCCCAGGACCAGCCGCTCATCCACCTTCCGGTTTATCCCGAAATGGAACACATTGAGCATCTCCCCCCGGGTTTTCAGGTGGCCCAGGTCGAATCGCCGGCCCAGTTGGTCCGCATTCCCCTCCCAACCGAGAATTGCCAGGTCGCGGGGCCAGTAGCTGATGGCATCGACTTCGGTGTACACCCCAAAAGAATAAAAATCATCCGGTCGGCGCTTTCCCCGAAAGCCGCCGCTGAGCAACTCCATTTGCACGGTGCCTGAAAACTCGTCCCCGGGCCGCAACCCGTTTATGGCACGGTCGCGGATTTTGTCGTTGATGTCAAGGCCGTCATCTGCAAAGAGGTCGTGTACGGTTATCCCGCTGCTTCCAGCCCTAACGGAGACCCCGGATAACAGGGGTACCCCGGCATACCACTGCGATTCATGGGCAGCGCCCGGGTTGAGCAGCAGCGATTGTGGGATTTCCGTAAAATCATACAGGAGCGGGCGGTGCTGCCCCATTAAAGGGGTCAGGCCTGCAAAGAAGGCCAGGAAACAGCGCAGCCAAAATTTCATGTCAGTGAAATCCGGAATTTGGCCGTTGATCGCAGCACAAAGCGGGGGGCAGGCTCCCCGGAGACACTGGTTTGGTCGCCCAGGTTGGCTCCGCTGACCCTAAGGGCCGCGGTGTTGATCAGGATATCCAGGGGCTTCCCCGCCGGTCCGTAAACGACCTCCCGGTTCAGGATGGCCGTGGGGGCCGGATCCATCAGGAAGGTTTCGGTATCGAGGACCTGCCCGGAGGCATCGAGGAATTCCAAAGTGATCCGCAGGGGCTTGCTCGTGGTATTCTCCAACTGGTAGATGAGGGACCCTTCAAGGATCCGCTCCGCGACGAATTGCTCCCTGAAGGCTTCAAAATCAAAAGTTGTACTAACAAAGGTGGGGGTTGTTTCCCCGTTTATTTCGGATTCAGGGGCCTCAAGATAGAGCAGGGCGGCTTCCACCAAGGGGGTTACAGCCACTTCATCGTACTGCTCGAAATTCTGTTGCTCCACACAGGAAACAAGGCAGCAAAACAGGAACGCCCCGATTAAAAAACCCAGCTTCTTCATAGCGGTCAGGCCTGGCTGCCCGCTGTGAAATTCCCGGGAGGCCAGGTCTTTCAATTAATAACTCTAAAGAAAGGATTTTATTTCCCGCAAATTGTAAATAATAGGGCACAGCTCGTGGCCCGGCTCCCCGTGTATATTGAAATGCAGGGCCTGCAGCCCCACGGCCCGGGCCCCGAGGATGTCTGCCTCGGTATTGTCGCCAATCATCACCCCCTGCTGCGGGGCGATTCCGGCTGCTTCCAGGGCCACCCTGAAAATACGCGGGTCGGGCTTTTTGGCCCCGGCCCGGTCGGAATCGACCACCTCCCTGAAATAATGGTCAATTTTACTGTTCTTCAGCTTGCGCAGCTGCACCTCCTCGAACCCGTTGGTAATGATGTGCAACCGGTATCGGCCCCTGAGGTATTCCAATACCTCCAGGCAGTTGGGGATCAGGTGGGTATGGGTGGAAAGGCGTTCCAGATAGCCCTGGGAAAGCAGGTGGATCTGGGCGGTGGTCACGGGGTAACCCATGCGGTCAAAAACGGTCTTCAGGCGCTCGTACCTCAGGGTTTCCTGGCTGATCTTCCCTTCCCGGAACTGTTTCCAGTACAACAGGTTCAGGGGCACGTAATGCCCCAGGAATTCCTTTAGCCCAACCTCCATCCCATGGTGGCGGAACAGGGCTTCATAGGTCAGGGCAGAATTGCGCTCAAAATCCCAGAGGGTGTGATCCAGATCAAAGAAAACATCAGTGACAGGCTGCTTAAGCATGGTAACGCTTTAAGACCTCCTCGTACACCCCGAGCCAGTCGGTTTCCTGTTCCCCCCCGAGGAGTTCGTTGGAAAACACGGGGATCAACTGCCCCCCAACGCTCCTGACCTGTGCGTGGATGCCGTCCAGGTCTTCCCAAAGGGCCCGGGGGGAGCCATAGGCCAGCAAGGCATAGTCGTGGAAGGCAAACGGGTGCACCTTTATGGGTTGTTGCGATTCCAGGGCAATATCGTAAAAAAAGAAGGGGGTACAGGTACTGGCCCTGAAGCCGATTTCATGGGTGTAGCCCATGGTAAAGTCTTCCGTGAATTCCGCTTCGATGAGGTTTCGATAGGTGTAAGGCACCTCTACCCGGTTATAGCGGAGGCGACAGGCGTGAATCGGCCTGTGGAGGACTTCGGATAGCCTTCGCTTTTCCTCCTTCAGGGTCTCCAAATCCTGGAACGCCGTATAGGAAACGGCCAGGGAGACCGTGCAATAATCGGCAACGGATTTGATCAGGTGCCTGAAAGCGTTGTTGTAGGGCGATACATTCTTGTCATAGGTGGAATACTCGGCGAACTGGAAAAAAAACTGGGTGCGCACCCCGTACTTCTGGTCCAGGCCGATGAGTTGGGTATAGTTGTCATAAGGGTCGAGGGAGGGCCTGAACCAAACCTGCAACCGCTCCCATACCCTTTTGAGGCGGAACCGGGAGAGGTCGAAGAGCAAACCCGCCATCCCCCGGAAGAACCCCCGGTGCGCATAGCAATGCGAGGTGGTGACATCGACGACCGGACGGAAGCGGTAGCCTTCCCCCCCGGGCTGTAGTTCGGGAAAACGCTCCCGGAGTATTTCCAGCATTTTGTGGGCCCACAGGTCCACCAGGGGCAGCCTCAGGAACCCATGCGCAAAGGCCAGGCTCTCCCTGGGGGGAAAGCGCCCGTGCAGGTCCTTCACGTGCGGAAGGTATTCTTCGTACCGGCTGATCAGGTAAAAAGAGGCCGCGAAAATGTCATACGGCAGGTTGCTCCGCTCCCCGGTGCGGAAGAAACACGGGAGCCCTTCCCAGTCGCCCACCTGAATTTCGACTTCCCCTATGCCCTGTTGGAACAGCAGGTCGTGGCTGCGCACAAAAAATTCATTCTGCAGGGGCTGTCGGGTATAGGTAATCTTGGGGCCCTTGTGTTTGATGAAATCCTCCACCTTGCTGCAGAAACCCACCTCGATCCCCAGGATACGGGTAAAGAGCTGCCGGGCGATGTACGTAAACCTCGGGCTGATTTTATGGGTATAGATCAGGAGCACAGGGCGCTGGGGTTATAACAACTGTTCATCCGCAAAACTAAGATATTCCCCGCCATGTACAATCAAATGGTCCAAAAGCCGGATATCCATCATCGCAGCGGCTTTCTTTGCCTTCCGGGTAATCTGCAGGTCGGCATTGCTCGGCCTGAGGTTCCCGGAAGGATGGTTATGGGCCAAAATCAGGCCTACAGCGCCCAGTTCGAGGGCTTTTTTCAGGATGATCCGCACATCGACCAACGTACCGGTGAGCCCCCCTTTACTCACCTGGAAACTCAACTGGGTCCGGTTGGCATTGTTCAGGTACAGCACCCAGAATTCCTCATGCACCAGGTCGGCGAAAAGGGGCCTGAGCTGTTCGAAAGCATCGCGGCTTTGGCGGATCGGACTTCCTTTTGGGGGTGAAGAAACCGCGTAGCGCCGGGCCGCCTCCATGGCGGCTGCCACCCGTACGGCCTTACCCGGGCCCACCCCATCGAAGGCCATGAGGCGGTCTGCCCCCATCCGGCCAAGCCCCGTCCAGCCTTCAGCCGCCTCCCCCAAAATCCGTCGTGCCAGGTCGAGGGCATTTTCACCCGGGGAGCCCGACCCCAGCAGCAGGGCCAGGAGCTCAGCGTCCGAAAGGCTGCCTGCCCCTTTGGAAAGCAGCCGTTCCCTGGGCCGGTCCGCTTCTCCCCACCGCTTTATCGGAAGGCCTTTGGATGTTCTTTTCATAGGTGTCCTAGGTACTCAAAAAGGATGCAAACTCCCAGCGGGACCTCCTGAAAAATCGTATTTTAGGGAAAAATCCGATGTATGAAATCCTTGTTTGAACCCCATACCTGCAGTGAAATCCTGAGCAGGCTCGACCAGCTGGAAGAAGGGATGCCCCCCCAATGGGGGCGCATGACCGTTGGGCAAATGGCCTGGCACTGCCAGATTCCACTGAAGGTGGGCATTGAGAACAAACCTCCCAAAAAGAAACCAAACCCCCTTATTATCTGGCTGTTTAAGAAAGGCCTGTACAATGACCGCCCTTATCGCAAGAACCTGCCCACCTCCCCCTTTGCCAAAGCCAGCGAACCCAGGGACCTCAAAGAGGAATTGCCAAAACTCAGGGAAATGGTGGAAGCTTTCCATCGCCTGGAAGGGCGTCCTGAGTGGAACCCCCACCCGATTTTCGGGGTAATGACCCGGGAACAGTGGGGAAAAATGCAATACAAGCACCTCGACCACCACCTCAGGCAGTTCGGGGTATAGGAAAATCGGGGGCCTAAGACAGGATCAGGAGAACCTTGAGGTCAGGCGTTCCAGGTCGAGCCCGCCGTAATTGCCGCTGCTCATCAGCAACACCACGGTCTGCTCCGGGGGAACCGAGGACAGGTGTTCCTGCAGGGCCGTGGTTTGGGTAAACACCTGCAGGTCGCTGCGCCCGAAGGCCTCCCGGATGTCTTCCGGGCTTATGGGGTCCAGCCCCTTAATAGCCAGGGATTCGGGTACATAGAAGGCCAGGGCGGCATCCGCGGCGTCGAGGCAACCCTGGTAAAGCTTCAAAAAGCCTGCGTTCAGGCTGCTGTAGGTATGCAGCTCCAGACAGGCCAGGACCCGGTGCCCGGGGAATTGCTCTTTAACCGCTTCCGTGGTGGCCCGGACTTTACTCGGCGAATGGGCAAAATCCTTGAAAACGTAGCCCTGTGGCCCTTTCGCCAGCAATTGCAGCCGTTTGTCAGCCCCCCTGAAGCCGGCCATGGCCTCGTAGAACTCCGCTTCATCCACCCCCATTTGCTGGCAGATCCATTTGGCACCTGCCAGGTTGCTCAGGTTATGCCGGCCAAAGACCTGTAATGGGAGGTCCCCCTCAGGGGTTTCGAGCAAGGTCTGCCCCCCTTCCACCCGGTAGTCCGGAACGGTGTATGGAAATTTCCGCACCGGGGCATCGAGGGTTTCCACCATCTCCCGCAAGCCTTCATCTTCTGCATTGTAGGTAATGCTTCCTCCCGGGACCAGGGTATGCAGGAATTTCAGGAACTGTTCCCGGTACGATTCAAAGGTGGGGAAGACGTTGATGTGGTCCCAGGCGATGCCGCTCAGCAGGGCAATGTTCGGTTTGTAGTGGTGGAATTTGGGCGTTGGGTCCAGGGGGGAAGACAGGTATTCATCCCCTTCCAGGACCATGAATTCGCTGTCGTCCGTAAGGCGTACCATCCGGTCGAAACCTTCGAGCTGGGCGCCCACCATGAAATCCACAGAGCGGTTCCAGTAGGCCATTACGTGGAGGATCATGGAGGTAATGGTCGTTTTGCCGTGGCTACCCCCGATGACCACCCGGGTCTTTTCCCTGGATTGCTCGTACAGGAATTCCGGGTAGGAGTACACGGGGATGCCGAGTTCCCTTGCGCGCTTCAGTTCCGGGTTGTCGGCCCGGGCATGCATCCCCAGGATCACCGCATCGAGCCCGGAATGAACCTTTTCGGGAAACCAGCCGACTTCTGCCGGGAGCAGGCCGGCCTTTTGCAGGCGGCTCCTGGAAGGTTCGAAGATCACATCATCGCTGCCGCTGATGGCATACCCTTTGTCGTGGAGGGCCAGGGCCAGGTTATGCATGGCGCTTCCCCCAATGGCGATAAAATGTAGCTGCATGTCCGAATCGGTATCCGTGCAAAGATACGAGTCTGCGGTCCAAACCAGGGAAGGAAGGCTGGGGAATTGGCGGGAATGCCGTAATTTTAGCCGGTAACCCAACAGGCAACCCCAATGGATTTTACACTAAACCAGATTCCCCCCAAAGAAATCCTCCCCGGATTCCATGGAAAGCTGATTCACGGTTCAAAAATGAGCCTGGCTTTCTGGGAGGTGGACCCCGGGGCGGAAGTGCCGCCCCACAACCATGAACACGAACAGATCATGCATGTGATGGAAGGGCAGTTTGAATTTACCCTGGAAGGGGTTACCCGCGTTTACGGGCCCGGGGACCTGGTGCTAATCCCCTCCATGGCAACCCACAGCGGAAAGGCTTTGACTCCCTGCCGGCTGATGGATGTCTTCAGCCCCGTGAGGGAAGCGTACCGGTAACGCATAAATACAGTAAGCCATGCAAATTTCACTGGAAGGAAAACACGCCCTGGTGGGGGGCAGCAGCAAAGGGATTGGAAAAGCTGTGGCCCGGCAACTCGCCGCAAGCGGGGCCCGCGTGACCCTGGTGGCCCGCGATGCGAAACGGCTGGAAGCCCTGGCCCGGGAATGGGAAGCCTCCACGGGGAAAGCCCACAACTGGCTGGCCCTCGATTACACCGACCCGCACGGCTACCGGGAACAAATCGGGGCCTACCTGAAAGAAGACCCTGTGGACATTTTGGTAAACAATACCCAGGGCCCGCCCGCCGGTACCGCCCTGGAAAAATCGGTGGAGGACTACCAGGAAGCCTTTGACCTCCTGTTTAAATCCGCAGTCTCCACCACCCTTCAGGCCCTTCCCCATATGCAACAGCAGGGCTGGGGGCGCATCATCAACATCGCCTCGGTTTCGGTGAGGGAACCCCTGGGATACCTGGCCCTTTCCAACAGTATCCGGGCTGCCGTGGTCAGCTGGGCCAAAACCCTGGCCGGGGATGTCGGCCCGATGGGGATAACCGTAAACTCCGTACTCACCGGGTATTTCGATACCGAGCGCCTGCAGCAGCTCAACGACAAAAAAGCAGAAACCCTTGGGGTTTCCCCTGAGGAAGTAACGCAAACCCTGATGCAACAGGTCCCCGTGCGCCGGTTGGGCAGGCCGGAAGAATACGGGTACCTGGCGGCCTTCCTGGCCTCGGACCAGGCCGCTTACCTTACCGGGGCAGTCATCCCCCTGGACGGGGGGCTGTTGCGGTCGTACTGAAAAAGGCCGATTTCACCGTTCCCGTTTAAGTATTACCTGTAACGATTGGAAGGACACTCCTATTTTTCCGGGGGGAAACCGGCAAAAACCCTGGCGGCGATCTGGGCAAATCGTTCTTCCCGCTGCAAGGGGGTCGCCGTTTCGTCGAAACGATCCTGGCTGAAGGCCTGCCAAAGGGTACGCCCCCGTCGGGGATCGATCAGTTCAAAACGGATTTCCCTCTGGAGCTGCCCTGCAGACAGGGGAACCCCCACGGATACCCCGCCCCCCATATGCCTCCCGGTACCCCCCAGGCCAAAGCCCACTGAACTCTGGCTGGGGTCCTGATAAATATTGCTTTGGATGTCGAGCAGCAACCCGGGATCCTCGGCGAGGGTGAAGCCTTTGCTTTGGAGTTCCCGGCCCACAGCTTCCAGGAGCCTGCGCTCATCCAACTCGCTCAGTCCGGTTTGCAACCCTTCCACCAGGGCATAGGTGCTATAATTGCTGAAGGCGGTTCCGGGCTCATAATCGTATTGCACGCGTACCGGGGCACATGCCGCCAAAAAAGCGAATACGAGCAATACACAGAACCGTTTCATGGACCCTTTTTCTTAAAAATACGCAATAGGGAATACACGCGGAAGCGCAAGGGAAATTATTCGTTCAAAAGCTGCCAGAGGCGATCCTTAAGGGTGGTAAGGCCCAGGCCGGAAACGGATGAAAAAAAGACCGGTTTGGTGCCCGGCAGTTCCCGCGACAGGCCCCGGCGCACCTCCTCAATGAGCTCCTGGTCGAGCATGTCGCATTTGGAGACCGCCAATAGGCGCTGTTTGTCCATCAGTTCCGGGTTGAATTTGCGCAATTCTTCCAACAGCACCCCGTATTCGCCCGCAATATCGGGACTATCGGCAGGGATCAGGAAGAGCAGCACCGAATTGCGCTCGATATGCCGCAGGAAGTAATGGCCGAGCCCCTTCCCTTCGGAAGCGCCTTCAATGATCCCCGGGATATCGGCAACCACAAAGCTTTTAAAATCGCGGTACTGTACAATCCCGAGGTTGGGTTTGAGCGTGGTGAAGGGGTAGTCGGCAATCTTGGGCTTTGCCGAGGTGATCACGGACAGGAGCGTGGATTTGCCCGCATTGGGAAACCCTACCAACCCCACATCGGCCAGGACCTTCAGCTCCAGGATCAGGTTGATTTCCTCCCCGGGCAACCCGGGCTGCGCGTAGCGGGGGGTCTGGTTGGTCGCCGTCCTGAAATGCCAGTTGCCACGGCCTCCAAGCCCTCCCCTGGCCGCAATCACTTCCTGCCCGTCTTCAGTGATCTCAAACTGCACGGCACCGGTGTCGGCGTCTTTGACTACCGTGCCAAGGGGTACCTCCAACACCACGTCTTCCCCGTCGGCACCGGTACTGCGCTGGCGCCCCCCGTTTTCCCCGTGACCCGCCTTGAAATGCTTCTGGAACTTGAACCCCAGCAGGGTCCAGAGGTTCTCGTTGCCCCTAATGATTACGTGGCCGCCCCGGCCTCCGTCTCCCCCGTCAGGCCCCCCCTTGGGCACGAATTTCTCGCGCCTGAGGTGGGCAGAGCCCGCCCCGCCTTTGCCGGAGGAGAGGTGTACCTTCACATAGTCGACAAAGTTGCCTTCAGTCATGGGTTATGGTATTTGGCTACAGGCCAGGCCCGGGTTGCCTTCAGAGCCCGTCAATAATACGGGAAAGCCTGTCGGTGATTTCCTGTATGTCGCCTACCCCGTTGATGCTGTGGAATTTCCCCTGGGCCTGGTAATAAGCGATCAGCGGGGCAGTCTTCTGGTTGTATTCCTCAAAGCGAAAGCGGATTTTTCCGGCATCCTGGTCGTCGGTCCGCCCGCTGGCCTTGCCGCGTTCCAGGAGCCTGGCCGTGAGGACTTCCTCATCCGCCTCCAGGGCAATGGTGGCGTCGATTTTCATGTCCTTGCTTTCGAGGAGGTTGTCCAGGGCCTCGGCCTGTGCGGTGGTGCGGGGGAAGCCGTCAAAAATGAATCCGGAAGCCTCCGGGTTCCGTTCCACCTCATCGCGCAGCATTTTGATGGTGACTTCATCGGGCACCAGTTCCCCCCGGTCCATAAAACCCTGGGCGAGTTTGCCTAATTCCGTGCCATTTTTGATGTTGTACCGGAAGACATCCCCGGTAGAAATATGGACAAGGCCGTATTTTTCCTTTAAAAAAGCTGCCTGGGTCCCCTTTCCGGCCCCAGGTTTGCCGAAGATAACCAGATTGATCATGGCTTGTGGGTTTACTTGGTATACATTGCGCAGGTTTCTCCCCTGTTCCCGGTAGTCCAGGCCATACCCCACGATAAATTTATCGGGGATCTCCATCCCGAAATAATCAATCGGATACTCCCCGCAATAGACCTCGGATTTGTAAAAAAGGGCCGCAATCCTGAAATCCTTTACATTCTTGTTGGAAAACATATGGACCAGTTCCTTCAGGGTCCTGCCCGTATCCACAATGTCTTCCAGGATGATCACATGCCGGCCTTCGAGATCGTCGGGCAGGTCGAGCAGGGTCTCGACAATCCCCGTTGAGGTGAGCCCCCGATAGGAACTCAGCTTCACAAAAGTGACCTCGCATGGGTAGGGGTAACGCTTCAAAAAGTCGGAGACAAACATAAAGGCGCCGTTCAGGACCCCGACAAAAATCGGGGTCTGGTCGCGATAGTCGCGGGCCACCTGATCGGCCACTTTTTGTACGGCTTCCAGGATCTCCCCTTCGGTCAGAAAAGGCACAAAACGCTTCCCTAAAAGGCTGATAGATTTTTCCATACCTGCTTAGGGTGCGAAGATAGTGTTTTGATTTTTCTTTTTCAGACAGGCCCTGTGCTTTCTGATATTTAGTGGTATTTTTGCGCAAACAGGACCTGCGGGTCACAAGGTTATGAGCTATTTTTCATCGGATTTTACACTGGGGATCCTAGGAGGGGGCCAGCTTGGAAAAATGCTCCTCTATGAAACGAGGAAATGGGACATCCGGACCCGGGTCATGGATCCCTCGGCAGAGGCCCCTGCCCGACTTGCCTGCAATTCGTTTATTCAGGGTGACCTCATGGACTACCAGGCCGTGATGGATTTTGGCAAAGGCGCCGACCTGCTCACCATAGAGATTGAAAATGTGAATGCCAGGGCCCTTGAAGACCTGGAGGCGGGCGGGGTACGGGTATACCCGCAGCCCGGAGTGCTACAGGTCATCCAGAACAAGGCCCGCCAGAAGCTCTTTTACCGCGACGCGGGCATCCCGACGGCCCCTTTCAGCCGGTATGCCTATACGAGCGAAATTGCAGACAGCCTCCGCAACGGGGGGCTGGCCTTACCCTTTGTTTGGAAAAGTGCCCAGTTCGGATACGATGGGCAGGGGGTGAAAATCATACGCAAAGCGGAAGACCTCCGGGGGCTGCCCAACGTGGAATGTATCGCCGAAGAACTGGTGCCCTTCAAAAACGAACTGGCAGTCATCGTGGCTCGGAATTCCCTCGGCCAGACCCGTACCTACCCTGTGGTGGAAATGGAATTCCACCCCGAGGCCAACCAGGTGGAATACGTCCTTTGCCCGGCGCGAATCCCTGAAGGGGTAGCCCGGAAGGCGCGGGAAGTCGCCCTGAAGGTCTCCGAAAGCCTCAGCCATGTGGGCCTTCTCGCCGTAGAGCTTTTCCAGACGCAGGAAGATGAAATCCTGGTCAATGAAATTGCCCCAAGGCCTCACAACAGCGGGCATTACAGTATTGAGGGCAGCTTTACCAACCAGTTTGAACAACACCTGAGGGCCATCCTCGGGCTGCCGCTGGGCCATACCGATAGCAAGGTGGCTGCCGTGATGGTAAACCTGGTCGGCGCTGAAGGGTTCCGGGGCCCGGTGCACTACCAGGGGCTTGAGGACATCCTCGCCATGCCGGCCGTGACCCCCCACATCTATGGAAAAAAGGAAACCCGGCCCTTTCGGAAAATGGGCCACGTCACCATTGTGGACCCCTCCATCGACCTGGCCAGGGAACGGGCGGCCGAAGTAAAGCAACGCATCGAGGTGGTATCAAAAAAAACAGCATCATGAGTAAAGTAGCCGTGGTTATGGGCAGCACCAGCGACCTTCCCGTTATGCAGGAAGCCATAGAGGTGTTGCAAACATTTGGGGTTGAAACCTTTGTGGATATCGTATCGGCGCACCGGACCCCCGACAAACTCGCCGAATTCGGAAAAACCGCCCACCTGAGCGGCATTTCAGTCATCATTGCCGGGGCAGGGGGCGCGGCCCACCTCCCCGGGATGCTGGCGGCTTACTCCCCCCTGCCGGTGATCGGGGTACCGGTAAAAAGCAGCAACTCCATCGACGGGTGGGATTCCGTCCTGTCGATCCTGCAGATGCCCGCAGGGGTGCCCGTGGCCACCGTGGCCCTGAACGGGGCCAGGAATGCCGGCATCCTTGCCGCCCAAATCCTCGCCAGCCAGGACCCCGAACTCCTGGAAAAGATCCTGGCCTTTAAATCGGGCCTGCAGGAGAAAGTTTCCCAGGGAGCCCGGGAAACGCGCGATAAATACCGCTCCTGAATTCAGAATCACCTGCCCGATCCAAAAACAAAAAGTAAAGGAGTCTATGGAAAACCCCTTGTTACAGCCTTTTGACCGCGTCCCCTTTTCCCAACTGCAAACTGCCCATTTCAAACCGGCTTTCATCGAGGCCCTGGCACAGGCCAGGGCGGAGATCGATGGCATTGCCGATAATCCGGAGCCCCCTACTTTTGAGAATACGGTAGCGGCCCTGGATTATGCCGGGTATACCCTGGAGCGGATCAGCAGCATCTTCTTCAACCTGAATTCCGCAGAAACCAATAAGGAAATCCAGGGCCTGGCCCAGGAGATTTCCCCCATGCTGGCGGCCTTTTCCAATGACATCACCCTGAACGAATCGCTCTTCAAACGCATCCGGGAGGTCTTTGAACAGGTCGACAGAAAGACATTGACCGCGGAAGAGGCGATGTTGCTGGAACGAAAATTCAGGCATTTCAGCCGCAACGGGGCCCTCCTTCCCGAAAAGGATAAACAGCGCCTGCGGGAAATCGACGCGGAGCTCTCCGGGCTCAAACTCACCTTTGGGGAACACGTGCTGGAAGAAACCCAGAAGTTTGAACTCCACCTCACGGACCCCGATGACCTGAAGGGGCTTCCCGGGGCCCAGAGGGAAGCGGCCAGGGACCTGGCGCAAAGCCGGGATAAAGAGGGCTGGGTCTTTACCCTGGACTACCCGAGCTACCTGCCCTTCATGAAATACGCCGAAAACCGCGAGCTGCGCAAAAAAATGGCGCTGGCTTTCGGGAGCAAGGGGTTCCATGGCGATGCCCTCGACAACCGGGAAATCCTGTTGCGCATCGCGCGGTTGCGGTTCGAACGGGCCCGGTTGCTCGGATACGAGAACCACGCCCATTTCGTGCTGGAGGAGCGGATGGCAAAATCCCCGGCCCAGGTCACGACATTCCTGAAGGAACTCCTCGACAAGGCGCTTCCCGCAGCACACAGGGAGCTGGATGAATTGCAGGCCTATGCCCTGGGGCGCGATGGGGTGGGCCAACTGGAAAAATGGGACAGTGCCTTCTACTCCGAAAAACTGAAGCAGGACAAATTCCACCTCGACGAGGAGCAGCTGAAACCTTATTTTGAGCTCGACCGGGTGCTGCAGGGGATGTTTCAGGTCGCCGGGAACCTGTTCGGCCTCCGGTTTGAAGCCGATCCGACCATTGACACCTACCACGGGGAGGTACAGGTTTATAAGGTGTTTGATGGACAGGGGGCCTTCAAGGCCCTGTTCTACGCCGATTTCCACCCGAGGCCCGGGAAACGGGCCGGAGCCTGGATGACGTCATACAAGCCCCAGTTCCGCAAAGGGGGGAAAAGCGAGCGGCCCCATGTTTCCATCGTGTGCAACTTTACCCGGCCGACGCAAACCCTGCCGTCCCTGCTGACCTTCGACGAGGTGACCACCCTCTTCCACGAATTTGGCCACGCCCTGCACGGCATGCTGGCCGACACTACCTATCCGGGGCTTTCAGGGACTTCCGTTTACTGGGATTTTGTGGAACTGCCCAGCCAGATCATGGAGAACTGGTGCTATGAACCGGAAGCCCTCCGCCTTTTTGCCCGACATTACCAGAGCGGGGAAGTCATCCCCGCGGAACTGGTGGAAAAAATCAGGGCGACTTCCAACTTCCAGGAAGGGATGGCCACGGTGCGCCAGGTCAGTTTTGCCCTGCTCGACATGGCCTGGCACGGGGGCGACCCCACCGGGATTTCGGACGTAAAGGCCCATGAAGAAACCGCAATGGAAGCCTGCAGGCTTTTTCCGGAACCTGCCGAAACCTGCATGAGCCCATCGTTTTCACACATCTTCCAGGGTGGGTATTCCGCGGGGTACTACAGCTACAAATGGGCCGAGGTGCTCGATGCCGATGCCTTTGCCTTTTTCCGGGAACAGGGTATTTTTAACCGCGAGGTGGCTGAACGTTTTCAAAAGCATATCCTCTCCAGGGGGGGCACGGAAGACCCCATGGAACTCTATATCCGCTTCCGGGGACGGGAACCGGAACTGGACGCCCTGCTCGAACGGGCTGGCCTGCTGGGCAGCCGGGCCTGAAGCCGCAAGTGGCTTAACTACTCCCCGGGCCGGGCCTTGAGGTATTCGGCATAGCCCCCGGTGAGGTCCACCACCCGAAACCCCAGGGAATCGAGTACCCGGGCCGCATGGGCGCTGCGTACCCCGGCCTGGCAATAGAGGTAGAGTTTTTTGTCCCTGGACACGGTGTCCCACTGACGGATAAAATCCTCAGCCATCCAGTCTATGTTAACGGCCCCGGGCAGATGGCCCTGGTTGAACTCCCCCGGGGTCCTGACATCGACCAGCAATTCCCCTGCTTTCAGGTCAGCGGCAGAGAATTCAGTGATGGGCATCTGGGTTTTTTCCTGGCAGGAAAGGACCGAAATGCTCAGGAACAACAAAAAAACAAGCTTTTTCATGACATCTAACTAAGGAATTTAAAGGTACTACTAATCTTTAAAAATTCCTTTACTTTAGAATCGAACCGTACGGGATGGAAAAACAGGAGTTACACCCGGATGCCTGGGTGGACCGCTACGCGGATTACCTTTACCGCTATGCGCTCACCAGGGTAAACGATGAGGAGCTGGCCAGGGACCTGGTGCAGGAAACCTTTATCGCCGGCTTGCAGTCCATGGGAAATTTCCAGGGCAGGGCCTCGGAACGGACCTGGCTGGTGGCCATCCTGAAGCGAAAGGTAATCGACCATTACCGGCGGGCCAACACCCATAAAGGCAGGGCAGAAGTACGGATGGACTTTGGCGCCGGCGAAGAAGACCAGGAATCCTGGCTCGAGAGCCAGGTGGCCGACCCGGAAAGCCTTAGGGAAAACGATGCCATGGAAAATGCAGAACTGGGCCTGGCCATCGAGCGTTGTCTTTCCACACTCCCCGAACGGCACGCCAGGGTCTTTACCCTGAAATCCATACAGGGTTGGGACACGGAGGATATTTGTAAGGAAATGGGGGTGAACCCGTCCAATGTATGGGTGATCATACACCGGGCGCGAACCGCACTGATGGACTGCCTGGGCACCCACTGGTTAACATAGCACAGCCATGATTTCATGTGAGAAGGCGCAGACGATTTGTACCAAAACGCAGTACCGGGAGGCAAGCCTTTACGAAAAGGCACAGCTTTTTATCCACATCCTCTATTGCAAGGCCTGTGCGGAATTCAGCCGGAAGAACAAACGCCTGACCGAATTGATGCGGCGCGCTGCGGCAAAGCCGTTGTCGGGGGAGGAAAAAAATGCCATGAAACAACAGCTGAAACAGGCGGAATAACTCCTGTGGTTTACAGTTCCTGAACCCCTTTGAGCAACAGCCACGAGAAGATCGGGATCCCTTCCACCCAAAAAGAAGCGAAATATTTCCCCTGGCGCTCCGATGCCCGGGCCAGGGCGCCTGCCAGCAGCAACCCCGTTACCGTTTTGCACAACAATTCCCCAGGGGCAGGCGAATCCTTCAGCCAGGTGGCCGCCACAAAAACCAGGGCCACCGCCCATCCCAGGCGGCGGGTGGCGGCGACCCCCCAACGCTGGGGGATGGTGCGCAGGGAAGGCGGGTCGAGATGCAGGTCGCGGATCTCAAAGGGCAACATCAGCAGGAAAATCCACGCCATGCGCTGGAAACCCTCCACCTGCAAGTCCCACATCCCCGCCTCCACCCTTCCCCACACCGGAATCCAAAGGCTGGCCAGGGTCCATACCAGGGCCACAAGGAAAACCTTCAGCAGCCCAAAGCTCCGGAGGTTGCGTACCCCCGGGAGCAAAGGCACCGCATACAGGGCCGAAATAGCCCCGCACACCAACAGGAGGAACCAGTAGGCCGGTGGCAGGAAAGCCAGGTGGTAGAGGGCCAGGAGCAGGGCCAGCAGGCTCCCGGCGATCAGCGGCCTGACCCCCCAGCGCAGCCCGGGGAGGTGCTTTCGGGCCTCCACCCCGTATTTGATGGTGTTGTAGGCAGCCACACTGCCCAAAAACAGGGCCCAGTAATAATGGGGTGAAATGTCCAGTCCAAAGACCGCCCCGGTAAAGGCTACCAGGGAAACCAGGGCCAGGCTGACATGGAGGCTGGCCCTGACGTACACATCGAAAAGTAGCTTGGGAAGGCGCACAAAACAAAGGTAGACAAAGTGTTCATAAGCTTCTTTTTTGGTTAAAAACTTTCCGCGGACCAGCATCCCCAAAAAAGAGGGAATCCGGGAATTAAGTGCTAATTTTGTGCACTTGTAAGCTGAATCCGCCACATCATGAATACAGATCAATTCGCCTCCCGGCACATAGGCATACGCCCCGGGGACCTTCCCCAAATGCTCGAAACCATCGGGGTCAGGGAACTGGACCAACTCATCGACCAAACGGTCCCGGAAGATATCCGCCTGAAAAAGCCCATGGCGCTGGATGCCCCCATGTCGGAGCATGAATATCTGGAACACATCCACCGGCTTGCAGGGGAAAACCAACTCTTCAGGACCTTTATCGGCCTGGGCTACCACCCCTGCATTACCCCGTCGGTCATCAAAAGGAACATCCTTGAAAACCCGGGGTGGTACACGGCCTATACCCCTTACCAGGCAGAGATCGCCCAGGGACGGTTGGAAGCCCTGCTGAACTTCCAGACCATGGTCTGCGACCTGACCGGGATGGAGCTGGCCAACGCCTCCCTGCTGGACGAAAGCACGGCTGCGGCAGAAGCCATGACCATGCTCTACGACCTCAGGAGCAGGGATCAGAAAAAAAATGAGGCCCTGAAATTTTTCGTGGCCCATGATGTGATGCCCCAAACGCTGGCGCTGCTGGAAACCCGGTCGAAGCCCCTTGGGATAGAACTGGTCCTGGGCGACCCCGAAGAGGCAGGCCTGGACCATACCTTTTACGGGGCCCTGTTGCAATATCCCTCCAGGGACGGCGCCATTCACCCCCTGGCCGGATTTATTGAAAAAGCGCATGCCCTCGACCTCAAAGTCGCCGTGGCTGCAGACCTGATGAGCCTCTGCCTGCTAGTCCCCCCGGGGGAATTCGGGGCCGACGTCGTGGTGGGGACCACGCAGCGCTTCGGGATCCCCATGGGATATGGCGGGCCGCATGCCGCATTTTTCGCCACCCGGGAGGAATACAAACGGAGCATTCCCGGCCGCATCATCGGGATGAGCCGCGATGTGGACGGCAAACCGGCTATGCGGATGGCCCTGCAGACCCGGGAACAGCACATCAAGAGGGACAAGGCCACCTCCAATATCTGCACGGCCCAGGTCCTGCTCGCCGTGATGGCGGGGGCTTACGGGGTGTATCACGGGCCGGAAGGGCTCAAAAAGATCGCCTCGCGCATCCACCAGTCCGCAGTGGCCCTGGCCGACGGCCTGAAGGCCATGGGAATCGGGGTGAAAAACCAACATTTCTTCGACACGCTTTGCCTGGAGGCCCCTGCCGAAAAAGTCAGGACGCTGGCCGAAGCCGCCGGGATAAACTTCTGGTATCCCTCGGAGGGGGAAGTCTGTATTTCCCTGAACGAAACCACGGATATGCAGGATGTTGAGGACATCCTCTCCATCCTGGCCAAAGCCCTGGGCAAATCCTTTGAGGGCCCTGCCTTGCAGGGTAGCCGAACTGCCATCCCCGAAGGGCTTCGCCGGCAGTCCGCCTACATGCAGCAGGAAGTTTTCAACCGCTACCATTCGGAGACGGAATTGATGCGGTACCTGAAAAAACTGGAACGCAAAGACCTGGCCCTTAACCATTCCATGATCTCCCTGGGTTCCTGTACCATGAAGCTGAATGCCGCCACGGAAATGCTCCCCCTGAGCATGCCGGAATGGAGTAACATCCATCCTTTTGTGCCGGTGTCCCAGGCCGCAGGATACCAGAAAATGCTTCGCAAGCTGGAAGCTTACCTGACGGAAATTACCGGTTTTGCGGCTACTTCCCTCCAGCCCAACTCGGGCGCACAGGGCGAGTACGCCGGGCTTATGCTCATCAGGGCGTACCACGAATCCCGGGGGGACACCCACCGCAACGTCTGTATCATCCCCGCATCTGCCCATGGGACCAACCCCGCCTCCGCCGTCATGGCGGGCATGCGCGTGGTGGTCACCAAGACCGATGAGCGGGGGAACATCGACGAGGCAGACCTGGAGGAAAAGGTACGGGCACACAGCGAAAACCTGGCCGCCCTTATGGTGACCTACCCTTCCACGCATGGGGTTTTCGAGTCCTCCATCCGAAGGGTTACCCGCCTGATCCACGAGCATGGCGGGCAGGTCTATATGGATGGGGCGAACATGAATGCCCAGGTTGGCCTGACTAACCCCGCGACCATCGGGGCCGATGTATGCCACCTGAACCTGCACAAAACCTTTGCCATCCCCCACGGGGGTGGCGGCCCGGGGGTAGGCCCCATTTGCGTGGCCCCACAGCTGGTCCGGTTCCTGCCCGGGAACCCGGTGGTCCCCACCGGGGGGGAATCGGCCATCCCTGCGATTTCGGCGGCCCCCTGGGGAAGCGCCCTGGTATGCCTGATCTCCTATGCCTATATCCGCATGCTGGGTGCCGAAGGCCTTACCCAGGCGACCCGGGTGGCCATCCTGAATGCCAATTACCTGAAAGAACGCCTGCAGGAGGCCTACCCGGTGCTCTATACGGGCGAAATGGGCAGGGCCGCCCACGAAATGATTATCGATTGCCGACCCTTCAAGAAGCACGGGGTAGAGGTTACCGATATCGCCAAAAGGCTTATGGATTACGGCTTCCATGCCCCAACCGTATCGTTTCCCGTGGCCGGCACCATGATGATCGAACCCACGGAAAGCGAGAGCCTGGAGGAGCTGGACCGCTTCTGCGATGCCCTGCTGTCCATCCGGGAGGAAATTGAACGGTCTACCGAAGCAGTACCCAACCCCTTGCTGAAAAACGCGCCCCATACCCTGGAAATGGTCACTGCCGATTCCTGGGTATACCCTTATAGCCGGCAAGAGGCTGCCTTTCCCCTGCCCTATGTGGGCGAGAATAAATTCTGGCCCGGGGTGCGCAGGGTCGATGATGCCTATGGCGACCGCAACCTGGTCTGCACCTGTGACCCCATTGAGGCCTATGCAGAGGCAGATGAATAACGGCCAGGCCCGTACAGCGGGCAACGGCCAGTAATACTGTTGGATGTACGCACACTATCCGGAAAAGAGGTACCGGCTAACCCTGGAATTCCTCCAAAAGCACATCAGCCCCGGGACCCCCATCCTCGACCTGGGGGTGCCGAACCCCTTCTCCGAAATCATGCAGGAGCACGGCTACCCGGTGTCCAATACGGGGGGGGAAGACCTCGACCTCGATTTGGCCCGGGTGAAGTCATCCGATGCCGGGGTGGTCACTGCCTTTGAGATCCTGGAACACCTGGTGGCCCCCTTCAACGTCCTGCAAGCCATCCCCTCCGGGAAATTGCTTGCCAGCGTACCCCTCAAACTCTGGTTTGCCCCGGCATACCGGTCAAAAACCGATCCCTGGGACCGGCATTTCCACGAATTTGAACCCTGGCAGTTCGACTGGCTGCTCGAAAAATCGGGGTGGGAAATCAGGGACCGCCTCCAATGGGCGCATCCGGTACCCCGCGTTGGGGTCCGGCCCCTGCTGAGGCGGTTTACCCCGAGGTATTACCTGGTCTACGCCGAGCGTCCGGGATAACCGACAGGGCCGTACCTGCCCTTTCAAAGAATAAACTATGGCTTCGCCCCAGGAGAACAAAGTCCTTATCATTATCCCGGCCCACAATGAAGAAGCCTGCATCGGTTCGTGCCTGGAATCCTTCGCGGCCCAGTCCCGCACCCCCGATGAACTCCGGGTGGTAAGCGACCATAGCACAGACCATACGTCCCGCATCGTTCGGGAGTACCAGCAACGCTATCCCTGGATCCGCCTGATGGAACGGAAATCCTCCCCGGCCCACCACCCCGGGCCCAAAGTGGTGGAAGCCTTCAATGCCGGGCTGGAGCCGGGGTGGGACGGGTTTGATTTCATCGGGAAATTCGATGCCGACATCCTCCTGCCCAAACGGTACCTGGAGCGGGTCGTGCAGGCCTTCCGAAACGACCCCGACCTGGGGATGTGTTCAGGCGAACTCTATATCGAAGTCAAGGGGGAGTGGGCTTATGAACCCATTGCCAACCCCGGGCACGTCAGGGGGCCTGTAAAACTCTACTCCCGAAAGTGTTTTGAAGCTATCGGGGGGCTCAGGCCGTATATCGGCTGGGACACTGCCGACACCCTGCTGGCCCGATACCACGGGTTCGGGATACGGACCCTGCCCGAACTGCAGGTAAAGCACCTGCGGCCCACGGGCGCCGGATACTCCCGGAAAAATGCAGCCCTCCAGGGAAGGGCCCTCTACAACCTGCGTTACGGGTGGGCGCTCAGCCTGGTGGCCAGTCTCAAAATGGGTTGGAAACGCCGTGCCCCCGCTATGCCCTTCCTGGCCATGGCCGGGTACCTGAAGGCCTGGCTTACCGGGCAGGACCGCATGCTGGACGAGGCCGAAGGGGCCTTTGCACGGCACTGGCGGTGGCAGCAGGCCCGCGGAAGGTTAGTCCAGGGCTTCCGAAATGGGCAGGCCGGTAGCCCCGCTGGGGAAGGCCGTACCCAGTAAAACGGCCAGGGTCGGGGCGATATCGCGGATGTGGGTCCGCCGGAGCAATTCCCCTTTGCGGATCCCCTTGCCGTAAAAAATCAGGGGGACATGGGTATCGTAAATCCAGGGCGACCCGTGGGTGGAGCCCGTGGGGGTGTAGTTGGTCGTGGCAGGGTCGGTGACCAACAGGAGGTCCCCGGAACGTTTTTGGTTATAGCCGTTCTGCAGGATGGCCGCGATACCTTCGGTATAGTCGGCAGATCGCATCTGCGTGCCCGTGTATACCTGCTGTATCCCTGGGTAGCCCAGCAATTCGGCTGCAAGGACCTCTTCAACTTCCCTGGGGTTGAGGTCGAGGTTCCGGATCACCTTTTGGTCGAGGAATACCTGGTTGTTGGAAATATTGCGGACAATTTCAGCATCCCCATAGGTATACCGGAGGAATTCGTAGAATTTTTTCCGGATCTCCCCCATCTCCAGATACCCCGCAGGCGCCTTGAGGTCCTTCAGATAGGCAGGCACATGCCCTGCCCCATGGTCAGAGGTGAGGAATACCGTATACTGCCCTTTCCCCACATTTCGGTCGAGGAAAACCAGCAGGCGCTCCAGGTCCTGGTCGAGCCTCAGGTAGGTATCCTGGACCTCCCTGGAATTCACCCCGAATTTATGTCCAACATAATCGGTGCTGGAAAAGCTGACCGCCAGGAAGTCGGTAATGATATCCGCCCCAAGGCCTTCCTCCGCTACCGCCCGAAGCGCAAAATCGAGGGTAAGGCTGTTGCCGAAAGGGGTAGTGCGAAGCAAATCGAAGCGGCCGTTCTCCTCCCACAGGGCAGGCAGGTCGTGGGGGAATACCGGGGCAGCTTCCCCCTTAAACGCACTCTCATAGGGGACATTGTCCGGCCCGCTCTCCGCGTAGGTGTTGACCTCCTTAAGCGGCTCCCAAACTGTTTTATAGCGCGCGGCAGCCCCGGAAGCGTTGAATGCCTCCACCCACCCGGGGAGGCTTTCCATATAGAAGGAACTGCTGATCCACTTTCCCGATTCGCCCCCTTCAAACCAGTAGGCGGCATTGGCCAGGTGGCCTCCCGGAAGGGTTGCCCCCCGGTCTTTCAGCGCCACGGCCACCACCTTGGAGCGCAACTGGTGGTGCAGTCGCAACTGGTCGGTGATGGTGGTAACCAGCATCCGGTGGGGCGACATTTTCCCGGCCTCCGAGGTGGTTCCCACGGGCTGTTGGTCCGGGTCGCCGGCACAGTATACCTCCTCCCCGGTTTCCCGGTCGTACCAGTTGTTGCCAATAACCCCGTGCATGGAAGGGGTGGTGCCGGTATAAACGGAAGCATGTCCCGGGCCCGTGCTGGTAGGCGCATAATTGAAATGGTGGTCCCTGCAGAGGAACCCCTCCCCTACCAGGCGCCGGAACCCCCCTTCCCCGTAATGGCTCCAGAAACGGCTCAGGTAATCAAACCGCATCTGGTCGACCACAATGCCCACCACCAGTCGGGGCGGGTCCTGGAACCCGGGGGTGTTAGAGGATGCAGGGCGTTGGCGTTGGTTCCCCTGCCCGGAAAGGACGGGAATACCGGCAACCACAAAGGCCAAAAGCAACAAAATTCTTCTGAAAGGCTGAAAGGAGTTCATATGATACGGGGTTAGCGGGCATAAAATTACGCATAAGCCGTGCATTGAAAAAGCCGGTGAGATTAAATGAAGTTTAATATGCTTATTTTTACCCCTGCGACCGCAATCCACTACCCCATGAATTACCTGGCCTCTATTGGAAGTTACGCCATCATGGTCCGCGAGGTGTTTAAAAAACCCACCAAGTGGCGCATCATGAAGAACCTGATCCTCAAGGAAATCGATGACCTCATCTTTAGTTCCCTGGGCATCATCATCTTCATTTCCTTCTTTATCGGGGGGGTGGTAGCCATACAGACGGCCCTGAATATCAGCAATCCCCTGATCCCCAGGAACCTGATTGGATTTGCCACCCGGCAATCGGTGATCCTGGAGTTCGCCCCGACCTTTACCTCCATCATCATGGCGGGAAAGGTGGGTTCGTACATCACCTCAAGCATCGGGACCATGAGGGTAACCGAACAGATCGACGCCCTTGAAGTTATGGGGGTCAATTCCCTGAACTACCTGGTTTTCCCAAAGATCGTGGCCATGTTTTTTTACCCTTTTGTGGTGGCTATCGCCATGTATATCGGGATTTTAGGCGGATGGATCGCCGGGGTCTTCGGGGGGTTCAGCTCCAGCGCCGATTTTGTCGAAGGGCTACAGCTCGATTTCATCCCCTACCACGTCACCTATTCCTTCATCAAGTCGGTGGTCTTTGCCTTTGTGATTGCCACGGTGCCGTCTTACCACGGCTATTACATGCAGGGCGGCGCATTGGAAGTGGGTAAAGCGGCGACCGTGTCCTTTGTCTGGACCAGTGTGGTCATCATTATCCTGAACTACGTGCTCACCCAACTAATGCTCGGTTAAAGGCCATGATAGAAGTTAAAGACCTGTATAAAGCTTTCGATGGGACCCCGGTACTCAAGGGGATCAGCACCGTATTTGAAAAAGGGAAGACCAACCTGATTATCGGGCAGAGCGGCTCAGGCAAGACGGTCTTCATGAAATGCCTCCTCGGCCTGATTATCCCCGACAGCGGGACCATTTGTTACGAAGGGCAGACCTACTCGGAACTCACCCCGGAACAACAACGCGACCTGAGGCAGGAAATGGGGATGGTGTTCCAGGGCAGCGCCCTTTTCGATTCCATGACCGTGGAAGGCAATGTGATGTTCCCCCTGGAGATGTTCGCCCGCCAATCGCGTTCCGAAATGCAGGACCGGGTGGAATTCGTCCTCAGGCGCGTGAACCTGGCCGATGCCCATAAGAAATACCCCGCCGAAATCTCCGGGGGGATGCAGAAACGGGTAGCCATAGCCCGGGCGATTGTGATGAACCCAAAATACCTGTTCTGCGACGAGCCCAACTCGGGCCTCGACCCCAGGACCGCCATCATCATCGACAACCTCATCCAGGAAATTACCCGGGAATACAACATTACCACCGTCATCAATACCCACGACATGAATTCCGTGATGGAAATCGGCGAGAAAATCGTCTTCCTCAAGGATGGGATCAAGGAATGGGAAGGCACGAATCGCGACATCTTCCGTACCGACAACGAGGCCGTAAGCAATTTTGTCTACTCGTCAGAACTCTTTAAGAAGGTCCGGCAAATGTACCTGGAAGAACGGGACTAGTCGCCGGTTTCACGAACCCGGACCCGGTCGTTTTTCAGGCGTACCCTGAGCCACTCCGAGACCTTTTCCATGGCTTGCTGTTTTTCAGAATCCGGGAAATCCTCTTTCCAGGTGACTTCAAACACCGGGATGGTGTCCGTTTTGCTGAAATCGGTCTGCAGGGTATAGGCGTAACCGAGCCCGGCCAGTCCCTCGTAATTTACGCGGGCCTCTGCCGAGATTTCCTCAAAGGGCACCATCCCTTCGGCAAGGCTGCTGACCAGGGACAGCTCCTCTTCCAACAGGCGGATGCGGCGGTCCTTGTCGAGCAGTTCGGCTTTCTTGGATTCATAGAGTTCGTTCACATACTGGAATTTTTCCTCGCTGTCGTCGCGCGCCCCCTGAACCACCTTCAGTTCAGTATTCCCGAGCTCGGAATATTTGGCCATCTGGGTTTGCCAGGTTTGTATGATGTTGTCGGGGATCAGCTCATCGCCCATGCTGACGACTTCGATGGTCGAAAGACCGTCTTTTTCGTATTCGATCTGGGTTAAATTATCCATAAAGCGACCATTCCCGTCGAACTGGTAAACCCCTATGGTTTCGTTGACTAACTGACGCGCCTGGCTCGTGAACCGGGATTCCCTGAAGACCTGGTAAAACGTATACCCTGCCGGGATCATCACGAGCAAAGCCACCAGGGAGGCAATACGCGCGATTAAGGCCCGTTTTTTGGAATTGGCATACCGCACCATCGGAAACCGCAGGATCTTCAGGACCAGGAAGGTGGCAAGGGCAATGAAGATCGTGTTGATGGTAAAGAGGTACATGGCCCCCCCGGCGTATTCCCAGTTCCGGATGGCCAGGCCGAAGCCCACAGTACAAAGGGGCGGCATCAGGGCAGTGGCAATCGCCACCCCGTAAATCACACTGGCCATAGTCCCCTTTTTCGCCCGGGCGATCACCAGGGCCAGCCCACCGAAAAATGCGATCAGGACATCCCGGATATCCGGGGCCGTGCGCGCGAGCAACTCGGAAGATTCATCCCGGAGCGGAAAAAAATTAAAGAATAGATAGGCCGTCAACACGCTGAGGATCACCATCACGGCGAAATTTTTCAGCGACCTGCGCAGCGTAAAAATATCGTTTATGGCAATCGACATGCCGATCCCGAGGATAGGGCCCATCAGGGGGGAAATCAACATGGCGCCGATAACCACGGCCGTTGAATTCGCATTCAGGCCAACCGAGGCGATAAAAATCGAACAAATCAGGATCCAGGCGGTATGCCCCTTAAAGGAGATGTCTGCTACAATGGCCTCCTTGGTAGCCTCCTGGTCGGTGTCGGCCCTGATGCTCAGCAATTCCCTGAGGAAGGCATAGCTGCTTCCCAAAAGCCCTTTTAAGTCCCTTTTAACTTCTTCGCTCCGGTCAGGGTTGCCTTGTGGCCGTGCAGCGGGGTTTTCCCGATCGGTATTTTCCATGTTCCCGTCTAAATATAATCTTCCCCAAATGTTTCCTTAACCCGGCTTACCCACTGCTTGATTTCCTGTTCCCGGGCCCGGGGCATAATAAGCAGTGCCTGTTCCGTATCCACTACAATATAGTCTTTTAACCCCTGAAGCACGGCAATTTTTCCGGCCGGCAGGCGGATCATATTGCCCTGCGTATCGGCTTCCAGGACCCCGCCCTGTACAACGGCATTTGCCCCTGCATCTTTTGGGACCTTTTCGTAGAGGGAACCCCAGGTCCCCAGGTCGTTCCAGTCGAACCGCGCAGGCAGCACAAAGACCGAATCAGAGGGTTCCAAGATAGCATAATCTATGGATATATTTTCAGCCTGCGCGTAGTGCGATTCGATAAATGAAGCTTCCCCCGGGGTGTTGTAAACCTCCCACCCCTTCTTAAACAAGGCGTACTGGGTGGGCTGGTAGCGGGCAAAAGCCGCTTCAATAGCCGCTGCGCTCCACATAAAAATCCCGGCGTTCCAGAGGAAGTTCCCCTGCTCCAGAAAACCCCTGGCAGTCTGGTAATCGGGTTTCTCGCGAAACTGCCTTACCGGCTTAAGCCCTGCCGACCCCCGGCCTTCGGGCGGGAATTCGATATACCCGAAACCGGTATTTGGAAAACTGGGCTGTATGCCCAGGGTGCAGAGTACCGGGGCCTTGCTACAGGCCTCGAAACACTCCAGCACATCGGCCTGGAAAGCTGCCTCGTCCTCAATCCAGTGGTCGCTGGGGGCCACTACCATCACCGCCTCCGGGTTCATTTTCCGGATCTTCAGGGCGGCATATAAGATGCAGGGGGCCGTATTCCGCATGGCGGGTTCCGAAACTACCTGGGCAGGGTCAATCTCGGGCAACTGCTCAAGCACCAGGTCTGTATACCGGGCATTAGTCAGCACCAGGATCTGGCTGGGCGGGATAAAACGCGCCAGCCTCCCGAAGGTTTTCTGCAACAGCGATGCACCCGCCCCGAGCATGTCATGGAATTGTTTGGGGTACTCTGTGGTGCTTACAGGCCAAAACCGGGATCCGACCCCCCCGGCCATTAATACGGCGTAGTAATTCTTGTTCAAGGCATGAGGATTAAAGGGTTATGTCTTTCCAAATACAACTTGTGGGGTTCCCGGGCTAAGCAGGCGGTGCCTCGTATTCCCGGGGCTTTAGGGGTTGCCGCTTCCGCGGCACCTTTTCAGGGCCAATTTAGTGAACTTCATGCAAACCTGCCCCTTTCCCATGGGGTATTACACGTCCCACTGCAAACCGATTACCCACGGCCGGGGGCAAACGGGTCGGAAACCCATTCGACCTCCGCCTGGGGCTGGAACAGGTACCATTTGCCCGAATGCAGCTCCAGGCACTGATAGCGCTTGATTTTTTTGGGGCCCTTTCGGAATATCCTTCCGTTGTACAGTCGGAAGATACTGCCTTCCGGGAGTTCGAACACATAGTGCCTGCCCCTGGCGCGGTCATCGAATTCCCTGAGGGCCAGGGAAAGGGCCGTATCGGTACTGCTGCTGGCTTTCGGGTTTTTAAAGTGCCTCGCCAGCAAGGGCAACAGGGATGGCGGAAAGATTTCCGGGCGCAGGAACGGGAGCATGAGGTGCTGGAAGGTATGTTTCCATTCCCTGCCGTGGGGTTTGATGGCCCTCCCGAATTTCTCGAAGGCCAGCAGGTGGGCAAATTCGTGGATCAGGGTGATGAGAAAGCGGTATTTATTCCCCATGGCATTGACCGTGATCTGGTGCCCGCCCCCGGGCAGGATGCGGTAGTCCCCGTGGCGGGTCACCCGTTCATTCACGATTTTCAGGTGGATCCCGTAGGCCCGGATTAGCTCCTCGCAGGGGCCCACGGCCTGCTCCGGCAAATAGCGCTGAAGGACTTGGCTCATAAGCACAAAAGTAGCATATTTAGGAGGCCCCTCGATCCTTTAAGAGGGCAAAGCCCTGTCGGTAGGGTGTTTTTCCCGCAGCTTCAGGGGGTGGAATTGCTGACCGGAAGTACCTTCCCGTTGAAATAGGCATGGCCTTTCAGGGCGAAATCGCGGATAAAGGCCGCCATTTCCGCCGCACTCACCGGGGCTGTATAGCCGGGGAAGGCAGCCTCCAGCATCTCCGTCTGTACGGCCCCCAATGCCAGCACATTAAACGCGGGCCCTTGTTCTTTGTACTCTTCAGCCAACAGTTCGGCCAGGGTAATCAAAGCCCCTTTGCTGGAGCTATATGCCGAAAGGCCCGGGAACTTTGCACTTCCCTGTACCCCGCCCATCGAACTGATCATCACCACGTGCCCGCCCCGGCCCATCCAGGGCAAAAGGGCGCGGGTAAGCCCGGCCACCCCGAAAACGTTGACCCGGTAAAGGGCTTCAAATTCCGAGGGGGAAGTTTCCGCAAAAGGTTTTAGCAGGAGGGCCCCGGCGTTGTGGATCAACAGGTCTACCCCGCCCCAGTGTTCCTCCACCCATTGGGCGGCCCGCTCCAGGTCTTCTGCAAGGGTGATATCGAAGGGCCACGCCGCAACTCCGGAAAGGCCCAGGGCGGTTACCGGCTTCTCATTGCGCGAGAGCGCCAGCACCTGGTGCCCGCCGCTGGCGAACTCCCTGACCAGTTCCAGGCCGATGCCGCGGCTAGTGCCTGTGATGACTACCTTTCCCATATCAATTCCCTTTGATTTCACGCTCCCCGGCATCGGCAATACTCCGGATTACGGGGGCCATGCGGTTTACCAGGGCGGCCATGTGGACAAAGTCCATCCGGGAAGCCTCGTCCCCGGCCTGGTGGTAGTAGGCGTAATTCTCAAAATCGAAGGTGGAAAAGGTATGGGAAGGAACGTTGAATTCCTCGAAAAAAGCGTAATTATCGGACCTCTGGAAGAGGTTGTATTCCCGGGCAGTCTCCAAAAAGCCCACCAGGTCCGACCCGCCATAGGCATTGCACACCGCGGCCAGGTTTGACCGGTCAAAGCCGGTAAGGTAGACCAGGTACTCCCGGCCAGCCATCGGCACCCCGGTCATTTCGAAATTAAGCATGGCATACAGGTCGAGGCCGCGTTCCCGGAGTACCCTGGCCAGGTGGCGGGAACCCAGCAGCCCGCGCTCTTCCGCACTGAAAAAGGCAAAAATCAGGCTCCGCCGGGGGGCCCCCTGCCCACTGAGGATACGGGCGAGTTCCAGGACCGTGGACGTGCCGCTGGCATTGTCGTTGGCCCCGTTGGCAATGGCATCCCCATCTTTCGGGGGAAGCATCCCAATATGGTCATAATGGGCCCCGATCACCAGGTATTCGTCCTTCAGCTCAGGGTCGGACCCTTCGAGGACCCCGACAATATTAAATGCCAGCTCCTTGCTGTTGGAGAGGGTATCCCGGTAGGTCTGGAAGTAAGGGCTGATCCCGAAATCGCTGAGCTGTTCTTCCAGGTACGCCGCAGCGCGCTCAATCCCCTCCGAACCGGTATCGCGACCCTGGAGTTCATCAGAGGCCAGGAAATGCATCATGGCGCCGATGCGTGCAGAATCGCTCTCATCGGTCTTGCCAGACCGTACTTCAGGTCCGGGCCGGTCGGGCTGGGACCCGCCTGTCTTCAGGGTACTGCAGGAACCCAGCACAAGAAGGGCCAACAGGGCGATCCACAAAAAGGCGCCCTTGTTTTTAGCCTGAAAACCAGGTTGCTTTACGGGATGAAGTCGGGCAGCCCCCATCAGGCGAGCATGGTTACCGGATACTCGAGATAGGCCCTCAGGGTCTGCAGGAACTGTGCCCCGGTGGCTCCATCCACCGTACGGTGGTCACAGGCCAGGGTGACCTTCATGGTATGCCCTATGCGTATTTCCCCTTGCTTTACCACCGGCTTTTCCACTATGGCGCCAACGGACAGGATGGCGGAATTGGGCTGGTTGATGATGGAGGTGAATTCCTGAATCCCGAACATCCCCAGGTTGGAGACCGTGAAGGTGCTCCCTTCCATTTCGGCAGGGGTCAGTTTTTTGTTCCGGGCGCGAACGGCAAGGTCCTTTACGGAAGCCCCTATCTGGGTAAGGGTCATCTGGTCGGTAAATCGCAATACGGGAACCACCAGGCCTTCTTCAACGGCGACCGCCACCCCTACATGGATGTGCCGGTTATACCGGGTCGTATCGTTGTTCCAGGTGGTATTGACCTGGGGGTGTTTCCTCAGGGCCATGGCACAGGCCTTGACCACCATATCGTTAAAGGACACTTTGGTATCGGGAAGCTCGTTGATCTGGGCCCTTGAAGCGATTGCCTGTTCCATATCCACTTCAATGGTGAGGTAGTAGTGGGGGGCGCTGAACTTCGACTCGGCAAGCCGCTTTGCAATGACCTTGCGCATTTGGGAGTTTTTCACTTCCTCGGCATGTTCTTCCCCTGCGGGTACGTAAACCTCCGGGGCAGGGGCTGCGGTTTCAGCCATGCCCGCAGGTGCCGGGGCAGCCGTTTCCCTTGCGGGGGTGAAATTCTCGATATCCCTTTTGACGATGCGGCCCTGGTCCCCGGTACCGGTGACCTGGCTCAGGTCAATTCCCTTGTCCTCCGCCATTTTCCGGGCCAGTGGGGAAACAAAAATCCGGTTTTCCCCGTCCGCTTCCCGGGCGCCCCCCCCGGGTCCTTCCACGGGGGCTTCCGTTTTAACAGGTTCCGGGTCAGCTTCCTGTGCCGCCGGCTTTCCTTCGCCTGGCGCAGCGCTGAGCACGGCTGATACGTCAGTGCCTTCGGGCCCGATGACCGCCAGCACGGAATCCACCGGAGCAGACTCCCCTTCCTGTATGCCGATGTGCAGGAGCGTACCGGAATAAAAGGACTCGAACTCCATGGTCGCCTTATCGGTTTCAATTTCCGCCAGGATATCGCCTTCAGACACTTTATCCCCAACCTTCTTGAGCCAGGAAGCCACGGTTCCCTCTTCCATGGTATCGCTCAGGCGGGGCATGGTGATGATTTCCACGCCTTCGGGCAGCCCGGCAGGGGCCGCCTGGGCGGGGGTTCCCGTCTCCGGCTTCCCTGAAGGAGAAGCCTCCCGGGCCGGCGGTTCCGTCGCGGGCTTCCCGTCGAGTAGGGAAGAGATATCCTCCCCCTCCTTCCCGATGATCGCCAGCAGGGAATCTACCGGGGCGCCATCCCCTTCCTGAATCCCGATATGGAGGAGGGTCCCTGAATGGAACGATTCAAATTCCATGGTTGCCTTATCGGTTTCGATCTCGGCAAGGATATCCCCTTCCTCTACGGTATCCCCTACTTTCTTTAGCCATTTCGCCACGGTTCCTTCTTCCATGGTATCGCTAAGCCGGGGCATTGTGATAATCTCAGCCATTTGCCTTTCTGTTATAATTTATGTTCGAGGAACGGATAGTCTTCCTGTTCGTAAACCACCTCATACATTTGCTCTTTCGGCGGGTAGGGGGAATTCTCGGCGAACTCTTCACATTCCTTCACCAGGGCTTGCACGCGCTTGTCAATCTCGCGGATTTCCGCTTCGGTGGCGTAATTTTTTTCCAGGATCGTTTCCTTCACCGTGGTGATCGGGTCGATTTTCTTGTACTCTTCCACCTCGTCCTTGGTCCGGTAATGCTGGGCATCCGACATGGAGTGCCCCCGGTACCGGTAGGTTTTTGCTTCCAGGAAGGTAGGCCCTCCCCCGCTGCGGGCGCGCTCTATGGCCTTGCTGAGCTCCTGGGCCACGGCCACCGGGTCCATGCCGTCCACCGGGCCACAGGGCATTTCATAGCCCAACCCGAGTTTCCAGATTTCTGTGGAATGGGCGGTCCGGGCCACGGAGGTCCCCATGGCATAGCCATTGTTCTCACAGATAAACACAACGGGCAATTGCCAAAGCATGGCCAGGTTGAACGCCTCGTGGAGGCTTCCCTGCCGCACGGCCCCGTCGCCCATGTAGCAAAGGGTAACTGCATCCCTGCCAAAATATTTGTCTGCAAAGGCGAGGCCGGCCCCCAGGGGGATCTGCCCCCCTACGATGCCGTGACCGCCATAAAAATTATGTTCTTTGGAAAAGATATGCATCGACCCCCCCATGCCCTTGGAGGTCCCGGTAACCTTCCCGTAAAGCTCCGCCATGACCTTCCTGGGGTCAACCCCCAGGCCGATGGGCTGCACGTGGTTGCGGTAGGCTGTGATCATGCGGTCCTTTCCTATTTCCATGGCGTGAAGGGACCCCGCCAGGACGGCTTCCTGCCCATTATAAAGGTGAAGGAAACCCCTCACTTTCTGCTGGATGTATACGGCGGCGAGCTTATCCTCAAACTTGCGCCAGAAAAGCATGTCCTCGTACCATTTAAGGTACACTTCCTTGGTGACTTTTTTCATGAAGGCCTTTTTACTGTCTGAATGGTTGCGGGGAAAAGCGCAGGATGGCCTGTCCCCGGGGTCGAGGAGCAAAAATACACATTAAATCATTCAGGAAAAAAAAATGGGCCTCAAAGGGGCGGGCTGTCGTGGGTGCCTTTAAAGGTCAGGAAAGAAAGCTCCCGTCAAAGCCCAGGGGTAAAAGGGCCGCTATGGAGGGACAAACATACACCTCCCCCCCGTGTCCCTGTAACACCAGGCGTATCGGGTACCCCTGCCGCTGCTCATATTCCAGGAGGGATTGCCTGCAGTTTCCGCAGGGGGCAGCCGGCACTTTCAGGGGTTTGGTCCGCCCGGAGGCACTAATGGCTATGGCCTTCATCCCAACCCCCGGATACAGGGCGGCAGCGTGGAAGACCGCCACCCTTTCGGCACAAAGCCCTGAAGGAAAGGATGCATTCTCCTGGTTATTCCCCAGGTGAATATGGCCTGACTCCATGAGGACGGCCGCCCCTACCTGGAACCCGGAATAGGGGGCATAGGCCGCATCCCTGGCCCGCCTGGCCCTGTCGAGGAGTTCCCGGTCTTCCGGGGAGAGTCCCTGTTCATCAGGGTATACCTCCAATTCAAAAGAGATTTTACGCCTTTCCATTGCCTAAAGATACACAAAGCAGCCTACTGCCATAAAAAAACCTGCCGGGAGGCAGGTTGTAAAGTGCACCGGGGCAGGTCCGGTTAATCGTTATAAAATTCTTCCCCAAAGTTGAAGGTCAGGGAAAACCGGAGGGTGTTCTCCAGCGGGTTGCGGACCTGGGCCGTCGAAAACAGGTACGACAGGTCTATCTGGGCATTGTTATACTTGAAACCCGCCCCCAGGCTGAAAAACTTTCGGAAGCCCTTCTCCTCACTTTCATTGAAATACCCTGCCCGCAGCATAAAAGCTTCCCGGAAAACGTATTCCGCCCCCATGGCCCAGGTAACCTCCTGTAACTCCTCGCTCAGGCCATCCGGGGCATCCCCGAACGATTTAAACACCCCTTCGAGGAACCCGATTTCCTGGTATTCCTGGTTGTCCTCGGAGTCGAGGATGCCGTTCCCGTTAAAATCCTGGGGGGTGGGGACGAGCAATTTGTTGAATTCAGCCTTCAGGGACAGCGTATTGTCCATATCGAAAATAAAGTCGAACCCCCCGCCGAGGCCCAGGTTGGTCGGCAGGAAGTTTTCCTGCCCGCCGTCGTCGTATTTGATCTTGGGGCCCAGGTTGGAAATGTTGAAGCCCCAGGTCCACCGGCCGTCAAAATTCTGATAGGCCTTTTCAGGCCCCCGGTAATACCCCGCAATGTCTACCGCGAAGGTATTCCCATTTTGCACGGCGTTCCCCAATTGGGGGATTTCCAGGTTGGAACTGATAAAGCGTCCGGCCACCGCCATGGAAAAACGGTCGCTGAGCTTCAGGGCGTAAGACCCGTCAATGGCCAACTCATTGGGCTTGACCAGGGTCCCTTCTTCCAAAAAGGAGTTCCGCAATTCGATCTCCCCCAGGGTAAAATAGCGCAGGGAAACAGCGAAGGCGCTCCGCTCATTGATTTTGTTATAAAAGCTGCCGTTAAGCAGGGCAATATCCGTGATAATACTCTCCAGATACGGGGTATAGCTGATCCCGATGCCTGTTTTCCGTTCCGCAAAAGCGAATTTTGCCGGGTTCCATTGCTGGGAGAAGGCATCGACGGAAGTGGCCACACCCAGGTCGCCCATCCCTGAGGAGCGGGCATCAGAGGCAATAGTCAAAAAGGGCACCGCTGTAGTGATGACCCGTTCTCCTTGCTGGGCCAGGGCGCGGGCCGAAACGAGCAGGAGAAGGATTATGATTGTTTTTTTCATGCTACTTCAAAGATAGTTTCAAAAATCAAAGATGGCATCAAACCCACCCATGCAAAAAATTATCCGATGTATTGTAGAGTAACGCCATAATCCTGAACATGGTATACGCGAGTATCCAAATAATTGGGTAAAAAAGTGAAACTAACGAACAGCACCCGATTGGACTTCTTCTGAATAAACAAAAAAAATCGCAGGGGTAACCCCGTCTGCCCACCCCCTTTATTTTATCCCGGTTTTATACTAATAGCCCGGATTCCCCGTTATCATTGCAAACCAGCCCGGGTTTTGCCCCCTGAAACGGGGACGGCATTTTTTACCGGAGCACAAAATATTATGGGTTTTTGCCCGTTTTAGTAGCCGAAAAGCAATCGATCTAAAAGCACTCCAGGCTTTTTTAGGCCCGGACCGAAACCAAAGTCCTAAATACAAATGAAACAAAGACGTATCACCTCATTCGTTGCCGCGGCCCTGGCCATCGGTTCCCTGAGTATGCAGAGTTGCAAGAAATCTTCGGGATCCAAGGATGTTTCCCGGGCCACCGGATGGAAAATCAACGCCAAGGAAGGGGGTTTCCAGTACAATTCGGATTTCAAGGAACAGGAAACCGCGCCGGGGTTGGTATTTGTTGAAGGGGGGACCTTTACCAAGGGAAAAGTGCAGGACGACGTAATGCACGATTGGAACAACACGGCCACCACCCAACACGTACAGTCCTTTTATATGGACGAAACAGAGGTGACCAACGTGATGTACCTGGAATACCTCGATTACCTCAAAAGTGTTTATCCGCCAGAGGACCCGAGATATGCCAACATCTATGAGGGGGCATTGCCGGATACCCTGGTGTGGCGGAACCGACTGGGCTTCAACGAAACCATGACGAACAATTACCTCAGGCACCCCGCCTATGCCGAATATCCGGTCGTGGGGGTCAACTGGGTCCAGGCCACCCAATTTGCCGAGTGGCGTACCGACCGGGTGAATGAAGCCATGCTGGAGCGGGAAGGGTACCTTGCGGAAGATGTAAAATACCGCGCCATGAACGGTGAAATTGGCGGGACCTTCAGCACCGAAGCCTACCTGAATAACCCGAAGTCGGTTTATGGGGGCCAGATCGATACCCTGATGGGAAAAATGCAAAAGGATTCCATGCCCACTTTCGCCAAGAGGAGTACGGGGATCATCATGCCGGAATACCGGCTTCCCACCGAAACTGAGTGGGAATATGCCGCCCAGGCCCTTGTAGGGTCCAGGGAATACAACAACTACCGGGGACGGAAAAAATACCCCTGGGA
Source organism: uncultured Robiginitalea sp. (assembly GCA_964539905.1). GTDB lineage: Bacteria > Bacteroidota > Bacteroidia > Flavobacteriales > Flavobacteriaceae > Robiginitalea. The sequence goes on from CAZIJW010000007.1 coordinate 129,960, forward strand.
AGGGGATTATACCAGGAACGGCCAGCGCGTTGGACGGGGCGACCAGCTCGCCAACTTTAAACAGGCCAAGGGAGACTACGGCGGGATTGCCGGATGGTCCGATGACGGGGCTGATATCACCGCCCCTGTAAAATCCTATAAGCCGAATGACCACGGCCTGTATGACATGGCCGGAAACGTGGCCGAATGGGTAGCCGACGTATACCGCCCCATCGTGGATGACGAAATCAGCGATTTCAACTACTTCAGGGGGAATGTCTTCATGAAAAAGGCCATAGGCGAAGACGGCAAGGTAAAGGTGCTCCCGCAGGATGAAATCGTGTACGACACCCTGCCCAACGGCAAGATAGTGGCGGTGAACATGCCCGGGGAAGTTAAGATGGTCCCCGTGGATGAGGAAGACACCTACCTCCGCACGAACTTTTCTGATAGTGATGCCCGCGGATACCGCGATGGCGACCCCGGGTCTTCCAGGTTCTTCGACCGCTTCAGCGATAGCGAAGAGGAAGACGAGCGGAAAATGTACAATGCCCCCAGCCATAAGATCGAGCGCGATGAGGAAGGCAACCTGGTCAGGGAATACGACAAGAGCAACTCCCGCACCTCGCTGATCAACAACGAAGTACGGGTCTACAAAGGGGGTTCCTGGCGCGACCGGGCCTACTGGCTCGACCCGGCCCAGAGGAGGTACCTGCCCCAGTATATGGCCACGGACTATATCGGCTTCCGCTGTGCCATGTCGAGGGTGGGCTCCAAGTCCAAGGACAAGAACAAAACGGTGCGCGGAAAAAAAGTGAGGAAATAAATTTCTCCTCCCGCGGTAAAAAGCCCTGACTTCTGGTCGGGGCTTTTTATATTTACGCCATAGCCGTTATTTGCGCCATGAGCCTTGAAGAGATTTACCCCCTGTTCCTGAAACATCCCAGGATAAGCACCGACAGCAGGCATATCGCACCCGACAGCCTGTTTTTTGCCTTAAAAGGAGAAAACTTCAATGGGAACCATTTTGCGGAAGAGGCCCTGGCCAAGGGGGCGGCCTATGCTATAGTGGACGAAGCCGCAGCTGCCCGGGCCGACCGGATGATCCTGGTGGCAGATGCCCTGAAGTGCCTGCAGGAGCTGGGAACCCACCACCGGAGGCAATGCAGGGCCACCGTGATTGCCCTTACCGGAAGCAACGGCAAGACCACGACCAAAGAGCTGATTGCCGCGGTCCTGGGGCGAAAATACCGCACCCTGGCCACCTCGGGCAACCTGAACAACCACATCGGGGTGCCCCTTACCTTATTGCGCCTGCAGCCCGACACCGAAATGGCGGTCGTGGAAATGGGGGCCAACCACCAAAGGGAAATCGCGCTGCTGAGCAGCCTGGCTGAACCCGACTACGGCTATATCACCAATTTCGGAAAGGCCCACCTGGAAGGCTTCGGTGGGGTGCAGGGGGTCATCAAAGGGAAAAGCGAATTGTACGACTACCTGATTTCCACCGGAAAATGGGTATTCTTCAATGCAGACGACCCCATACAGCGCGAGAAATTGCAGGGTTACGCCAATACGTTCGGCTTCAGCGCCCACGATCCGGGCCACTACAGGATCGAAAACCTCGGGGCCGACCCTTTTGTCGCCCTGAAGGTAGCGGACACACACATTCAGTCGCAACTGAGCGGGGGGTACAACTTCAGCAACTGTGCCGTGGCAGCCCTGATCGGGAAATATTTCAAGGTGCCCCTCCCATCGGTTAAGGAAGCCATAGAGGCCTACGTACCCCAAAACAACCGTTCGCAACTACTGACCAAAGGCGGGCTCGAGATCATTTTGGACGCCTACAATGCCAACCCCAGCAGTATGGGGGCTGCCCTGCAGCACCTGGCCTCCCTGAAAGCGGCAAATAAAGTGGCCATCCTGGGCGATATGTTTGAACTGGGGGAAGAAGCCGGACGGGAACACCAGGCCATGGCTGACCTGGCCCTCGAACTTGGCCTGGATAAGGTCTACCTGGTGGGCAGGGAATTTTCCGCAACAAAGTCGCCCTTCCGCACCTTTGAAACTTTTGAGTCCCTGGCCGGGGAATTGAAGGGCCACCCTTTACAAGGCCCGGCCACTTTGCTGATCAAAGCCTCCCGGGGCATGGCCCTGGAGCGGCTGCTGGACTACCTCTGACGGGCGGGGGCAGGCCATAAAACCTTCCCTCCCCCCTCCCTTAAAAAAATGCTTTTATAAACGGTCAAATTTTCCGATCTTGCGCTCCCTTTACGGGATATTAGCTCAGTTGGTTTAGAGCGCTGCCTTGACAGGGCAGAGGTCACTGGTTCGAATCCAGTA
>CAZIJW010000008.1:0-62895 GCA_964539905.1 uncultured Robiginitalea sp.
TCCGAGTGGATTCGGACGTAGTCGAATCCGCCGTAATTGCGGTTATACATTGTTGCCAGTAGTTTTTTTTATTCATAGTCAATCATTTTAATTTCCTCACATTTTATGTGTGTTGAAATAGTTTCAGAACTAATTTGATTAAATTCCATTACCTTATTCCAAATTCCGTTGTCATTTCTGTAAAGTCCTGTAAATCCATTTCCGTTGCAACGTCTTTGTTTAAACATAGAAAGTATAGCATATTTTTTGTTTTCTGAAAATATAGGTTTGGAAAAATGATAATAAACTGTTTCTTCAGGATTGTTTTTATCGTCCATTTTCCAACTTTCAATGAATTCAGCATAAAGCTTTTTATTATTCCAAATTCTTTTTTTATTCCACAACCATTTCTTTTTTAGTATTAAGGTATATGGCTCTTTATTTTCGATTAGACTATCATATTTTTTTTGGTCAATGTTGTATTTGACAAATTTTATTTTTTTCGTTTGTGGTGGTGATAAAATGTGATTGTAATTATATTCGTCAGAGACTAATTTTGCTTCATTTAGATTATAATTTTTCCAGTTAATAGTTTCATTCTTTGGTTGTGCATTAATAAAGTTTTCTGGAAAGTCCTTATCAACCATTTTTAATTCTCGAATTTGATAATTTTCTAATGAATCATCTATTTTTTCTTGTTCAAGACTTTTAGGTACTAAAAAATAGTATTCAAAATTTTCAGGGACTTCAGTCTTAGCAACTTGATTAATCAAATTCTCTATATCTGCTTTTTGTCCGAATAAATTCAGAGTCAAAAAGATTGATATTATGAATAGAGTTTGTTTCATTCAAATTACTGGCAACGGTTTTGGCTATGGTTTCGTTGCGTGAAAATCCGCGAGGATTTTCCGCCGTAAACCGAAGATAGCAAATTTGCGAGGACTTTCCGAGAGGAAAGTCAGAAGCAATGAACTATAGCCGGTGTTGTGCATAGTGTTTTTTTATTCAGTTCGTTTATAATTCAGTCCAGTTTTTATTCCGCTTATTGACAGCAGAATTATTAAAATCAATTGAATTCCTAATAAAATGTAATAAGCATTATTCCATCCGTTTCCAGCGTTTTCCACAATTCCGCCACTCAATGGTGGATATTCGGTTGAGCCAGGAATTTCTCGGATAGAATTTACCAATGAAATCAGAAATGTAAAAATCAAAATCAAGGTTATGTTCGAAATCATAAAAATCAGATTTGCGGTCAGGTTTTTAAAATTCCGACGTAACATTCGGATTAGATAAACACCAAAGAAAATCAGCGTAGTAATTAGAATAAATAAGTGAATTGTCGGAATCACATAATAAGTATCGTGTACATTTATATCCGTTTCTCCTGTCAGGTCAAAGTTTCTAAATCCAGAAGGACCAAAAAAGAAAACAATCACAAATAGGATTGTTCCGATTAACCAAAATGTTTCTTTTTTCTTCAAATTTTTAATTCAGATTACGATTCTGTTACATTATGCACAACTTGTTTTATGTTCTTAAATATAACGCATATCCGTTAAACCTTCTCCGGATAAGCGCATAGTAGATGAAGAGCGATCAGGTGCTTCAGGAGGTTCATAGATTAAATCCAATGGACTTCTGATGTTTAAAAGATCCCTTCGGCTTACATGGGTATAGACCATGGTGGTCTCCGTCTTGGCATGGCCGAGGAGTTCCTGTATATAGCGGATGTCCACACCCTTTTCCAGCAAATGGGTGGCATAGGAATGCCGGAGGGTATGCGGGGTAACGTGTTTCAGGATACCCGCCCGTTTGGCGCTGCGCCTTAGGAAGGCCCGTATGCTCGCCGGGCTGTAGCGGTTTCCGGGAGCACCCTCGGCAAAGAACCTCACCGGCTGGTAGGTGGCCCTGTAGTTTTCAAGCAGTGGGAGGATGCGGTTAGCCAGGACCACTTGCCGGTCTTTTCGACCTTTTCCGCTGCGTACCCAGACCTGGCGGCGCTCCAGGTCAATATGACGCCATTCCAGGTTTAACAATTCCCCGATCCGAAGCCCGCAGCTGTACATGAGGGCGAGAATGGCGCGGTGTTTCAGGTTGCGGGTCACCTGCAGTAAACGCACCACCTCGGCTTCCCCCAGAACGGAGGGTAGCTTGTGGCTCCGCCTGGGCCTGACCAGCCCTTCGGGGTTCAGCGGGCTATCCGGCAGGAAAGCAGCGAATTGCTTTAGGGCGCCTATGGCCTGTCTGTGGGTGCTGATGGCAATACGCCGTTTGAGCACCAGGTACTCGAGGAAGGCTTCCGCCTCCGCATTCGTGGCTTGTTCTGGAGGGGTATCTCCAAGAAAATCGAGGAATTGCTGTATGAAGGCGCCATAAACCCCGACCGTGCTTTGGCTGTACCGCCGCGCGATGAGATAGTCCCGGAACCGGAAGGCCATCGGGTGGGGCAGGGAACGCAGGGGTTTTTGCACCCCGTGCCCTGGGCCAGGTTGGGTAAAAACCACAAAGCCCCCGTCGCGCAGGTGGGCCGTCAGCGCTGCCACGGCCCCGGGGTCGTCCAGGCGCCAGAATCCGAGTTTCGGGTCCCATTTGGCCCCGGGGAAAGCCTTTACATGTTCCTTGAGCCGGTAGGAATACCGGAAGGAAATCCGCAGGCGCTCCCTGCCTTTATAGAGGAAGGTAGAAAGGTGGACCGCTTCTTTCATGATAAGCAAAGATCCCCCGTGGCCCTGCAATGGAGATGCAGGGATATCTCTGGTGCGGGCCTTACCCCTTTTGCCGTGAGGAGCCAGCGGGTGCGTTGGCATGGCTGTACCCCGCTAACCATTATGGCAAAACCTGCGCAGGGGAGTTTCTGGCTGGGGTTGGCTCGCTGCGCTCGCCTGACCCAGCCGCCCCGAGCGGTAAATGCAAAACCTGCGCAGTTTTCAACTGCGCGGTTTTTTCGTTCCACCCGCATCGCTCAAGCGAGCTTGGCGCTGCTCTGAAACGAAAAAACCCGCCTCATTTGAGGCGGGTTTTGCGCTTGCTAGTGACCTGGCTGGGGCTCGAACCCAGGACCCTCTCCTTAAAAGGGAGATGCTCTACCAACTGAGCTACCAGGTCAAAAAAATAAATGCCTCCCGGCGGGCTGGCCCGCCGAACTACCTCCCGGGGGGGTAGCGTAGGCGGGTGCAAATATAGTGTCTATTCTTTATTTATCAAGCGCCGGGGTTTAGAAATTTCAGATTTCTGCAAAAAGTGGCATCTTTGGGCCGTGGAAGCGTTTGAAAATCCAGGGCTCATCGTTTTGCTTGGCTATATGGGCAGCGGTAAATCGAGGGTGGGGCAGGAGCTGGCCCAAACCCTCGGCCTGCCTTTTACCGACCTCGATGCCTACCTCGAGCGGGAACTGGGGATGTCGATCCCAGAGGTTTTCCGTACCCGGGGCGAAGTTTTTTTCCGGAAGAAGGAGCATGAACTGCTGAAAGGCCTGCTCAAAAGCCATTCCCCGGGGGTGCTTTCCCTGGGTGGGGGTACGCCGGCCTATGCCGGGAATATGGACCTGGTATGCCGGGCCACCCCGAATACCTTTTATCTACAGCATTCCATCCCCTCCCTGGTGGGCCGCCTGGCGCATGAGCGCGCTTCCCGCCCGATGATTGCCCATTTGGCTGATGAAGAACTGCCCGAATTCATCGGCAAGCACCTTTTCGACAGGGTGCCGTTCTACGCCAGGGCCACGCATACCCTGCCCTGCGATGGCAAGGCCCCGGGGGAACTGGTGGAAGCTATCAGGGAAAAGCTAGTCTAGGTATACCCCATAATTTCGGGCGCTGAAATCGACCTTTACGGTTTCCTCCAGGGAAGTGGAAAGGGAAAGGCCCTTGAAGTCGGCCTTCACCGGAAAGCGTTTGTAGTTCCGGTCGACCAGCACTGCGGTTTTCAGTTGTTTCAGGGGGGTGCCCAAAAAGTGGCGCACCCCGTAGATCAGGGTGCTGCCCGATTTCAGGACGTCGTCGATAAGCACTACCGAGCGGCCCTGGTAGTCCCCGGGGTCCATGGAGGTGGTTACCCCGCTTTCCAGGGGGGCCGATTTGTCCATTTTCACCCGGCAAAGCCGGACTTCGGCCGGACAAATTTTCTCCAAAGCGCTTTTGATCTTTTTGGCCAGCTCCAGCCCGCCCCCCTCGATGCCGGCCAGGATGATTTCTTTTTCCTCCACATTGGCCTCGTAGATCTGGTAGGCCATGCGGTTGATTTTGTGGAGGATTTGCTGGTGCGACAAAATTCTGTGGTCCATAGGACGGGTTATTTCTTCTCAAAGATAAAAAAGAGTTCCCTTCCGGCCCTTGGGGGGATCGAATTTCTCGCCCGCTCCAGGACCCTTATCGAAAAGCCCGGGGCAAACAGCGTTTGGTATTCCTCCGGGGAACCCCCGAAGGGCGGGCCGTCAGGGGTCAGGGGGAAGTCGAAGAACAGGCCGGCCAGGATGCCCCCGGGGCGCAGGAGTTCCGCCATCTTTTCCGCATAGCGCGGCCGTGCCTCCGGGGGCAGGGCGCAGAAAAAGGTGTGTTCCAGGATGAGGTCGAAAGGGCCGCCGTCATATTCAAAAAAGTCCCCCTCCACCAGCCGCTCCGCGGGGAAATCCGACGGCAGCCGGTCGGCCAGCTGCTTAAGGGGAAAGGGGGCGATATCGAGTACCGTAAAGTCATCAAACCCTTTCCGGTACAGGTATTCTGCTTCGAAGCCCCGCCCCGCCCCGGGGACGAGGATCCGCAGGTCAGTTCGCCCCAATTGGTCGATATAGGCCTGAAGGGGCGGGCTGGCCGCCCCCAGGTCCCACCCGGTGCGGCCCTCCAGGTAGCGCTGCTGCCAGTAGGTTTTATTCAGGTCCATCGAGGTAGTCGTCCAGTTCGCGCCGGTCTTTTTTGGTGGGCCTTCCCGTTCCCTTCTGGCGGTAGTATTCCCTGGTTTCCTGCATTTTTTCGAAGCGCTCCATTTCCTCCCGGGGGGTGGTATCTTCCCGGTATAGCCCCAGCCATTTGGCCCCGACCCGCTGAGACGGGATCCCCACCACCTTCAGCTGCAGGTTCGCCTGGTTTTTTCGCACCTGGACCTCGTCCTGGGGAAGGACTTCCCGCGAGGGTTTTACCGCAATCCCCCCGATGCGGACCATCCCTTTCCGGCAGGCTTCCGTAGCCTGGTTCCGGGTTTTGAAATACCGGGTACACCAGAGGTATTTGTCAATGCGCATGGGCCAATTCTTTGTTAAGGGCGGGTCAAAAATAGGGGAAAATTGTATCTTGCGCCTTCTAAAACGGAGGCTATGTCAGGTAAGCATTTATGCGGGATGTTCTTGTTGATGGGGCTGTTGGCGGCTTGCGGCGAGGATGACGGGCTCGATATTGAGGTCATCCCCCCCCGTGAACTGTCTGAGGTGGCCCAGGAAAACGATGCCGAAATCCGGGAATTCCTCCAGACCCATTTTTACAATTACGAAGCTTTTGAAATGCCCCCGGCCGGGTTCGATTACAAGATCGTCCTGGATACCCTGGCAGGGGAAAACGCACAGAAAATCCCGCTGATCGACCAGGTGCAAAGCGTACAGGTCACCGTGACCAACGAGGAAATGGGCTTAAGGGACCAGCCCGACCAGGTGCATACCCTGTATTACCTGATCGCCCGCGAAGGGGGAGGGGAGGCCATGCCCACCGTGGCCGATTCCGCCCTGGCCACCTTCCGGGGGAGCCTGCTGAACGGTCGGGATTTTGACGGCTCTTTCACGGAACCCGTATGGTTCGACCTGGCCCGGATCCAGGGCCCTTTGCAGGGCGCGCGCGGTTTTACCGAGGGGATGCGCTTTCTGAAGGAAGCCAGCGGGGTGATTTCGAATCCCGATGGCACGGTGGCTTCCCTGGATGGGGGGGTGGGGATGCTTTTTATGCCCTCCGGCCTGGGATTCTTCAATGCCCCTCCTTCCTCGGCCATCCCGGCCTATGCCCCGCTCATTTTTGCCCTGGAGCTCTTTTCGGTAAAAACTGCCGACCACGACGGGGACGGGATACCCTCCATCCTGGAAGACCTGGATGGGGACGGCTACCTGTATAACGACAACACAAATGAATCCCAGGAAAGGAACACGCCCGGAACGGTACTTCGCGTAAACTTCCTGGATGACGATGATGACGGCGATGAAACCCCCACGCGCGATGAAATCATCATCAACCCCGATGGTAGCCTCACCTTCCCGGATTCGAACAATAACGGCATCCCGGATTACCTCGACCCGGATACGAAGTAAGTTCGCTGCATCCCATAAAAAAAGTCCCCGACCGGGGACTTTTCTTTTTCTTTTTCAAAGCAACCTTATAGTTTCAGGGAAAGGCTGAGGATAAACTGGCTGGGGCGGGTGTCGAGCCGCTGGCTGCCCAGGTCTACGAGCTCAGCTTCGTTGGAGCTCAGTCCCCGTTCATACCGCAGGTCCACCCCGAGCTTGCCGAGGTTCACCCCGGCTCCGATGTGCAACCCAACCGTGAAGTCATTTTCCACGTCGCCCAGGCTGATGTCTTCCAGGTCGGTATCCAGGATGTACTGGAAGGCCGGGCCCGCAAAGGCGTGCAGGGGCCCGATCACGCGCAGGCCCACCAGGACCGGGAGGTCGAGTTTCTGCATGTCAAAATCAACGCCGTCATAAGCCGATTTGGTCTTGGTGTACATAAGCTCGGGCCGCAGGTATACCTGGTCGCCGAATTTTCCCCAGACCCCGAGGTGGAATCCCGTTTTGGTGTCCGAGCTCAGGTCGGGAACCTCGTCGAGGCGGAGGTCTCCATTGGAGTTGAAGTTCAACCCGGCTTTTACGCCGAATCCGGAACCGCTTTGGGCGTAGGAAGCCAGGCTGAAGCACAGCAACAGGCTGGCGAAGGCAATTCGTTTCATAAGGGTTTTCGTTTTTGGTTTACCCGGGATCCCCCGGAATCAGGACTTTTTTTCCATTACCCTCAAAACGGCCTTTTCTATAGCCTTATTGTTCAACCCGTATTTTTCCATAAGCTGGTCCGGGGTGCCGCTTTCCCCAAAGGTGTCGCGGGTGGCGACGAATTCCTGGGGGGCGGGCAGGTGGGTGGTGAGTACCCGTGCCACGCTTTCCCCGAGCCCCCCCCAGTAGTTGTGCTCTTCGGCCGTGACCACGCAACCGGTTTTCGCAACGGACTTCAGGAGGGCTGCCTCGTCCAGCGGCTTGATGGTGTGGATGTTGATCACTTCTGCGGAAACCCCCCGGGCTTCCAGGTTCTCAGCGGCTACCAGGGCTTCCCACACCAGGTGCCCCGTGGCCACGATGGTCACGTCGGTCCCTTCCTGCAAGAGCAGGGCTTTCCCGATTTCAAACGGTTGGTCCTTCGGGGTGAAATTCGGCACCTTCGGGCGGCCGAACCGCAGGTACACGGGCCCCTGGTGCTCGGCAATGGCCAGGGTGGCCGCCCGGGTCTGGTTGTAATCGCAGGGGTTGATCACCACCATGCCGGGAAGCATCTTCATCAGGCCGATGTCTTCGAGGATCTGGTGGGTGGCCCCGTCTTCCCCCAGCGTAATACCGGCATGGGAGGCGCAGATCTTCACGTTTTTTTCGGAGTAGGCGATCGACTGGCGGATCTGGTCGTACACCCGCCCGGTGGAAAAATTCGCAAACGTGCCCGTAAAGGGGATGTACCCCCCGATGGTTAGGCCCGCGGCAATCCCCATCATATTGGCTTCTGCGATCCCCACCTGCACAAAGCGCTCCGGGTTTTCCGCAATAAATTCATCCATTTTCAGGGAGCCCACCAGGTCGGCACACAGGGCGACTACTTTGGGGTTGCTCCGTCCGAGTTCGGCCAGCCCGGCCCCGAATCCGCTGCGGGTGTCCTGTTTTCCCTGATCCGTGTATTTTTTCATGCTGCCTAAGGTTACGCGTTAATAATCGCCAAGGGTTTCCGGGTTCTGGGCGAGGGCCCGCTCAAGTTGCTCGTCGTTGGGCGCCTTGCCGTGCCAGGCGTGGGTGTGCATCATAAAATCGACCCCATGGCCCATGACGGTTTCCATGATCACGGCCACGGGTTTACCCTTGCCGGTCCGTTTTTTGGCGGCCTCCAGGGTCTGCAGGATGGCCTCCAGGTCGTTCCCCTTCTCCAGGGAAAGGACGTCCCACCCGAAAGCTTCGAATTTTTCCCGGATGTCGCCCAGGGGCATAACCGTTTCAGTAGGCCCGTCGATTTGCTGCCCGTTCCGGTCGATGGTGGCAATCAGGTTATCGACCTTGCGCCCGGCGGCAAACATGGCGGCTTCCCAGACCTGCCCTTCCTGTAACTCCCCGTCGCCGTGGAGGCTGTAGACCAGGTGCGGGTCGCCGTTTAGTTTTTTGGCCAGGGCCGCCCCCAGGGCTACGGACATACCCTGCCCCAGGGACCCCGAGGCGATGCGGATCCCGGGCAGCCCCTCATGGGTGGCCGGGTGTCCCTGCAGCCTGGAGTTGATTTTGCGGAAGGTCCGGAGCTCCTCCAGGGGGAAAAACCCCCTTCGCGCCAGCACGCTGTAATACACCGGGGAGATATGCCCGTTGGACAGGAAGAAGAGGTCCTCCCCAATGCCATCCATATCGAAGGTATCCCGCATCTCCATGACCTGGTTAAACAGGGCCACCAGGAATTCCGTGCACCCGAGCGACCCGCCGGGGTGACCGGAGTCCACGGCGTGTACCATCCTTACGATGTCGCGGCGCACCTGGCTCACCAGGGCTTCCAAATCCTTTAATTCCGCCATCTGAACAAATTTAAAATCAGCCCAAAAGTAAGGGCATTCTGCGGGCTTCGCAACCGATGTTATTACATTTTATCAACGGGCACAGGGGGTCAACTTTAATCTTTCTTTAGGGGCGATTGCGGCTGAGTTGTGTATCTTTGGCACCGCCCCGCTTAACGGCATTCGATGAGTTTTACCCTTGAGCATAAAGACCCCCGGTCGGCTGCCCGGGCCGGCCTGTTCCAGACCGCCCACGGCCCCGTGCACACCCCCATTTTTATGCCCGTGGGCACGGTGGCTTCCGTGAAGGGGGTACACCAGCGGGAGTTGCGCGAGGAAGTCGACCCCGATATCATCCTGGGGAATACCTACCACCTGTACCTGCGCCCGGGCATGGATATTTTGGAAGCCGCCGGCGGGCTGCACGCCTTCATGGGGTGGGAACGGGCCATTTTGACCGACAGCGGTGGGTACCAGGTCTATTCCCTTTCCGCCAACCGGAAGATCAAAGAAGAGGGGGTCAAATTCAAATCCCATATAGACGGGTCGTACCATGTATTCACCCCGGAACGGGTCATGGAACTCCAGCGGAGCATCGGGGCCGATATCATTATGGCCTTTGACGAGTGCACCCCGTACCCCTGCGATTACAAATACGCCGAGCGGTCCATGCACATGACCCACCGATGGCTCGACCGCTGCCTTGAGCACCTCGAAAAAGTCCCCCCGAAATACGGGTACGGGCAATCGTTTTTCCCCATCGTCCAGGGGTCTACCTACAAGGACCTGAGGGAGCGTTCCGCGGAATACATCGCCTCAAAGGGTGCGGTCGGGAATGCGATCGGCGGGCTTTCCGTGGGGGAACCCGCCGAGGAAATGTACGCCATGGCGGCAGCCGTTTGCGCCATCCTCCCGGAGGACAAACCCCGGTACCTCATGGGGGTGGGCACCCCGGCCAATATCCTGGAAAACATCGCCCTGGGGGTCGACATGTTCGACTGCGTCATGCCCACCCGCAATGCGCGTAACGGGATGCTCTTCACCTCGGAGGGCACCATCAATATCAAGAACAAGAAGTGGGAGGCCGATTTTTCGCCCCTGGACCCTGAGGGGCGCACCTTTGTCGACCGCGAATACACCAGGGCATACCTCAGGCACCTTTTCGCCGCCAATGAGTATCTTGGGAAACAAATAGCCACCCTGCACAACCTGGGCTTTTACCTGCAGCTGGTGCGGGAGGCCCGGCTAAAGATCGCAGAGGGCACTTTTGCCGCCTGGAAAGACAAAATGGTGCGCCAAATGGATAAAAGGCTTTAGTATGCTGACCATCATCGACCGGTACATCCTCAGGAAATACCTGCTGACCTTCGGGTTGATGCTCATGCTGTTCATCCCCATCGGGATCATGCTGAACCTGGCCGAACAGATCGGGAAGATGATCGACAACGAAGCCCCCCTGGTGGAAATCCTGGTTTACTACCTGAACTTCACCATCTACATCGGCCACCTGTTGTTCCCGATTTTCCTGTTCCTTTCCATCATATTCTTCACCTCCAAAATGGCCAACAACACCGAGATTGTGGCCATCCTCAGCTCGGGGGTTTCTTTTGGGAGGTTCCTCAGGCCTTACTGGGTGGGGGCGACCATTATCGCCTCCCTGATGTTCGTGATGGGGATGTTTATCGTGCCGGCGGCCAGCAGGGGATATAACGAATTCAAGTTCCAGTACCTGAAAAAGGGAAAACAGGACCGGGTCACCAGCAATATCTTCAACCAGCTGGGCGACCGGGATTATATTTACGTCAGCAGCTTCGACCCCGAGCGGCAGATCGGCTACAATTTTACCTATGAGCACTTCACCGAAGAGGGGACCCTGGATTTCAAGATCAGTGCGGCCAACATCCGGTGGGTGCCCCAGGACAGCCTTTACCGCCTGACCTCCTATACCCGCCGGACCCTGAGGGGGGAAACCGAGCGGGTGGAGACCCTGCGGCGCCTCGACACCGTTTTTTCCTTCCAGATCGACGACCTGACCCCCGTGTCGTATATCGCGGAGACCAAGAACCTCTTCGAACTGAACGATTTCATTCGCGAACAACGGCGTAAGGGCGCCTCCAACGTAAACACCTACGTGATGGTATCCTACAAGCGCTGGGCCCTGCCGGTCACTGCTTTCGTACTGACGGTTATCGGCGTTTCGGTTTCCTCCATTAAAAGGAGGGGCGGGATGGGGGTCAACCTCGCCCTGGGCATTGGGGTGGCCTTTATCTATATCTTTATGGACAAGGTCTTCGGGACCCTGGCGGAACAATCCGGGTTTCCGCCCCTGCTCGCCGTGGTGGTCCCCAACCTGGTATTCGGGGCGCTTGGTATTTACCTCCTGCAGAAGGCCAAGCGTTAAATGGCATCCTTCGGGCAGAATTCCACCATGGCCGTGGGTGGTTTTCCCGGATAGTTTATCTTTGCTGCGACCAAACTCCCATTAAAGTACCGTTCCATGGAATACCTGGATTTTGAACTGCCGATCAAAGAACTGGAGGAACAACTGGATAAATGCCAGTTGATCGGGGAAGAAAGCGAGGTGGACGTCAGCGAAACCTGCAAGCAGATTGAAAAAAAGCTCCACGAGACCCGAAAGGAGATCTACAAAAACCTGACGCCCTGGCAGCGGGTGCAGCTTTCCCGCCACCCCAGCCGGCCCTATACCATGGACTACATCCGCGCCATTTGCGGGGAGACCTTCCTGGAATTGCACGGCGACCGCACCGTGCGCGACGACAAGGCGATGATTGGGGGGTTGGGGAAAATCGGCGACCAGTCGTATATGTTTATCGGGCAGCAGAAGGGCTATAACACCAAAACCAGGCAATATCGAAATTTTGGGATGGCCAACCCGGAAGGATACCGCAAGGCCCTCCGGCTGATGAAATCGGCTGAGAAGTTTGACCTGCCCGTGGTCTCCCTGATCGATACCCCGGGGGCCTACCCTGGGATCGAAGCCGAGGAACGCGGACAGGGCGAGGCCATTGCCCGGAACATCCTGGAAATGACCCGCCTGAAAGTGCCCATCATTGTACTGATTATCGGGGAAGGCGCCTCCGGGGGAGCCCTCGGCATCGGCGTGGGCGACCGGGTGCTGATGCTCGAGAATACCTGGTATTCCGTGATTTCTCCCGAGTCCTGTTCTTCCATCCTCTGGAGGAGCTGGGAATACAAGGAACAGGCGGCAGAGGCCCTTAAGCTCACGGCCTCCGACATGAAAAAACTGAAACTGATCGATGAGATCATTCGGGAACCCGTAGGGGGGGCGCATGCCAACCGCGAAAAGACCTTCGAGATCGTAAGCGACCAGATAGAAAAGCACTATCAGGAACTGAAAAAGTTATCACCAAAAGACCTGGTCAGCCAGCGGATGGAAAAATACGCCTCCATGGGGGTTTTCAGGGGTTAAGGTACCTGTGCCGCTACAGTTTCGGGAAATCCGGGGCGCCACGCCCCGGATTTTTTTTGGTTATGAACAAAATGTTGTAACTTATCAACAGGTCTTTTGTCAATGAATGGTGAATATCGGGAGGGCCTCCCCGGGGTTCCCTAAATCTTAATTCCCTACTTTTGAAGCTATGGAAAAAACCAGAGCACTAGCCGGCCGAAAAATCGGGATGGCCGAGATCATTCCGTTGGAGCGGGGAAAAATACCTCCGCAAGCTGTTGATTTAGAAGAGGTTGTGCTTGGAGCCATGATGATCGACAAAAAGGGGGTAGACGAGGTTATCGACATCCTGCACCCCGACGTCTTTTACAAGGAAGCCCACCGGTACATCTACGAGGCCATCTTCAGGCTCTTCGAATCTTCCGAACCCATCGATTTATTAACCGTTTCGGCCCAACTCAAACAGGAGGGCAAACTCGAAGCGGTGGGGGGCGACTTTTACCTGATCAAACTCACGCAGAAAGTGGCTTCTTCGGCCCATATTGAGTTCCATGCCCGGATCATCCTGCAGAAATACATCCAAAGGAGCCTGATCAAGATTTCCAGTGAAATCATCGAGGAAGCTTATGAAGAGGCCACAGACGTTTTCGACCTCCTCGACAATGCGGAAGCCAAGCTTTACGAAGTCACCCAGGGGAACCTCAAGCGGTCTGCGGAGACTGCCCAGAACCTGGTGATGCAAGCCAAGAAGCGCATTGAGGAAATCTCAAATAAGGAAGGCCTCAGCGGGATCCCGTCGGGCTTTGACAAGGTGGACCGGCTCACCTCCGGATGGCAACCCAGCGACCTGGTCATCATCGCCGCCCGCCCGGGTATGGGTAAGACGGCCCTGACCCTGTCCATGGCGCGGAACATCGCGGTAAATGCCAATATCCCGGTGGCTTTCTTTTCCCTGGAAATGTCTTCCGTACAGCTGATTACCCGGCTTATTTCCTCCGAAACGGGCCTTTCCTCCGAGAAGCTGCGGACCGGCCGACTGGAAAAGCACGAATGGGAGCAACTGAACGTCAAGGTAAAGACCCTGGAAAAGGCGCCCCTGTACATCGACGACACCCCCTCCCTTTCCATTTTTGACCTGCGCGCCAAGGCCCGGCGCCTGGCTTCCCAACACGGCATCCGGCTGGTCATTATCGACTACCTTCAGCTGATGACTTCGGGGGTCAGCCAGAAAGGGGGCAACCGGGAACAGGAAATTTCCACCATCTCCCGGAACCTGAAAGCCCTGGCCAAGGAACTGGACGTACCGGTAATTGCCCTTTCCCAGCTCTCGCGGGCCGTGGAAACCCGCGGGGGCAGCAAGCGGCCCATCCTCTCCGACCTCAGGGAATCCGGGGCCATTGAGCAGGATGCCGACATCGTTTCCTTTATCTACCGCCCCGAGTACTACAAAATCGACGAGTGGGACGACGAAGAGCGGACGCCCACCCAGGGGCAGGCGGAGTTTATCGTGGCCAAGCACCGAAATGGGGGGCTTGATAATATTCGGTTAAAGTTTATTGCGCATCTGGGTAAATTTGATAATTTGGATGACTTTGATTCTCCATTTGAGTTTCAATCCAAAATGAATGCCGAGGGGGAAAACCCGTTCATCACCAGGGACCTTCCCAGTGCGGAGCAGGCCTTTGGAAGCTCCATGAACGACCTCCCCGAGGCCGACCCCGATGATGATGTACCCTTTTAACCCCAGTAAAACCAGGCTTTTCCTTCCCCGTTTTGGTTATCTCTTCCTGATCCTCTTTTTTTCCGGGCTGTTGCGGGGTTCCGCCTCCCTGCTCCTGGTCCCCATGGATGCGGAAGGGCAGAAAAACCACCTGAAAGCCTATGGAATCACCTACTGGGTCCTTAGCAAGAATCAGAAGGTACAGTGGCTGCTCAACTACCGCGGCGGCTCCTTTTTACTGCCCGATGGGGAACTGATCCGCAACGAATGCCGCATCCGGGGGGTTTCCTTTGAGGTACTCAGCGATTCACAGGCGGCAGAAATCCTGGACCTGATTGCCAGCCCTTCCCAGAACCAGGAGGCGGTGGTTCTGGAAAAAGCGCCCAGGATCGCGGTGTACACCCCCAGCGACAACCCCCCCTGGGACGATGCGGTAACCATGGTCCTTACCTATGCGGAAATCCCCTATGTAACCGTCTACGACGAGGAGGTACTCGACGACAAACTCGCCCTGTACGACTGGCTCCACCTGCACCACGAGGACTTTACCGGGCAGTACGGGAAATTCTACGGGGCCTACCGCGCGGCCCCCTGGTACATCGAGGGGAAGAAGGAGGCCGAAGCCCTGGCCGCCCGTCTCGGGTTTTCCAAGGTTTCCGAGGCCAAGGGCGCTGTGGCCCGTAAAATCAGCGAGTATGTGATCGGGGGGGGCTTTATGTTTGCCATGTGTTCCGCTACAGACAGTTTCGACATTGCCCTGGCGGCCCAGGGGGTCGACATTTGCGAGCCCATGTTTGACGGCGACCCTTCCGACCCCAATTACCAGCAGCGCCTTGATTTCAGTCAATCCTTTGCTTTTACCGGGTTTACCCTGGAACGCAACCCCCTGCGCTATGAATTTTCTTCCATCGACATGACCAACAAGCGTGACGATGTGCCCATGGATGCCGATTACTTCACCCTGATGGATTTTTCCGCCAAATGGGACCCTGTGCCCACCATGTTGTGCCAGAACCATACCGCCCTGGTCAAGGGGTTTATGGGGCAAACCACCGCCTTTACCCGGTCGGAGATCAAGCCAACAGTGCTTGTGCTGGGCGAGAACAGGCTCAATGGGGAAGCCCGGTATATCCACGGGGTGAAGGGAAGGGGGTTTTTCACCTTCTACGGGGGGCACGACCCCGAAGATTACCAGCACCGGGTCGGGGACCCGAAAACCGAGCTGGAATTGCACCCCAATTCCCCCGGATACCGCCTGATCCTCAACAACGTCCTTTTTCCGGCCGCCCGCAAGAAAAAGCAGAAAACCTAACCCAGCTGTTCCAACAGCTGTTCCAGTATCCGCTCTACCCCTTGCTCCTCATTGCTTGCAGTCCGGTACCGCGCTTTTTGAAGCACGTTGGGGTGGGCATTGGCCATCGCAAAACTGTATTCGGCCCGTTCCAGCATTTCCAGGTCATTGTTATAGTCCCCGAAAGCCAGGGTCTGCCCCCGGGAAATACCCAGTTCTTGCTGTACCAGTTCCAGGGCATGTCCCTTGTGGGCCAGGGGGTCCGACAGGTCCACCCAGTGGGCCCCGGAAACCTTTACCTTCAGTTGGTCTTCAAAGGGCTTCACGGCCGGGTAGAGGAATGATTCGGCGCTTTCGAAGTGGTATACGGCCACCTTCATGATTTCCCCCTCAAAGCCCACCAGGCGCTCCAGGAATTCAAACTCGGTATAGTATTCTTCCAACTGGGCGCGGAACGCCTCAGAAGGGGGCAGGAGGTAGGCGCGGTCCTTGCCGCAGAGGATGGGGTGTGCCCCGGGAACGGCGTCGAGGGTCTCGAGGACCCGGTCGCGGACCTCCCGGCCCAGGGGGGTGGAGAGCAGTTCGCGGTCGCGGTGGCGCACCAGCCCGCCATTCTCGGCAATAATGATGACTTCGTCCAGGATGGGGTGCAGCTTGCAGGCGATACTCTGGTACTGCCGCCCGCTGGCAGCGGCAAACCGTATTCCCCGCCGGCTGAGCTCCCGTTGGAGTTCAAAAAAACGACCGCTTACCTGGTGGCGCGCATTCAGCAGGGTTCCGTCCATATCGGTCACCACCAATTTAATACCTTTCAGGTCCATAGGCCGTTTCATTTACCGGCAAAGGTAGTTTTATCCGTAACTTTCTACCCCCGACCACAGCAGGTTTAACCTAAATTTTGTGTTTCCATGAACTGGACCCAACGCGAACTCAGGCTCCGTCCGTTTCCCAGGGGCTTTCACCTGATTACCGCAGGTATCGTGGAGGCCCTGCCCGAGATCGCGGACCTCCGGGTGGGGCTGCTCCATGTTTTTATCAGGCACACCTCCGCCAGCCTCACCCTGAACGAAAATGCCGACCCGACCGTCCGCGCCGACTTCGAAAGGCATATGTCGGTCCTGGTACCGGAAAACGCCCCGTACTACCAGCATACCCTGGAAGGCCCTGACGACATGCCGGCCCATATCAAGGCCTCCCTCATGGGGAGCTCGCTGACCCTTCCCGTTACCGGGGGGCGCCTCGCCCTGGGGACCTGGCAGGGCATCTACCTGTGCGAACACCGCGACCGCGCTGGTGGACGCACCCTGGTGCTGACCCTGCAGGGGGAATAAAAAAACCCCGGTCCCGAAAAATATCGGGACCGGGGTCGGAACGAGAGCCCCTGAGGGCTTTATTTTACCTTTTCCACAATGGCCTTGAAGGCTTCCGGGTGGTTCATCGCCAGGTCGGCCAGCACCTTGCGGTTCAGCTCGATCCCATTGGCCTTTACCTTTCCCATGAATTCGGAATAGGACATCCCGTGCAGGCGGGCACCGGCGTTGATCCGGGTGATCCACAGGGCGCGGAAATTCCTTTTCTTGGTCCTGCGGTCGCGATAGGCATATACCATCGCCTTTTCAACCGCGTTTTTGGCAACGGTCCAGACGTTTTTCCGTCTGCCGAAATACCCTTTGGCTTGCTTCATCACCTTTTTGCGGCGAGCTCTTGAAGCCACTGAATTTACTGATCTTGGCATTTTTTTGTTGTTTTTTTGTAGCAGGCGGCCCCGTTTTCGGGCGCTTTATGGCCTGGCTCCATGGTTAAACATTAGTACCTGTTCCTCACCGCCCCTTACTTCAGGCGCAGCTGGTCCATGATGTTGTTCTCATCGGCCGGGTGGACCAATGTGGAATGGGTCAGACGAAGCTTGCGCTTGTTTGACTTCTTGGTCAAGATGTGGCTTTTAAAGGCGTGCTTTCTCTTGATCTTACCGGTACCCGTCAGCTTAAAACGCTTCTTGGCACTGGATTTGGTCTTCATCTTAGGCATCTCTTCCTGGTTAACAATTAATGATTGACTCTCGTTCTCTCGTTTTATTTCTTGGCTTTCGGCGCGATGAACATGGTCATCCGCTTGCCTTCCAATTTCGGCATCTGCTCTACCTTTCCGTAATCTTCAAGGTCCCTCGCCAGGCGGAGTAGCAAAATCTCACCCTGGTCCTTGTATACGATTGCCCTTCCCTTGAAAAAGACATAGGCCTTTAGCTTGGCCCCTTCCTTGAGGAATTTCTCCCCGTGCTTCTTTTTAAACTCGTAATCGTGGTCGTCCGTGTTCGGCCCGAAGCGGATCTCCTTCACCACCACTTTGGTGGCTTTGGCCTTCATGGCTTTTTCCCGCTTTTTCTGCTCGTACAGGAATTTCTTGTAATCGATCACTTTGCAGACCGGGGGGTCTGCTTTGGGTGAAATCTCCACAAGGTCCAGTTCCAGTTCCTCGGCTTTCCGGATGGCTTGCTGTGTACTGTAAACCCCGATTTCAACATTATCACCCACCAACCGGACTTCCGGAGCGGTGATTTTTTCGTTGATCCGGTGGGGAAATTTATTTTCCCGCTGCTGACGGGGTCTGAATTTTCTTCGTATTGCTATGGCGTATGGGTTTTAATTAAACTTCGCTTTTAAACGACTTTAAGGTACTACTTATTTCACTGCTTACCAAGTCCGAAAAATCGGCTACCGAGAGGGTCCCCAGATCTTCACCCCCGTGCCGGCGCACCGAAAGGGTGCCTTCTTCCATTTCCTGGTCGCCCACAATCAGCATAAACGGCAGCTTTTGCATCTCTGCTTCCCGGATTTTCCGGCCAACCGTTTCACTGCGGGCATCAACAAGGGCGCGAATTTCGTGATTTTCCAGCGATTTTAAAACTTTTTGGGCATAATTTTCGTGTTTCTCGCTCACGGGCAGCACAATAGCCTGCTGCGGGGTTAGCCAGAGCGGGAAATTGCCCCCGGTATGCTCCAGCAGCAGGGCCACAAAACGCTCCATACTGCCGAAAGGCGCCCTGTGGATCATCACCGGGCGGTGGAGTTCATTGTCATTGCCCTTGTAGGTCAGGTCGAAGCGTTCCGGCAGGTTGTAATCGACCTGTATGGTACCCAGTTGCCATTGCCTGCCCAGGGCGTCTTTCACCATGAAATCGAGTTTGGGGCCGTAGAAGGCCGCCTCCCCGGGGACAATGACAAAATCCAGGCCTTTTTCCCTGGCCGCCCCGATGATCGCCGCTTCCGCCCGTTCCCAGTTTTCCGCCGAACCGATGTATTTTTCGGGGGTTTCCGGGTCGCGCACCGAGACCTGGGCGGTAAACTGGTCGAAGCCCAGGGAGGTCAGCACATAGAGCGACAGGTCGATCACGTCCTTAAACTCCTGGTCGAGTTGCTCCGGGGTGCAGAAAATATGGGCGTCGTCCTGGGTAAATCCGCGAACCCGAGTCAGTCCGTGCAGTTCCCCGCTTTGCTCGTACCGGTACACCGTCCCGAATTCGGCGTAGCGTTTCGGCAGCTCCCGGTAGCTGAACGGCTTCGCCCGGTAGATTTCGCAATGGTGCGGACAGTTCATGGGCTTCAGCAGGAATTCTTCGTCTTCCCGGGGGGTATGGATAGGTTGGAAACTGTCTTCCCCGTACTTGGCATAATGCCCTGAAGTTACATAGAGCTCTTTCTGGCCGATATGGGGGGAGACCACCATCTCGTACCCCGCCTTGCGCTGGGCCTTTTTAAGGAATTGTTCCAGGCGTTCGCGCAGCGCAGCCCCTTTGGGCAGCCACAGGGGCAACCCCTGACCGACCCGTGCAGAAAAAGTAAAGAGTTCCAACTCCTTCCCGAGCTTGCGGTGGTCGCGCTTTTTGGCCTCTTCCAGCAATTCGAGGTATTCCGTAAGGTCTTTTTGTTTTGGGAACGAAATCCCGTATACCCGGGTCAGCTGTGGCCGTTTCTCATCGCCCCTCCAATAGGCCCCGGCCACATTGAGGATCTTCAGGGCCCTGATCAGGCCCGTATTGGGGATGTGCCCGCCCCGGCAGAGGTCGGTGAAGGTGTCGTGGTCGCAGAAGGTGATGTCCCCGTCCTGCAGGTTTTCGATAAGCTCCAGCTTGTATTCGTTGCCCTGTTTTTCGTAGTATGCCAGGGCATCGGCCTTGGAAACCTCGCGAAGCGCAAAATCGTGTTTTCCCCGGGCGATTTCCAGGGCCCTTTTTTCGATGGCCGGGAAATCCTTCTCGGAGATGGTGTGCTCCATGAAATCCACATCGTAGTAAAACCCGGAGTCTATGGCCGGGCCGATGGTTAGCTTGATCCCGGGATACAGTTCCTCCAGGGCCTGAGCCAGGACGTGGGAGGATGAGTGCCAGAAGGCTTTTTTGCCCTCGTCGTCCTGCCAGGTGTACAGGACCAGGGCCCCGTCTTCCTCCAGGGGGGTCTGCGTTTCTACCTTCCGGTTGTTGAATCGGGCAGAAATGACGTTTCTGGCGAGTCCTTCACTAATGTCCCGGGCGACTTCCATCGGGGTGACCCCCGGGGCGTACCGGACCACTTTTCCGTCGGGCAGCGTAATGTTTATCATGGCGTGCGTGTAAGTGCGCAAAGATAATACCTCCTGGCATTGCAGACAACCATTTGCGCGGGGCGGTTGCCGTTTATTTTCGGCCCCCGAACAGGGCGTCCACCATGGTTTTTATGCTGTAAAACCCCATGGCAATGGCACCCAGGGCCAGGAGCCCCCCGACCACAAGCACGGGCAGGTACCAGGGGTGGTCCTGGTTTTTAAAGGCCTGGTACAACACGATCGGGCCCGAAAACATCAGGGCCAGGGTATAGGCCAGGCGTTTGACGCCTTTGATCAGTAAGGTTTTGTCTGTTGGCACGTTCCACGGGCTTTGAGGGTTAAAAATAGCAAGAATTGCCGTAATTTGGGTGCAAGCCCGCGGTAATTCCGACCGGCAAACCCTACAGGTATGCGATTGGTACTGATCCCCGATAAGTTTAAAGGCTCCCTTACGGCAGCCGAGGTTAGCCTCGCGATAGAAGAAGGGGTACGGACGGTTTTTCCCCGTGCTGAATGTATGGGGTTTCCGGTTTCTGACGGGGGGGATGGGTTCCTCGAGGCCGTACGCGCAGCCCGCCCCTGGGCAGAAACCCTGGAAGCCACCGTAGGGGACCCCCTCGAACGGCCGATCCGGGCTGCCTTCCTGATGGACCGGCAAAGCCGGGAGGCTTTTGTAGAGCTTGCCTCAGCCTCGGGCATGACGCTACTGGACCCGCGGGAATGCGACCCCGGAAAGACCAGTACCCTGGGCACGGGGGAGTTGATCCGGGAAGCGATTGCGCAGGGGGCCGTGCGGGTTTTTGTGGGCCTTGGGGGCAGCGCTACCAACGACGGCGGGTGCGGCCTGGCCCGGGCCTTCGGCTTCCGGTTCCTCGACGCGCAGGGGAACCCGCTTGACCCCTCGGGGGAACGCCTGGCGAACATCCACCGCATCGTTCCCCCGGAAGGACCACCCTTCTTCCAGGGGGTGGACCTGGTGGCGGTAAACGACGTTTCCAATCCGCTGTATGGGCCTGAAGGGGCTGCTTTTGTGTATGCCCCCCAGAAAGGTGCGCTTCCCGGGCAGGTTCCCCTGCTCGACGAGGGCCTGCGCCACCTCGAACGCCTGGTGCGCGAACAGCTCGGCAAAGGAGGCTGCCAGGTACCCGGATCAGGCGCAGCCGGGGGGGCAGCCTTCGGGCTCTGCGCTTTTTTGGGGGCCCGGTTTGTCAGCGGGGCGAACTATGTATTGCAACTCAGTGGGGTGGAGGCCTACTTGAAAGATCACCCGGTGGATTTCATCTGCACGGGGGAAGGGCGGATCGACCGGCAGACCCTCCACGGGAAGCTCCTGCAGGCCGTGGTTGGGCTGGCAAATCGCCATGGGGTGCCAGTGCTTGCCGTTTGCGGGAAGTGCGACCTGACCACCCGGGAGGCGGAAGCCGCGGGATTCCACTCCGTCGTGGAAGTGGCCGACCCCAACAGGTCCCTGGCCCATAACATGGAACATGCGGCGGCGCTGACCACCCGGGCCGTTCGCGAATTTTTTTCCACCCTGCCCCGCTGAAGCCTCACTCGATCACAAGGGTCCTTCGCTCTTCCTGCACCACCGCAAAGTAGCCCAGGGGGAAGACCCCGGCCCGGTCGGCATTGTCAAATCGCTCCTGGTTGTCGAGGCCGGTGACATCTATAACATTCCCCCTGACAGTGGCTACCGGGGTCTGGAATGGCCCCTGCTGCCCGCCGCTTTGCTCAATGAGCAGGTCCATATAGTTGTAGAAGGTAAAATCGGCTCCCATAATGCTGATATCCAGTGCAGTGCCCGGGGCGATGGGGTCTTCGTAAAAATAGGAGAACTGAAAAAATTGCCCCTGGTAAAAGGTGTCTTCGGTGACCAGGAATTCCCCCTGGCCGAAGTCGAAGAGGTAGTAATGGGCTTTGCCGGGCGGGTCGGTAAAGGCCACGATCACTTCGGTCTCGTCCCCTTCAAACAGGGTGGCCCGTCCCTGGAGCAGGAAGTCTATGGGAACGACGGGCTGGTACCAGGCCTCCGCCAGGTATTGCCGCCCGCGGTGGCGGATCTGCAGGGTGAACCTTACGTTTTCGTTCAGGAAAACCGTGGGGATCCGTTGGTCGAAGGTCGCATTGGGGTCGGGGATGTAGACCCCGGTCCCCGGGGCTTCCTCGGCCAGGGAGGAGGTAAGGGTTTCGATGAGGTTGCCTTCTGGGTCAAACCGCGAGACGGTGATCAGGATATTCTCTGCCTGCGTCACCGGGAGGTCTTCAAAAAAACCATTGGTTTCGGAAAGCGCGATGCGCACGGGTACAAAAGGCTCCTGTTCGTCCACCCGGATAAGGCCATCCACGATGAGCCTTGAAGTGGTTTCCCCGGGCACGTCCACCTCTATAACTTCCTCACACCCCAAAAGCATCGCGAGAGAAAGCAAAATGCCTATTTTCCTGCACCCCCCCATCCTTCTATTCAATGGTGATCTGATCGCGGAATTCCTGTACCACCGCAAAATACCCCAGCGGAAAAACCTCCGGGGTGCCCGCGTTGTCGAAATTGTTCAGGTTGTCGATCCCGGTCACGTCAAAAACATTCCCCCGCACCGTCGCCACGGGGGTTTGGAAAGGCCCCTGGGGCCCTTCGGCCTGTTCCACAAGCAGGTCCATGTAGTTGAAGAACGTGCGGTCGGCCCCCAGGATCGCTACTTCCAGTGTCGTCCCCGGGGCAAACGCCTGGTCGTAGAAATACGAAAATTCAAAAGATTGTCCTTTGTAGAAGGTGTCTTCGGAGGCGAGGAAATTCCCGAACCCGAAATCGAACACATAAAAGTTGTCACGGTCCGGGTCGTCGGTAAAGCGCACGGTAAGCTCCGTTTCGTCTTCACCGAAAAGCGTGCCGTCGCCCAGCCCGAGGGCATCGATGGGCACGGAGGGGACATACTGTGTCTGGGCGGCGTAGCGCCGGCCCCGCCAGGTGATCACCAGGGTGAGCATCACGTCGTTTTCCACCAAAACGGAAACCGGCAGTCGCTGGTCCTGGTCAAAATTCGGGTCGGGGACATAGACCCCGCTCCCGGGGTCCACCTGGGCCAGGCTGCGGATGAAGGTTGAGCCGGTGGGCACCCCATTGTCCAGTTCCTGCACAATAATGACGATTTCGTCCACATCGGTTACCGGCTCGATTTCCCCGAAAAACCCGGCCGTCTGCGAGAGTTTTATTTCCACCGGCACATAGGTCTGGGTAGTGTCTACCCGCAACAGGGCATCTACCACCAGGCGGGGATCCTCCACGGGGGTTTCCACCTCGATAACCTCTTCGCAAGCCAGCAAACCCAGGCTTCCCAACCCAAAAAGCACAAGCCATTTTTTCATCTGCTCAGAATTTGAAGTTATAGGTTACGGAGGGTACAATCCCGAAAATTGACGTGCGCACCGCCTCATTCCTCCCGGTATCCTGGTTTTGCCGGAAGTTGATGGCTGCGGCATTCATCCGGTTGTAGACGTTATAAATGCTAAACACCCATTCGCCCTTTACTTTCCGGGCGGCTGCCCGTCGCGGCGTCAGGGTGGCTGAAAGGTCGAGGCGGTGGTAATCCGGCAGCCGTTCCTGGTTGCGAAGCCCGTAAAAGGGCACTACCAGTCCCTCGAATTCAAATTGCCCCACGGGGTAGTTGGTCGGCTGGCCGGTCTGGTAGGTGAAATTCGCGTTGAAACTCCACCGGTCATTCAGGGCGTAGTTGCCGAAAAGCGTCAGGTCGTGGGTTTTGTCGTACGGGGTATTGTACCATTCCCCGAAATTGATCCCGGTTTCCAGGCCCGATCGTCCGTTGTCGATTCCAAGGTCCCTGCCGGGGGTCCGTTGCTCGGATTTGGACAGGGTATACGCCAGCCAGCCGGTGAAGGCACCGGTGTTCTTGCGCAGCAGGAGTTCCCACCCGTAGGCCCTGGCCTCCCCGTTGAGGATCACCCGTTCGATGGCGTTGTTGGCGATCAGGTTCGCCCCGTCTATGTAGTCGATCCGATTATCGACCTGTTTATAGAACACCTCCGTTTCCAGGCTGTACTCCCCGGAGGACGAATTCCTGAAATACCCCAGGGCATACTGGTTCAGCAGTTGGGGTTCTACAAAAGGCCCGCTGGGGGTCCACACGTCCAGGGGGGTGGGGGAGGCGGTGTTGGAGAGCAGGTGCAGGTACTGGGCCATTCGGGTGAAACTGGCCTTCACTGAGCTCTGGTCATTCAGGGTATACGACAGGGAGGCCCGGGGTTCCAGGTTCAGGAAGGTTTTTAGGGACTTACCCCTTCCGGGACTCAGGGTGTCGATTGGGGTGGCCTCCTGGTAGACCAGGCTGAACGGGTTGAAATCTACCGGGTTGTCATTTTCATAGACAAAAAATTCGTCCTGTCCCAGGCGGTTGAAATGGCTCACCCGCAGGCCGTACCCCAGGCTGAGACGGTCGGTGATATCATGGGAAACATCCACATACGCGGCGTTTTCGTTGGCGTATTTTTTGGTCAGCTGCTCCTCCACAATGCCTGAATCCTCGCTGTTCGGGATAATTTTTCCCGGGTTGAAAACGTAGTAAATGCTGTTGAGGCCGTAATTCACCTGAAAGCGGTCGTTTACATAGTGTTTCAGGTCGTATTTCACATTGAAATTCTGTATGCCCGAATCCCATTCAAAGCCGACAAAATCCAGTTCCAGCCCGTAGTAGTAGTCGGAGTAAATCAGGGAAAGGTTCGAGAAGAGTTTGTCGGAAAAGAGGTGGTTCCAGCGGAAGTTGAAGACGGAATTCCCGTAGATATTCACAAACAGGTCGTTGATGCTGAACAGGTCACGCCCAAAATACCCCGAGAGGTACAGGTTGTTCCGGTCGTTTATCCGGTAGTTCAGCTTGGTGTTCAGGTCGTAGAAATACGCGCGGTTGTCCAGGTCCAGCAAGGGGAGGAACAGGTGGGCATAGGAAGCCCTGCCGCCGATCAGGAAAGCGGCTTTGTCCTTTACGATGGGCCCTTCGGCAAGCAACCGGCTCGCGACCGCCCCGATGCCCCCGCTCATGTGGAACTCCTTGCTGTTCCCTTCCTTCTGGAAGATTTCCAGCACTGAGGATACCCGGCCCCCGTAGCGGGCGGGGATCCCCCCCTTGAAAAGTTTGATGTCTTTGATGGCGTCCGGGTTAAAGACCGAGAAAAAACCGAACAGGTGCGAGGAATTAAAGATGATGGCTTCATCGAGCAGGATGAGGTTCTGGTCCACGGACCCGCCCCGGACATTAAAGCCCGAGGAAGCCTCCCCGGCATTCGTCACCCCCGGCAACAGGATGATGGACTTGATCACGTCCGCTTCCCCCAGCACCACGGGGATGCTTTTGATGGTTTCCACCGACAGGGAAGACACGCTCATCTGTGGTTTACGGATATCGAGGCGTTCCACATCCTGGGTGAGCACTACTTCTTCCAGTTCTTCGGCTTCTTCCTGCAGCTGAAAATCGAGGCGTTGGTCGCTGGTGAAGGCCACTGTTTGCCGGATGTCGCGGTACCCCAGGTAGGTTATCACGACTTCATAGGTACCTTCGGGAAGCGAAAGGGAATAAAACCCGTATTCGTTGGTGACGGCCCCGGCCCGGAGCTCAGGGACCAGGATGCTCACCCCGATCAGGGTTTCATTGCTGTTTGCCTCGGTGATGGTCCCGCTCAGGGTGTACCGCGACTGGGGGAAAACCGAAAGGGAATAAAAAAACAGGAAAAGGCACAGGGGGATCCCCGGGAATGGTTTCATGCAATTTTTTGTTCAAAAATAGGCAGAAATTTCCAGCAGCAAACCTTTTGGGGGGGACTTACATGAAAGAGGGTGCCCATGGAAATGAGAAAGCCATATCGATGTAACAAGTACAGTGATATGGCTTTCCTGGAATAACCGGCAGTATCTTCCCCCGGCATCCGCCAGGTTCTGCAACCCATGGTTGCCTCCTGCATGGTTATTCTGACGTTTGAGGAGGATTTACGTTATGGAGTTGAACCCATCTACGCTTTTTCCTGCCCCTTTTTACAGCCTGGACCTATTTGTCGCTCCAGAAAACCTAAGTTTTCATGGAGGGGAAAAAGGGTCCCACCACCTCCGGAAACTCCCGCCCCCGGACAAGACTCTTCTTTTCTGAGGGCAATACGAATATTGCCTTGCTGAATCGAGTAAACTGCAATACAAAGAACGCCAACTTCGCAGCAACCTTTCGTTACCACCCTGGACGGGGATACCTACTCAATTGCTTTACTAAAGTATCCCCTTAATCCTTGATATCCAAATCTTTGCGCAAAAAGAAATGCACAGGTTACCAACTACGGTTATTAACAATTGTCAATAATTATGGAAACTGGCGGTGTCCACTGCCTTTTTTTTGCGATACCGGAGAAGGAACCACACTATTCGCGGTCTTCACGCCTTAACTGACGCTGGATTTTTCGGATAGCGGCTTCAATGGATTTTTCCGGTTCAATAATATTATAAGCGCCCCAGAAGTCGGGATCCGAAAAGCCGTCTGCGGCATCGCTCAGGATGATCGACGACCGGATTCGATCCTTTGGCCTGCCGGATGGCTCCCCGGAAATCGGGACCCAGTCCGTCACCGCCATTTCAGAGGTGAGGCTGTACACGGAATTGAAAAGGCGGCGGTCCCAATCTACCTTGAACTCCAGCATGGCATGGCTGTAGCTGTAAAACCAGCGGCCATCTTTTTCCCGGTAGTCTACCCGGTAAGCCACCGCCGTGGGGTACACGCTGGCATTTGCCGGTTTCTTTCTCACAAACATCCTGCTGGCCAGGTTTCGGTCGGTAATGTTGAGGGAAAAAATGGCACTGGTAAGCACTTTGCGTTCTCCATCGATAAAGAGCTGCCCGGTGTACAGGGGCTCCGTGACTTCGGGTTTCTGACGGAAACCAATCACAAAAATCAACCGGCCCCCTATGCGGGTATTTCGTTCGAAAAAGAATTCGTAGTCGTTTATATATTCAGGGGAAAAGATAAAATCGGGGTATTTCATCACATCCACGTACAGGGCGTTGTAGGGCCCTCCCTGCAGCTTCAGGGCCACCGTGTCGAGCCTGGAGTAATCGGTGCTTTTCCGGGCCTTGTAGAGGGAGGCAACATCCTTTTTCAGCCCGGAATAGGGGGCCTTGTAAACGGTTACCACCGCCTCGGCCAGGGAGGCGTTTTTCCGCCGCTTTTTAATGGTTTCGCGATAAAAGGCAGTCATCTCCAGGGGTTCCTGCATATAGTTGTCGCCCTTTCGGCGCAAGGTTTCCTCTACCAGGGTGCGGGCATCCCTGGGTACCACCACATCTACCTCTGGCAGCGGGGTTACCGAAACCTGGAGGGTAATCCGGTTGCCTTCGGGCCGGAGTTGTTCCAGGGGAATGGTTCGGAGGGTATAGCCCAGATACGAGACCAGGAGGTTTCCCTCCCGGATTCCCTCCGGTACTTTCAACAGGAAGCGCCCCTCGGAATTGGTCACTGTGCTGATGTTCTGGTTTTCGAGTACAATGGTGGCGAAGACCAGGGGGTCGCCGGAATCGGCATCGGCGACCTCACCCTGGTACTGCCTGAATGTTGCAGGCTGCCCCCCTGGGCTTTCCTGTGCCAGGGCTGCCTGCACCCCGCAGCATATCAGGGCGACGCAGGCCAGAAACAAACGCGTTTTTTTCATAGCAATTAAAGTTAACTCCATTTATTCATCCCGCCCTGTATTCCCGGGAGGGCAATCGCACAGGAGGAGGGCCGTAAAATCAACCCCCATCGGGGTTAGCCTCCCACCTTTTCAAAATACAAAAAGATATAAATCGCATAGCCAAACCCTGCACTGTTGGTACTTGCCAGGCGGTACCCCTCTGAGGCATAGCGGTCCAGGAGTTCCTGAATGTCCTTTTTGGAATCGGCTGCAATGTGATCCCTTTTCGCGAAGGCCTTACTGTAATACACAAGGGTTTCCACCTTCATTTTTTCCATTTTTCTCCGGATTTTGCTTCCAACGTAAAGATAAAGGATGTGCCCCAATAGGCGGTAATTTTTTATATTGGAGGATCATTTACCCCACAGGTATGAAAAAAAGGGAATTTATCCGGCACCTGGGCTACGCGGCCCTTGCCGCCCCGTGGGTGGCCTCGGCCTGGGAACCCGGTACCCCTGCGAAAGTACAAATGCCCTATCCGCAGGGTTCAGGGGACGATTTCTGGAGCCGGGTCCGGGCCGATTACGCCCTGAAACCCGATTACATCAATCTGGAAAACGGATATTACAACATTGTCCCGATACCGGTTTTGGAGCGGTTTACCGAACATGTCCGCCAGGTCAATTACGAGGGGGCCTATTATATGCGGACGGTGCAGTGGGAAAACAAAAAAAAGGTCGCTGCCCGCCTGGCGGGTATGCTCGGCTGCCCGGAGGATACCCTGGTGATCACCCGCAACACTACGGAGTCCCTGGATATGATCATCGGCGGTTACCCCTGGAAGGAAGGGGATGAAGCCGTATATGCCCTGCAGGACTACGGGGCAATGAAGGACCATTTCAGGCAGGTTTCCGACCGGTACGGGGTGGTGTGCCGGCAGGTCTCCGTCCCGAACCACCCCGGGTCTGACGAGGAGTTGGTCGCCCTTTACGAGGAGCAGCTCACCCCGCGGACCCGCCTTTTGATGATCTGCCACATGATCAATATCACCGGGCAGATCCTCCCGGTGCGCAAGATCTGCGATATGGCGCACCGCCATGGGGTGGAGGTGCTCGTGGACGGGGCCCATTGCGTGGGGCAGTTTCCCGTAAACATTCCGGAGCTCCACTGCGATTATTACGGCTCGAGCCTGCACAAATGGCTGAGCGCCCCGCTGGGTGCGGGCATGCTCTATGTGCGCAAAGAACATATCCCAAAAATATGGCCCCTGCTGGCAGACTACCCGCGCGAACCCGGGGATATCGGCCGGCTGAACCATACGGGGACCCACCCGGTGCATACCGACCTGGCCATAGGCGATGCCATGGATTACCTCGAGGGGATTGGCCTGGAACGCAAGGCGGAGCGCCTTCGTTTCCTGCAGCGGTACTGGAGCGATGCCCTCAGGGGGGTTCCGAACATCGTGATCAATACCCCGGAAGCCCCGGAACGCAGTTGCGCCATTGCGAATGTGGGGGTTTCCCATATGAAGCCAGCCCGCCTGGCCACGGCCTTATTGGAGGAATTCGGCATCTTTACGGTGGCCATCGATTACGCGAACGTGCAGGGCTGCCGGATCACTCCCAATGTGTACACGACCACCGGGGAACTCGACCGTTTCATCGGGGCCATGAAAACCCTTGCGGCCCGGGCGTAAGGCGTTGCGGCAGGGGATAAAAAGATGATATTGGTCATAGGATGGGCTTTGCCAGGGGCGTAGTTTTGGGAGATTGCCCCGGTCGTTGCCCGCTTCCGACCGAAACTTAGAAACCAAACCAGAATACATATGACTTCAACTTCGAACAGATGGGGCCCCGATCAGAGCGTGGCCCTGTTGCGCATCCTGATTGGCTGGCATTTCCTCTACGAGGGGATCATTAAGCTCTATAACCCCGACTGGACCAGCTTCGGGTACCTGGCTTCCGCTCAGGGGCCGCTGAAACCTGTTTTTCAGGCCCTTACGGCAGAGGCCGTGATCCCCTGGGTAGATACCCTGAACTGGGCCGCCCTGGTGTTTGTGGGCATTACCCTGATCCTTGGGGTAGCGGAGCGCCTGGGCGCCCTGGTGGGGGTGGGCCTGTTGCTGTTGTACTACCTCGCCCACCCCTCGTGGCCGGGCATGCCCCAGATCAACACGGAAGGCAGTTACTGGATCGTCAATAAAAACCTGATTGAGGCCGTAGCCTGCCTGGTCTTGTTTTACCACCCCACGGGAAAACTCTTCGGGCTTTCCCGCCTGTTTGCAAAAAAAACCGCAACCTCTAAAACCAAAGTATTATGAGCTGGACACGCAGAGAAGCCTTATTGGGATTGGGAAGTATCCCCGTACTCGGCGCCGTATGGTGGGCCGGAGCCTCCGGGGCGGTCGGCCGGAAAAGGGAGCGCAGCGCCCTGTTGGAACAACTCAATATTCAGCCTTCCCTTCCGGGTGCCGTCCCGGCCATTTCCGGGGAACCGGTGAAGGTGGGGATCATTGGATTTGGCATACGGGGGGAACAGCTCTGTCGATCCCTGGGGTACGCTACCGATGAGTGGGTAGCGGCGATGGAAGCCGAAGAGGCCCTTGCCAAAAAGGAAGGCAGGCCTTTTACCGCCCTTCAGGATTTTCGCAGCCAGGACCCGCTGAATATCCGTATTGTAGGGGTTTGCGATATTTTTGATGTAAAGGCCGAATTGGCCATCCGTTCGTTCAGCACCCCTGAGAACCCTGTAAAACGCTATGCCACCCACACCGATATGATTCGTAGCGGGGAGGTGGAGGCGGTGGTCATTGCCACCCCGGACCACTGGCACGCGCCCATGTCCATCGAGGCTTTGAACAATAACGTGCACGTCTATGTGGAAAAACCCATGACCCATAACGTGGCCGAGACGTATGCCCTTCGCGAAGCCGCCCGGAATTCGAAAGCCATTTTCCAGGTAGGCCACCAGCACCGGCAGACCCTCAGCTTTAAAACCGCCCAGGACATTGTGGACAAAGGGGTGTTGGGGCATGTTTCCCTGATCACCACCAATACCAACCGCAATGATGATAACGGTGCCTGGAATTACGACATCCATCCGCAGGCGAATCCCGAAACCATTGATTGGAAGCAATTCCTCGGTTCGGCCCCGGAGGTCCCCTTCAACAAAAACCATTTCTTTCGCTGGAGGAAATGGTGGGCCTATGGCTCAGGCCTTTCAGGCGACCTGCTCACCCACGATTACGACCGCCTGAATTGCGTCCTGAAAATGGGTATCCCGAAATCGGTTATGGCATCCGGCGGGATATATACCCACCGCGACGGGCGCAACGTACCGGACGTCTTGCAGGCGAATTTTGAATTCCCCGATTTCAGCACGGGAAGCAGCCAGAGGGCCGGTAAGGAAAAAGGGATGACCTTCACCTACAGCGCCACCCTGGGCAATGGCTGGAACAGGCCGACCATGCTGATGGGCCACGATGCCTCCATGGAACTGGGGAACCGGCTTACGATTTGGCCGGATTCCGGCTCTACCCGCTATGCCGGGATGATTGAGTCGGGCAAAATGAGTCCCCAGACCCCTATTTACAGCTATGACCCCGCAGCCAGTTCCCTGGACGGGGTGTCTTCAGCCACTTCCCAGTATTTTGCAGACAAGGGCCTGATGTGGACCTATGTGGACGGGAAAAGGGTTGATTCCACCTTCCTGCACATGCGGGAATGGCTCAGCGTGATCCGCAACGGCGGACAGGTGAGCTGCGGAATCCAGGAAGGTTTTGAAGAGGCCATTGCAGCCCATATGACCGGGCTGTCGTGGAAACTTGGAAGGCGTATCGAATGGGATCCGCAGGCGCAGCAGATCATCCCGATCGAAGGGGTCGACCTCGACGCTGTCTTGCTGGAAAACCCGCCCGGGGTTGGCCAGTACGCCCCGGACATGGTTGCCGCCCTGTAGGGCCGAAATTCCAAATTCCAAATCCCAACGGGGAAAGGCTCAGCGCCCTTCCAACCCGTTGTGATTTGGAATTTGGTTTTATGGGTTCCCCATGAAGACCGCATTGGCAAAAAACAGCTTCCCATTTTCCCAGAAGCCCCGGAACAGGGGGTTGTCGGCCAGGTAGACAACGTCGCCGCGGCCTACTGTTTCCATACCGAAAACCAGGCTTCCGGGCAGGTTTTTTAACGCCTCGCTCCCGGCAAACCCGGCTACCGGCCTGGGAAATTTGTCCAGGGCCGCCACCGTATTTCCACCCGGCAGCTCATACGCTGCATTCCCCAGCTTCAGGGTATAGTAGGTGTCGCCGTACCCAAAGGCCAGGGGGTGGGTGGGGTCTACCCCGGCTTTGAAGATCGCCCCTGTAATGGCATCCCGGATCCGTTCCCGGCGCGTTTGCGCATATTGGGGTTCCGCCCCGTCCCCCGATTCTTCAGTTTCTTTTTCCCGGATGGAAAAGCCCTTTTCCCCCCCGAGGTGGCTGAGGGCTTCCCCCATGGCGATCAGCCGCCCCCCGGAGGCCACCCATTCCCGGAGTTTGCCCTTGCGGGCGTCATTGAGGAATTTCCGGTATCCCCATCCCCCGGGAAGGACCAAAACGTCGTAGTCTTCCAGGGCGACCTGGTCGAAGTAATCGGCATCCAGTACGGTAACCGGGTACTGCAATTGCTGTTCAAAATAGTGCCACACCTCCCCGAACCGCAGGGTGGAAGTGGGTTCCCCTGACAGCAGGGCCACCTTTACGGCAGGGAGCATGCCCACCGAACCCGAACCAAAGTCCCTGCCCTGGTCTACCTTCCCTGTAGTTGCCGGGGTTAGCGATTTGTTGTGTTTCCGGGCGAGGGAGCTGACCTGTTCCCCGAAACCGCTCAGGTTGCGGTTATCGCCCCGGGTGATAATCAGGGTCCCGGCTGCCCAGTCCCTCCCTTCGAGGCGGAACGGACGTTCGGCCCGCCTGACGCGGATCCCCGATGTCAACAGGTCAGCCAGGAATCGGGCGTCCTTCATGCTGTTCCAATCGGTGAGGTGTGCATAAGCCCCTTCCCGGAACCCTTCCCCTTTGGGGGCGGCAACTTCCGGCCCCGTGGAGGCCACAGCGACCCCGGCCTCCACGGCCAGCGCCTCCAGGCCATAGGCATAGGGCAAAGACCAGGCCGTGATATCGTAGGTAAGGGAATCGCTTAGTTTGGCATCCGGCTCGAACAATACCTTTACCAGGGTGCCTTTTTTCTGGTTCGTGGACACGACCATGGCGTCCTGGCCGGCCCGCATCGATTTCGTTTGCCGGCTGCCATAATGGAATCCCTTTACCGTGGAGGGGGCAGCCCATCCATAGGCGATTTGGTGTTTGTCCAACAGGGCGGCAAGGGCTTCCTGTTTGTCGCGGTCCCCCGTGAGCAGGTATGACTGGTATTTGAAATCCCGGGGGTTCCCATAGAATTTCCTGAATTCCTCATTCAGGCGGGCTGCGTTTTGGGCAGCTACCTCTACCGTGCTGAGCCCGGTGGTCAGGTGGTGGGCAATGCGGTCCTTCAGGGTCAGGGTGTCCCCGGTGGCCACTACCACCCCCAGGCCGGCCCTGCCGCTGCCCCCCTGTTCGTACGTCATTCCGATGGCCCCGTTATAGGTCGGGTAGGTATCCCCGTAACTGGGGTAAAACAGGTCAAAAACTTCCCGGGTGAAATAGAACCACCCGTTGGCGTCGAAATACCGGGCGTGGTTGCGCCCGATTTCATCCTGGAATTCCCTTTGGAAGCCGGTAACCACCTCGTGATACGGCTCGGCGGCCGGGGCGAAGTAATACGGGTTGTTCATCCCCTGTTCGTGGAAATCCACATGGATGTGGGGCATCCACTCCTGGTATTTTTTAACGCGTTGCCGGCTTTCCACCTGGGTAAGCCAGGCCCAGTCGCGGTTCAGGTCGAACATATAGTGGTTGCTGCGCCCGCTCCACCAGCCTTCCCAGTGCTCCTTGCTGTTGGGGTCTGCCTGGTAAGGCGTGTTTTTGTACTGGTAGTACCAGTTCACATAGCGTTCACGCCCATCGGGATTGATGCAGGGGTCCATGATCACCAGGGTATTTTCGAGATAGCTTTTTTTCGAGGTCAGCAGCTCATAAAGGGTTTGCATGGAAGCCTCGGTGCTGACGCTTTCATTCCCGTGCACGTTGTAGCTCAGCCAGACCACCGCCAGGCGGGCATCTCCCTTTCCTTCCGTACTTTCCAGGTGTTTCTCCTGCAGCGCTTCCACCTGCTGCATGTGCCCAGGAGTCGAAACCAGAGCGATGAACAGGGGCCGGCGTTCCGGGGTATACCCGTACGTTTCCAGGCGCACCTGCCCGGGCAGGGTGGCTGCCACATACTGGTAATAGGCAAGCACCTCGTGATGGCGGGTGAACTGGGTCCCCAGTTCGTACCCCAGGAACTCAGAAGGCGACTTCAGGTCCTGCGACCCTGCGGTGATGAAGAAAAAGAGGGTGAGAAGGGTAAAAATGGATTTCATACAAAAGGGTTTTGGTGCGGTTTTTCCTGGTTCCAAAGCTACATAATTCCCGTCATTGGCACAGCGACAGGGCGCGTCAATTTAAGGGTCCTCCGTGCCGCCGGGCCGCCCATGCGACCGGTGGCACGGCAGCTTTCTTAACGTATTTTTAGGAATTCGTACCTTCGGGAATCCTATCTTTGAGGCATTGATCCAACCCATGCAAGCATCAGGAATCCCCTTCCGGGAAACCGGTTTTTTTTCAGGGCTTATCAGGGATTACCTCGACCAGGTACCGCAACTCGCCCCGTTTTATGGTCGCTTTCCGACCCTGCAGGCCTTCCGGGACCAGATGGGGGAAAAAGCAAAGCAGTACCCCATGGCCCATCGCGAGGTCCTCCACGCGGTCCTCACAGAGCAGTATGCCTCCTTACAGGTTTCGGGGGCCACGGGGGAACACCTCGAAAACCTCCGGAAGCCCAACGCCTTTACCGTGGTTACCGGGCACCAGTTGAACCTGTTTACGGGCCCCCTGTATTTTCTGTATAAAATCCTCACCACTATTAAACTGGCCTCCCGGCTGGGGGAGGAATACCCTGAAGCACACTTTGTGCCGGTGTACTGGATGGGGTCTGAGGACCACGATTTCGACGAGGTCAACCATTTCAATTTTCGGGGGAAGGAAATCCGTTGGAACCGGCCCACCGGAGGCGCTGTTGGCCGCATGGATACTGAAGGCCTGGACGCCGTGTTCGAACAATTTTCCAAAGACCTGGGCCCGGGAACCCATGCGGCATACCTGAAAGACCTGTTTTCCAGGGCCTATTTGCAGCAACCGACCATGGCTGCGGCTACCCGTTTCCTGGTCAATGAACTTTTCGGCGACATGGGGCTGGTGATCCTCGATGCCGACGATCCCCGCCTGAAAGCCCTTTTCGTGCCCCATGTGGAGCGGGACCTTTTCGAAAACCTTGGCCAGCGCACCGTTTCGGAAAGCATTAGCCGCCTGAATGCCCTTCCGGGCCAGTACCGCATACAGGTAAGCCCCCGCGAGCTGAATTTCTTTTACCTGAAAGACGGGTTCCGGGAACGCCTGGCCCCTGTTGAGGGGGGGTATGGGGTAGTGGACAGCGAGATTCGATTTGGGGCCGAAGCCGTGCGGGGGGAATTGCATGCCCATCCGGAACGGTTTTCCCCCAATGTCGTCACCCGGCCCTTATACCAGGAGTTTTTGCTGCCCAACCTCTGTTACGTAGGCGGGGGAGGGGAGTTGGCCTATTGGTTGGAGCTCAGGGAATACTTTGCCGAATCCGGGATCGCTTTTCCCATGCTGTTGCTCAGGAATTCCGCCCTCCTGGTTTCCGCCAAACAGCAGGGGAAAGCTGAAAAGCTGGGCCTTGAAGTGAAATCGCTTTTCCGCGATCCCGACCGCCTGGTCGAACAGCGGGTGCGGGAGATTTCGGAAATTCCCATCGATTTCAGCCCGCAACGGCGGCATTTAACGGAGCAGTTCGAAGCCCTGTACCGCATGGCCGAGCAAACCGACAAATCGTTTCTCGGGGCCGTCCGGGCCGAGGAAGCCCGGCAGCTAAAAGGGCTTGACCGCCTGGAAAAACGGTTACTTAAAGCCCAGAAACGCAAGCTTTCCGACGAGGTGGAGCGCATCCGCCTGCTCAGGGAATCCCTGTTCCCGCAAGGCGGGCTTCAGGAACGAAACCGGAACTTTGCGGAATTCTATCTGGAGATGGGCCCGGGCTTGCTGAAAGGCCTCCTGGAAGCCTTCGACCCCCTGTCCGGGGAATTCACCCTCCTGGTCTACGAACCCTGAACCGGGTATCCCGCGGAATCCTATCTTTGCATCCGGAGTAAACCCCCCACAGGATGCACAAAATCGACATTGATACGGTGGAAATGACCCTGGATGTCATGAAATATGCCATCAGCCGGATCACCAACAACGCCCCGGAGCTCGGGCAACCCAAAAAAGAGGAAGAATTGAAGGCCCTGGTGGGCGAAACCATTACCCCTGAGGGCATCGGGGGGGAAAAAGCCTTCCGCCTGTTCCGCGATATCCTCATCAGGGCCACCGTGCCCATCGACCACCCCAGGCACCTGGCTTTTGTGCCGGCGGCCCCCACACGGGCGGCCATCTTGTTTGACCTGATCACTTCTGCCTCCTCGGTCCACGGGGCCTACTGGATGGAAGGTGCCGGGGGGATTTTCTGCGAAAACCGGGCCATGGACTGGCTGGTTTCCCTGACCGGGATGCCGGAAGGGGCTTTCGGGGTATTTACCAGCGGGGGCACCGCCGCCAACCTTTCCGCCATGGTTACCGCCAGGGAGGCCTGGCGCAGGCGGAGCGGGCAGGCCGGTGAAAAGGGGCTCATCCTGACCTCTATCGGGGCCCACAGTTCCATCAAGGCCATGGCGCGGGTTATCGACGTGGACCTTTTGCAGGTGGAGACTGAAGACCGCATGACCGGCAACCTGCTGGGGGAAGCAGTCGACGGCCTTACCCCGGCCCAGCGCAAGCGCCTGTTTGCCGTGGTGGCGACCGGGGGTACGACCAATGCGGGCATTGTGGATGACCTGGAGGGGATTTCCGAAGTCTGCCGGCGCGAAGGCCTGTGGTTCCATGTAGACGCGGCCTACGGGGGCGGCGCCCTTGTGGCTGATTCCGTAAGGCACCTTTTCAAGGGGATTGAGCACGCCGACAGCGTAACCATAGACCCCCATAAATGGCTGTTCTCACCCTACGACTGCGGGGCGGTACTTTACCGGGAACCCGAATTGGCCCGGGAGGCCCACCAACAGGAAGGTTCCTACCTGGATATTTTTCAGGATGAGGGCGCCAGGGGGTTCAACCCCGCCGATTACCAGATCCAGCTCACCCGACGCCTTCGGGGGATGCCCCTTTGGTATTCCCTGGCCACCCATGGAACGGACAAATACAAATGGGCTGTGGAACGGGGGATTTCCCTGGCCCGTGCAGCGGGGGAGATGGTCGCCGAACGGCCGGGCCTGGAACTGGTCCGGGAGCCCAGCCTTTCCTGCGTGTTGTTCCGAAAAAAGGGCTGGACCCCGGAGGAATATGTGGGCTGGACCTACCGCAACCACAAGGCGGGCCTTGCCCTGGTGACCCCCACGAAATGGCGCCGGGCGGGGGAAGTGGAAACCGTGTTGCGTTTTTGCTTTATCAACCCCGATACCACTGAAGACGATGTGCGGATGATCCTGGATACCCTAGGGGACTAGATAAGTGCTTTTCCAGCCGCTATCGGCCTTGGAAAAGCGCACCCTGAGGTGGTTGGGACGGTTTAGTTTAAGGTATTCGACCTTAAAGGGTAAAATGTACACCAGGGTGAAATACTGTTCGTGTTCCAGGTATTCGATTTGTTCGGGGCTTTTGATTTCCGTCCCGGGGGCGCTGGCGGTGGTATAGTTTTGCTGGGCATTGGCCTCAACCCGCATCCAGTGGTCGTGGAGCACTTCCGGGTCCCGTTCCCGGAGGGCGAGCCCTTCGATGCGGAGTTGTACCAGTTTCTCGGGATGGTACAGCAACAGGCTCACCTTGTTGTTCTCCTTGATGTGCAGGATTTTTTTGGAGCGGGAATCGGTGTAGAAGGCCATCCGGAGGCTGCCGGGATCAAATTCCCGGATCCGGACCGTCCGGAGGCGCGGCAGGCGTTCCAACCCCAGGGTGGCCAGGGTGGCCAGGCGGAAGGGGTGGGCAGGGTCCCGGAGGCCTTCCCTGAGCTCCTCTACAAGTTCGTTCCAAATCTGATCGGCCATACCCCAATTCTTTACTCTTAAAGATACAAAAAAATAAGGATTTCAGGTAGGGTATCCGCGCCCCGGGTTGTTATAGGGTTGAAGTTGCCATGAAAGAGGATGGAACCCCACTTCCCGGCTGCCCCGGTGGCCGGGGAGGGGGTTTTAACCCTGGCAACCTTCGACCCCCAAAGGGTTGGGTTTAGTGCCGTAATTCATTCATGTGTTTAGGTTAGTTTTTCCCCTGCCCCGGCAGGGTGCAAAAGGATCCCCGGCCTGATGGCCGGGGATTTTTTTTCTTACAAATTGTGCTGTTCAGGGGTCGGGAAAAAGGAAAAAGTAAAATGTAGGAATTAATTTAATATATTGTATACCAATAATATAAAGAATATTATATAAAATAAAAGTTTATACTTTGGTTCGCGACCCGGCTGTCCGTGTCGCCGGCTGTATTCGCGCCCTTTTTCGGTGGGTGGGCTACTCCTTTGGGGACCGATCCGGGGTATGGGAACCAGTGGCTGTTTCAGGATGCCGCGGCGGGGCATCCGTGGAAGGGGCTGGCCAGGTTCTTTATAACGTGGGGATAATTATTGGGGCATAAGGTCGTTTCGGTTTTTTCATTTTACTATTTTTGGCCATGCAAAACAACGTCCTGATCCTCGATTTTGGTTCCCAGTACACCCAGTTGATCGCAAGGCGCGTCCGGGAGCTGAACATCTTCTGCGAAATAAAACCCTACAACCACCTCCCTGAAGACCTCTCGGGGTATAAGGCGGTTATCCTTTCCGGTTCCCCTTCCTCCGTGCGGTCCGACGCCGCACCCCATCCGGACCTGAGCGAAATACGCGGAAAAAAACCCGTCCTGGCCATCTGTTACGGGGCCCAATACATCGCCCACTTCGGGGGCGGGAATGTGGCCCCTTCCAATACGCGGGAATTCGGCCGGGCACGGTTGACCCATATCACCCCCGACCCCTTCTTCAGGGACGTACCCCGGGACACGCAGGTTTGGATGAGCCATAGCGATACCATACAGCAACTCCCCAGCGGGGCCAAACTCCTGGCCAGCACACACGATGTGGAGAATGCAGCCTATGTAATTGCTTCTGAGAACCTTTACGGCATTCAATTTCACCCGGAAGTTTACCATACCAAAGAGGGAAAACGCATCCTGAAAAACTTCCTGGTCGATATCGCCGGGCTGGAACAGACCTGGACGCCGGCGGCCTTCGTGGAAACCACCGTGGCCGGCCTCAGGGAACAGATTGGGGAAGACAAAGTGATCCTTGGCCTGTCCGGGGGCGTAGATTCCACTGTAGCAGCTGTATTGCTGCACCAGGCCATCGGGGAGCACCTGCATTGTATTTTCGTCAACAACGGCCTGCTGCGGAAGCACGAATACGAGGAAGTCCTGGACCAGTATAAGCACATGGGCCTTAACGTTAAGGGGGTGGATGCTTCGGCACGCTTTTTGGACGCCCTGAAAGGGGAGGAAGACCCCGAGAAGAAACGGAAGATCATCGGCCGGGTATTCATCGAGGTGTTTGACGATGAGGCCCATAAAGTCGAAGATGCCCGGTGGCTGGGCCAGGGGACGATTTACCCGGATGTGATTGAATCGGTTTCCGCTTCCGGCGGACCCTCGGCCACCATCAAAAGCCACCACAACGTGGGCGGGCTCCCGGATTTCATGAAGTTGAAAGTCGTAGAGCCCCTAAAAATGTTGTTTAAAGACGAAGTCAGGAGGGTGGGCGCCAGCCTCGGGATCCCCGATGAACGGCTGGGCAGGCATCCTTTTCCCGGACCTGGGCTGGCAATCCGGATCCTGGGCGACGTAAGCCCGGAAAAGGTGGCTATCTTGCAGGAGGTGGACCATTTGTTCATACAGGGCCTGCGCGACTGGGGGTTGTACGACCAGATATGGCAGGCTGGTGCCATCCTGTTGCCGGTGCACAGTGTAGGGGTGATGGGGGATGAACGCACGTATGAAAAATGCGTGGCCCTGAGGGCCGTGGAAAGCACGGACGGGATGACGGCCGATTGGGTGCACCTGCCCTATGAGTTCCTGCAGAAAATTTCAAATGAAATCATCAACAAGGTCCCCGGGGTAAACCGGGTGGTGTACGACATCAGTTCCAAGCCTCCGGCTACAATTGAATGGGAATAGGCATGAAGCAGTTCGGAAAATACGTGTTATTGGGTTGGCTGGTCCTGTTGGTTGGCTGCAGGGCAGGGGCCCAGCAGTTCAGGAGCCACCCTGTGAAGCAGGGGGAAACCGTGGAATCCATTGCGCGGCGCTACCAGGTAAGTGTCGGGGACCTGTACAAATACAACAAGGAACTTAAGCCCGGGTCGCCCCTGCGGGTCAACACCATCCTGGTCATCCCGGTTTCGGCCCAAACGGATACCCGCCCCAGCCAGCCAAACGCCGCAAGCCCCGACACGGTGGAGCAAAAAAAACCCATAGGGTTCCAG
Source organism: uncultured Robiginitalea sp. (assembly GCA_964539905.1). GTDB lineage: Bacteria > Bacteroidota > Bacteroidia > Flavobacteriales > Flavobacteriaceae > Robiginitalea. The sequence continues at coordinate 40,132 of CAZIJW010000008.1, forward strand.
ACCCACCGGGTACGCCGAAAGGAGACCCTCTTCAGTATTTCAAGGCGGTATGACCTCCCTCAGGACCTCATTAAGCGATATAACCCGGAACTCTATTCCGCCACCCTGCAAAAGGGTATGGTCCTGCGCATTCCCGTGTATCCTGTTGGCCAGGAGCCTATGGGGGAGACAGGGGCCGAAGCGGTGGATACCTACGTGGTCCAGCCACGGGAAACCCGTTGGAGCATAGCGCACAGGTATGGCATAACGGTAGATAGCCTGTTGCAACTGAACCCCGAATTGCCGGAGAATACCAGCTACCTGGCGGCCGGGCAGGAGCTTAAGGTGCCCCGTCTCCCGGGAAGTGAGGTCGTCCAGGAAACCCAGATTTTTGTTTCCTATACCGTGCCCCCTAAAAAAACCCTGTTCAGCCTGAGCCAGGAATACGGGATTTCCAGGGAGGAGATTATACGCCTGAACCCCGAGATCATGGAGAAGGGAAACCTCCAGGAGGGCATGGTCCTGAGGCTTCCGGAGAAAAAGCCGGAACCCACCGACCCCGCCGATTCGGAGTATGTGTACTACGAAGTGCTTCCCAAACAGACGGAATATTCCCTAACGCGGAAGTTCGGAATTGGCTACCGTGAATTGCTTGCCCTCAATCCCGACCTTGGCAGGGGCCTGAAGGCCGGCATGGTCCTGAAGGTGCCGCGGGAAAATGCAGGGGAGTTGCAGGTGAAGAACGACCTGGTCCTGGAGTCCTTTGACCTGAAAGACAGCATCGACCGCCGTAACATCCCGAAAATTTTGGTGCTGTTGCCGTTCCGCCTCGACCGCCTCGACCTGGAAGATTCGGAAAGCACCCGAAAGCGCATCGACCAGAACAATGCACTGAAATACAGCCTTGGGCTCTACTCCGGCCTGCTGGTAGCCCTGGACTCGATTGCCGACCTGGGGGTTTCCGTTCAGGTAAAAACCTTCGACACCCAGCTCAATACCCAGAGGGTCCGGTCTTTCCTGCAGCAGGAAGACCTCGGTTCCTACAGCGCCATTATCGGCCCCCTTGCCCCTGAGGCCATCCGGGAGGTGGCTACCCGGGCAGCCGCCCTGCAGGTACCTGTGATTGCCCCGCTGCCCCTGGCCGAAGACATGCCGCTGGAAAACCTCTTTTACTCCTTTACCCCGGAAAACCGCCTTCGGGAGCACATGTTCGCCTTTGTGAAGGGGCAGGTGGCCGACCAGAAGATTTTGGTGATCTCAGACCGCAAAAACCGGGGGGTACAGGACCGGATTATGGAGGCCTTCCCGTCAGCCGAGGCAGTGGTGCTGCGGGAGGAGGAAAAAAATATTTCCCTCGACATGAATGCCTTCCGGTCCAGGTTGTCGCAGGAGGCCGAAAACTGGGTTTTTGTGGAGACAGACGATTTTAAAATAGCCTCCAGCGTAAGCTCCATTTTGAATTCCTCCAATTCCGATTCCACCCGTATCCGGATGTTTACCACCAACCGGAACAAGGCTTTTGAAAATGAGGTGATCTCCGTGCCCCACCTCTCCAACCTTAAATTCACCTTTCCTTCCGTTACTCTGGAAAGCACCAGCCCCGGGTTTATGCGTCAATATGCTTCCCGGTTCAAAGGGGAACCCGACCGCTATGCGATTCGGGGCTTTGACCTCGGGATGGACCTCCTGCTTCGCCTGGCCTACCGGCCCGACCTGTTCGAGGCGGCCGACCAGCTGGGGGAACTGGCCTATTCGGGCAATAAGTTTAACTACTGGAAGGGATGGCAATCGGGGTATTACAACATCGCCTCCTATATTTTGATGTATGAGGACCTGCAGCTTAAAGAAATCAAGGAACCATGACCTCCAAAGTAACCTATAAGGGCAACTTGAGGACCGAATGTACCCATCTTCGGTCCGGCGACCACTTTAACACTGATGCCCCCGTGGATAACCATGGGCTGGGCCAGGCCTTCAGCCCCACCGATACCGTGGCAACGGGCCTTGCCAGTTGCATGATCACCATGATGGGGATCCGTTACGGGGAACGGGAAGGTTCCCTGGAAGGGTCGTATGCCGAGGTGACCAAGCATATGGCGGCAGATCCAAGGCGCATCTCCCGGGTGGAGGTGGACCTGTACCTCCCGAAGGCCGTGCCGGAAAGGGACCGGAAGCTCCTGGAGGCCACCGCCCGTACCTGCCCGGTGTGGTACAGCCTCAACGACGCCATCGCCAAGGACGTCCGGTTTTTCTGGACGCTGTAATCCTTCCCCTTTGAGGTCCTACCCGGGATTCCCGGGAGGGGATGGAGGCCTGCGCTGACCGGCGGGGTGGGGCCGGGGCGAATCGTCCCCCCCGGATCCCCGAAGAATTTCCGGGTACGCTGCCCGATTTCCTTGGGCAATTTGTATCTTTGAATCCCGTAACAAATAATCCGCTCATGGCAGCTACCAAGTACATCTTCGTTACGGGGGGAGTGACCTCTTCACTAGGCAAGGGAATTATCGCCGCCTCCCTGGCCAAACTCCTTCAGGCACGTGGTTTCAGGACCACAATCCAAAAACTGGACCCCTACATCAACGTCGACCCGGGTACGCTGAACCCCTATGAACACGGGGAGTGCTATGTGACGGACGACGGGGCCGAAACCGACCTTGACCTGGGCCATTACGAGCGGTTTTTGAACGTGCGAACTTCCCAGGCCAACAATGTCACCACCGGGCGGATTTACCAGAGCGTCATTGAGAAGGAACGCCGGGGGGAATTCCTGGGGAAAACCGTCCAGGTAGTGCCCCATATCACCAACGAAATAAAGGAGCGGATACAGCTGCTGGGCAACAGCGGGGAATACGATATCGTCATCACGGAAATCGGGGGTACGGTGGGGGACATCGAGTCCCTGCCCTATATTGAAGCGGTCAGGCAGTTGATGTGGGAACTCGGGGACCACAACGCCATCGTGGTCCACCTCACCCTGGTGCCCTATTTGTCGGCTGCCGGGGAGCTCAAGACCAAGCCCACCCAGCACTCGGTCAAAACCCTGATGGAAAGCGGGATAAAGGCCGACATCCTGGTCTGCCGCACCGAGCACGAACTCTCCGAGGAAATAAAGCAGAAACTGGCCCTGTTTTGCAACGTCAAGAAGGAGGCGGTGATCCAGTCCATCGATGCCACCACCATCTACGACGTGCCCGTGATGATGCAGGAAGAAGGCCTGGATACGGTGGCGCTCCAGAAACTCGACCTCCCCCTGCAACCGGCGCCGGACCTTACCCAGTGGATGGAATTCCTGAATCGACTTAAAAACCCCAAAGGGGAAGTGCGCATCGGGCTGATCGGCAAATACGTGGAACTCCAGGATTCCTACAAGAGCATCCTCGAAGCCCTGATCCATGCAGGCGCGGCCAATGAAGTAAAAATCACGGTGTCTTCCATCCATTCCGAACATATCAGCGCCAACAACATCCGGAAAAAAATGGAGGGGCTCGACGGTATCCTGGTGGCCCCCGGATTTGGCGAGCGGGGCATTGAGGGAAAGGTGAAGGCGGTACAGTACGCCCGGGAGAACGGCATCCCCTTTTTGGGGATCTGCCTGGGGATGCAAATGGCCGTGATCGAATTCGCACGCAATGTGCTGGGGTACGAGGACGCCAATTCCACCGAAATGAACGCCAACACCGCCTACCCGGTGATTGATCTGATGGAAGGCCAGAAAACCATTGTCAACAAAGGGGGTACCATGCGGCTGGGGGCCTGGGACTGTGAACTGACCGAGGGTACCCTGGTTTCCGAAGTTTACCATGGGGCCAGCACCATCTCCGAACGCCACCGCCACCGTTATGAATTCAACAATGAATTTAAGGAAGAAATGGAAGCGGCTGGCCTGATTGCCTCCGGGATCAATGCCGATACCGGCCTGGTGGAGATCATCGAAATCCCTTCCCATCCCTGGTTTATCGGGGTGCAGTACCATCCGGAATACAAAAGTACCGTAGCCAGCCCGCATCCGCTGTTTGTCGGTTTTGTCGGTGCGGTACTCCGCCATAAAAAAGAAAGAAGCAAGGCCAGGTTGGCCTAAACTCCCCAATTGGGCCTATATTTGCAACCGCCCCGGTCCGGGCCCCCTGTTGGCGGGGCCTGCGGGTAAAGAAAATATCCATGGAAGAAAAGAAACTGGACGTAAATGCCATCATCGGGTTTGTCCTGATTTTTGGGATCCTCCTGTTCTGGTTTTACCTGAACCAGCCCACCCCTGAAGAACTTGAAGCCCAGAAGCAGGCCACTGAGCAGGCTGCGGAGGCTACCCCGGAAGGGGGGGAGGCCCTGCAGCCGCTAAACCGAATCCCGGAACCGGTTGCCTATCCGGGGGATTCCGTGGCCCTGGCCGCCTATGCCACCCAGGTAGGGGATTTTGCCTTTACTACGGTCCGCGAAGGGGTTACCCGCCTGGAAAACGACGTCCTCTACCTGGAAGTTGCCAACCGGGGCGGGCAGATCATCGAGGCGCGGATGAAGCAGTTTGTCACCTATGATTCGGTGCCTGTATACCTGGTCAAAGACGGGAATGCCCTGTTTAACCTGCAACTCGCCATGCGCGACAACCGCCTGTTGCAGACCCGCGACCTCTATTTTGAGCCTACCCTGACCATGGAAGGCGAAAACCAGGTGCTCTCCATGAGGGCCAAAGCCGGCCCGGACCGGTATCTGGAATACCGGTACACCCTGAAGCCCGGCGAGTACCTCATGGATTTTGACGTGCGTTCCCAGGGGCTTTCCGAAATCCTGAACCCCGCCCAGCCCGCCCTGCTCGACTGGCAACTCCGTGGGATACGCCATAACAAGAGCGTCGTGTACGGGAACCGCTATACCCGCCTGACCTATCGCCACGAAGGGGACGATATCAGCAAGCTCTCCGAAGGGGGGGACGATGAGGATACCGAATCCGAAGTGCGGTGGATTTCCTTCCGGCAGCATTTTTTCAGCTCCATCCTGGCTACCGACGAACCCTTTCCCACGGTGGACCTGACTTCAAAAAACCTGGTGGAAGAGGAGAGCAGGGAAGTACAATTCACCAAGGAATTCGGGGCCAGCACCCCGCTGGAACTCGTCGGGGGGGAACTCTCCAAATCCATGTACTGGTATTACGGGCCTACAGACGTGGACGTGCTCGAGACCTATGACGACCTCGCCCTGGCCGATTCCATCCCATACGGGTGGGGGATCTTCGGGTGGATCAACCGGTATATCTTCACCCCTTTCTTCTCCTTCCTCAGTTCCTTCCTGCCCTACGGGATCGCCATTGTGGTCATGACCATCATTGTCCGGATCGTGATGTCGCCGGTTACGTATAAGTCCTACCTGTCGCAGGCCAAGATGAAGGTGCTGAAACCGGAGATCACGGAAATCAACGAAACGCATAAGGACAATGCCATGAAACGGCAGCAGGAGACCATGAAGCTCTACAACAAGGCCGGGGTCAGCCCGTTAAGCGGTTGCGTGCCCGCCCTGTTGCAGCTGCCGATCTTTTATGCCCTCTTTATGTTTTTCCCCACCAGTTTTTCCCTGCGGCAGAAATCGTTCCTGTGGGCAGATGACCTGTCTTCGTACGACACCATCGCCCAGTTGCCCTTTGCCATCCCGTTTTACGGCGACCACGTGAGCCTGTTCCCCATCCTGGCCTCCATTGCCATCTTCTTTTACATGATGATGACCACCGGCCAAACCATGCAGGTGCAGCAGCCGGGCATGCCGAACATGAAGTTTATCATGTACCTGTCGCCCCTGCTGATGTTGTTCTTCTTCAACAACTACGCCAGCGGCCTCAGCCTGTACTACTTCGTTTCCAACCTGATTACCATCGGCATCATGCTGGTGATCAAGAACGTGATCCTGGATGAAGACAAAATTCACGCCCAGATCCAGGAGCAGAAAAAGAAGCCCCGCAAGGAAAACCGGTTCCAGCGCAAGATGCGGGAGATGATGGAAGAAGCGGAATCGCAGAAGAAGTCTGGGAAGCGCGGTTAATGCCCTTCCAATAAATAGCAAAGCCCCGACCATGAGGTCGGGGCTTTTTGGTTGAGCTGGTTTAGCAGGGCAACATTTGGGCTTGGAAAGGTGCGTAATCCCGGGGCCACCGGAAAGAAAATGTTGCCAGGGGTTCCCTTTTTGTGGCGTAAGCCGGCGTTCCCGGGGACAAAAAAAAGCTCCCCGGTATTTTCAGGGAGCTTGCTTTAATTTGAGGTCTCAACCTTGGCTTAGTGCCCCGGAGGATTTAAGATATCGAGCACTTCCTGGGGCAGGAGGACTTTGTCGATGACATGGACTACCCCGTTGCTGGCCTGGTTGTCTGCGCCTACCACGTTGGCATCCACACCGGTTTTGTCCCGGATAGCTACCCCATGCGACAGGATGGCAAACAGGCTTTCCCCCTGTACCGTATGCAGTTCCTGGTGGTCGCTCAGGTCGGTGGAGAAGACTGCTGCCCCGGCTACCACGTGGTAGGTCAGGACTTTGGCAAGCAGTTCCTTTTCTTCGGGCGTGTCAAAATCAGCCAGGCTGTGGAAGTTGTTGCCCAGGGCCGCCAGCAGGTCCGCAAAGGCCTCGTTGGTGGGGGCAAAGACCGTAAAGGGCCCTTCCCCTGAAAGGACTTCCACCAGGCCTGCGTCTGCCTGTATCAGCGCTTCTACCAGGAGGCTAAGGTCAGGAACGCTCTGGGCGAGCTCCACGATGTTGGGCATGGGGGGGTTCAGGGCGTCCAGGACCGCCTGGGGCAGGAGCACCTTGTCGATCACGTGGACCACCCCGTTGGAGGCCTCCACATCCGGGAGGACCACATTGGCCGCGGTCTGCGTGGCGTCTGTGATTTGGACCCCGTGGGAGAGGCTGATGCCGATGGATTCCCCCTGTACGGTGGGGATGGTTTGCCCGTCATTCAGATCGTTCGAAAAGGCTGCTGTTCCGGCCACCACATGATAGGTGAGGATTTCGACCAGCAGGCCCCTTTCGGCTTCCGTATCAAAGTCGGCCAGGCTGTGGTATTCGGGGCCCAGGGCGTCGAGCAGGTTTGCAAAGGCCTGATTGGTCGGGGCAAAAACGGTAAAGGGCCCTTCTCCGGAGAGGGTTTCCACCAGGCCGGCATTGGCCTGCCCAAGGGCGGCTACCAGGAGGCTCAGGTCATCGGTCTCCACCGCGATCTCCACGATGTTCTTCAGCTGCAGCGAAGCCAGGAATTCCACCGCCGGGGATGGCAGCAGCACTTTATCAATCACGTGGACCACTCCGTTGGAGGCCTCCACGTCCGGGAGAACCACAGTGGCCGGGGTGCCTGTGGCATCTGTAATCCGAACCCCGGTACTGAGATCCACCCCAACGGATTCCCCCTGTACAGTGCCAATTTGCTGTCCATTCGAAAGATCGCTTGAAAATGCAGCAATACCGGTCACCACGTGGTAGGTCAGGATATCCACCAGGAGGGTGCGTTCTTCCGGTGTATCAAAGTCTGCCAGGCTGTTGTAGTTGTCACCCATAACGGCCAGCAGGTCTACAAATGCCTGGTTGGTGGGGGCAAACACGGTGAAGGGCCCGTCCCCGTTGAGGGTTTCCACCAGGCCGGCATTGGCTGCCGTTAGGGCATCGACCAACAGGCTCAGGTCGTCGGTTTCCACGGCGATCTCTACTATGGTCTTCAGCTGCAGGGAGGCCAGGAAGGCAACGGCCGACGGGGGGAGCAAGACCTTGTCAATGGTATGGGCCACGCCGTTGGAGGCCAGGAAATCCGTCCCGGTAATGCCGGCGGGATTATCCGTGGCATCCCCGATCACGAAGGTGTCCCCCGAAGCGATCACCGTCAGGGCATTCCCCTCCAGGGCCGTGGGCACGGTTCCTTCGGCCAGGTCGGCCGCCCGTATGTCGCCCGGGGCTACGTGGTAGAGCAGGATGTCTGTCAGAAGTGCAATCTCGCCCTCTGTATCAAAGTCATCCAGGCTATTGTAGTCATCACCCAGGGCATTGAGCAGGGCCACAAAAGCATCGTCGGTAGGGGCGAAAACTGTAAAGGGGCCTTCGCCATTCAGCGTTTCCACGAGCCCGGCCTTGACTACGGCTGCTTCCAGTACAGAGAGGGCCTCGGTTTCCACCACCAGGTCAACCAGGGTGCCGGAGGGCGATTCCTCCCCTGACCCTTCACCGGCCAGGGCATCCAGAATAGCCTGGGGCAGCAAAACCTTATCGACTATGTGTACCACGCCGTTATTGGCTACTACATCGGGAAGAATCACCATAGCGGGGGTTTCTGTCGCGTCTTCGATGGCTACCCCGGATTCCAGGGAAACCCGCAGGTCCTCTCCTTGCACGGTGGTCAGCTGCTGGCCGTCGCTCAGGTCGGTTGATTCTGCGGCCACCCCGGCCACGACGTGGTATGTTAGGATGGCGCGCAACAGGTCCCTTTCGGCTTCGGTGTCAAAGTCATCCAGGTTCTCAAATCCGTCGAGTTGAGCGAGCAGGGCCCCAAAGGCCTCATCGGTTGGGGCGAAAACTGTAAAAGGGCCCTCCCCACTGAGGGTTTCGATCAGGTTGGAAGTTTCATCTGTATCGGCCTTGGTCAGGGCGGCGACCAGACTCGAAAGGTCCTCCGTTTGTTGGGCGATTTCAACAATGTTAAGGGCCGGGGTTTCGGTTTCTGGGCTGCTGCTTTCTTCTTTTTCACAGGAGATCAGGACAACCGGGAGGATCAGGAGTGCCCAAAGGATCCGGGGGAGTAGTTTTTTCTTTTTCATAGTGAATGTAGGGTTTTAGATAGCGATTTGTTTTTAGCTCGATGAATTTGTAATTAAAGATTATAAAAACTTCAAAGGGTTGTGTTTGTTTAATGTTATTTATAAAAACATTAACAAAAAAAGCACTAAACCGAAAAAGCCGCCCTGAGGCGGCTTTTAAGGAAAGCGGTATTGGATTAGTTATTGGTGTCTGGCAGCAGGACCTGGTTAACCACGTGGATCACCCCATTGCCGGCCTGAACATCTACCGCGATGATACCGATACCGGTATTCCCGGCCCCATCGGTGATATCGGCAATATTCACCCCGTTATCGGTTCCGGGCAGGGTAATGGTAATGTTGTCACCCTCCAAAGAAGCCGCTACGGTATCGCCAGGGTTGGTAAGGTCCCCGGACCGAACGTTTCCGGAAACCACATGGTGCAACAGCACGGAAGTCAGTAAAGCCTCGTCGATGTCGCTCACGCTATCAAGGCCAAGGGCGGCCAGCAATTCATTAAAGGCCGTGCTGGTAGGGGCGAATACGGTGAAGGGTCCGTCGCCGCTCAGGGTGGTCACGAAATCGGTGCCAGGTGTTCCCTCGGTAAGGGCGGTCACCAGGGGGGCAAAAGTTGGGTCTGCCACGGCAAACGTAACTACAGTCGGGATGTCGATCACCCCGTCTACGGCGTGGATCACCCCGTTGGTCGCCACAACGTCGGCAACGGCTACACTGCTGCTTCCGTTGATGCTCACCCCGTTATCGGTGTTGATGTAGGCGCTGAGGGCATCTCCGTCGGCATTGGTGCCCAGGGTATTGACATAGGAATTGGCCAGGCCTGAGGAAAAGGCAGCTGCCCCGGAAATCACGTGGTTGGCCAGGATGTTATTGATGTCGTTGCCATTCGGGTTGTTGAAGCTGGCAAAGGCGGCGTTCACAGGGGCGAACACGGTAAAAGGACCATCCCCGGAAAGCAAATCGGTAAAGGTGGTGTTGCCGCCGGCAGTAAGGGCCGTTACCAGGGAGCTGAAGTTGCTGTTGGCCACGGCATGGTCTACGATGGTCGGCAGGCCGATGACCCCATCCACCACATGGACCACCCCATTGGAGGCTTCCACGTCGGGAACGATCACGTCAGAGACGCCATTGATGGCTACTCCTGCACCGGTGTCTACATAAAGGCTCAGGTTTGCACCGCCCGGGCCTGCGGTCGACAGGGAAGAAATGTATCCACTGCTCAGGCCGCTGGAGAAATTTTCCCCGCTGACCACGTGGTTCAGGAGTACCTGGGTCAGGACATCCACGGGCACATCGTTCAGGCTACCAAAGTTGTTGGCGGTAAGGAAGGCCTGGAAAGCGGCATTGGTCGGGGCAAATACCGTGAACGGCCCGTCCCCTTCCAGGGCGCTTACCAGTCCGGCGCGCTCCAGGGCTGCTACCAGGCTGGTCAGTTCCGGGTTGTCTGCGGCCAGTTCTACAATGTTCGGGTCAGAGTCCTGGTTGTTCCCGTTTCCGTTGTCATCATCATCGGAGCAGGAAATCGCAGTAGCCACAAAAAGGCTTAAGATTGCGGATTTAAATAAAAAGCGAGTCTTTTTCATAACGCTAAGTAGTTTTTAAATGTTTGGCTAATTTAGGTAAAAGTTAAACAAAACAATTTGGTTTAGTAAATGTTTAACAATGATGTCTTTGTCATAAGTCCCTTTATAATGTGTTTAAGCAGGGATTTCCAAAAAACTACGTCCGGGTGTATGTTAACAAAATGTTTAAGCATTTTAACGTTTTATCAGGTTTTTCCTGTTCCGGGGACCCGAAGGGGGCCCCTGTAATTTTTGTACTTTTGCGTTGCGAATCGCAGGTATGAAAAAAGTGGTCGTTGGCCTTTCCGGGGGCGTGGATAGTAGCGTAGCTGCCTTGTTGCTCAAACAACAAGGCTACGAGGTCATTGGCCTTTTCATGAAGAACTGGCACGATGACTCCGTGACGATTTCAAAGGAATGCCCCTGGCTGGACGATAGCAATGACGCCCTCATCGTGGCCGAAAGACTCGGGATCCCCTTCCAGACCGTGGACCTGAGCGCACCCTACAAGGAGCGGATTGTAGATTACATGTTCAGGGAATACCAGCAGGGGCGCACCCCCAACCCGGACGTGCTGTGCAACCGGGAAATCAAGTTCGACCTCTTCCTGAAACTGGCCCTGGACCTTGGGGCCGATTATGTGGCCACCGGCCATTATTGCCGCAAAGAACAGGCCACCGGGGCTGACGGTAATCCGGTATACCGGTTGCTGGCAGGAAAGGACCCGGGGAAGGACCAGTCGTACTTCCTGTGCCAGCTCAACCAGGAACAACTTTCCCGGGCGCTTTTCCCTATTGGGGGCCTCTTGAAGTCAGAAGTAAGGGAAATTGCAGCCCGGCATGGCCTGGTGACGGCCGGGAAGAAAGATTCCCAGGGGTTGTGTTTTATAGGAAAAGTGCGGCTCCCGGAATTCCTCCAGCAGCAATTGCAGCCCCGGGAAGGCCAAATTATTGAAATACCCGCCACGGCGGCGCCCTTGCAGCGGGTCCGCCCGGAGTTTGCCTCCCTCGAGGCGGAGCTGGCCTACGAGGCGGCCCCGCCCGAGTTGCAGCCCGAACACGGCAAGATAGTGGGTACCCACCCGGGTGCGCATTTTTTCACCATCGGCCAACGAAAGGGCCTGGATGTCGGGGGTACCCCGGAGCCGCTCTTTGTCATCCAAACCGATGTGGACAAAAACATCCTGTACACCGGGCAGGGAAAGGCGCACCCGGGCCTGTACCGCCGTACCCTGTTTGTCGGGGAAGCTGACCTGCATTGGGTGCGCGCAGACCTGGCCCTGAAACCCGGGCAGGAAATGGAAGTGATGGCCCGGATCCGCTACCGACAGGAATTACAGCCGGCGGTGCTCTTCCGCACGGATGGGGGCATGTACGTCGATTTCCGGGAACCCCAGAGCGCTATTACCCCCGGGCAATTTGTGGCCTGGTACCGGGAAGACGAACTGCTGGGTTCGGGGGTAATCGCGTAAATAACCCGTCGCGGAAATGTAAATAACAAGGCCATGAAGAACCGAATTGCCGATCTTTTTGAAATCCGCTACCCGATCATACAGGCCGGGATGATCTGGGCGAGTGGCTGGCGCCTGGCTTCTGCCGTGTCGAATGCGGGGGGGCTGGGCCTGATCGGGGCCGGCAGCATGTACCCGGACGTCCTCCGGGAACACCTCCTGAAATGCAAGAAAGCCACTTCCCTTCCTTTTGGCGTGAATGTGCCCATGCTTTACCCCCAGGTGGAGGAGCTTATGCAGATCATCGTGGAGGAGGGCGTAAAGATCGTGTTTACCTCGGCGGGCAACCCCAAAACCTGGACCGGCTTCCTGAAGGAACGCGGAATTACGGTGGTACACGTGGTAAGCAGCGTAAAGTTTGCCCTGAAGGCCCAGGAAGCCGGGGTGGATGCCGTGGTTGCAGAGGGTTTTGAGGCCGGGGGGCATAACGGCCGGGACGAAACCACCACCCTTACCCTTATTCCGGCCGTGAGGGAACAATTGTCCTTACCCCTGATCGCGGCGGGGGGCATCGCCACCGGGCGGGCCATGCTGGCCGCCATGGTCCTCGGGGCCGATGGGGTACAGGTGGGCAGCCGGTTTGTGGCCAGCGAGGAAGCTTCCTCCCATCCGGCGTTTAAACAGAAAGTGGTTGAGGCAGGGGAGGGGGATACCCGGCTGACCCTGAAGGAACTTGCCCCGGTGCGCCTGTTGAAAAACAAGTTTTACCAGGAGGTGGAGGAGGCTTATGCCCGCTGTGCGACGCCCGAACAACTCCGGGAACTGCTCGGGCGGGCGCGGGCTAAGAAAGGGATGTTCGAAGGCGACCTGGACGAAGGGGAGCTGGAGATCGGGCAGGTGTCGGCCCTTATCCACGATATTTTGCCAGCGCGGGAAATCGTAGCCCAAATAATGCAGGAATTTTACCAGGCTTCGGCCGAGGCTTGCTCCTGGAAACCCTGAGGGCTTAATCCTCAGTCCTCCCGTCTATCTGAAGCAGCGCTTGCAGCAGCACATTCGCCCCATTTGCGATATCTTCAGGGGAGGAATATTCGTCAGGGGAATGGCTGATCCCTCCCCGGCTGGGGATAAAGATCATGCCCACAGGGCAGATCAGCGCCATGTCCTGTGCATCGTGCCCCGCCCCGCTGGGCATCTGCTGGTGGGTAAGCCCCAGGTCGGTTGCCGCCCGCCTGATCTCTTCCTGTATCCAGGGGGCCGTAAGGGCCGGCTTCCCGGAATAGGGCCGGGTAAAGGCGAACTGCGTTCCTGAGCTTTTCGCAATGGAATCGGCCCTGCCCTGGATGCGATCAAAAAGGGTGTCGATTACGGCATCGGAGAGGTCGCGGATTTCAAGGCTGAGGAGTACCTTTCCGGGGATGACGTTTGGGGCACCGGGAAAGGCGTCAATTCGTCCTACCGTGGCCACCTGCCCCCCATCCATAGCCAGGGCCTCCTCATTCACGGCCTGTATGAACCGGGAGGCGGCCAGCAAAGCATCCTGCCGCATCCGCATGGGGGTGGTACCGGCGTGGTTGGCCATGCCGCTGATGGTCACGTCCCACCAGCGCAGGCCCACAATGCCTTCCACAACCCCGATGTCCAGGTTTTTCCGTTCCAGGATGCCCCCCTGCTCGATATGCAGTTCCAGGAAGGCCGCCAGGCTGCCTTTTGGCCGGATCACTTCCTTCAGGCGGGTGGTGTCCCCTCCCAGGCGCTGTATGCCCTCCCCAATGGAATACCCGGTACTGTTGACCACCCCGAGGGCGCTGGTCCTGAGCACCCCGGCCAGGGCGCTGCTTCCTGTTAACCCGCCTTCTTCATCGATAAAAATGATTACCTCCAGCGGATGCCGGGTCCGGGTGCCGCTTTCTTCCAGGGTGCGGGCCACTTCAATGGCCGACATGGACCCCACGCACCCGTCATAGTTTCCCCCCAGGGGCACCATATCGATATGGGAGCCAAAGGCGATGGGTTTCAGGTCGGGGTTGCGTCCGGGACGTCGCCCGATGATATTCCCGGCCGCGTCTATGGAGGTCTGAAGCCCGGCTTCTTTCATAAGCCCCATCACGTAGGCACGTGCCCCGAGGTCGCCGTCGCTGAAGGCGACCCGGTTGGGCCGGCCCTGCGCATCGCGGCCGAATTCGGCGAGTTGGCCAAGGGTTTGGTTCAGCCTTTCGGCATTGACCTTAAGGGATTCCTGTCCGGCGAGCAGCGCCGGCAGCAGGAACAGCAAAACGAGAACTGGGTGTTTCATGGGAAGGTGGTTACGGAGTGGGTTAAGACTTCGCGAAAAGGTACGAAATTCACCTGAACCTGGGGCCTGAAGTGGCCGCACCGGCCAAAATTCGAAACCCGTATCGTGGGATAACGGGGCAAAGGGATATCTTTGGCCCGAACTTGCGGGTTACATGGAACAGCTTTATTTCACAGTCGATATCCTGGGCACGGTGGCTTTCGCCATTTCGGGAGTCCTGGTGGCCATGGAAAAGCGCCTCGACCTGTTCGGCGTCGGCATCATTGCCCTGGTGACCGCCCTGGGCGGGGGCACCCTCAGGGATTTACTCATCGGCAACTTGCCGGTAAACTGGACCACCTCCCTGGTGTATATGTACGTGATCCTGGGTTCCGTACTGGTGGCGGTGGTCTTCCAAAGCCGGCTGAAATACCTGAGGACCTCCCTGTTTCTATTTGATACGATCGGCATTGGATTGTATACCATGGTCGGGATCGAAAAGGGGGTGGAGGCCGGGCTGCAGCCATTGATCTGTATCGCCCTGGGAACCATTACGGCCAGTTTTGGCGGGGTGCTCCGGGATATCCTCTGCAATGAAATCCCGGTCATCTTCCGGAAGGAGATTTATGCCACGGCCTGCATCCTGGGGGGGATTGGCTATTTCCTGTTGCTGAAAACCCCGCTCCCGCCCGCCTATGCCTACCTGTTCGGGGCTGGCCTGGTCATCGGGACCCGGTTGCTCGCGGTGCGCTACGGGATCGCCTTACCCGATATTTACCGTAAACGGCTTTAAGCCCGACTCCTAGTCCAGCACCTCCGCTTTCAGGATGTAGACATTCTGGCTGGGCCAGTCCCCATCGTCCACGGGGACCTGGTTGATGCGGTCCACCACATCCATCCCTTCGACCACCTTGCCGAAGGGCGTATAGTCCCCGTCGAGGTGGTAGGAGCCCGGGTCGGTCACCACAATGAAGAATTCGTAGGGAGAGGCCAGCATGTGCGGGTTGTTGATTTCGCTGGACGGCATGGACACCGTGCCCCGGTGGTGCCGGTAGCCTTTCCGCGTATCCGGGGGCAGCAGGTACCTCCCGATTTCCGACCGCTTCCGGGCGGTTTCCCTGTTGTCTGCATTCCCGCCCTGAATGATAAAGCCGCGGACCACCCGGTGAAACATAGTGTTGTCAAAATACCCCTTGCGGGTGAGGTAGATGAAGTTGGCCTTGTGGTAGGGCACGTTGTCATAAAGGGCGATGGTAAAGCTCCCCAGGCTGGTCGTGAGGCGCACGCGGTTGGCTTTGAGGTTTTTCTGGTATTCAAAGAAAAAATCGATGGCATTTTCTTCCGTCAGCACGAAGTCATCTTCGGTTTCTTGTTCTGCTTCTTCAGGAGGGTTTCCCGCCACGGCCTCCGGGGTATCGGAAGGGGCGGTGGCCGCAGGTTCTTTGGCGGCTTTTTCTTTACTTTGTTCCCCGCAACCCAGCATCCCTCCGGCAAACAGGAGGAGGCTGAACAGGGCAGTGCGCTTCAACATGGAATTCGAGGATTTTTCGGGTCAGGTCCCAAAAATAAAAAAACTTCCCCTACCGGGGGAAACGTCCCACCTGCAGATGGCCCCTGAACTCCGTATCGCAGAGCTTCGGGAGGCGTACAACCGGCGTCAAAACTACCGGCGCGCCGGGGTGATGGCCCTGTTCTACCCCGGGACGGACCGGCAGACCCGGCTTCTGTTTATAGTGCGAAACGCCTACCCCGGAGTGCATTCCGGCCAGATTGGCTTCCCGGGCGGGCAGGAGGAAGGGGGCGACAGGGACCTGTGGGATACGGCCCTTCGGGAAACCGAGGAAGAAGTTGGGGTACCCTCCGGCCTGGTACGCCCAATCCGCCCCCTGTCGCGCGTTTTTATCCCCCCCAGTAATTTCGAGGTGAGCCCCTATATGGGATATTGCAGCCAGACCCCTGTTTTCCGGCGACAGGAATCGGAAGTGGCTGCCCTGCTGGAAGTCCCGATGGCAGAGATCCTCGATGATTCCCGCCTGGTCACCTGCCGGCTGACCACCTCCTATGCCACGGATATGGAAGTACCCGCATTCCAGTTGCAGGGCCAGATCGTATGGGGGGCGACTGCCATGATGCTTAATGAGATCAAAACCCTTTTGAGGGAATTCTTCTGAACCTAATTTCGTAGTTTTGCACGTATGGGGCTATTCAAAAAAAATCCTTTCGGGCATTACCTTTTCCTCAAGAAATGGCTGATCCGCATCCTGGGGCTTCTGACCCACCAGCGCTATAAGGGCTTTAACAAGCTGGAGATTGAAGGTTCCGACGTCATCCGTTCCCTTCCCGAAAACAACGTCCTGTTCGTCAGCAACCACCAAACGTATTTCGCCGACGTGGTGGCGATGTTCCACGTCTTCAATGCCAGCCTGAGCGGTCGGGACGATTCCATCAAGAATATCGGCTACCTGTGGAACCCGAAACTGAATATTTATTACGTAGCCGCCAAAGAGACCATGAGCAAGAGCCTGCTGACCAAAATCCTGGCCTATGTGGGGTCCATCAGCATTGAGCGGACCTGGCGCGCCGGGGGGCAGGAGGTCAAAAGGCAGGTGAAATTCAGCGATATCAGCAATATCGGAAGGGCCCTGCAAGACGGATGGGTAATCACCTTCCCGCAGGGGACCACCACCCCCTGGAAGCCCCTGAGAAAAGGTACGGCCCACATCATCAAAACCTACAAACCCATCGTGGTCCCCGTGGTTATAGACGGGTTCCGGCGTTCGTTTGATAAAAAGGGCCTGTTTATCAAAAAGAAGGGGATCCTGCAGCATATGGTGATCAAGGAACCCCTTGAAATTGACTACGAGAACGATACCGTCGGGGAAATCATGGAAAAACTCGAATACGCCATCGAGCAGCACCCTTCCTTTTTAAAGGTGATCCCCATGGAAGAGCTCCTGGCCTATGAGGAATCCAACAAAGGACGTCGTTGGAGGCCGTCCCGCGATTAGGCCTCCATCCGCTTTAATTCCTGGTAGTTGCGGAAGAGTTTCCGCGTGAGCAGGCCGTAGAGCAGGAAATAAATCCCACCCATCAGGGCGGTAAACAGGATGCCGGCCGCTGCCATGACCCCCATCATGATCCATTTCAGTTCCCCGGGGGAAACCTTCCCGGGGCCAGGGGTTACGCCCAGGGTGGCCGCCAGGTTCTCGTCCAGGTACATCCCAATAATAAATACCGCAAAGACCAGCAAGATCAGGCTGAGACTTACAATCACGTAGTTTTTGACCGTCCTGCGGGTACGGATGATCCGGTTCATAAGCTTGCGCGCATCGTCCAGGGCAGAAATTTCCCGGTATCGCTTATAAAACTGCAGGATAAAGAAAAAAGCCACCAGGTACTGTACGGCCGTCAGGGCGATGAGCCAGCGGTTGATCCCAAGGCTCCGGGCGATCTCGTAACTCGCCCCGTCCCGGAAGGAAGGGATGAGGTAAAGCAGGTGGGGGAGGAGGAATTCGATGATGCTGATATAGAAAATCCATCGGACAAGGGATGAGGATTTTTTCCAGATCATCTTATAAATCTGGTCGTAGGATAGCTTAGGGAGGTGTTCCTCCCGTTTTCGCCAGTCTGCCTTCAGCAATTCCAGTTCATCTATCATGGCTATGGGTTCAGGATGGTCCTGAGTTTGGTTTTGATCCGATTCATCTTCACCCGGGCATTCACTTCGGAGATGCCAAGGGTTTCAGCGATCTCGCTGTAATTCCGGTCTTCCAGGTACAGGAAAACCAGCGCCTTGTCTATATCGCCCAGCTGCCGGATGGCGCTGTACATCAGTTTTAATTGTTCCTCCACCGTGGGGTCGTACTCCTCGGCGCGGATTTTGTAAATGACCGAGTCGTAATCCTGGGTGCGGGGCTGCTTTCGCGACTTCCGATAGAGGGTTATGGCCGTATTGAGGGCCACCCGGTACATCCAGGTACTGAACTTGGAGTCTCCCCGGAACCTGGGATACGCCTTCCAGAGCTGGATGGCAATCTCCTGGAACAGGTCGTTATGGGCTTCCCGGTTGTCGGTATACAGGCTGCACACCTTGTGAACAATGTTCTGATTGCTCTCCAGTTCGGTCACAAATTGGTGCTCCAGCTCGGTATTCACGTGGTTGGGTTGATCTGATCCATAAGTAGGCGCAATGCCCGCTTTGTTACAGCAAAAGGACAAAAACAGGGAAACCGCCTCCCCCCCCGGGAAAGCGGTTTTTGAGTTAGGTTGCGGTCCGCCGTCCTATTCCCTGTAATCAAGGGCAGGGGGCCGGTCCCCTAAGAGGGGGACATATTTGAAATCGGGGCCCCTCCGTTCCAGGAATTCGGCCCGCCCTTCGGCAATGGCCTTTGGGTCTTTGAAAAGGTCGATAGCGGTTGCCGCCAGGGTCTTTGCAGCCACCATCATACCCTTCAGACCAATGGAGGTACCCCCGGCCGCCACGGCCTGCCAGCTGTGGGCCGGGGTCCCCGGCACCCACGTTGCTATCCGCAGCCCGGCCGTGGGCACTGCAAAACTGACGTCACCTACATCGGTGGAACCATAAGCCTGGCTTTCAGTCTTAAAGGGCTGGACACCGCTGGCCACTTCCGCATTCAGGCCACCCGCGCCAAGGCTTTTTGCGATTTCTTCTGCGAAACGCGTTTCCTCCTCCGTATACGTTACCCCGCCCACGGCTTCCAGGTTCTTGTGCATGACCTGTTGAAGGCGGACGTTGGGAAGCAGCTCATAGGTCCCCCCGATCATCTCGTAGTCCATGGTCGTCCCGGTCCCCAGGGCAGCCCCTTCGGCCGCCTTTACGATACGGTCGAAGATGTCGATGACCACTTCCCGGTTGTTATGGCGGGCATAGTAATAGACCTCGGCAAAATCGGGCACTACATTGGGGGCCTTTCCCCCGTCGGTGATTACATAATGTATCCTGGCTTTTTCCGGGATGTGTTCGCGCATCAGGTTCACCATGGCGTTCATGGCTTCCACCCCGTCCAGGGCGGAACGCCCTTTGTCCGGGGCGCCGGCGGCATGGGCAGAAACCCCGTAGAAACGGAATTTAGCCGATTTGTTGGCCAGGGAAGCGCTGGCGCTGGCGTCGTTCCGGTCCCCGGGATGCCAGTGCAGGGCCACATCGAGGTCGTCGAAGAGGCCGGCCCGGGTCATATACACTTTTCCGGAACCCCCTTCTTCCGCCGGGCATCCATAGAACCGGATGGTGCCCTGTTGGCCTCCCCTGGCGAGCCAGTCTTTGGCAGCAATGGCTGCAGCAGCCGAGGCGGTGCCGAACAAATGGTGCCCACAGGCATGCCCGGCCTGGCCCCCGGCGGAGACCTTTTGGGGGGTGGCTTGCTGGGAGAGCCCGGGCAGGGCGTCGAATTCCCCAAGGATGCCAATTACCGGGGAACCACTGCCGTATTCCGCCACGAAAGCCGTGGGGATTCCGGCCACCCCGGTTTCGATGCGGAAGCCGGCATCGGAAAGGGTTTGCTGCAGCAAGGCAGAACTTTGGACCTCCTGGTATCCCATTTCGGCCCACTCCCAGATTTGAAGGGCGATTTTTCCGTAGTCTTCGGATTGGGCATCCAGGGTCCTGAGGGCATCTTCCTGTGCCCGGACCCCCCAGAGGGAAGCTGCGAGCAGGAGCATGAGTGTATACTTCATCGCGTAAAATGTTTTGGTACCTAAAGATACGATAACCGGACTATATGCCAAGCGCTCCTTCAGGGGGAGGTGGAATCCCCTTTGCGCCTGGGGTGAAAGGCATTCACCACCTCGGAGAGGTGCTGCCGGTCGAGGTGCATGTAGACCTCTGTAGTGGTAATGCTTTCGTGGCCTAGCATTTGCTGGATGGCCCGGATGTCTGCCCCGTTTTTGAGCAGGTGGGTGGCAAAGGAATGCCGGAAGGTATGCGGGCTCACGTTCTTCCGGATCCCGGCTTGCGAGGCGAGGCGCTGCACAATGGTAAAAACCATGCTGCGCGAAAGGCCCTTACCCAGGCGGTTGAGGAACAGCAGGTCTTCATAGCCCTTTCCGGGCCTGAACTGGGGACGGACCTCCTTCAGGTAGAGGAGGAGGTATTTCTGGGTGGCCGGGCTAACCGGCACGAAGCGCTGCTTGTTGCCTTTTCCGCTTACCTTGATAAACCCTTCTTCAAAAAACAGGTCGCTCAGGCGGAGGCCAAGGAGTTCGGATACGCGGAGCCCGCACCCGTAAAGGGTTTCCAGGATGGTATGGTTGCGCTCCCCTTCCGGGGTAGACCGGTCGATGGCCCCGATCAGGAGGTCGATTTCCTCCACGCTCAGGGTATCGGGGAGTTTCCTGCCCAGTTTGGGGGATTCTATGAGTTCCATGGGGTTGTCTTCCCGGTACTTCTCAAAAACCAGGTAATCGAAAAATCCCCGCAACCCTGAAAGGATTCGGGCCTGGGACCGGGCCTTCAGGGTTTCCCCAACCGCATGCACAAAGGCTTCAAGGTCTTCCCGTTGGGTGTTCAGGGGGCCCACCCCCTTCCGTTCCTTTTCCAGGAAGGCCGCCAGTTTTTGCACATCGCGACGGTAACTGGCAATGGAATTCCCGGCCAGCCCGCGCTCCAGGCGGAGGTAATGCGTGTAGTCGGTAAGGGCCTGCTCCCAGTTCACGGGATAAAGATAGGGATTTGAAGGCCCCATTTTGGGGAAGGCCGGAGACTAAAAAAATGACGAGCTTGAAACAAATGAGGAGAATTGTCGTTATCTTCGGATAACTCCAAATTCTCACTAAAAACAACGCGTATGAAAAAAGTACTGTTTTTTGCAATTTTGATGGTATCAGGACTGGCCGTTCAGGCCCAGGAAGGCTTCAGGGCCGGAATCAACCTGGCGATTCCCACCGGGGATGCTGCGGACGTTTCCGGGTTCAGCATTGGCCTGGATGCGACGTACCTTTGGAATGTCGCCGAATCTTTTGATGTCGGGGTGGCCGCGGGCTTCACGAACGCCTTTGGGAAGGAAATCGACGTGCCCGGCTTTGGAAGCATTGAAGTGGACGATGTACAATTCCTCCCGATCGCTGCAGCAGCACGGTACCACGTGACCGACAAATTCAGGGTTGGCGGAGACCTCGGCTACGCCATTGGCATCAGCGACGGCAATGACGGGGGCTTCTATTATCGTCCGATGGTCGGTTACGGCCTGAACGAAAAAATGGAACTCAACCTTTCGTATACCGGCATCAGCCTCGATGGAGGAAACTGGTCTACCATTGGCCTGGGTTTTATGTATGCCTTCTAATACCACCCCCAGGGGTGCCTGAAAACGAGAAAAGCGGAGGGGTCCCCTCCGCTTTTTTTTGTTGCCTTCAACCGGGTTAAACCCATGCGGGCAGCCGGCCTGGCCGGTATATGCCCCGAACTTTGTACCTTAGCCCAAAGGGATAGGCTGGTTGCGCCACCCGGGAACACTTATGAAACTACTCATTATCAACGGGCCGAACCTTAACCTGCTGGGAAAGCGGGAGCCCGAAATTTACGGGGGACAGTCTTTTGAGGCCTTTTTCAGCCAACTGCAATCGCGCTTCCCGGAAGTGGAACTGGAGTATTTCCAATCGAATATCGAAGGCGAGCTGATCGATAAGCTCCAGGATGCGGGCTTTTCCCATGACGGGATCATCCTCAACGCTGCGGCCTATACCCACACCTCCGTGGGCATCGGCGATGCGGTAAAAGCCATCGAAACCCCTGTGGTGGAGGTGCACATCTCCAACCTCGCCACCCGTGAACCCTTCCGGCACGAATCCCATATTTCCGCAGGGGCCCGGGGGGTTATTTTCGGTTTTGGCCTGAAGGGGTATGAGTTGGCGGTGCGGAGTTTTCTTTAGGCCTCCATCGGCTTCAGCAGCCGGGATTCCAGGTAAAAGGTGGCAAAGGGGAGGAGGGACGCCAGGATAAGGTAGAAATACGTCTTGTTGCTCCAGTTGCGCTCCCGCCAGAGGAAGGTGGCCAGCAGCACATAGGCCAGGAACAGGGCGCCGTGGGCATACCCGATGTAAATATTCGGCTCCCGCAGGCCGGCCCAGTATTTCAGGGGCATGCTCAGGGCAAACAGGAGCAGGTACGAAACCCCTTCTGCAAGGGCCACCCATCGAAAAGTTTTCAGCACGATCGTTTGTTTTTGGATTGAGGGTACATTACAGGTGGATCACCTCGTCATACGCCGCCGCAACCGCTTCCATCACGGCTTCGCTCATGGTAGGGTGGGGGTGCACGGCCTTGAGGATCTCATGTCCGGTAGTCTCGAGCTTTCGGCCCACCACGGCCTCGGCAATCATATCGGTTACCCCGGCCCCGATCATGTGGCAGCCAAGCCATTCTCCATATTTCGCGTCGAAGATCACCTTCACAAAACCGTCAGGAGTGCCGGCGGCCTTAGCCTTTCCGCTGGCCGAAAAGGGGAATTTACCCACCCTGACCTCCAATCCTTTTTCCCGGGCTTGTTTTTCCGTAAGTCCTACGGAGGCGATTTCGGGGGAGCAATAAGTACAGCCGGGGATGTTCCCGTAATCCAGCGGCTCCACGTGCATCCCGGCGATCTTCTCCACGCAGAGGATGCCCTCAGCTGAGGCCACGTGCGCCAGGGCAGGGCCCGGGGTGACGTCCCCGATGGCGTAGTAGCCGGGGATATTGGTTTGATAGAAATCGTTGACCACGATTTTATCGCG
>CAZIJW010000008.1:62966-129146 GCA_964539905.1 uncultured Robiginitalea sp.
CACCTTCGTCACCTCGGAGGAGGTCATAATTTTGATGCCCGATTTTTTGAAGCTGCGCTCCAGTTGTTTGGAAACTTCTTCGTCTTCCACCGGCACGATGTTGGGCAGGTATTCCACAACAGTTACCTCCGTGCCCATGGCATTGTAGAAGTAGGCAAATTCCACGCCTATGGCGCCGCTGCCCACCACGATCATTTTTTCGGGTTGTTTATCCAGGGTCATGGCCTTGCGGTAGCCGATCACTTTTTCCCCGTCCTGCGGGAGGTTGGGCAGCTCCCGGCTGCGGGCCCCGGTGGCGATAATGATGTGGGAAGCCCCATAGGTGGTTTCCTTCCCGTCTTCCCCCCTGACCGTTACTTTTTTCCCGGGCTGCAGGGTACCATGGCCCTGGAGCACCTCAATTTTGTTCTTTTTCATCAGGAACTGCACCCCCTTGCTCATCCCGTCGGCTACCTGCCGGCTGCGGGCGACCACGGCGTTGAAATCCTTATCGGCTTCCCTGACCTTCAGGCCATACTCTTCCGCATGCTGCAGGTAGTTGAATACCTGGGCCGATTTCAACAGGGCCTTGGTGGGGATACACCCCCAGTTCAGGCAAACCCCTCCCAGGCTTTCCTTTTCTATGATGGCGGTTTTCAGCCCCAGTTGGGAGGCGCGGATCGCTGTTACATACCCCCCCGGGCCACTCCCTAAAACGATGACGTCAAAAGTATTCATGCTGGTGTTGGTTTCTTGAAAAATTGCCTGCCAAAGGTACGAAACCGAATTGAAAGCAAAACCCTCCTTCGGGTCGTTTAGGCCCTGCGGGTATGCCGTCGGTTTTCCTATGAAGCCAAGCCGCTAATTTTCAGGGATAAAGTTCAGGGCAGCCCCGTTGATGCAGTGCCGCATCCCCGTGGTTTCCCGGGGGCCATCCTCAAAAACATGCCCCAGGTGCCCCCCGCAGCGGGCGCAGTGCTCCTCGGTCCGTTTGTACCCGATTTCGTAATCCACGCTGTAGGCTACATTCCCTTCGATCTCCCGGTCGAAGCTCGGCCATCCGGTGCCGGAATCGAATTTGTGTTCGCTTTTGAACAGGGGGTGGCCGCAGCCCGCGCAGACATAGGTTCCTTTTTGTTTGTTTTTGAGCAGCTCGCTGGTTCCGGGTCTTTCCGTCCCCGCCTTGCGGAGGACGTAATATTCCAGGTCGGTGAGCTGGGCGCGCCACTCGGAATCGGTTTTAGATACGGGGTAGGAAGTGGTCTCCCCGGTGGGGTTACCGTTTTTTTGCGATTGGCCCTGACAGCCCATCAGCAGGCCAAAGGCGAGGAATAAGAGGTTTTTTTTCATAGCGTATTTTTTTTTGGCGGGGGTTTCCCCCGCGATTCAAAGGTACGGGATTCTAAAAAAATGCCCCGCAATTTGCGGGGCATTCCATGGGGTTTCAGAAGGCGTTTCAGTCCAGCTGGAACCGGGGGATTTCCCCTTCCTTCACGTTAAGGTAGTTGAGCACCTCAGACATGTTGCTGGTATCGAGACCGGCCCCATCGGCGGGAAGGATGGCGATGCGGAAGGTTTGGTTGTCCGTGTCCCCCGGCTGCAGGGTACCGAGGTCAAAATCGGCCTCCAGGAAAATGGAAACATCCAGAAACGTATGGTCGTAATTGTACTGCAGGATGCCCTGGTTGAGCAGCCTGGTCTGGGGAAGGAGCCTCCAGACATCGATCGGGCCGGTGGGGTCGTCAAACTGTTCCCAGAGGATGTACACCAACACCACGTCCGTTTCGAAGACTTCCACGGAAGGGGCATCTTCGGAAAATACGGAGAAGAGGGAGTAATTGTTGGCAGGGGTAAAATCGCCGGTGATCTCGTATACCTGCCCCAGGATATTCACCCCATCAAGTCCGTCCTGCCCGTCGAAACCGGGAGGGCCCGGAGGTCCGGTAGGCCCTTCGCAGGCAATGGTAATAAGGGCAAGGAATACAGCGGAAAGTAAAGCGGATTTTTTCATAAGGGTTTGATTTTAGTTGAAAGTCAGGGCTCCAGCCCTTCTGTTTTTATTCAGGCAAAAAGCGTTCCAAAAATGGGGTTACACGATAAATGTGCTGATGCTGAAGCGGTTATACGGCGCTGCTTTAGGATATCCACCCGCACAGGGCCCCGTGTTCCTTCTGAAGGGAAAAATACTATATTTATTCCGGAGTCGGATCCGGGGCTATTGAAAATCCGGCGACTCCACCTGACCATTATGAAAAAACGCACCCTGAGCTTTTGGGAAATCTGGAACATGAGTTTCGGTTTCCTGGGCATACAGTTTGGATTTGCCCTGCAAAATGCCAATACCTCCCGAATCTTCGAAACCCTCGGGGCCGAGGTGGAAAGCATCCCCATCCTCTGGATCGCCGCCCCAGTCACCGGGTTGGTCGTTCAACCCATTATCGGTTATTTCTCCGATCGCACCTGGACCCGCCTGGGGAGGCGGAGGCCCTACTTCCTGGTGGGTGCGGTACTGGCTTCCCTGGCCCTGTGCATCATGCCGAATTCCCCTTCCCTTTGGGTGGCTGCCGGGATGCTCTGGATCATGGATGCCTCCATCAACATCTCCATGGAACCGTTCCGGGCCTTTGTGGGCGATAACCTGCCTGCCGAGCAACGGACCCTGGGTTTTGCCATGCAGAGTTTTTTCATCGGTATCGGGGCCGTGGTAGGGTCCGTAATGCCCTATGTCTTCACGAACTGGCTCGGGATCAGCAATACCGCCCCCGAGGGGGTGATTCCGGATTCGGTCAAATGGTCGTTCTACATGGGTGCCCTGGTTTTTTTGCTGGCCGTGCTATGGACGGTTTTCCGTTCCAGGGAATACAGCCCGGAAGAACTGGAAGCCTTTGAAGACGACCAGGCAGCTGTACCGCCCGAACTTACGCCGGAAGAAAACGAACTCAGGATCCGGAAACTGCGGCATTACGGGACGGCTATGGTACTCATGGGAGGGGGTGCCACCCTGCTTCCCTACTTGTATGGCCTGCAGAAGGAACTCTACATCCTCACTGTGGGTATTTTCGTGGTTGGTGTCCTTTTCCTCGCAGCCTCGGGGGTACGCAGAAAAGTCGGCCGCAACGGGTTTGTCATTATCATGACCGACCTCCTGTATATGCCCGGGACGATGAAACAGCTCGCCTGGGTACAGTTCTTTTCCTGGTTTGCCCTGTTCTCCATGTGGATCTATACCACCCAGGCCGTTACCGGGCATGTATACGGGGCCCGCGATACCACTACAACGCTCTACAACGACGCGGCCGACTGGGTAACCGTCCTGTTTGGGGTATACAACGGGGTGGCGGCCCTGGTCGCCTTCCTGCTGCCCGTGCTCGCAAAAATGACCAGCCGGAAAATCACCCACCTCCTTGCGCTTACGCTGGGAGGCCTGGGGCTGATTTCGGTCTATTTCATTTCGGACCCGAACTGGTTGCTGCTTTCCATGGTGGGGGTCGGGGTCGCCTGGGCCAGTATCCTTTCGGTACCCTATGCCATGCTGGCCGGTGCCCTTCCGCCCAAAAAGATGGGGTATTATATGGGCGTGTTTAATTTCTTTATCGTCATCCCCCAGATGGTGGCAGCCACCCTCCTCGGGTTTATCGTCAACCAGTTCTTCGGGAACCAGCCTGTCTATGCCCTTATCGTCGGGGGAGGGGCCATGATCCTTTCCGGGTTGCTGACCCTGAGGGTACGCGACCAGGCAGTGATCTCCATCGATGAGGTGGGATAGGCCCTGCGGCCTGGCGGCGACGGGAAAGGGCCGCCCCGGGGGTGGCCCGCGCCCGCCGGGAGGCAAATACCACTTTAATTTATATCTTTAAAACCAACTTAAATCGCAAAAGCACCGATAAACCTATGATGCAGCAAGAACGGGTGGTGATCGATGACCTCCGGCCCCAGATCAATTGTGGGAAATTCTTTATCAAACGGGTAGTGGGCGAACAGGTCGTGGTATCGGCCGACGTCCTCCCCGACGGGCACGATGTCATCCAGGCGGAGGTGCTATTCAAGCACCAGTCTGCCCGCAAGTGGGAGGAAGTACGGATGGAACCCCTGCCCAACGACCGGTGGCAGGCCGCCTTTACGGTCAGCCGTCAGGGCTTCTACGAATACAAGGTAAGGGGTTGGGTAGATTATGCCCTGAACTGGCAGCACGGTATCGAGGCCAAAATCCGCGACGGGCAGCACGTGAAAAGCGAACTGCTCGATGGTATCCAGTACCTGGAGTATGTGGGCAGTAAGGCCGAAAACCCCGACCGGGAATACGTAAAAACACTCGCCACCTGGTTTAAAAATGAAGGGGATTATGAACAGGCTGTGACAGAGGCGGTTTCCGAGCGCCTGCACGGGCTGTTCCTGAAGTATCCGACCCGTTTCCTGGCGCACACTTCCAGGGTCCTGCAGGTATATGTGGACCGGAAACGGGCGAATTTTTCCACCTGGTATGAATTTTTCCCGAGGTCTGCCGCCGCGGAACCCGGAAAGCACGGAACGTTCAGGGATTGCGAGCGGCTCCTGCCCCGGATCGCCAATATGGGCTTTGATACCGTATACCTCCCCCCCGTACACCCTATCGGGGAGGTAAACCGAAAGGGCAAAAACAATACCACCCGGGCGCAGGAAGGCGACTCGGGGGTTCCCTGGGCCATCGGTTCCCGTTTCGGGGGGCACCGACACCTGCACCCGGAATTGGGTTCGGAGGACGATTTCCGAAACCTTATCCGCGCCGCAGGGGAACTGGGCCTGGAGGTGGCTATGGACCTTGCCTTTCAGGCAGCGCCCGACCACCCCTACCTCACCGACCACCCGGAATGGTTCCGGAAAAGGCCCGACGGGACGATCCAGTACGCCGAAAACCCGCCGAAGAAGTACCAGGACATTGTCAATTTCTGGTTTGAGAGCCCCCAGTACAAGGCCCTGTGGAAAGAGCTCCTGGAGGTAACCCTGCAGTGGGTGGGCTTCGGGATCCGGATTTTCCGTGTCGACAACCCCCACACCAAGCCGTATCGGTTCTGGAACTGGCTGATTGCCGAGGTGAAGAAAAAGCACCCGGATGTCCTGTTCCTGGCGGAAGCCTTTTCCCGGCCACGGGTGATGCAGCAGCTCGCCAAGCAGGGCTTCAGCCAGTCGTACACCTATTTTACCTGGAGGGTTCAGAAACAGGAACTCATAGAATATATGGTCGAGCTCACCCAGTCGGAAATGCGGGAATACTACCGCCCGAATTTCTGGCCGAATACGCCGGATATCAACCCCTACCACTTGCAGGGTCAGGGGGAGGCGATGCATATGATCCGCTATGCCCTGGCCGCTTCGCTCTGCGGGAATATCGGGATTTATGGCCCTGTTTTCGAGTACATGGTCACAGAACCCTACCCGGGGAAGGAAGAGTACCTGGATTCTGAAAAATACGAGGTCCGGCACTGGGACTGGGGGCGGGAGAACAAACTGACCCACATTATCGGCAAGCTCAATGCGATCCGGAAAGCCCACCCTGCCCTGCAACAGACCAACAACATCCGCTTTTGCGGGCTTGAGAACCAGCAGATGCTTGCGTTTTACAAATGGGATGATCCGGGGCAGGACCGCCTGCTGATCATCATCAGCCTGGACCCCCATCATACCCAGCAGGGCTATGTACAGCTTCCCCTCGACGCCCTGGGGGTTGGGGCCGGCACGCGCCTGGAGCTCCACGACCTGATGACCCATACCAGCTACCATTGGGAGGCAGAATGGAACTATGTCGCCCTGCACCCCGACCTGCCGATACACTTGTTTCACATCCGATAGAAGCCGAAGACCATGGAGAAAAAGACGGCCGAAGCCCCGAAGAAAACCACCTATACCTTTGATGTCCCCTGGGAACAATTACTGGACGAGGGCGGCTTTATGAAGGTGTTCCTTTCCGAGGTGCTCGAGAATTACGTACAGCAGCAACGCTGGTACGGCGGCAAGTCCAGCACCCTGAAATATATTGAGCTGCAAGAGTATTTCCGGATACAGCAGCGGGAAGAGGTGTATTACGGGTTGTTGCTGGAGGTCAATTTTGAAGAGGCGTTTTTCCAACACTATTTCCTGCCCATCGCTTTTGTCTCGGATGAGAGTTTTGCGGAGAAGGACCGCATATTGCCCGTCACCATCGGGGGCGTTGAAGGGTTTATCATCGATGCGGTGAACCTGGAGGCCTTCCGCAGGCTGGTCTACGAGCGGATTGTGACGGCGGAGCCCAATGATACCACCCGGGTGCGGTACCACCGGAGTGTGATCTTTGAGCCGGGACCCTATGAATCGTCCAAATTCATGGGCCTGGAACAAAGCAACACCTCCATCATCATCAACGGCCGGTCCGTGATCAAGTTTTTCAGGAGGATTTATGCCGACAAGAACCCGGATTACGAAATGAGCCGGTTCCTTTCGGAGCGAAAGGGATACAGGAACACCCCGGCCTACCAGGGCAGCCTGAGCATCATGGATGCCGACAACGCCAATATCACCATTGCCCTGATGCAGGAACTGGTCCCCAACCAGGGCGACGCCTGGGAATTTATGCTCGGGGAACTCCACAAAATCTTCTCTAACCTGGAAGCCAAGGGCATCGATGTGGAAAACCTTCCCAACGTGGAATTGTTCCAGCGGCTCAAAATACGGGAAGTACCCCCCGAGATCATCGATTGGGCCGGCCTGAACATTTTCCTGAAGCTTCAGAAACTGGCGCAGCGCACGGCTGAGATGCATATTGCGCTCGGCTCGGAGTTCGAGGATACGGCCTTCACCCCCGCCCACTTTAACGGGGACTACGAGGTTTGGCTCAAAAACCGCCTGTTGTACATGTTCCAGAACCGCCTGAATACGGTGGAAAACAACCTCCACCGCCTGGAAGGGACCACCCTGGAGCTGGCCACTGAATTCCTGGAACGCAAAAATGAAATCCGCAAACGCTTTGTGAATTTTGATTGGACCAAATTGAAGGGGGAACGCCTCAGGGTCCATGGCGATTACCACCTGGGCCAGGTATTGGTTCAGGGCGACGATTTTTACCTCCTCGATTTTGAGGGGGAACCGGAAAGCACCATTCGCGACCGGAAGGTCAAGCAGCCCCCCTTGAAGGACATCGCGGGCATTTTCAGGTCGTTCCACTATGCCGTTTATGCCACCATCTTCAACCACGAGGGGGAATACCCGTATTCAAGAGAGGCCCTGTTCAGGGCCGGGGAACTGCTCTACCGCTATTTTACCGGGGTGTTCATGGAAACCTATGTGCAACTGATCCAGGTCCATAACATCGATATCGGCTACAGCGCGGAGCGCATTTTCCTGCTCAAGTACTGTATGCTGGAAAAAGCCGTTTATGAACTGGGCTATGAAATGAATTCCCGCCCGCACTGGGCTGTGATCCCCCTGGAAGGCATCCGCAGCATTATCAACGATAAAAACTAAAGGAAAAATATGGGAAATGTTGTCCCCCACAGTTTGTTTTCGGATTTCGACATTGAATTATTCAAGGCCGGGAAGCATTTCCGCCTCTATGAAAAACTCGGTTCCCACCTGACAGAGGTCGATGGGGTAAAGGGGGTGTATTTTGCCGTTTGGGCGCCTTCGGCCAAGGCGGTTTCCGTAGTCGGCGAGTTCAACTACTGGCTGGAGGGTGAACATCCCCTCAATGTGCGCTGGGACCAGAGCGGGATCTGGGAAGGATTTATCCCCGGGGTGGAACGGGGGGCCCTCTACAAATATAAAATCCATTCGCATCACAACGACATCAAGACGGAAAAGGCCGATCCCTTCGCCCGCTACTGCGAGGCGCCCCCGAAGACCGCTTCGGTCGTATGGGAGGCGAATTACCCCTGGAAGGATGCCGCCTGGATGCAAAGCCGGGCAGCGCACAACAGCCTCGACCAGCCGTTTTCGGTGTATGAGGTACACCTGGGCTCGTGGAGGCGCGGCAAGGGGGGCCGGTTCCTTTCCTACGTGGAACTGGCGACCGAACTGGTGGCCTATGTGAAGGAGATGAACTTTACCCATGTGGAGTTGATGCCCATTATGGAGTATCCCTATGATCCCTCCTGGGGCTACCAACTCACCGGGTATTTTGCCCCGACCTCCCGGTTCGGAAAGCCGGAAGATTTCAAATTGCTGGTGGATGCCCTGCACCAGAACGGTATAGGAGTGATCCTCGACTGGGTGCCCTCCCACTTCCCGGAAGATGCCCATGGGCTTGGCTTTTTTGACGGGTCGCACCTCTATGAGCACCCCGATCGGAGGAAAGGATACCACCCCGACTGGAAAAGCCTGATCTTCAACTATGGCCGGAACGAAGTCCGGGCCTTCCTGATCAGCAATGCCCTCTTCTGGCTCGACCAGTACCACATCGACGGCCTGAGGGTCGACGCTGTGGCCTCCATGCTCTACCTCGACTACTCCCGGGAAGAGGGGGAATGGGAGCCAAATATCTACGGGGGCCGGGAAAACCTGGACGCGATATCCTTCCTGAAGGAGCTGAATGCAGAGGTTTATGGCCATTACCCAGGGGTGCAGACCATAGCCGAGGAATCCACCTCTTTTCCCATGGTTTCCAGGCCGGTGAGCCTTGGCGGGCTTGGGTTCGGGATGAAGTGGATGATGGGCTGGATGCACGATACCCTGGAGTATTTCAAAAAGGAACCCATTTACCGGAAACACCACCAGAATGACCTCACCTTCAGCATGACCTATGCCTTTACGGAAAACTTCATGCTGCCCTTTTCCCACGATGAGGTCGTTTATGGCAAGCAATCCCTGTTGTATCGCATGCCAGGGGACGAATGGCAGCGTTTTGCCAACCTGCGCCTGTTGTTTGGATATATGTTCACCCACCCGGGCACCAACCTCCTGTTCATGGGAGGGGAATTCGGGCAGTCCTCGGAATGGAATTTCCAGCACAGCCTCGACTGGCACCTGCTGCAGTACGATTTCCATAAGGGGATACAGGGCCTGGTGAAGGATTTGAACACCCTGTACCGCAGCCAGCCTGCCCTCTACGAAAAGCAATTCAGCCCGGAAGGATTCCAGTGGATCGATTACGGGGACTGGGAAAATTCCGTCCTCACCTTCATCCGCAAGGGCAAGGATTCCCGCGACGACCTCATAGTGGCCTGCAACTTTACCCCTGTGCCCCGGGAGGGATACCGGATCGGGGTGCCCAAAACCCGGCAGCTGAAGGAGCTCTTCAACTCGGATGCCGCCCGGTATGGGGGAAGTGGCATGGAAAATGGCGTAGCAAAGGTTTCCAGGACCCCCTGGCACGGTTTTGAACGGTCTATTTCCGTGAACCTGCCGCCCCTGGGGGTCGTTATTTTCAGGTAAACCAGGGACGCAAACGATGTAGTTCATATTTGGGAGCCCGAAGATTTCGGTTTTTGACCGTTTTGTCTTTCTTTTGTCGGGCTACAAACGGACCAAGACAGATGATTACCAATACCGAGCTGGAATACAAAGGCAACCTGTACCCCAAACAGGTTGTGGAGTTTCGAAAGGATACCGATAAATTCTATTTTACCACAGAAAACGGGGTCATCCTGGAGCTGACCATCCTGCGCAACAGCGTGCTGAGGTTCCGCTATGCCACGGACCATGTTTTCGAACCCGATTTTTCCTATGCCATCAGCCCGAACCACAGCAGGGGCTTCGATGAAATCCGCAAGGAGGAGACAGAAACAGATTACCTGATTTATACCTCCAAGCTCAGGGTTACCGTGGATAAAGCCAGCCTGCGGGTTCAAATTTCCGACCTTGAGGGCCGCGTGATCAACGAAGATGAACTAGGGTTCCATTGGGAGGAAAACTACGAGTTCGGTGGCAATACGGTGAAGATGAGCAAGGTCGCCCAGGCCGCGGAATCGTTTTACGGCATGGGCGACAAGGCCACCCATACCAACCTGAAAGGCAAGCGCATTCAGAACTGGGTGACCGACCAGTATGCCTACAGTAAGGACCAGGAACCCCTCTACAAGGCCATCCCTTTTTACGTGGGCCTGCACAACAATATCGCTTACGGGATCTTTTTCGACAATTCTTTCAGTACGCATTTCGATTTTTCCCATGAGCGGAGGAACATCACCAGTTTCTGGGCCGATGGGGGGGAAATGAACTATTATTTTTTCTACGGCCCGGAGATGCGCCGGGTGGTCAGCGCCTACACCGACCTGACTGGCACCCCCGAACTCCCGCCCCTGTGGGCCCTTGGCTTCCACCAGTCCAAATGGAGTTATTACCCCGAGAGCCGGGTGAAGGAGATCGCCACCACCTTCCGCAAATTGAGGATCCCCTGCGATGCCATATACCTCGATATCGATTATATGGACGGGTTTCGGTGCTTTACCTGGGACCGGGAGCATTTCCCGGACCCCAAACGCATGATTTCGGAACTGGAGGAAGACGGGTTCAAAACCGTGGTCATGATCGACCCGGGGATCAAGGTCGACCGGAATTACTGGGTGTACCGTGAGGCCCTGGAAAAGGATTATTTCTGCAAAAGGGCCGACGGCCCCATTATGCAGGGCAAGGTATGGCCCGGCCCCTGTAGTTTCCCCGATTTCACCAACCCGGAGGTCAGGGAATGGTGGGCCGAGTTGTACAAGGGCCTGATCCAGGATTCCGGGGTTCATGCGGTCTGGAACGACATGAATGAGCCTGCCGTGATGGAGGTCCCCAGCAAAACAGCCCCCCTGGATACCCGGCATGATTACGACGGCCACCCGTGCAGCCACCGCAAGGCGCACAACATCTATGGCATGCAAATGGTACGGGCCACCTACCATGGGGTAAAAAAATACGTTTTCCCCAAACGCCCCTTCGTGATCACCAGGGCCGCCTATGCCGGTACGCAGCGCTACTCGAGCACCTGGACCGGCGACAATGTAGCGACCTGGGAACACCTCTGGCTGGCCAATATCCAGGTACAGCGGCTTTGCATGAGCGGGATGTCCTTTGCCGGGTCTGACATCGGCGGGTTCGCCGAGCAGCCCAATGGGGAGTTGTTTGCCCGCTGGATACAAATGGGGATCTTCCACCCGTTCTGCAGGGTTCATTCCAGCGGCGACCACGGCGACCAGGAGCCCTGGTCCTTCGATGAAGAGGTTACGGGCATCGTGAGGAAGTTCATCGAGTTGCGCTACCAGTTGCTGCCCTATTTCTATACCATGTTCTGGAAATATATCCGGGAAGGGGTCCCCATGTTGAAATCCCTGGTGTACTACGACCAGGAAGACCACCAAACCCATTTCCGCACCGATGAATTCCTCTGTGGCGACCAGATTTTGGTATGCCCCATCCAGGAACCCAATGCCCAGGGCCGCCGCATGTACATCCCCCGGGGGAAATGGCACAACTACTGGACCGGCGAGGTGGTCGATGGCGGGATGGAGAAATGGGTCGTTGCCGACATCGACAAAATCCCGATCTTCATCAAGGCCGGGGCCATGATCCCCAAATTCCCCGTTCAGCAATATGTGGGGGAGGTAAAGATGGAGCAGCTCACCCTGAACACCTATTTCCTTTTGGGGTCGGAACAATCGACCCTGTACGAGGATGCACAGGATGGCTACGACTATAAAAAGGGGGAATACAGCCTAAGGAACTTCAAGCTCACCGGCAAGGAGAAGGAGCTTATTATCCAACAGTACAAAGACGGTACGTATATCACCCCGTATTCCACCTTCAGGGTGAACCTGATCGGACTCCCCTTCCGAATCCGCAAGATACAGGTAGACAATGAGCCTGTTAACCTGAACGATGTACGCCTTAACGGGGACAACACCATCGAGGTCGACAAAAATTTCACTTCACTGGTTATTCGGGGATAGGAGATATTTTTTAATTTTCGGGTTTAGGAGACAAAAAAAATCCGGATATGAGAAAAATAGTGCTTACCCTTTTGATTTTCCTCGGGGTAGTGGCCTGCAAGACCAATCCCTTCACCGGAAAAAGCACCCTGAACTTTTACGGCAACCAAAGCCTTTTTCCGACCGCCTTTGCCCAGTATGACCAGTTCCTTCAGGAAAACAAGGTGGTTACGGGGACCGAGGAGGCTGCCATGATCACCCGGGTGGGCCAGCGCATTGCCAAGGCGGCCGAACGCTGGCTTACCGCCAATGGCCATCCGGGTTACCTCAAGGATTACCGCTGGCAGTATACCCTGGTCGATGACAAAACCGTAAACGCCTGGTGTATGCCGGGGGGCAAAATCGTGTTCTATACCGGGATCTTACCCATCTGCCTGGATGAAACGGGGATCGCCGTGGTGATGGGGCACGAAGTGGCCCATGCCCTGGCCGACCACGGGGCGCAGCGCATGAGTGCCAGTACCCTTCAAACCCTGGGAGCCGTAGCCGGCAATGTGGCCATCCAGGACCCTGAAAAAAGGAATGCGTTCAACATGGCCTATGGGGTGGGCTCCTCCGTGGGGGTCATGTTGCCCTTCAGCCGGAGCCATGAGACGGAAGCGGACCTGATCGGCCTGCGGATTATGGCCATCGCCGGGTATGACCCTGACCAGGCGGCCGAACTCTGGAAACGGATGAAGGCCAACAGCCAGGGGGCCCCACCGGAATTCCTCAGCACGCACCCTTCCAATGATACCCGGATCAACAACCTGATGAAGTGGGCGCCGGAGGCTAAAGCGGAAGCCCGTAAATTCGGGGTCACCACCTTCCAGTAAGGAGGCGCCGCAGGGGAATTATCGTATCTTCCCCGGGGAATCAGTCTAAAAGGGTTGCCTATGCCGAGTCGCCTGCTCCCAAAAGGAAGCAAAAAACTGCTTAACGCCTGGGCCTTCTACGATTGGGCCAATTCGGTGTACAGCCTGGTAATTGCCTCTGCCATTTTCCCCATTTACTACGGGGCCCTTTTTCGCCTTGCAGGGGTGGAAAAAGTTACGGTTTTCGGGGGGGAGATCGCCAGGGCACCCCTGATCAGTTATGTGACTTCGGCCGCCTTTGTGTTTATCGCCCTGATCACCCCCCTGCTTTCCGGGATTGCCGATTATCTGGGGAACAAAAAAGTGTTCATGCGCTTTTTCTGTTACCTGGGGGGGCTCTCCTGCATGGGGTTATACTGGTTTTCCCTCGAATCCATCTATTTCGGGCTCCTTTGCTACTTCATGGGCCTGGTTGGGTTCTGGGTCAGTTTTGCCATCAACAATTCTTATCTCCCAGATATCGCCTTCGCCGAACAACAGGACCGCATCAGTGCCAAAGGGTTTTCCCTGGGGTATGTTGGGAGCGTGATCTTGCTGCTGTTCAACCTGGCCATGGTCATGGAGCCCGGTAGTTTTGGCATTTCGGACGACCCCGGTCAACCTGCGGCCATGCGGGCCATGCGCTATTCCTTCGTTTCGGTGGGCGTCTGGTGGATCCTGTTCAGCCAGTATTCCTTCCATTACCTGCCCCGCGGGAACAAGCGGGAGGGCAACCCTACCAACATCGTCTTTAACGGCTTTCGCGAATTGCGCTCAGTTTGGGGGCAATTGGGCAATACCCCAACCCTGAAGGCCTATCTGACTGCTTTCTTTGTCTACAGCATGGCCGTACAAACCGTGATGCTGATCGCCACGTACTTTGGGGAAGAGGAAATTGCATGGGGGTCCGATTCCGAGCGCACCACGGGGCTTATCGTGAGTATCCTGCTCATCCAGTTGGTCGCCATTGCCGGGGCTACCGCTACCGCCCGGGCTTCCCGGGCCTTTGGGAATATCCCGGTACTGGTGGCCATCAATTTGATGTGGGTTGCCATCTGCATCTATGCGTATTTCCTGGTCACCCCCATGGATTTCTATGTGGCGGCCGGAATTGTGGGCCTGGTCATGGGGGGCATACAGGCGCTTTCGAGGTCCACTTATTCAAAATTTATCCCTGAGACCCGGGATACCGCTTCCTTTTTCAGCTTTTACGACGTGGCAGAAAAAATCGGGATCGTCATCGGGACTTTCCTCTACGGGATGGTGGCTCAATTCACGGGGAGCATGCGCAATGCCACCATTTTCCTCGGGGTATTCTTTATAGGGGGCATGTTGCTTTTGCTCCGCGTACCCTCAAAAAAAAATCCCTGAGGCCAATCCGGCCCCGGGGATCCTGTTTTTGACCCTGCGGGTTATCCTTTTTTTACATCCCCCGAACCTGCCGATTTGCTGTCGATGGTTTCAGGGTTACCCCGGTAGTGAATGTCGCCCGAACCGGAAACCCTGGCTTTGAGGGACCCGGTGACGGTGACCCGGATATCGGCAGAACCCGATACCGAGGCATCCACCGAACGGGCTTCCAGGCCATAGGCATCCACATCCCCGGAACCTGAAACACTTACGGTCAGGCTCCCGCTCCGCCCCCTCATAATGAGGTTCCCGGAACCCGACAGGGTGGCCTCCACTTGCTCACTGTATACCTCGAGCTCAATGTCGCCTGAACCCGACATGACGGCGGAAAAGGTTTCCGCTTCCAGCCTGGTCTTTCCGCGGATGTCGCCAGACCCGGAAAGGGATACCCCGCTGAGATCCTGCACAGGTACGGTAATCAGGATGCCATCCGACCTCCAGGAAGAGGGTTGCAGGTTATACCCGGATTCTGTTTTAATAACCAGCGTTCCGTTCTTGACTTCCGTGACCAGGTGTTCCAAAAGGTTTTCATCGCCTTCTACCTCCAGGGTCCCTTCCTGCCCGCTGACCAGCTCCACGTCGAACCAGCCTGCCACGGAGACTTCCTCATAGGAACCTACATCCCGCGTTTCGGTAACCCGGTTCCCGTTTCCTTTGATTTTCTTTCCCCATTGGGCGGTGGCCGGCAGCGCCAGGAGCATGCAAAGGCCAAACAAGTGTATTTTTTTCATGAGTTTTATGTTTTTAAGGGTGTTCAATTCTTTTTCAGGGAGATGTTGCCGTATTGGCTCCGGATGCTTACGCGGTTTCCGCTATCGGCGGTCCCGTGGTACCCGCTGTAGTAGCGCTCGCTCGATTTCTCGCGGCTCACCTTCATTTCCAGGGGTTCCCTGCCACTGACGCCGGCGTATTCCGTGCTGATTTCAAAATCGAAATGGTAACCGGGGTCGTACCCAATTTTTATACCCGTGTATTGCGTGGACAGGGTAATGTTACCGGCCTCGGGAGCCATCCGGTCGATGCCGATGCTGCCGTAGTCAGCATTGATGTCCACATTGCCCTGTACGGTCCCCAGGCGCACGCTGATATAGTTACCCTTTCCGGTAATGTCCCGCGCCCCGCCCACTTCAAGGGAGCCATAGTCGCAGGCGTATTCCAGGGTTTCCACCGATTCCAGGGTGGCATCGGTATAGTCGGCCTTCAGGACCAGCGCCCCGGTTTTCTCCAGGGTGAACCGCGAGTAATCGGCCCTGATTTCCCCGCTGTTCATGGTCCCGATCCGCGATTTGGAGAGGTAGTCGAAGCTGAGCTGGTTGTTCCGCCCGCGCAGCTCCCCGAGGTCCACCCGTCCGTAGTCGCAGCTGATTTTGGCATGCCCGTCGATCCGGTCGAGGGTAATACCGCCGTAGTCGTTGCTCAGGTTGATGCTGTTTTTTACCGGTAGCTTGATGTTGTAGTTGACCTGCATGTTTACGTTATTCCCCTTCCAGTTCCAGCCGGAACCCCGGTTAAACAGGGTTTTTGCCGAAACCATTCCCGGGGAAGCCTCAAAATCGACGGTGATCTCCTCCAGTTTTCGCGCCACCCGGCTCTCGTTGCTTCCGGTTACGGTGATGTGGACTTCGATGACCACCCGGTTTTCGTTCCAGGAACTGAGCACCAGGTTGCCATAGCTGTTGTCGATTTTCAACAGGGCATCGGGGTTGACTGCGAATTCTTTTTTAATGGTTTTCTCCTCGGTATGCCTTGCTATCACGTCGTTGGCACGCCCGGTTGAAGGGAGGGCAAGGGCGATCAAAAAGGCGATTGCTAACTTAAAGGGAACTATTTTCATCGGTTTGATTTTTAAATTGATTTACGCGTTCTGCTTCTTTCATTACTTCCTGCAACAGGCTGATGCGGGTCTGGAAATTTTGGATCATCGCCCCGAGGATCATTTTACTGTTGCCCCCGGCAAGGAGGTCTTCCTCCAGTTGGCGGTAGCTGCGGTCCAGGGCTTCCAGCTGCTTTAAGGTATCTTCAATCAGCGGCCGGGTCTGCGGGTTTTCCAATTGGCGGAGTTCCTGTACCTGTCGGGATACCATTCCGGCAAAGTAGTTGGACGTCTGGGAAACCTCCGGGGAAATTTCAGCTACCTGTTGCTCCGGGGAAGGCCCGGGGAGCCAAAGGAAGGCAGTGGCCGCGAGGAGCAGGACCGCCGCGGCGGCCACGGAAAGGTGCCTCCACCAGGGCTGCCCCCTGCCTGTACCCGGGGTACTTCCCGATTCCAGACGCTGCAGGAAGCGTTCGCGATGGCCTTCGGGTGCCTCCTCCCGGTCGAGCTGCCCCTCAAGGGCTTTAAAAAGGCTTTCGATGTCCTGGTTTTGTTTCATACCTGTGGTGCGGTTAATTTCTTTCTGAGGCTTTCCTTGGCACGGGAGATCAGCGTCCGGCAGTTTCCATAACTGATGTCCATGATTTCGGAAATCTCTTCGTAGTCATAGCCTTCAATCAAGTGTAAGGTCAAAGAAACGCGGTAGCTGTCCTTA
Organism: uncultured Robiginitalea sp.; assembly: GCA_964539905.1. GTDB lineage: Bacteria > Bacteroidota > Bacteroidia > Flavobacteriales > Flavobacteriaceae > Robiginitalea. The sequence continues at coordinate 79,632 of CAZIJW010000008.1, forward strand.
AGCTGTTTCATGGTTTCCATCACTTTTTGAGCCATTCGTTCCGTACTTCCATGATCCGTGGAAGCCCCGTCGTTATCTTCGACCTTGTACAATACACTTTCAAGTCCCACTTCCTGTCGTTTCTGCTGTTTCCGGTAGTGGTGGATACTGTTGTTGATAACAATCCGTTTCAGCCAGGAACCAAAGGTCACCTCCCCTTTAAAGGTGTGTAACCTGGTAAAGGCGCTGAGGAAGGATTCCTGCATAATATCTTCAGCTGTTGCAGGGTCTTTCACGATCCGTACCGCGGTGTTGTACATGGCGCGGTAATACCGGTCGTAAACCTCCATTTGTGCCCGTCGGTCCCCTAGCTTGCAGGACTGCAGCAATACGTCAATATCTTCTTTCTGTTGGCTCAAAAAGTGATCATTTGCTTTATAGATGGTTTAAATTACGCATTGTTACAGTTTGGCCTGTCCAAAATTTCAGCCTTGGCACAGGAATTGCCCCAAATAGGGTGTAGGAGGGGCTAAAACACGGCTTTTTAGGAGGAAGACCAGGCGAATGCGCCGGAAGAAGGCCCGGCCGGAACATCACAATACTGTCCGTAGGTGACAGAATGACTGAAAACAAGCGTATGTCGAGAACAAAATTTATGGCAATTGACAATCTGTCGCTTCAGGGAGTGGGGGAGGACTCCGAACTCATTCCCCTGCTGACGCCAGAGGATGAAGAAGAGATGAACAATGAGCAGCTCCCGGAGACCCTGCCCATACTCCCGTTGCGCAATACCGTGCTCTTTCCGGGCGTCGTTATCCCCATAACGGCGGGCAGGGACAAGTCCATCCACCTGATCCGGGATGCCAATTCGGGCCCCAAAGTGATCGGGGTGGTGTCGCAAAAGGACGAAAATGTGGAAAATCCAGGAATACAGGACATCAATACCCTGGGCACGGTAGCGCGCATCCTAAGGGTCCTGCAGATGCCCGATGGGAATACCACGGTCATCATCCAGGGGAAAAAGCGTTTCGAGATTGCCGAAGTCCTTACCGAGGAGCCCTACCTCACCGCCACCATCAGGGAGGCGGAAGAGGAGCGGCCCGATGAGGCGGGGGTGGAATTCATCACCATCATTGAGTCCATCAAGGAACTCGCCCTGAAGATTATTAAGGATAACCCCAATATACCCAGTGAGGCGGCCTTTGCCATCCGGAACATCCAGAGCAACTCTTTCCTGATCAATTTCGTCTGCTCCAACCTAAACCTCACTGTAGCCGAAAAACAGGAGCTCCTCGAAATCGGGAACCTGCAGGAACGGGCCATGGCCACCCTGAAACACCTGAATTTGGAACTCCAGAAACTGGAGCTTCGCAATGAACTGCAATCCCGCGTCCGCTCCGATATGGACCAGCAACAGCGGGAGTATTTCCTGCACCAGCAGATGAAGACCATACAGGAAGAGCTCGGGGGCGTTTCCTACGACGAGGAGATCGAGGAAATGGAGGCGCGTGCACAGGAGAAGCAGTGGAATGAAAAAGTAGCGGAACATTTCGAGCGGGAATTGGCCAAGCTACAGCGCATGAACCCGCAGGTAGCTGAATATTCCATACAGCGGAATTACCTGGACCTGATGCTGGAACTCCCCTGGGACCACTATTCCGAAGACCAGTTCGACCTGAAACGGGCCGAACGCATCCTGGACCGGGACCACTATGGCCTGGAGGACGTCAAAAGGCGCATTGTCGAATACCTCGCCGTCCTCAAACTGAGGAAAGACATGAAATCGCCCATCCTTTGCCTGTACGGACCCCCCGGGGTGGGAAAAACATCCCTGGGCAAATCTGTGGCCGAGGCCCTGGGGAGGGAGTACATCCGGATGTCGCTGGGGGGGCTACGCGATGAGGCCGAAATCCGGGGGCACCGGAAGACCTATATCGGCGCCATGCCCGGGCGCATCCTGCAGAGTATCCGGAAGGCAGGGACCTCGAACCCGGTATTTGTCCTCGATGAGATCGACAAGCTTTCCAGCAGCTACCAGGGGGATCCTTCCTCCGCCATGCTGGAGGTACTCGACCCGGAGCAGAATACGGAATTCCACGATAACTTCCTGGAAATGGGGTACGACCTGTCTAAAGTGATGTTCATCGCCACGGCGAACAGCTTGTCGAGTATACAGCCTGCCCTGCGCGACCGGATGGAAATCATCAATGTGACCGGATACACCATTGAGGAGAAGGTGGAGATTGCCCGGAGGCACCTTTTGCCCAAACAGCTCAGGGAGCACGGCCTGACCACAAAGGACCTGAAGATCGGCAAGCGGCAGCTGGAAAAAATCGTGGAGGGCTATACCCGGGAATCAGGGGTAAGGGGGCTTGAAAAGCAGCTGGCCAAAATGGTCCGCCATGCCGCCAAGAACATTGCCACGGAAGAACCGTATGACGTTAAGGTAACCGATGCGGATATCGAGAAGGTACTGGGCGCCCCCCGGATGCTGCGCGACAAATACGAGAGCAACGAGGTGGCCGGGGTGGTCACCGGGCTGGCCTGGACCAGCGTGGGCGGCGACATCCTGTTTATTGAATCCATCCTGTCCAGGGGAAAGGGTACCCTGAATATCACCGGTAACCTGGGGCAGGTCATGAAAGAATCCGCGACGATCGCCCTGGAATATATCAAATCGCATGCTGAGGAGTTGGGGATTGACCCCGAGGTGTTCGGGAAATATAACGTACACATCCACGTACCCGAAGGGGCAACCCCCAAGGACGGCCCCAGTGCGGGCATTACGATGTTGACTTCCCTGGTCAGCCTCTTTACCCAGCGTAAGGTGAAGCGCAGCCTGGCGATGACGGGGGAGATCACCCTCAGGGGGAAAGTATTGCCGGTAGGGGGGATCAAGGAAAAAATCCTGGCGGCCAAAAGGGCGCGGATCAGGGAGGTTATCCTGTGTGAGGAGAACCGGCGCGATGTGGAGGAAATCAAGGAGGATTACCTCAAGGGCCTTACCTTCCATTTTGTAAAGGACATGATGGAGGTGATCGACATTGCGATTACTTCCCAGAAGGTGAAGAACCCCAAAAAATTGTAGCCACCCGGCAGGCCCGGGGACACCATGGTGCCCCCGGGCCGCTGTTTGCAGCGGTTTAATTCCTTATTTTTGCACATGCGCAAGATTTCCATAGCCATAGACGGCTACTCTTCCACTGGCAAAAGCACCCTTGCCAGACAACTGGCAAAATCCCTCGGCTACATTTATATCGACTCCGGCGCCATGTACCGGGCCGTCACCCTTTTTGCCCTCAGGGAAGGCCTGTTGAATGGGCAGCCCGACGCGGAAAAACTTGTGGAACGCCTAAGGGGGGTTGACCTCGATTTTGCCCTGAACCCCGATAACGGGCGGTCTGAAATCCGGCTGAACGGGGAGAATGTCGAAAAGCAAATACGAACCATCGAGGTTTCAAGCCACGTAAGCCAGGTTTCCGCCATTGGCGGTGTCAGGGAGAAGCTGGTGAAACTCCAACGCGAAATGGGCCGCAACCGGGGAGTGGTTATGGACGGTCGCGACATCGGCACGGTAGTACTCCCCGAAGCCGAATTGAAAATATTCATGACGGCTTCCCCTGAAATCAGGGCGGCCCGCAGGTATAAGGAATTGCTGGATCGGGGTGATCAGGTCAGTTACGAAGCGGTGCTGAAAAACGTCAGGCAGCGCGACTACCTCGACTCCCACAGGGAGGTTTCCCCTTTAAGGCAGGCGGAGGACGCCATACTCTTCGACAACAGTGATATGGGGCTGGAGGAGCAATTCGAGCGCATCCATGCCCATGCGCTGAGAATTATCGAAAAAACAAATCAGGCGCCCGGATAAGGGGCGCCTGATTGTTGAATCAGCTGTGGTTCAGAGGTTTGGGATCACCAGGTTTTGCCCGGGATGGATCAGGTCCGGGTTGTTCAGGATGTCGCGGTTCGCTTCAAAAATCCGCTGGTATTTCATGGGGTCCCCATAGTAGTGTTTCGCGATTTTGCTCAGGGATTCCCCCGATTTCACCTCGTGCCTGTGGTAGACCGAGGAATCCTCAACCAAAATATTGGCCAGGATATCCGAAGGGTTTTCCCCCCCGATGGCTTTGATTTTATCCCAAAGGATGTCTTTTTCATAAGGGGTTTTCACCGTACCCTTGATTTTAAGGACTCCGTTTTCCTCTGATACTTTACCGTCTTTCGCCCCTAGTGTTTCCCCCAGGTCGAGTACAGCCTGGTACTTGTCTTTTGCGCTCATGAATAAAAGGTGTTTTGTGGTTTGCTAATGCCCCTAAAGATACGAATTATGCGTCAAAAACCCGGAAGCCTTTGCGGAGGATAACCAAAAAATAATGTTGGCGAAACCCGATAAATGTTGTATTTTTGCACACCTTTTTGACAGGGAATCAGGAGGAAAAGGGTAAGAATAAAAATATGTAGAACAGCTTCCAGGGCATCTGTCGGGCTCCTGAATACCTTGGAATACAAACCATAACTCAGCACATGGCTGAAGAAGAACAAATCGCCGGAGCGGTGGAAACCACCCAGGCAGAAGCGCCGGCCCAACAACAGGATCCTCAGGAATTCCTCGAAAATTTCGATTGGGATAAGTACGAGGAAGGGATTGAACGGGTCGAAGACCAGAAATTGAAGGAATTCGAAGAGCTGGTAACCCGCAATTTTGTGGATACCGCCGACGAGGAGGTCGTGGAGGGTATTGTAACCCACCTGACCGACCGGGAGGCAATCATCGATATCAACGCGAAATCGGAAGGGGTGATTTCCCTGAACGAATTCCGTTACAACCCCAACCTGAAAGTAGGGGATAAGGTGGAAGTCCTGATCGATATCCGGGAAGACCGCAGCGGACAACTGGTGCTTTCGCACCGCAAAGCCCGCACGATCAAAGCCTGGGAGCGGGTCAACACCGCCTATGAGAAGGAAGAGGTGGTGACCGGGTTTGTGAAATGCCGTACCAAAGGAGGGATGATCGTCGATGTTTTCGGCATCGAGGCCTTCTTGCCGGGCTCGCAGATCGACGTCAAACCGATTCGCGATTACGACCAGTATGTTGGGAAGACCATGGAATTCAAGGTGGTGAAAATCAACCAGGAATTCAAAAACGTGGTGGTATCCCACAAAGCGCTGATCGAAGCCGATATCGAGGAACAGAAAAAGGAAATCATCAGCCAGCTCGAAAAAGGCCAGGTGCTGGAAGGGGTGGTCAAGAACATTACTTCCTACGGGGTCTTCATCGACCTTGGGGGCGTGGATGGCCTGGTGCACATTACCGACCTGTCCTGGAGCCGCATCAACCACCCGAGCGAAGTGGTCGACCTCGACCAGAAGCTCAATGTGGTGATCCTGGATTTCGACGACAACAAGTCGCGTATCCAATTGGGTCTCAAGCAGCTTGAAAAGCATCCGTGGGATGCCCTCGGCGATGAGATCAAGGTAGGCGACAAGGTGAAAGGAAAAGTGGTGGTCATTGCAGATTACGGTGCTTTCCTTGAAGTTGCCGAAGGCGTGGAAGGACTGATCCACGTTTCCGAAATGTCTTGGTCTACCCACCTGAGGAGCGCACAGGATTTTGTGAAAGTGGGCGACGAACTGGAAGCCGTGGTGCTGACCCTTGACCGGGAAGATCGCAAAATGTCCCTCGGCCTCAAGCAGCTTACGCCTGACCCCTGGACCGATATCACTTCAAAATACCCTGTAGGCTCGCGCCACAAGGGGATCGTCCGCAACTTTACCAACTTCGGGGTCTTCGTGGAACTGGAAGAAGGGATCGACGGACTGATTTATATCTCCGACCTCTCCTGGACCAAGAAAATCAAGCACCCTTCGGAGTTTGTCACCGTAGGGGACGTTCTGGAAGTGGAAGTACTCGAACTGGATGTGGATGGCCGCAAGCTGAGCCTGGGCCACAAACAGACCACGGAGAACCCCTGGGATAAATACGAGGATGACTATGCTGAGGGGACCGTCCATAAGTCCTCCATCAAGGAAATTGTCGACAAGGGTGCCATCGTGGAATTCAACGAGGACATTACCGCCTTCGTACCCCAGCGCCATTTGGAAAAAGAGGATGGCCGCAAGCTGGGCCGCGGGGAGGAAGCGGAATTCAAGATCATCGAGTTCAACAAAGACCTGAAGCGCGTAGTGGCCAGCCATACCGCGATTTTCAAGGAGGAAGAACAGCGCAATGTACGGGCTGCCCGGAAAAAGGCAACCACCTCTGAGGAGGCCAAGCCTACCCTGGGGGATGCCAACGAGCAGTTGCAGGCGCTGAAAGACCGGATGGAAGCCAGCAGCAAGAAGAAAAAGTAAGGTTGCGACCCCATCCAACGATAAAACCCCGGACGCGTGTCCGGGGTTTTTTTGTGCCCGGGCCCCGGATGCAATCCCTTGCCGGAGTATGGCCCGGAATTAGGGGGAATTGTATATTTTTGTGAACCGAACCTTATGGGCCTACCTCGAATGAGTCAAAAAGTGCTCCTCTCTTCCCGGGAAATCGATATCATCCTGCACCGACTGGCCTGCCAATTATTAGAGAACCACCTCGATTTTTCAAATTCCGTCATGATCGGGTTGCAGCCCCGGGGGACCTTCCTGGCAAAACGCCTCCTGGGCGTGCTCCAAAACGACTATAAGGTACGCCACATCCCTTTTGGCCTTTTGGATATTACATTTTACCGGGACGATTTCAGGAGGGGCGATAAGACCCTGGCAGCCAGTACCACGCAGATCGATTTTTTGGTGGAGGGGAAAAGGGTGGTCCTGGTGGATGATGTCCTGTATACCGGGCGCAGCATCCGCGCGGCCCTGACGGCCCTGCAGTCCTTTGGCCGCCCGGGGGAAATTGAATTGCTGACCCTTATTGACCGGAGGTTCAGCAGGCACCTGCCGATACAGCCCGATTACCGGGGCCGACAGGTGGATGCCATCAAAGAAGAGCGGGTAAAGGTCTGCTGGAAAGAGAACGAAGGAGAAGATACGGTCTACCTGGTTAGCCAATAAGCGCATGAGTGAACTGAGCGTACGCCATTTACTGGGCATCAAGTACCTGAAGCGGTCCGACCTGGACCTGATCTTTGAAACTGCCGACCATTTCAAGGAGGTCCTTGCGCGCCCGATCAAAAAGGTGCCTTCCCTGCGGGACCTGACCATTGCCAACATCTTTTTCGAGAACAGTACCCGTACACGCCTTTCTTTTGAACTTGCGGAGAAGCGGCTCTCGGCCGATGTGGTTAATTTTTCGGCGGCCCAGTCTTCGGTGCGTAAGGGCGAAACCCTGATCGATACGGTCAACAACATCCTGTCGATGAAAGTCGACATGGTGGTGATGCGGCACCCGAACCCGGGGGCGGGGATTTTCCTTTCCAACCACGTGAAGGCATCCATAGTAAACGCCGGGGACGGGGCGCACGAACACCCCACCCAGGCCCTGCTCGACGCCTATTCCATCCGGGAACGCCTGGGGGAGGTTGGGGGTAAAAAAGTGGTGATCGTAGGCGACATCCTACATTCGCGGGTAGCCCTTTCCAATATTTTCGCCCTGCAGATGCTGGGGGCCGAAGTCAAGGTCTGCGGGCCCAGGACGTTGATCCCCAAATATGTGGAATCGCTTGGGATTGGCGTGGAACACGACCTCAAACGCGCCCTTCAATGGTGTGACGTGGCCAACATGCTGCGCATACAAAATGAACGGATGGACATGAGCTATTTTCCCACCACCCGGGAATACACCCGCCAGTTTGGGATCAACAAAGCCCTGCTCGACAGCCTCGATCGGGACATTGTGATCATGCACCCCGGCCCGATCAACCGGGGGGTTGAAATTACCAGCGATGTGGCCGATTCCAGCCAGTCTATCATCCTCAACCAGGTGGAAAATGGCGTGGCCATACGGATGGCGGTCATCTACCTGCTCGCCTCCAAAATCAAGTAAGCTTCCATGATCTTCGACAAAGAGGGAAATACTACCATCGTGATGCAGGAACGCACTTCCCTGCATACGTTCCTGGCAAACCTGGAGGAGGCCTACCCGCGCCTCAGGGATGACCACCTGATCATCAACCTCTCTTCCCTCAGCTCCTTCAGGCCAAGGGATGTACGCGATTTCCTGGAACTTTCAAACCGCCATCGCGGCCGTGGGAAATCGTTTGTGCTGGTCAGCGAGGCCATCCCTTTTGACGAAGTACCCGAGGAGATACACCTGGTGCCGACCCTTCAGGAAGCCCGGGACCTTATCGAAATGGAAGATATCGAAAGGGACCTCGACCTATAGCCTATGGGGGATGCCCGACGGATAAAGCTGCAGATTATGGGGTGCCACGCGGCAACCCCACGCTTTTTAACCCACCCGACGGCCCAGGTGCTGCACATGGGAGGGCACCTGCTGCTGATCGATTGCGGGGAAGGGACCCAGATGCAACTACGCAGGTTTAAAGTCCGTTTTTCCAGGATTGACCATATTTTTATCTCCCACCTTCATGGGGACCATTTTTTCGGCCTTCCAGGCCTGATTTCCACCTTCAGGCTCCTGGGTCGGGAAAACCCCCTGCACCTGTATGGCCCCCCGGGAATTAAGGAAGCCATTACCCTCCTGCTTAAACTGGGGGATTCCTGGACCAACTACCCCCTGCATTTCCACGAGCTTACGGGGACGGAGCCAGAAGTTATTTTTGAGGACAGACGGATCAGGGTAAAGACCCTTCCCCTGGACCACCGGGTCTATACCAACGGGTTCCATTTTGAACTCAAGGAGGGGGAGCGGGCCCTGCGCCCGGAGGTGGCACAGGCCTACGGCATCGATAAGGCGTATTTCCAAAAGATAAAGCAGGGCGCCGACGCCCCGGCCGCCGATGGGAAGCGTGTCCCCAACGCCCTGCTGACGGAGCCGCCTCCCCCTCCCAAAGGCTATGCCTTTTGCAGCGATACCGCCTATAAACCTTCCCTGGTGCCTTTGATCAAAGGGGTGGATTTCCTCTACCATGAAGCGACATTCCTTGACGCCCACGCCGACCTGGCGGCAAAAACGAAGCACTCCACGGCGGCCCAGGCTGCGGCAATTGCCCGGGATGCCGGGGTGGGCGAACTGCTGCTGGGCCATTATTCCACCCGTTACAGCAACCTCGAGGACTTCCGGCAGGAAGCCCTTGCCGTATTCCCCAGGGTTTCCCTGGCCGAAGATGGCAAAACCTTTGAATGGTAGCTGTGTCCGGACCGGGCTGGTTCGGGTGGAAGGCCTTAGTTTTTCGAACTTTGTTCGTATCTTTCAACCCCAGAACCATCCCATGCAGGAAGACCTTGGAAATTTTCGGAAAACCTATCAAAAGGAGCAACTCCTCGAGGTCGAGGTGCCCTCCAACCCCATGGAATTATTCCGCAAATGGTTCTATGAGATACAGGAAAGCGGGAGTATCGACGAACCCAATGCCATGGCGGTGGCTACCAATGGGTTAGACGGGTTCCCGAAAAACCGGATGGTCCTGCTCAAGGGCTACACGGCAGAGGGGTTTATCTTCTACACCAATTACGAAAGCGAAAAGGGACGGGCCATCGCTGCGGATCCCCGGGTATGCCTTTCGTTTTACTGGTCGCACCTGGAGCGGCAGGTGATCATCAAAGGGGAGGCGGAACGCCTTGCGGAAAACCTTTCGGACGGATATTTTGAATCCAGGCCGGAGGGGAGCAGGCTCGGGGCCATCGTTTCGCGCCAAAGCGAAGTGATCCCCTCCCGCGAATTCCTGGAAGAAGGCCTGAAAGCACTCGAGGCGGAGTATGAGGGCAGGGAGATCCCGCGTCCGCCGTACTGGGGTGGTTTCCTGGTACGGCCCATTTCGCTTGAATTCTGGCAGGGAAGGCCCAACAGGTTGCATGACCGCCTCCGCTACACCCTGCAGGAAGACTGGGACTGGAAGCTGGAACGGCTTGCGCCCTGATCGGCAGCCACCAATAAAAACACCCTAACCCGATAGCACTATGAAGGAACTGATCCTGGTCCGGCACGCCAAATCCTCCTGGGACTACGATGCAGATGACGCCGACCGCCCCCTGAAGGAACGGGGCATTTCCGATGCGCACCGCGTGGCCGCAGCTGTTGCAACCCGGCTTCCCGAGGTCCAGGCCGTGTTCTCAAGCCCGGCCAACCGGGCCCTGCATACCTGCATGATCCTGATGCGCGAATTGGGCATCCCCCTGGAAAGACTCCGGGTGCAGCGAGAACTCTATGATTTTTCGGGCACCTCCGTGCGCGATTTCGTCCATGGGCTCGACCAGGGCCTTAACCGGGTCATGGTTTTTGGACACAACCACGCCATGACCTATATTGCCAATACCTGGGGGGACAAAACCGTGGATAATGTACCCACGTCGGGCCTGGTTTACCTGGACCTGCAGGCAGACGCCTGGAAAGCAGTCTCCTCGGGAAAGACCCGGATGCTGGTATTCCCCGCACAACTGAGATGAGCAGATGAACAAAAACCAATATATCAACCGGGAGATTAGCTGGCTCCGGTTCAACGAGCGCGTCTTGCAGGAAAGTGCGGATAAACGCGTACCCCTGATCGAAAGGCTCCGGTTCCTTGGGATTTTTTCCAACAACCTCGATGAATTCTTCAAAGTCCGGTACGCCACGGTAAAGCGGATCGTTCAGGCGGGTAAGTCGGGGAAAAGCGTCCTTGGCGGGGAAAAGGCCAAGGACCTGCTGGATGAGATCACCAATATTGTGATCCGCCAGCAAAAGGAAAGCCTGGTGATCCTTCAGGAAATCGAGGAAGAACTGGAAAAGGAGAATATCTTCCTGATTGATGAGACCGAAATCCAGGAGCACCAGGAGGAATTCCTGAGGAATTACTTCGTTCAGAAAGTGAGCCCGGCCCTGATGACCATTATCCTGGATGAGCACACAGATTTCCCCACCCTGAAGGATACGGCTGCCTACCTGGCCGTCAGGATGGTTTTGCTCGATGAGGCGGGCAACAGGGAAGGGCAGGAGGCGAGGCGGTATGCGCTGATCGAGATCCCCCGCGAGATCAACCGCTTTATTGAACTGCCCAGGGAAGGACAGCGGAATTACATCATTTTGCTCGACGACCTGATCCGGTATTGCCTGAGGAGCATTTTCAACATGTTTTCCTATTCCTCCATTTCGGCCCATATGATCAAGATTACCAGGGATGCCGAGCTGGACATCGACAACGACCTGAGCAAGAGTTTTATCGAAAAGATCTCCAGCAGTGTCGAAAACCGCAAGATCAGCGACCCGGTCCGGTTTGTATACGACAATTCCATTGAACCCGATACCCTGAAATTCCTGCAGGATAAAATGAACATCCAGGATACCGACAGTGTCATCCCCGGGGGTCGGTACCACAACCGACGCGATTACATGGGCTTTCCCAGCCTGGGGCGGGCCGACCTGATGTATAAGAAAATCACCCCCCTTCCCGTAAAGGGCCTCAGCCTGGAAGGCAGCCTTTTTGAACGGATCGGCAGGAAGGATTACCTGCAATATGCGCCCTATCACTCCTTTATGTATGTGATAAAGTTCCTCCGGGAAGCGGCCCTGGACCCCAGGGTGCGGACCATCAACATCACCCTGTACCGACTGGCCAACAACTCCCAGGTGGCAGCTTCCCTGATCAATGCGGCTAAGAATGGGAAACAGGTAACGGTGCAGATCGAATTGCAGGCGCGTTTTGACGAGCAGGCCAATATCCAGTATGCCGAACAGCTGCAGGAAGAAGGGGTGCGCCTTATTTTCGGGGTGCGCGGCCTGAAGGTACACAGCAAGATCTGCCTTATCGAACGGGAAGAAGGCGCGGGCCTGCGCCGGTACGGATTTATCAGCACCGGGAATTTTAACGAAGACACGGCCCGTATCTATACCGATTACACCCTTTTTACCGCCCATGAGGCCATCCTCAAGGAACTCAACAAGGTGTTTGGCTTTTTTGAAACCACCTATAAAATCAATAAATACAGGCACCTGATTGTTTCGCCCCATTACACCCGTAGTCGATTTAAAAAATTGATATACAGGGAAATTAAAAATGCAAGGGAAGGCAGGGAGGCGTATATCAAGATCAAGATGAATAGCCTGACCTCCTACGATATGGTTGACCTGCTTTACCAGGCCAGCAACGCCGGGGTCAGGGTGCAGCTGATTATCAGGGGCATTTGTTGCCTGATTCCAGGGGTTCCCGGGATGAGCGAGAACATCGAGGCGATCAGCATTGTCGATAAATTCCTGGAACACCCCAGGATTTTCATCTTCGGCAATGATGGCGACCCCAGGGTATTTATCTCCTCGGCTGACTGGATGACCCGGAACCTGGACTATCGCGTGGAAGTGGGGTGCCCCATTTACGACCCGCAGATCAGGCAGGAACTCATGGATACGTTTGAGATTTCGTGGAAGGACAATGTCAAGGCCCGGGTTTTCAATGCGGAGCAGGACAACGAATACCGCCGCAATGAGGCTCCCGCCTTCCGGTCGCAATTTGAGATGTACGATTACTATGTCAGAAAATTAAAACAGGGAAGTGAGGGTTCGTAAATATGCTGCCATCGATATCGGTTCCAATGCCATCCGGTTGCTGGTGCACAACGTGGTGGAATCGCCTGACAAGCCGGTGCAATTTTACAAAAGCGCCCTGGTCAGGGTACCGGTACGGCTGGGGGAAGATAGTTTCACCTCAGGGGTGATCTCCCCCCAAAGTACCCGGCGCATCGCCAAAACCCTCAAGGCCTTTGGTTTGCTGATGGAGGTGAGCGGGGTTGAAAAGTACCGGGCCTGTGCAACTTCCGCCCTTCGGGAGGCCCGCAATGGCCCCGAAGTGATCGCGGAGATTTTTCGCGAGACCGGGATGGAAGTGGAGGTGATCGACGGGCATACGGAAGCGGCCATAATTGCCCACACGGACCTCCGGAAGCTGATCCGTCAGGACCGAAGCTACCTTTACGTGGACGTTGGCGGGGGGAGCACGGAATTCACCCTGTTTTCAGGCGGGCAGATCGTTTCTTCCAGGTCCTTTAAGATCGGGACGGTGCGCCTGCTGAAGTCTATGGTCACCGACGCAGACTGGGCAGAATTAAAGGAGTGGATCTCCGGGCAAACAGGCAGTTATCCCGGGATTTCCATCATAGGTTCGGGCGGGAACATTAACAAACTGCACAAAATGTCGGGGAGGAAACGGGAACAACCCCTTTCCTTTATCTGGCTCAATGCCCAGTACCATTTCCTGAAGGCCATGTCGTATGAAGACCGTGTCGCAGAGCTCGGCCTGAACCCCGACCGGGCCGATGTGATCCTCCCGGCTGCCCAGATCTTCCTCCAGGCCGCCAAATGGAGCGGGGCCAAGATGATCCACGTTCCCCAGATCGGCCTTGCGGACGGCCTCATCAGGGATTTGTACTATCGCGAAGAAGGCATTGTTACAGGGGGATGACGGTTGTCCCGTCCTGGGATCACCCGTGGACGGTTTCTTTTTTCCCGAGGTTTTTCATGATCCCGGCCTCGTATTCCAGCAGGGCTTCCCATTTTTGGTCCACTTCCCTTCGGTCTCCAAATTTTCGTGCGAACTTCAGGAAAAGGGTGTAATGCCCGGCTTCGCTGACCATGAGCTTGCGGTAGAATTCAGCCAGGTCCCGGTCTTTGAGTTGTTCGGAAAGCAGGCGGAAGCGCTCACAGCTCCGGGCTTCGATCAGGGCGGCGTAGAGCAGGCGGTGGACGAGTTGGGAGGTGCGGTCGCCCCCTTTCGGGAAAAATTTCATCAGCTCGATCACGTAGTCGTCTTTCCGGTATTTGCCCAGGGTGCCCCCCCGGGCCAGGATGCGGTCGTGCACCATTTTGAAATGCCCCATTTCCTCCCGGGACAGGGCGACCATTTCGTCGACCAGTTCGGGGAATTCGGGAAAACTGACGATCAGGGAAATGGCCGTACTCGCCGCTTTCTGTTCGCAGAAGGCATGATCGGTCAGGATTTCATCGATGTTTTTTTCCACCAGGTTCACCCACCTGGGGTCCGTTGGGAGTTTAAGGCCCAGCATAGAAGTCGTTTTTTTCAAAGGTATGAAGTTTCTCCCGGCCTAGGCGGTTTTATAAGGCTAAAGGTCCAGGTCAAAGGTTTTGCGCAGGAGGTCCAGGGCCGGGTTTTTTTCCCGTAGTTTCTGGTATTTTTCCTCGGGTGTAAAGGCGAATTGCCGGGCAGCTTCCTCGTTTACGGTTATCTTGAGTTGCAGGCTGTAATTATTCAGCGATTTTTTCAGGTACCCCATGAGTTCCTGTTGTTCCCGTTCCACCTCCTTTTTCATGGTGAGGTTTGGCAGTTCAATCCAGATCGTGTGGTCCTCCTTTACCTTGGGCAGGTCCATGGCCAGGCTGGAGGCCAGGATCTTCCGGCCCTTTTCTTCCATGCTGCGGGTAAACTCGTCCCAGTGGCGTCGGAGCGCTTCTTCCTCAATCGGATCCTCGGGAAGGGCTTCCTCCACCGGTAAATGGGCTTTTTTCTGGGCCTCGTGGAGTTTTTTGGCCCGTATGGAAGAGAGCGACAGGGCCGAGACCTTCTCCGCACGTTCAGGATCCACGGCGATCCTGGGCTTTTCAGGCCTGTTTTCAGGAACTTCCCCCGCATTGGCGGGAGCGGCTTTTTCATGCGCTGCAACCTCCACGGGCCCGGGATCGGGAAGGGTAGGGGGCGCTTTCAGCGGGGCCTGTTCAATTTCCCGCTCCTGTCCGCGGTACCGGCTGGCCGGGATCAGGGGGACGGGCTTATGGTCCTTTTTTTTTTCATCGACCCCTAAGGAGGCCAGTTGCATGAGGCAGAGTTCCACCAGCAACCGGTGGTTGCTGCTGGCTTTATAGTCCAGTTCACACCGGGTAGCCAGTTCGAGGGCCTGCAGCAGGAAGTCCGAATCGGTCCGGCGCGACTGGTCGAGGTATTGCTTTTTGATGTTTTCGCTGGTCTCCAGCAGGGAAACCGTCTGGGGGTCGCGGCAGACCATCAGGTCCCGGAAATGGGAGCCCAGGCCGCTGATAAAATGGTGCCCCTCAAACCCTGAACTGAGCACCTGGTTAAAGTATAGCAGGAGGCCGGGGATATCGTGATCCAGGATGAGGTCGGTGACCCGGAAATAGACCTCAACATCCAGGACATTCAGGTTTTCAGCCACCGCTTTGCGGGTGAGGGTGGTCCCGGCAAAGCTGACGACCCTGTCAAAGATGGAAAGGGCATCCCTCATGGCCCCATCCGCCTTTTGGGCAATGATGTGAAGGGCGTCTTCCTCTGCCGTTATTCCCTGTTCCTGAGCGATGTACTGCAGGTATTTGACGGCATCCCCAACCGTGATCCGCCTGAAATCGAAGATCTGGCACCGCGAAAGGATGGTCGGGATGATTTTGTGTTTTTCGGTGGTGGCCAGGATGAAGATCGCGTGCCTCGGGGGTTCTTCAAGGGTTTTAAGAAAAGCGTTGAAAGCCGCCTGCGATAACATGTGGACCTCATCGATGATGTACACCTTGTATTTGCCTACCTGGGGTGGGATGCGCACCTGGTCGATCAGGTTTCGGATGTCATCCACGGAATTATTGGAGGCTGCATCCAGTTCAAAAATATTGAAGGCGAAATCTTCCCCTTCTTTCTGGCTTCCGTCTTCATTGATTTTTTTGGCCAGGATGCGGGCGCAGGTGGTTTTCCCCACCCCCCTAGGGCCACAGAACAACAGGGCCTGGGCCAGGTGGTTGTTTTCAATTGCGCTGGTCAGGGTTCGGGTAATGGCCTCCTGCCCGACCACGTCTTCGAAGTGCTGTGGCCTGTATTTTCTCGCGGATACTATAAACGGTTCCATCGCTCTTGATTCTCTCTGGGAGTGCCTGTTTACAAATATACAGATACAGGTTAGTACTTGGTTCCTGTTTGGCACAGCGATTGCTTATTTTATCAACAATTGGAGTACCTTTGCAACAGAGCAGGCCAGCCTGTCGCCCTGGCGATTTAAGTCAGGGAGGAAAGTCCGGACACCATAGTGCGGCATAGCGGGTAACGCCCGTCCTCCGCCCCCGGGCGGAGAGGACCAGTGCAACAGAAAGTATGTACAGTTCGGCTGTAGTGAAATCGGCAAACTCTATGCGGTGAAACGCCATGTAGGTCAGCGCCCGAAGGTGGCACGCCTGAGCTGACGGGTAGGCGGATTGAACCCCGGGGCAACCCTGGGTCCAGATAGATGACAGGTGACCCGGCTTACCGGGGACACAGAATCCGGCTTACGGCCTGCTTTTTTATGTATTCCCGGAGAAGAAACTGAAATGGGTGCCGCCGTACCTGCGCACTTCCTGAAAGCCCCTCAGGTTTCCCAGGTCATGCGAGGAGGCATGCTCGAGGACCAATACCCCCCCCGGTTTTAGAAGTCCCCGTTCCAGGCAGGTCGATACCAGCTCCCCAAGTGCCTCTGCGGTAGCCTCGTAGGGAGGATCTGCGAAGATAAGGTCGAAGGATTGTCCGCACTGCCCCAGGAACTTAATCACATCCCTTCGATAGACGGAAATGTGCAGGCCCAGTTCGGCTGCGGTTTTTTCGATGAACTTTACACAACCCATGTGGGCATCCACGGCTACCACCGATGGGCATCCACGGGAGGCACATTCATAACTGATATTTCCCGTACCCGCATAAAGATCGAGTACCGAAGCTTCCGGCCAGTGCAGTCCGCTGGCCAGGATGTTGAAGAGGGCTTCCTTGGCCCTGTCGGTGGTGGGACGCACGGGCAGGTTTTTCGGGGCCTGCAGCCGCCGGCCTTTGTGGGTTCCAGAGATGATGCGTATCACAGGGCGCTGATCAGGGTGAAGTCGATACCGGGAGGCGGAGATGCCGATAAAAATGCTGAATCCGAAGGGAGTAAAAGGGATACCTGTTCGAGGTATTCCTCGCATTGTTCGTAGACCGGGTCGCCTTCCCCAACCTCCCCGAAAAGCCTCACTTTGACGGCCGCCGGGTCCAATCCCAGTTGTTCCAGGGAAAACAGCAGGTAATACAGCACCTCAGCAGGTTCTGTAAAGGGAAAGGCGTTGAAGAACAATAATTTCCGGTTTGCAAAAATGGCAAGGTCCATCTGCGTCCCGGACAGGTGCGCGAAACACAGGGTCCCCTGCCGGCTGCTGGGGAGTTTGAGGAGGCTTTCCAGCAAAACCGAACCGCTGTGCCTGAATTCGAATTCCCCGAACAGGTCGTAGATATAGTTGTTCACGTTGGCAAATGGGACATACACATTCACCAGGTCAAGCCCTTCCAGGCGATCGTAGTCCAAATGGTCCGAAGCCTCGATCCGGGCATTGAACTTCAAATAGTTTGCCAGGTGCTCCGGATCAAAAAGGGCTTGAGGAACCAGGGTAAAAAGGGCGTTTCGGTGAATGGCCACTACGTCGGAAAAAGCGTATTCCAGTACGCCCTGTTCTAACAGGCTTTCCCGCAGCTCCCGATGGAGGTCAAAAGGGGACACGTCTTTTTTGAAGCGCACCGAATGACTCAGGGCCAGGGAATTCGAAAGGGTGTCCAGCACACAAAAAGAAAGTCCATCCAGGCCTACCTGGATGGACAGTTTATGAAAGGTGTTTCCCGCAGCCTCCTCCGGGTTATTGATCTCCTTTTTTGTCATAGATGGGGGGCCAGTTTCCGCTGGTGCTCACTTCGGTGAGGGAGCCTACCTTGATTTCCTTGCCATTCACTTCCTCCACGCTGACCTGCACGTTTTCACGGGCCAGGAGGTCTTTGGGCTGGTCGTACAACACCACAGACTTCGCTACCTTGGCTTCGAAGACCGGAGCCTTGTATCCGCTTTTTTCAACGATATCGGCCTTCATGGTAAACTGCTCGTTGTTTTGTGCATAGGGCACATTCATCATCTGCTTATAACGGTCGCTGTTTCGGAAGAGTGAATCTTTAATCGCCACAAAGCCAAGGGTGTCGATGATCGTAACTTCCTTGAGCATATCGATTTGGTAGACCTTGTCAAATTCCATGTAGGAGGAATCCCGTTGCTGGGTAATGGTATATCTGCCGGTGTCCACAAAAGCCACCAGGGTGTTGAAATCATTGGCATACCGCCCGTTTACGGTTTTGTAGGCTTCCTGGGCGTTCCGGATATCCTTTAGTTTTTGAATCACTTCTGCAAATCGTTCTTTTTTGACTTTGTCGAATTCGATGGGCCCGGTTACCGATTTGTAGATCATATACCCGAGGAAAATACATACGATCCAAAGAACAATCTGAAGTATGGTTTTCATTTTAGAAAGTGTTAATTTGATTTAGTGGTAAACACAAAACTACACTTTTTTTTTAATCGCGAAAGGCTTTCCCCTAAAATCATCCCTATCTTTGAGGGCCTATGAAACCCCTTACAGAGGCCACTTTTTACGCGCTTTTAAGCGAAAAATTCCCCCACGTCCCCACCGCCAAACAGGATTCGGCCCTCAGGGCCCTGTCGGCCTTCCTGATCCGGGGCGATTCAGGGGCGCTTTTTCTCCTTAAGGGATATGCGGGGACCGGGAAAACCACCCTGCTGGGTACCCTGATCACTAACCTCTGGCACCTCCGAAAAAAAGCGGTGCTGATGGCGCCCACAGGGCGGGCGGCCAAGGTAATGGCGTCCTATACCGGCGCAGCGGCCCATACCATCCACCGGCAGATTTACTTTCCCAAAAAAGAGCGGGGAGGGGGCGTGCGGTTTACCCTGGCCCCTAACCGCCACCGCGATACCCTTTTTATCGTCGATGAGGCCTCCATGATCCCGGACAGCCCCACCGATACCGGGCCCGGTAACGCAGCCTCCCTTTTGGACGACCTGATCACCTTTGTCTATTCAGGCCATAAATGCCAACTGGTCCTTATCGGCGATACCGCCCAGCTCCCCCCGGTTAAATTATCCCTCAGCCCGGCCCTGGATGCACAGCGGCTGGAGTTGCAGTATGGAAAAACCGTCGTGGAACTTGAACTCGATGAGGTGATGCGGCAGGCCGAGGGGTCGGGGATCCTCATGAATGCCACCCGCCTGCGGGAGGCGATTGCCTCTGAACCCCTTCCGGAATTCCGTTTTGCGCTCTCGGGTTATACCGATGTGGTGCGGCTCCTGGACGGATATGAGATTCAGGATGCCATCAATGAGTCTTTCGACACGTACGGGAAAGAAGAAACCGCCCTCATCGTACGGTCGAATAAACGGGCCAACCTGTACAACCAGAATATCCGGAGCCGGTTGCTTTTTCTCGAAAATGAGCTGGCCACGGGCGATTTCCTCATGGTGGTCAAAAACAATTACTTCTGGTTGAAAAGCTCCTCCGAAGCCGGATTTATCGCCAATGGCGACATCCTGGAAGTGCTGGAAATCTTTGCCTTTAAAAGCCTGTACGGTTTTCGCTTTGCCGAAGTAAGGGTCCGCATGGTGGATTACCCGGGCCAACCGGCCTTCGAAACGGTGCTGTTGCTGGATACGTTGCAGGCGGAAAGCCCGTCCCTAACCTACGACGACAACAACCGCCTCTACCAGGAGGTGATGAAGGATTACGAAGGGGAACGCTCCGGGTATAAAAAATTCCTGAGCGTTAAAAACAACCCGTATTTCAATGCCCTGCAGGTGAAGTTTTCCTACGCCATCACCTGCCACAAGGCGCAGGGGGGGCAATGGGAACAGGTTTTCGTGGAGCAGCCCTACCTCGACGGCCGCCCCGACAGGGACTACCAACGCTGGCTGTATACGGCGGTTACCCGGGCCAGGACCCGCCTGTACCTGATCGGGTTCCAGTCCGATTTTTTTCTCAACGGCGAATGACTTACTTTTAAAGGAAAACCTGTAGTATGACCGCAGAGACGATGATGAGCGTCTTCCTTGGGATCGGGTTAGCCGCATCTGCCGGATTCCGGGTATTCTTGCCCCTGTTCGCCCTTTCCTTCGCATCCTATGCCGGGCTTTGGGACCTCAACCCGCAATGGGCATGGATGGGAAGCCTGCCTGCCCTGATTACCCTGGGGGTGGCCACCCTGGCTGAACTCTTTGCCTATTTTATCCCCTGGGTCGATAACCTCCTCGATGCACTGGCCCTGCCGCTAGCGGGCCTGGCGGGGACGGCTGTGGTCGTGTCTACCCTTGCCGGCATGGACCCGGTAGTGACCTGGAGCCTTGCGATCATCGCCGGGGGTGGGACGGCTACAGCCATCAAGGGTGCGGCGACCGGAAGCAGACTGGTATCTTCCGCGGGGACCGGGGGGCTTGCCAACCCGGCCCTGTCGGCCGTGGAAACGGCCACGGCCACGACCCTGAGCCTGGCCGCTGTGCTGGCCCCAGTGTTGGCCGCCCTGCTGGTCATTGTGGTACTGGCCTTTGTTTTTCGCATCTACCGAAAACTCAGGCCGCGCCCACGGGGAGATTGACAGGGGGATTTAATGTATTTTTGCGAAACGAACCATAAGCCGATGCGTTTGAAAACCATAGCCATGATTCCGGCGCGTTATGCCGCCTCCCGGTTTCCGGGAAAATTGATGCAGGACCTCGGAGGAAAGCCCGTCATCGTAAGGACCTATGAGGCGGCCCTGGGGACGGGGTTGTTCGATGAAGTCGTAGTGGTTACTGACAGCGAAGCGATCGCCCGTGCCATCAGGGACGAGGGCGGAACGGTGATGATGAGCCGGGAAGCCCATGAAACCGGAAGTGACCGGATCGCTGAAGCCGTGGAAGGCCTGGAGGTCGACCTCGTGGTGAACGTACAGGGCGATGAACCCTTTACGGAACGCGAAAGCCTGGAGAAGCTCCTGCAGGTATTCCGGGAAGACCCCAGGGGGGAGGTTGACCTTGCATCCCTGATGACCGAAATCACCGATCCCGATGAAATCAATAATCCCAACACCGTAAAGGTCATTACGGACCGCTCCGGGTTTGCCCTGTATTTTTCCAGGGCCCCCATCCCATACCAGCGGGCCGAACACCCCAGGGCGACATATTTCAAGCATAAAGGGGTCTATGCCTTCCGGAAAAGCGCCCTGCTCGATTTCAGGCGACTTCCCATGCAACCCCTGGAGGCTGTGGAAAAAATAGAGGCAATACGCTATCTGGAGTACGGGAAGAAGATCAAAATGGTGCAAACCAGCGTTACGGGCATTGAAATCGATACGCCCGAGGACCTGGACAAGGCAAAGGCAGCATGGAATTGAATTTCAGCAACATAACGACTATTGGCTTCGATGCAGACGATACCCTTTGGGTAAACGAGACCTATTTCAGGAATGCGGAGGAGGAATTTGCCGCCCTGCTCGAACCTTACGAAACGAAAAACACCATTGACCAGGAGCTTTTCAGGATGGAGATGAAAAACCTCGACCTGTACGGGTATGGTATCAAAGGGTTCATGCTTTCCATGATCGAATCTGCCCTGGAACTGTCCAACCAGAAGGTGTCGCAGCAGGTCCTGGCCCGCATCCTGCAAATCGGGAAAAACATGATTGGCCATCCCCTGGAACTGCTCGATGGGGCCGCAGAGGTCCTGGAGGCCCTCCACCACAAATACCGCCTGCTGGTGCTCACCAAGGGGGACCTCCTCGACCAGGAGCGCAAACTCGAAAAGTCGGGGTTGATCGACTATTTTCACCATGTGGAGGTGCTCAGCGACAAAAAGGAAGACAATTACAAACGGTTGCTGGACCATTTGGAAATCGGGGTGGGTGAATTCCTCATGGTGGGAAATTCCCTGAAATCGGATGTCCTCCCTATCCTGAATATCGGCGCCATGGCGATCCATATCCCTTTTCACACTACCTGGGTACATGAGGAGGTGGAACCGCACCTGCACAACAATGAGCACCTTACCCTCCCCAGCCTAAGGGAACTGTTAAGGTATTTAATCTGATGCTATGAAATTGAAGGATAATACGAATGTCGCCGCCGCCCTGAAGGGCACCAAATACCGGAATTTCCCCATGGTCCCCAGGGTGGTCTTCGGTTCGGGTTGCTTCGACCAGTTGGGGGAAATCCTGCTGCCTGCCCGCAAGCATGCCCAGGCCCCCATGGTCTTCCTGGTAGACGATGTTTTCGAAGGAAAACCGCTAATGGATCGCATCCCGGCCATCATGGAAGACCGGATTATCCTGATTTCCGCCCGGGAGGAACCCCGGACCGGGCAGGTGGATGCCCTGGTGCGAAAAATACGCTCCGAAAGCCCCTATCCGCCTTCGGGCATCGTGGGGATAGGGGGGGGGACCCTGCTCGACCTGGCCAAGGCCGTGGCCATTATGATGAATAATGAAGGCCCCACCGAGGCCTACCAGGGGTGGGACCTGGTACGCCACCCTGCCGTATACCATGTAGGGGTACCCACCCTGAGCGGCACCGGGGCTGAGGTGTCCCGCACCACTGTTTTGCTCGGTCCCGACAGGAAACTGGGCATCAATTCGGACCACACCCCCTTCGACCAGGTGGTCCTGGACCCGGACCTTACCCTGGGGGTTCCCAGGGAGCAATGGTTCTACACCGGGATGGACTGCTTTATCCATTGTGTCGAATCGCTGGGCGGGGGCTATATCAATGCCTTTAGCCGGAGTTATGGGGAAAAGGCCATGGAGTTGTGCCAGGAGGTATTCCTGGGCGACCTTTCCCCGGAGGAAAGCCGCGAAAACCTGATGATGGCCTCCTGGCACGGCGGCATGAGCATTGCGTACAGCCAGGTGGGGGTGGCCCACGCGCTCAGCTATGGGTTGTCTTATGTGCTGCATACGCCCCATGGCCTCGGGAATTGCCTGGTGTTTCAGCATTTGGCGGAATTCTACCCGGAAGGGGTGCGGCTTTTTGAAAGGATGATGAAAAAACAGGGGATTATTTTGCCGGAGGGCCTATGTTCCGGGCTTTCGGCGGAAGCGCTCGACCTGATGGCCCAGGTGGCCCTTGAGATGGAGCCCCTTTGGGAAAATGCCCTTGGCGAAGGGTGGAGGGAGCAGGTAGGGCCCGAACGCATCAAGGAAATTTACCGAAAAATCTAAGCCCCAAAGGGTATGAAGGCCATCGCCTCTTTTATCTACTATCGCCTCCTGGGGTGGACCCTGGAGGGAAGTTTCCCGAACGTCGACAAGTGCGTGGTCATTGTGGTCCCCCACACCCACTGGGTGGATTTCTTCCTCGGCCTCCTGATCCGCAGGGTAATTGATACCGACATCCATTTCATTGGAAAGAAAAGCCTGTTTGAAGGGCCATTCGGCTGGTTTTTCCGGTGGATGGGGGGGACCCCGGTAGAACGGGCCAAAAGCAGCGACACGGTGCAGGCCATTGCCGATATTTTCAGGGAGCGCAAAGAATTCCGCCTGGCCCTTTCCCCCGAGGGGACCCGTAAAAAGGTCGAGCGCTGGCGCACAGGGTTTTATTATATTGCCCTGGAGGCCGGCGTCCCTATTGTGCCGGTGGCCTTTGATTTTGGGAAAAAACAGATAAAAATCGCTCCCCCCATGATGCCCACAGGGGATTTTGAGGCGGATTATGCCCTATTTCGGCAATTTTACGAGGGGGTACAGGGGTATGTCCCCGAGTATACCTAAAGCAATCCGGATCCCTCAGGAACGGATAAAGATGAAATGGATGGAACACGCCTCCATGTCCCCGTCCCCGTCAAAATCGTATTCCCCGGAGTCAGCCCCCCCGTTAAAGGAAAGGGTGGTTCCGTCATAGGTGTGGCCGTAGGTTTCCCAATCCCCGGAGTCACCGTCCCAGGCTATGGCGAGGAAGTACGTGCCCTCCCATTTTTCCCAGAACAGGTCCCCGCCCACGGTATAGGCGGCCCGGTCCACCGGGTCCAGGGTCAGGGTAAAGCGGCCGTTGGACTGGACGGACATCCGGGCGGTGCCCCCGGCCTCCACCACGTCCACGGAAAGGGTGTTCACGCTGAATTGTGCCCTGGTGGCTTCCCAGGTCCCGGCCAGTTCGCTGATGTTGAAAGGGCCCTCCCGGGTGATGGTGTTGTCGTCATCAGCGCTGCAGGAAAACACCAGGGGGACCAAAAGGATCAGGAAAAGTGTGCTAAAAGGTTTCATAGCCGTTGTATTGTGCGGAGGGGACCGGCCTGTGGGCAAGCCGGGCTCCCTTCACCGCAAGTTCCTTTCAGGATTTCACGAATACCATGGAGACGCTGCAGGGATCATCCGTGCCGTTCAGGTCCAGGTCGTATTCTGCTGTTCCGGGCCCGCCAAGGATCCTGAAGGTATTCCCTGCAAGGGTAGCCCCGAAGTACTCATAATCCCCTGCGGGGTCCCCGTCAAACTGGATGGCAAAAAACTCCCCGTCTTCAAAAAACATCCGCCCGCCAATGGTAAAGGCGGCCCTGTCGAACGGGTCGATGGTAAGCGTAAATCGCCCGCCGGACTGCACCGTCATGGAACCGGACCCACCTTCATCGATAATGCTCGCAGAATCAGGATCGGGGACGTTATTGACTTCCGAATAGGAAAAAAAGATCGTTGTGGCCGTCCAGGTTCCCTGGAGTTCGCTGATAGCAAAATCCGGGCCGGTGTCGGATTGTCCGTCTTCATCGGAATCCGAAGAGCAGGAAGCGATGGCTGCGGCTCCAAATACCGCTAACACCAAATACAAGAACTTTTTCATGGCTCAGGGATTTACGTGCGAAACGCTATGCTGCGATTCGCTGTTACTCCCCTGAAAGTAGCCTGAAGGGAACAAATGGGCAATGATCCTGGTCAGGAAGCATAGACCGGCTATTCCTGCATATTGTGGAAGACGTTCTGCACGTCGTCGTCTTCCTCGATTTTTTCGAGCAGTTTTTCCACATCCTCGGCCTGCTCGGGGGAAAGTTCCTTGGTGACCTGGGGGATGCGGTCGAAGCCGGAGGACAGGATTTCGATGCCGCGGGCTTCCAGTTCCTTCTGTATGGCCCCGAAGGCCTCAAAGGGGCCATAAATATGGATGCCCTCCTCGTCGAGGAATACCTCTTCAGCCCCGAAATCGATCAGGTCCAGTTCCAATTCTTCCGGGTCGAGCCCATCGGGCTTGATGCGGAAATTACAGGTATGGTCGAACAGGAATTCCACCGAGCCGGAGGTGCCCAGGTTGCCGTTGCACTTGTTGAAATAGCTGCGGATGTTGGCCACGGTACGGGTGTGGTTGTCGGTGGCCGTTTCGATCAAAATGGCAATGCCGTGGGGGGCATACCCTTCGTAGAGGAGTTCCTTGAAGTCGCCCTGCGATTTGTCGGAGGCCCTTTTGATCGCCCGCTCGATGTTCTCCTTGGGCATGTTCACGGCCTTGGCATTCTGGATCACGGCCCGCAGTCGCGAGTTGTTTTCCGGCTCGGGCCCGCCTTCCCTGACCGCGATCACAATATCTTTCCCGATCCGCGTGAAGGCCTTGGACATGGCGGCCCAGCGCTTGAATTTTCGGGCTTTGCGAAACTCAAATGCTCTTCCCATAAACAGTGGCTAAATTTGAGGAACAAAAATAGGAATTCCCCCGTCCCGGTCAAACTGGAAACGACAATCCCCAGCCCCCCTTACTCGTCTGTGCCCACCAGGGCTTCAATCGTTTTGGCCAGCCGGAAATCTTTCTCCGTTACGCCCCCGGCATCGTGGGTGCTCAGCCGGATGTGGAGCCGGTTGTACACATTGGTCCAGTCGGGGTGGTGGCCCTGGGCTTCGCACTCAAAGGCGATTCTGGTCATCAGGGTAAAGGCTTCCCGGAAATTTTGGAATTCAAAGGTGGTTTCCAGGGCGTTCTCGTCGTATTCCCACCCTTCGAGTTCCGCGAGGCGGTCTTCAATTTCCTTTTCAGATAATGGGTCCATGGATTTCTGTTTTAGCGTTTCCCTGTAAAGCTACGAAGCTTATTGCTTTATCAGGTCATCGATCACCTCCTGGTAGCTTAATTGGAGGTTTTTGGGCAAGAGGTTGTCTTTGGGAAGTACCGCCAGGTAGCGTTCTTCATTGGTGGTGTAGACCCTTTTAAACACCGGGGTGCCCTGGTCCAGGTGCGCAACCATTTCCCGGATAAGGTCGTCGTGGTGCACCAGGTCGCGCGATCCCAGATGGTAAATCCCGTATTTATCGCGGTTGATGAGGTAATGCACCTGCTGGCAAAGCCGGTCGTGGGAGGTGACGTTGATGATGAGGTTGGGAAAGACCTCAATAGGGGCCCCCAGGTCGAGGGCATCGCGGATTTCCCGCACCCTTGGGGAGGCATTGCCGAAAACCATGGGCAATCGGAGGATCCCCATTTTCCTGGCCGGCAGGCGCAGCAGCATATTTTCAATGCGGATTTTAAGCCGGCCGTAGACGCTCTCCGACAGGGTCTTGTCGTATTCGTAGGACGGGAATTTGCTGTAGGCGTCGAACACGTTGGCCGAGGAGAGGAAGAGCAGGCGCACCGGGTTTTTGGCGATGTATTCCGCCATGTGGGCATGGGCCTGTATTTGCGCCCCGAAATCCCCGCGAAGCGCGGAAATGACGATGTCGGGCCTTACTTCCTGCAGGATGCGGTGGATGTCATCCTCCAGCAGGTCATAGCGAAAGAATTTCTGGTTTCCCCCAAAACTCCTCCGGGCGGAACAATAGGTCGCATAGGTGTCGAAATAATTGCACAACTCCCTGTAGATGGCGTTCCCCAGAAAGCCGCTTCCCCCTAAGATCAAAATTTTCTTCCCTGCTTCCCGCACCCTTCTGTTCTGGTTTTTCCTTCCTATCCCTTATAAAACGGGAGTTTGACGACGGTGGCCGGCAAAAGGTTTTTGCGGATCTGGATGTGGATTTCCGTCCCGGGGGCGGAAAGGCCAACCGGTACGTACCCCATACCGATCCCCACGCCAAGGGAGGGCGACATGGTCCCGGAGGTCACCCTGCCCACCGGGTTGCCCTCAGCATCCGTTACGGGGTAGTCGTGCCTGGGGATTCCCCGTTCTTCCAGCTGAAAGCCCACCAGTTTGCGCTCTACCCCTGCTTCTTTCTGTCGGGCAAGGGCCTCGCTGTTGACAAAGTCTTTGCTGAATTTCGTGATCCATCCCAGGCCCGCTTCCAGGGGGGAGGTGGTGTCGTCGATATCATTGCCATACAGGCAGTAACCCATTTCCAGGCGGAGGGTATCCCGCGCCGCCAGGCCGATCGGCTTGATCCCGAAAGGGGCGCCGGCCTCCATGACCCGGTCCCAAACCTGTTGCACCTCGCTGTTGCGGCAATACACCTCAAAGCCGCCGGAGCCGGTATATCCGGTGGCCGAAATGATCACATGGGGCACGCCCGCGAAATCCCCCACCTCGAAGTGGTAGAAGGGGATGGCCCCCAGGTCTACAGAGGTCAGCGATTGCATGGCTTGCGCCGCCTTTGGCCCCTGTATGGCCAGCAGGGAGTAGTCGTCTGAAAGGTCCCGCATGTCTGCCCCAATGGCTTCGTTGTATTTGGAAATATGCGCCCAGTCTTTGGCGATATTGGAGGCATTTACCACCAGCAGGTAGGTCTCCGGCTTAACCCGGTAGACGATCAGGTCGTCTACAATACCGCCGGTTTCATTGGGCATGCAACTATACTGCGCGCGACCCACCTCGAGTTTTGAAGCATCGTTGGAGGTCACTTTCTGGATAAGGTCGAGGGCTTTGGGCCCTTCGATGAGGAATTCCCCCATGTGCGACACATCGAAGACCCCAACCCCTTCCCGAACCGTTTGGTGTTCGGCATTGACCCCCTCATAGGATACGGGCATGTTATAGCCCGCAAAAGGGACCATTTTGGCCCCCAGGGCCTTATGTGTGGCGGATAATGCAGTTTCTTTCATCAGTGTGGTTTGCTACCCCGCAAAAGTATTGAAAATAGTTGACAGGGGGGCAAAAAGCATCTCCCCTGAAGGGGTTCACGGCGTAAGCAGGGCCTCTTTGAGCCGGGTATAGCCCGCTATGGGGGTAAACACCTTTTCCCGGGCCATCAATTCCATTAACCCCGTGGGGAGCTCGAGTTCGAGATGCAGGCATCGCTCTACCGTTTCCCTGAACTTAATGGGGTGGGCCGTTTCCAGGAACACGCCCCGGCCCTCCCCGGAAGCTTCCAGGTAGCGTTTCAGGCCCAGGTATCCCACCGCCCCATGGGGGTCGGCCACATACCCGAAACGTTCGTGGAGTTCCCGGATGCCTTCGAGGGTCTGTGCATCCGAAAAGGAGTAGGCGCTCAGGTGCCGGGCAAGGGCTTCGGGGTGGTTATCAAACAGCTCAAGCACCCGGGTAAAATTGCTGGGGTCGGCCACGTCCATGGCATTGGACAACGTAGCCACAGCGGGGATAGGGGCATACCTAAGGGAAGCCATGTACCGGGGCACGGTATCGTTGCGGTTGGTGCAGGCCACAAAATGCCTGGCGGGCATCCCCATTTTACAGGCCAGCATGCCCGCACAAAGGTTCCCGAAGTTTCCGCTGGGCACCGCATAAACCAGTTCGGGGGTTCCCGGGCCGGCCTGTTGGTAAGCCCGTACGTAATACAGCATTTGGGGAAGCCACCGGGCCACGTTGATGCTGTTGGCAGAGGTCAGGGTCAGGGCTTCCCCCAATTCAGGGTCCAGGAAGGCCTGTTTCACCATGGCCTGGCAGTCGTCAAAAGTACCTTCCACCCGGAAAGCCCGGATGTTTTCGCCCAGGGTGGTCAGCTGCCGCTCCTGTATGTCGCTGACCATGCCTTTCGGGTAGAGGATGACCACCTCCACCCCCGGAACCCCCAGGAATCCCCTGGCCACGGCCCCCCCGGTATCGCCGCTGGTAGCGACCAGCACCGTGGTGCGGGTTTTGGCGGCCTGTGAAAAATAGCCCAGGCATCCTGCCATGAACGTGGCGCCAACGTCTTTAAACGCCAGGGTGGGGCCGTGGAACAATTCCAGGACCCCGACCTGCCCCCCGAGCCAGGCCAAAGGGGTGTCAAAGGCAAGGGTTTTTTCGAGGATCGCCCTGAGTTGGGGCCCGGGAAGGGAATCCCCGGTAAAGGGGAGCATCAGGTCCAGGGCAATTTCCAAAAATGGACGCTGGTACAATTCCGTCCAGAAGCCCTGGGGAAAGGCCGGGATCCGTTCCGGGAAATAGAGGCCCCGGTCGGGAGCGATCCCCCTCAGGGCCGCTTCCCGGAAACCGACCTTTGGCGCTTTTCCCTCCAGGCTGTAATACTCCATGTCAGTCAATATTTGGGTTTTCGTCAGCAACAGCAGGGCGTACCCCCAGGGGACTAATGGCCGACACATACAGGTTAAAGGGGATCCCGAGGGGGACATAGGATTCTCTAAGGGCTTCGCCGACCTGCCGGGCAAGTTCCGCGCCCCGGGTCAGGGCAAAGACCGAGGGGCCCGAACCGGAAATCCCGAAGCCCAGGGCCCCAGCCTGTAAAGCAGCTTCTTTTAGTTTCCCAAACCCGGGGATGAGGAGGGATCGCACCGGCTCGACGATTCCGTCTTCCAGGGAACGGCTGATCAGGCCGTAATCTTCTGTAAAAAGCCCGGTGATGAGCCCCCCTACATTGCCCCACTGCCGGATCCCCTGTTGCAGGGTAATGGTTTTTTTCAGTAGGCTGCGGGAATCGGACGTTTTCAGTTCAATCTGGGGGTGCAGTACCACCGCGTACAGCAGGGGCGGGCAATGCACCCTGGCGATATCCAGGGGGGAATAGCTGCGGATCAGGGTAATGCCCCCGAAGAGGGCCGGCGCCACATTGTCGGCATGCGGTGCCCCGCTGGCCAGGGCCTCCCCGGAAGCCGCAAACCCGGTGAGTTCTGTGAGGGTAAAGGGGTTTCCCAACAGGGTGTTCAGCCCCCAAACCGCTCCGGCGGCACTGGCCGCGCTGCTCCCGATCCCGCTCCCCGGAAGGATGTGCTTCTCGATTTCCATTTCCACGCCCCCGCCATAGCCGGATGCCCGGAGCAGGGCCTGGGCGGCCACCCCGGCCACATTCCTTTCGGGCTCCAGGGGGAGGGACCCCCCGCTGATCCGGGAAATCCGGACTCCTGGCTGTTCCGAGAGCCTGAGGACCATGCGGTCGCCAACCCCTTCCAGGGCGAGTCCCAGGACGTCAAATCCACAGGAAAGGTTGGCGATGGTCGCCGGGCAAAATACGCGCAATTCAGTTGGGTTCATGTCACTATTCAGTTGGTTCGGGCCGGGGCACTGGCCCTGTTTAAATCTTTCCTGCCCTGATAATATCGGCGAAAATCCCGGAGGCGGTCACTTCGGCCCCGGCCCCTGCCCCCTTCACGACCAGGGGCTGCTCCCGGTACCGGTCGGTGTAGAAGAGGACGATGTTGTCACTTCCTTTAAGGGAGAAGAAATCATGGCCTGCAGGAACGGCTTCCAGGCCGACCCAGGCCTTTCCCGAGTTGAATTCCGCCACAAATTTCAGGAGTTTTCCCTCCCGGGCGGCATTGCTGTACAACGCCTGAAAATGGGGCTCCCCGGCTTCCAGGGCCTCGTAAAAAGCGTCCAGGGAAGGGGCCTGCAGGGCCCCCTCCGGCAGGAAGGACCGGTTCCCGATGTCGTCCAGTTCCAGGCCGTACCCGCTTTCCCTTGCCAGGATCAGGATTTTCCGCATCACATCCACCCCGCCCAGGTCGATCCTGGGGTCGGGTTCCGTATACCCTTCCTGCAAGGCTTCCCGCACAATTTCAACGAAAGGCCTTTCGCCCGTATAGGTGTTGAAGATGTAATTCAGGCTCCCGGAAAGCACCGCCCGGATGCGGTGGATGCGATCGCCCGAAAGCACCAGGTTTTTCAGGGTGTCAATGACGGGGAGGCCGGCACCCACGTTGGTTTCGAACAGGAAGGGGACCCCGTAGGTCCGGGAAAGCCCTTTCAGGCGGGCATACCCGTCGTAGGCGGCAGAGCAGGCAATCTTATTGCAGGTCACCACGGCGATACTGCTCTCGAGGTACCGGGCATACCACCCGGAAATGGATGCGCTGGCCGTGATGTCCACAAAGAGGGAATTCCTTAAGTTAAACGCCCTGACCGTTTGGTAAAAGGCATCGGGGTCTGCCGGGATGCCACCTTCCAGCAGGGACTCCCATTGATCCAGGTCGAGCCCGTCTTCCTCAAAGGCCATCTTCCGGGAATTGGATATTCCTACGACCCGGAGCTGCAGCCGGTGCTGCTCGCTGAGGTAGTGCTGCTGGTTGCGGATTTGCGCGATGAGGCGCGACCCCACATTGCCGACCCCCATCACAAAAAGGTTCAGGGGCTTTACCCGTTCTTCGAAGAATTCCTCATGCAGGGTGTTGAGGGCCTTTTTGACATCGGAGGACGCAATTACGGCCGAAATGTTCCGCTCCGAAGCCCCCTGGGCGATGGCCCGGATATTGACATTGTTGCGCCCCAGGGCGCTGAACATTTTCCCGCTGAGCCCCTGGTGGTGCTTCATCTGGTCCCCCACCAGGGCTACGATGGACAATCCCTGCTCCACCAGCACGGGTTTGACTTCCCCCTTGGCACGCTCAAAGGCAAAGGCCTCGTCCAGGGCTTTTGCCGCCCGGGCCAGGTCTTTTTCGTGGATGCCCGCGCAGAGGGAATGTTCTGAAGACGCCTGTGTAATCAACACCACGTTGATCCGTTCAGCCGACAGGACCTCAAAAAAGCGCCTGCTGACCCCGGGGATCCCTACCATCCCCGGCCCTTCCAGGGAGAGCAGCCCGATTTCCGGGATGTAGCTGATGCCCCTTACCGTCCTTCCCGCCCCGTTCGCAGAAGCTTCGATGCGGGTGCCCGGCGCCATGGGGTCAAAGGTATTTCGAATCGATAGTGGGATGCCTGCCTGCAAGACCGGGCGGATGGTGGGCGGGTAGAGGACTTTGGCCCCGAAATGGGACAGTTCCATGGCCTCTTCATAGGAGATCACGGGAATTGGCCGGGCCTGCGGCACCACCCGCGGATTTGCGGTATACATCCCGCTTACGTCGGTCCAGATTTGCAGCTCCGTGGCCCCGGTAGCCGCAGCATAAAGGGCAGCCGTATAGTCGGACCCGCCCCTGCCAAGGGTGGTGGTATGCCCTTCCGGGGTGGCCCCGATAAACCCGGGGAGGACTACGATGGGTAACGAGCCGTCCAGGGCCTCCCTTATCAGGGCGTACGTGCTTTCTTCTGCAACCCGGGCATTCCCGTAGGTACTATCGGTGCGGATCAGTTCCCGGCTATCCCTGAAACCCGCTTGAAGGCCCTGGCTGGCATAGTAGGCAGTGATGATGAAAGAGGAAAATAATTCCCCGTAACTCACGATTTTGTCCTGGACCTTCGGGGTGGTTTCACCGATCAGGAAGGATCCTTCCAACAGGGTTTCCAGGGTGTTCAGGTCCTTTTTGATTTTCCCAACCACGGCGGGCTGCCCCTGTGGCGGCAACAACCCCCTGATGGTTTCCAGGTGCCTGGTTTCAACGGCTTCGAGGGAATCACGCCACGCCTCGTCCCTGGCTGCAGCCTGCTGGGCAGCCTTTACCAGTACGTCGGTAATCCCCCCCAGGGCTGAGACAACCACCAGGGCAGGGGATGCAGTATCCTTTACAATCGCCAGGGTACTCGCGATGGATTCCGGGGTGGCCACGGAGGTCCCCCCAAATTTTAAGACAATCATAGGTTAGGTATTCACCGGGCGGGTGCACGGGCCTTAGTTTCCTGCGAAGGAATCCCGCGAAGGTCCCGAAAGGTCCGCCCCCGGCCCGGTAACACCCCAAAAGTAGTACATTTGAAACCCTGTCCAAATCCTGGCCCCGGAAATGCGCAGGATTCAGAAATCGGGGAAATTTCTTTTGGATCTTTTCAACATTTCCGTCCTTTATAAGGAAAAAGGCAATTGGGCATACCTATGAAAATTCTCAGTCGCGAACAGTTCTACGAGGCAGACCAGCGGACCCTTGCCGCTGAAGGGATCACCGGGGAAGCCCTGATGGAACGGGCAGCAACCCGCGTCTTTGACTGGCTCCATGCCCGCCTTGAGGGGGCACCGGTACCTGTTTATGTATTCTGTGGCATCGGCAACAACGGGGGCGATGGCCTGGTGGTGGCCCGCCACCTGTTGGACCACGGGTATGCGGTGGAAGTCTATGTGGTGGATTACAGCCAGCAACGGTCGGAGGATTTCCTGACCAACCTGAAACGCCTGAAGGGACGCAAGAAGTGGCCGCAGTACCTCGACCCCGGGAGCGCCCTGCCGGAAATCCCGGCCAACGCCGTGTTGGTGGATGCGATTTTTGGCATCGGCCTGAACCGTCCCCCCGATCCCTGGGTGGCGGACCTGATCCGGCACCTGAATGGGGCCGGGGCCTTTATCCTGAGTATCGACATGCCCTCGGGCCTCAGTCTTAACCGGGTCCCGGAAGACCCCTCTGCCGTGGTGAAATCGGATATCCTGCTGACCTTCATGGCCCCTAAACTCGTTTTCTTCCTGCCCCAAACCGGGGTATTCGCCCGGCGCTGGGAAGTGCTCGATATCGGTCAGGATCCGGCATACATGGAGGAAGTTGAGGCTGCGTATACCCTGATAGGCCACGAGATGGTACGGGATATCTACCGGCCCCGGACAAAATTTTCCCATAAGGGAACCTATGGCCACGCCCTGGTATTGGGGGGCAGCCATGGGAAAATCGGGGCGGTGGCCCTGGCCGCAAGGGCGGCCCTGGCCAGTGGGGCAGGGCTGGTTACCGCCTGTGTGCCGGAGTGCGGGTATGTGCCCCTTCAAGCCCAGGTCCCCGAGGTCATGGTGCTGACCACCCCGGGTTTTTCGGAACATACCACGCTTCCCGATGGGGGAGAAGGGCAGGTGATCGGGGCCGGCATGGGCCTCGGCACCAGCGAGCCCGCGGAAAAGGCATTCCTGGCCTGGTTGGAACGGCAACAGGCACCGCTGCTTCTGGACGCTGACGCCCTCAACATCCTCAGCATGCACCCTGAGTCGATCGGGAACCTCCCCGTGGGCAGCATCCTGACCCCTCATCCGGGAGAGCTCAGGCGCCTGGTGGGTCCCTGGAAGGATGATTTTGAAAAACTTGAAAAGGCGTTTGCTTTCGCCGAAGCACACCAGTGCATCCTCATTGTCAAAGACGCCCATACTGTGGTCATTGCACAGGGCAAAGGGTATGTGAATACCACCGGCAACCCGGGCATGGCCACGGCCGGGAGCGGGGATGTACTAAGCGGCATGATTACGGGGTTGCTCGCCCAGGGGTATGAACCTCTGCAGGCAGCGCTGCTTGGGGTATACCTCCACGGGAGGGCCGGTGATCTCGGTGCTGCCCGAACGGGGTATGAGGCCCTGACCGCAACGGGGATTATCTCGGCCATTTCACAGGCCTTCCTAGAACTTTCGGGCCCTGTAGGCCCGCAACAGCATGCTTCAGAGGGGTGAATTCCAGGAGATCGCCCATGCAATAGGCAGGGGGGTGTGCTATTCAGGATTGCTGATCACAAGCCTTTTGCGCACCCATCTGAGGGCGTTCTGGTAATCCACAAAGAATTTCATCGACTTCCTGTAGAACATCTTCTCGATATGGAAGTTGTGCATGTCTACTTCCTTGTTGGAAACGATGGCGAAGGCCTTCAGGTTCTCCAGTTCCCTGAGGTAGGTGTACACCGTGGGGTCAATGGCATAGGAATTCGTCCGGTGGCTGATAAAGCCGAAGTTCCGATCCCGGAAATGGATCTCGGAGATCCCGATGATTTGGTAAGCGCGCTCCAGGGTGAGGGTAGCCCCCTCATCGAAGAGGGAAACCATGTAATTGTCATACACCTGAATCTTTCCAACATCGAGCAGGTACTCCTTGACGATGACGGTCTTTTTGGCCGGTCCGTAGTTCATTCCATTTTCCATTTTAGTGTCTCAAAGCGAAAGTACCGGTAAGGCCCCCGAAACGAAAAATTATTAGACTAATGACCGAAATATCGCATATAAGGTACCTGTGCCCAGGCACCTGTATTCCTATTCCTACGAAAGGCGGAAAGGGGTACAAAAAAAGGGCGTCCCCTTTCAGGGACACCCCGTATAATCAATTTCCTACAGGCCTCAGGCCTCCTTGGAAGACTCGCTGGATTTCGTAATGGCAATGCTCAGGCGGTCGTTGCCTTCGTCCAGGTCCATGGTGATGTGGTCACCCTCCTGGAGCTTGGCATTGACGATTTCCTCGGCCAGGGCATCCTCGATGTATTTCTGGATGGCCCGTTTGAGGGGGCGGGCACCGTATTGCTTGTCAAAGCCCTTTTCGGCAATGTAGTCACGCGCGCGGTCCGTGAGCTGGAGTTCATACCCGATATCCCTGATCCGGGCATAGAGCTTCTTCAGTTCGATATCGATGATCAGGTGGATGTGTTCCCTTTCCAGGGGGTTGAACACGATCACGTCATCGATCCGGTTCAGGAATTCCGGGGCAAAGGCCTTTTTAAGGGCATTCTCGATCACGCTTTTCTGGTAGGTATCCTCCTGGGATTTCCTGGCGGCCGTACCAAAACCAACCCCCTGCCCGAAGTCTTTTAACTGGCGGGCCCCGATATTGGAGGTCATGATGATGATCGTATTTCGGAAGTCGATCTTCCGCCCCAGGCTATCGGTGAGGTATCCGTCATCGAGTACCTGCAACAGCATGTTGAACACATCGGGGTGGGCTTTTTCCACCTCGTCGAGCAGGATGACCGAATAAGGCTTGCGCCGCACCTTTTCCGTGAGCTGCCCGCCTTCTTCATACCCTACATACCCGGGAGGCGCCCCGACCAGGCGGGAGATCGCAAATTTTTCCATGTATTCGCTCATGTCGATGCGCACCAGGGCATCTTCCGAGTCGAAGAGTTCTTTTGCCAGGACCTTCGCCAGCTGGGTTTTCCCCACCCCGGTCTGCCCGAGGAAGATAAAGCTGCCGATAGGCTTGTTGGGGTCTTTCAGGCCGGCCCGGTTGCGCTGGATGGCCTTGGCCACCTTTTGCACGGCCTCGTCCTGCCCGATGACGCTGTTTTTGATCAGGTCGGGCAATTTTGCGAGTTTGTTGCTTTCCGTCTGGGCAATCTTGTTCACGGGGATGCCGCTCATCATGGAAACCACGTCGGCCACATTTTCAGCGGTAACGGTTTCCCGGTTCATGCGGCTTTCTTCTTCCCATTTCTCCTGGGCGATGGCCAGGTCTTTCTCGAGCCGCTTTTCGTCATCCCGGAGTTTGGCCGCCTCTTCATAGCGCTGCTTCTTGACGACGCTGTTTTTGAGTTCCCGCACCTCATCGAGCTGTTTTTCCAGTTCGAGGATCTGCTTGGGCACGTCCATGTTGACAATGTGTACCCGGGAGCCCGCCTCATCCAGGGCGTCTATGGCCTTGTCGGGCAGGAAGCGGTCGGTGATGTAGCGGTTGGTGAGCTTCACGCAGGCATCGATGGCCTCTTCCGTATAGTTGACGTTATGGTGGTCCTCGTATTTTCCTTTAATGTTTTTGAGGATCTCAATGGTTTCCTCCACGGAAGTGGGTTCCACCATGACCTTCTGGAACCTCCGTTCCAGGGCGCCATCCTTTTCGATGTACTGCCGGTATTCATCGAGGGTGGTGGCCCCGATGCACTGTATTTCCCCACGGGCCAGTGCGGGTTTGAACATGTTGGAGGCATCCAGGCTTCCGGTAGCCCCGCCGGCCCCCACGATGGTATGGATCTCATCGATGAAGAGGATCACGTCGTCATTCTTCTCGAGCTCGTTCATCACGGCCTTCATCCGCTCCTCGAACTGCCCGCGGTATTTGGTGCCCGCCACCAGGGAAGCCAGGTCGAGGGTCACCACCCGTTTGTTGTAGAGGATCCGCGAGACCTTTTTGTTGATGATCCTCAGGGCGAGGCCTTCGGCAATGGCGCTTTTCCCCACCCCGGGTTCCCCGATCAGCAGGGGGTTGTTCTTCTTGCGGCGGCTCAGGATCTGGGACACGCGCTCGATTTCTTTCTCCCGCCCCACCACGGGGTCGAGCTTGTTTTCCTCGGCAAGCTGGGTCAGGTCCCGTCCAAAATTGTCCAGGACGGGGGTCTTGGATTTTTTGCTTCCCTTCTGGGCGGCGCTGCCGGTGTAGGAGCCCTCCTTGCTTTCCCCGACATCATCGGAATCGCTCGGGAATTCCGCGGAAGGGGATTCGCGGTAGTCTTCTTCGTTCTCGCTGGTAATCATGCTTTTGAATTGTTCCTTTACCCCGTCATAGTCTACTTTCATCTTGTGCAGCAACTTGGTGGTGGGGTCGTTTTCGTTCCGCAGGATACAGAGCAACAGGTGCGCCGTATTTATGGAAGAACTCTGGAAAAGTTTGGCTTCCAGGAAAGTAGTCTTCAGGGCACGCTCCGCCTGACGGGTCAGGTGCAGGTTCTTTTTGTCCTTGGGCTGGTTATTCGCATTCGGGTTTGGCGGGCTCAGGATCTCCACCTTCCTGCGAAGGTGCTCCAGGTCCACGTCCATGGCATCGAGGATGCTGATCGCCTTCCCGTTTCCATCGCGCAGCAACCCCAGCATCAGGTGCTCGGTACCGATAAAATCGTGTCCGAGGCGCAGTGCTTCCTCTTTGCTGTAGGCTATAACGTCTTTTACCCTTGGTGAAAAATTATCATCCATAAATGCTCCTTAATCAAATTTAAAATTACGAAATCTATTTTTAAGATAGACAAATACCGTACCCATATTCGATAAACCTGTCCGAATAGACAAAAAATAGGGTGATTTACAAAAAAATTAACGCGGCATTTATCCACCTTTTTACCCCCGTGTTCTGTTGATAAATTCTTGAATAAATGTCGGCTGTTCACCCTTAAAACCTTCCATTTTACGTATATTGGCATGATTTTTTAACCCCAAAATCTGAACTAAAACAGTACTATGGCGGAAGGAGAAAAATTGATCCCCATCAACATTGAAGATGAGATGAAATCGGCCTACATCGACTACTCGATGTCGGTCATTGTGTCACGTGCCCTGCCAGATGTCAGGGATGGCCTGAAACCCGTACACCGGAGGGTGCTTTTCGGGATGCACGAACTGGGGGTTCGGTCCACCAGCGCGCATAAAAAATCAGCCAGGATTGTCGGGGAGGTTTTGGGTAAGTATCACCCCCATGGCGATACTTCCGTTTATGACACCATGGTCCGGATGGCCCAGGAATGGAGCCTGAGGTATATGCTTATCGACGGGCAGGGGAATTTTGGTTCCATTGACGGCGACAGCCCTGCGGCCATGCGGTACACCGAGGCCCGCATGCGCAAGATAGCCGACGAGATGCTTGCCGACATCGACAAGGAGACCGTTGACCTGCAGCTGAATTTTGACGATTCCCTCCAGGAGCCCACCGTCCTGCCCACCCGTATCCCAAACCTGCTGGTAAACGGGGCTTCGGGAATTGCCGTGGGTATGGCCACCAACATGGCCCCACACAACCTTTCCGAAGTGGTTGACGGCACCGTTGCCTATATCGACAACCGCGAGATCGAAATTGACGAGTTGATCCAGCACATCAAGGCCCCCGATTTTCCTACCGGGGGCATTATTTACGGGTACGACGGGGTGCGGGAGGCCTTCCACACCGGACGGGGCCGGGTAGTCATGCGCGCACGCGCCCATTTTGAGGAAATCCAGGGCCGGGAATGCATCGTGGTCACCGAAATCCCCTACCAGGTGAACAAGGCCGATATGATCAAGAAAACGGTCGACCTGATCAATGAAAAGAAGGTGGAGGGGATCGCCGATATCCGCGACGAATCGAACCGGAAGGGGATGCGGGTGGTCTACGTCCTGAAACGGGACGCCATCCCGAACATCGTTTTGAATACCCTTTATAAATATACGGCCCTTCAATCTTCCTTCAGCGTAAACAACATTGCCCTGGTGGGGGGAAGGCCCCAGCTGCTGAACCTGAAGGACCTGATTGCCTATTTCGTGGAACACCGCCACCAGGTGGTGACGCGTCGCTCCCAGTACGAATTGCGGAAAGCCGAAGAGCGCGCGCATATTCTGGAAGGGCTGATTATCGCCTCCGACAATATCGACGAGGTAATCGCCATTATCCGCGGGTCTGCAAACCCGGAGGAAGCCCGGGAAAACCTTATCGCGCGCTTCAAACTTACCGAAATCCAGGCGCGGGCCATCGTGGAGATGCGGCTGCGCCAGCTTACCGGCCTGGAGCAGGACAAGCTCCGTTCGGAATACGAGGAGGTCCTGGCGTCCATTGAAGACCTGAAGGACATCCTGGCCCGGGAAGAGCGCCGGATGGAAATCATTAAGGAAGAACTCCTGGAGGTGAAGGAAAAGTACGGGGACGCCCGCCGTTCGGAAATCAACTACGCAGGGGGGGACCTCAGCATCGAGGACATGATCCCGGATGAGCAGGTGGTGATCACGATTTCGCACGCGGGATACATCAAGCGCACCCCCCTGACGGAGTATAAGACCCAGCACAGGGGTGGGGTGGGGCAGAAGGCCTCTTCCACGCGCAACGAGGATTTCCTCGAGCACCTGTTCGTGGGGACCAACCACCAGTACATGCTCTTTTTCACCCAGAACGGGCAGTGTTTCTGGCTGAGGGTCTACGAGATCCCGGAGGGGAGCCGTACTTCCAAGGGAAGGGCCATCCAGAACCTGATCAATATAGCCCAGGACGATAAGGTTAAGGCGTTTATCTGTACCCGCGACCTGAAGGACGAGGAGTACGTCAACAGCCATTACGTGATCATGGCCACCAAGAAGGGGATTGTGAAAAAGACCCCCCTGGAGCAGTATTCCCGCCCCCGCCAGAACGGCATCATCGCGATCAACGTGAGGGAAGGGGACGAGTTGCTGGAAGCGAAGCTCACCACAGGGACAAGCGAGATCTTCCTCGGGCTGAAATCCGGAAAAGCCATCCGGTTTGAGGAAAGCAAGACCCGGCCCATGGGGCGCAATGCCTCCGGGGTCCGCGGCATAACCCTTGCCAATGAGAAGGATGAGGTGATCGGGATGGTTTCCGTGAACAATTTCGATGAGGACATCCTGGTGGTTTCCGAGCGCGGCTACGGGAAACGCTCCAGTATCGACGATTACCGGATTACCAACCGGGGCGGGAAAGGGGTCAAGACCATCTCCATCACCAAAAAGACCGGGGGC
Source organism: uncultured Robiginitalea sp. (assembly GCA_964539905.1). Taxonomy (GTDB): domain Bacteria; phylum Bacteroidota; class Bacteroidia; order Flavobacteriales; family Flavobacteriaceae; genus Robiginitalea. The sequence continues at coordinate 119,732 of CAZIJW010000008.1, forward strand.
CTGGTGGCGATCAAGAACGTTTCGGACCTGGATGACCTGATGATTATCAATAAATCGGGCATTGCCATCCGCATGAGCGTGGAGGACCTGCGCACCATGGGGCGGGCCACGCAGGGGGTTAAACTCATCAACCTGCGGGATAATGACTCCATCGCAGCCGTAGCCAAAGTGATGAAGGATGAGGAAAACCTCGATGAGGCGGAAATCATGGATATGGAGGTAAAAACCGAAGATGGCACGGTCCTTGACCAGGAACATCCGGATTCCCCTGAAAACTCGTAAATACTCCAAACACTGAATTTGAATAAACACTAATTTGAATAAACGCGATTACATGAAAACCAAGATCTTTCTTATGGCGGCACTGCTGTTCAGCGTGGCCGGATTTTCTCAGAAGAACGAAATCAAGGCAGCAGAAAAAGCCTTGAAAAGTGGCGATGTCGCTACAGCAAAGGCCAGCCTTGAGAGCGCCGCAGGCCTTATTTCCGGGGCCGATGAACGGACCCAGGCCCAGTATTATTTCCTCCAGGGGCAGGTTTTTGCCGACATGGCCCGCAAAGGCGATGCCAGCGCCTTCTCAAAAGCTGTGGACGCTTACAAAAAGGTGGTAAGCATCGAAAAGGCAAGTGGTAAGGAGAAATATACCGCTGATGCCCAGGCCCAAATGTCCACTGTGGCCAATGAGTTGGTCAATTCGGCCGTGGAAGACAACAAGAACAAAAAGTTCAAGGAGGCCGCTGAAAAGCTTTATATGAGCTACCAGTTGAGCCCCGTCGATACGGTTTTCCTCTATTACGCGGCCAGCAGCGCGGTAAACAGCGGCGATTACGAAATGGCCCTGGACTACTATAAAGAGCTTAAGGAAGTTGGGTATGATGGAAGCACGATGGTCTTCAAGGCCACCAACGTGGAAACCGGCGAAGTGGAGGAAATGGACAAAACCCAGCGCGACATCATGGTGAAGTCAGGCACTTACACCAATCCGGTGGATGAGCGGACCGAGTCCAAGCATGCTGAAATTGTCAGGAATATCGCTTTGATATACACCCAGTTAGGCAAGAATGAGGAAGCCCTTGAGGCCTATAAGGATGCCCGGGCCGACAACCCGGACGACGTAAACCTGGTGCTCAATGAAGCCAACCTGTATTACCAAATGGGCGACAAGGACAAATTCAAGTCCCTGATGGCCGAGGCGGCCCGCATGGCTCCCGATAACCCCGACCTGCACTACAACATCGGAGTCATCAACATGGAGCAGGGCGACATGGAAGCCGCCCGAGCGGCGTATCGCAAGGCGATTGAAGTAAATCCCGGGTATGTGAATGCGCAGCTGAACCTTTCTACCACCTACGTGAACGAGGGGAACGCCCTGATCGATGAAATGAATGCCCTGGGGACATCCCGGGCCGATATTGCCAAATACGAAGAACTGAAGCAAAAGAAGGACGACTTGTTTTCCGAAGGGGCCAGGGTACTGGAAGATGCCCTGAAGACCAACCCCGACAACCAAAGTATCCTTTCGCAACTGAAGAACATCTACGGTGCCCTTGGGGATACCGAGAACTTTATGCGGATGAAGAAGCTATTGGGCGAATAAGCCCGGCCTCCTGATGTATTAAAAAGCCCCGGTTACCCCGGGGCTTTTTTTATTCTGCGATTTTCTTGATGACCCTCAGCGGGTGGGTGTAGCGCCTCAGGCTGGTGTTGAAGATGCCTGTGTGGTCAATCCGGTCGATGCGGACCTCCCCGTGGCAATGGATAATGTAGTTGTCTTTCATGATGATGCCCACGTGGTGGATCACCCCGTCGGGCCCGTCGAAAAAGGCGAGGTCCCCTGGATCGCTTTCTTCTATGAAACTCAGGGGGGTGCCCTGGGTGGCCTGCTGGTGCGGGTTTCGTTTCAGCGGGATGCCCTGGCTGCGGTAGACCATCTGGCTCAGGCCCCCGGCATCGATCCCGAAGGGGGAACGCCCGCCCTGCATCTCAGGGCTCCCGAGGTAAAGCAGGGCCGTATCGACCAGGGTTTCCCTGCCGGCGCTCCGGAGGGGAAATACGGTTCCCTCATGGGAGTGGCCGAGTTGCGGGGCATGCCCGACACTGGCGCCCAGGGGGACCGGAAGCAACACCCCTTCAGCGGTGCAAATATGGGATACAAGGTCTGCGGCACACCCCGAATTCGATTCCCGTTCCAGGGCCCGGTAGTCGGCTTCTTCAAGGTAGCGGACCTGGCTGTTGCGCACCCACCCTTCCGTTTGGTCGGCCTGGGTGCGGATGCGGCTCCAGTGCTTTCTGGATTCCAACAGGCAAAAGAGTTCCCCGTACAGCAGTTGGGTCACCAGGCCGCTATGGCCGTCCGCGGTTTCGTGGACAGGAAGTAGGCTCAGGGAACAAATACCGAATTGCATTCCTTCAGCTCGCGGGGGTTAGGACCTTTCGATGACCATGGCGGAGGCGCCCCCCCCACCGTTGCAGATGGCGGCAGCCCCCAGGCGGGCGTTATTTTGCCTCAGGATATGGACCAGGGTGACCAGGATCCGTGCCCCGGAACAGCCCAGGGGGTGGCCCAGGGATACGGCCCCGCCGTGTACGTTGACGTTCTGGTCGGTGAGCCCAAGGAGTTTTATGTTCGCCAGGCCGACCACGCTGAAGGCCTCATTGAATTCAAAAAAGTCGATATCCCCGAGGGTCACCCCGGCTTTGTCGAGGGCCAGGGGGAGGGCTTTGGCCGGGGCGGTGGTAAACCATTTGGGCTCCTGTGCGGCATCGGCATAGCTTCGGATGCGCGCCAGGGGTTCCAACCCAAGTTCTTTGGCTTTTTCCGCGCTCATCAGCACCAGGGCAGCGGCGCCGTCATTGATGGTGGAGGCATTGGCTGCGGTTACCGTGCCTTCCCTGGTAAACGCTGGACGCAGCTGCGGGATTTTTTCCATTTGCACGTTCCGGTATTCTTCATCCCGGGCGACCACCAGGGCATCGCCCCGCCGCTGGGGGACTTCCACGGGCACCACCTCGTCGGCGAACTTCCCGCCCTCCCAGGCCGCAGCCGAACGCTCATAAGACTGTATGGCATAGGCGTCCTGGTCTTCCCGGCTGAAGTGGTATTCTGCAGCGCAGGCGTCGGCACAGACGCCCATGGCCTGCTCGTCATAGGCATCCACCAACCCGTCTTTTTGCATTCCGTCCAACAGGGTGGCCGGCCCGAATTTTTGCCCGGTCCTCAAATGCAGGTAATGGGGGATGAGGCTCATGTTTTCCATGCCCCCGGCCACCATGACGGACCGGTCGCCCAGGGCGATGGCCTGGGCAGCCTGCATAACGGCTTTCATACCCGAGGCGCATACCTTGTTCACCGTGGTACAGGGGACCGTGTCCGGGATCCCGGCATAGATGGCAGCCTGCCGTGCGGGCGCCTGCCCGGCCCCGGCCTGCACCACGTGGCCCATCAGGACTTCTTCGACCCTGGCCGGGTCGAGCCCGATTTTATCGAGGGCCCCCCGGATGGCAACCGCCCCGAGCTTTGGGGCCGGGACAGTGGACAGGGAACCCATGAAACTTCCTATGGGGGTCCGTACGGCGGACACAATGACAACCTCTTTCATTGGATGGAATTTTTCTGTTGCGAAATTACTAAATTAAACCCGGATGCTCCGGCCGTGTGGCGTAAAAGGCCATCATATCGCGCGGGATTTTCCTATTTTTGACCCCAAGAGCCGGCCTTATGTCCAAAACCCTGGATACCCTGTACCGATCCCAAGCGACCATCTACAAGTACATCCTGTATTTTCTGGCCATTGGGTGTATCGTTTTTTTCTTCCCCCGGGGAGGGCAGTTTAAATACGAGTTCCAGAAGGGGAAACCCTGGCAATACGAAAACCTCTACGCCCCTTTCGATTTTTCCATCCGCAAGTCGGCTGAGGAACTTACCGCAGAGCGGCAGCTGATCGAGCAGGAGCAGATCCCCTACTACCGTTACGAATCCGATACCGCCCGGGAGGTACACCAGGATTACGAGGCGCAGTTCCCGAACTTTTTTCCGCAATCGGAATTCTCCCCGGCCCAATGGGCCCGCCTGGCCCGCAAAGGCCGGGAAATGGTTGACAGTGTCTACAGCCGGGGGCTTCTTGAAGAAGGGGTTATCCCCAAATCCCCTGAAGTCTACCTGGTCCGCAGCAACGAGGCCAGCAGGGTGCCTTCAGCCTCCCTCCTTCATCCCGGGGACATGGAAAGCTACCTTGGGCGCCTGGTATCCCAAAAGCGGGAAGATCCCCATACCGATGCCTACCGCGCCCTCCTGCTCAGGGTGCTCAAGCCGAACCTGGTCCTCGACAAGGGCCTGATGGAACGGGAGTTGGAAAACCGGTTGTCCGGGATTTCCCTTACCCGCGGCAGCGTGGACGAGGGGAAACTGATTATCGCCAAGGGCGAGGTGGTGGAAGCGGATAACCTGAAGGTCCTCGAGTCCCTAAAGGCGGAATACGAATCGGAACTCTGGTCGGTGCGCAATACCTATTTTATCCAGGCGGGCTATACGGTGCTGGTGGCCCTGGTGCTTATGATGTTACTGCTGTTCCTGAAGAAGTACCGCCCCGACGTTTACCGCAACAATGTAAATGTCACCTTTATTTTCTTCAATATCCTGGTGATGGTGTTCCTGACCACCCTGGTGGTCAAATACGACCAGGCTATGGTCTTTGTGGTCCCCCTGTGTATCCTTCCGTTGATCCTGAAGACGTTTTTCGATGCCCGCCTGGGGCTGTTTGTGCATGTGCTCACGGTTCTGATCCTGGGCTTTGTGGTGCCCAACAGCTTTGAATATATTTTCCTGCAGATCATCGCCGGTATCGTCACCATCCTGACCGTTTCCGAACTCTATAAAAGGGCCAACCTCTTTATTTCCGTGGGCCAGATTACCCTGATCTACATCCTGGGGTATTTTGCCTTCCACGTGATCCACGAGGGCAACCTGGACAATATCGTTTGGGTGACCTTTGGGTACTTCCTGCTCAACGGTATGATTACCCTGTTCGCCCAGCCCCTGATCTATATCTATGAAAAGATGTTTGGGATGGTTTCCGATGTGTCGCTGCTGGAGCTTTCCGATACGAATTCCAGGTTGCTTAAGGAATTGTCGAACAAGGCCCCGGGAACCTTCAACCATTCCCTGCAGGTGGCGAACCTGGCCGAGGCTGCGGCCAACGAGATCGGGGCAAACGCCATGCTGGTGAGGGTAGGGGCCCTGTACCACGATATCGGAAAAATGAACAACCCCACCTTCTTTACAGAAAACCAGACCACCAACATCAACCCCCACGACGACCTGGACCCCCAAACCAGCGCCCGGGTCATCATAAAGCACGTCCTGGAAGGGATCGAAATGGCCCGAAAGAACAAGCTCCCCGACCGGATTATCGACTTTATCAGGACCCACCACGGCACCACCCTGGTCTACTATTTCTTTAAAAAGGCCCGGGAAGCGGACCCCGAGGGCATACAGGAAGAGGAATTCCACTATCCCGGCCCCATCCCGTTCTCAAGGGAGACCGCCATCCTGATGATGTCGGATGCGGTGGAGGCGGCCTCCAAAAGCCTGGTAAACCCGACCTACCCGATCATCGATGAATTCGTGGACCGCATCGTAGGGGGCCAAATGCAGGCGGGGCAGTTCCTGAATGCCGATATTACCTTCAAGGACATCGAAACGGTGAAAAAGGTCCTCAAACAACGCCTTACCAATATCTACCACCTGCGGGTGGAATACCCGGAATAAGTCTGGTTTTTTCAGGGGAAAGCCACCAGGAAGAGGCTGGTTTTCCCAGGGTACACCCCCTGTTTTTACTAATAAATTCCTAAAAATGTAGGAATTATGCGGTTTCGGCCTTAACTTTTAAACAGAAACTGCATAAAACCGATAAAATGGTAAAGGCCGCCCTCTTTCCGATACTCTCCCTATTCGCTATATTTTCCCTGTCTGCCCAGGGCGATGCCAGGACTCCTTTGCCTTCGTTTATGGAGGAAGGGGTATTCCCCTACCAGGACCAGGTGATCGTCGATTCGCTGGCGCGCTGGGAGGAGCGGGTATACCTCCATACCGACCGGGACCAGGCCCTTCCCGGGGACGTCCTCTTTTTTAAGGCCTATGTTTTCAACAGCCCCACCCGCAGGCGGTTCAGCCCCAGCGGGGTATTGCGGGTGGAATTGCGCGACCGCGAAAATGCCCTTGTCGCCGCCCAGTACCACCCGATCCGCGAGGGGACGGGGGAAGGCGTGCTAAGGCTTCCGGGGAAGCTCCGGGAGGGCTCCTACGAGCTGTTGGCGTATACCCGCTGGATGAAGAATTACGGGGAAGGACAGTTTTTCAGGATGCCGATCCGCATCGGGGAGGCCCGGGAAAACCTTGATTTGCCAGAGTCCCCCCTGTCGGAAGGGGTCTCCTTCCACCCCGAAGGTGGCCGATTGCTGGCAGGCGTCCCGAACCGGCTTATTTTGCAGTCAACGAATAACCTGCAGGGCGCTATCGTTGATGAAACGGGGAATGCCGTGGTAAAGGTCCAGGGCTATGCAGATGGCTATGGCCTGGCTATTTTCCGTCCCCTGGAGGGTAAATCCTACCAGTTCAAAGCGGCCAGCGGGGAGCTTTTTCCACTGCCCGGAGTAGAACCCCATGGGTATGCCCTGAAGATGAACAACCTTTCCCCGGAGAAGCTCCTTATCGAGGTAGAGGCCACCGAAGGCATGGGCGGGCAGCCCCTGTTGCTCGAGGGGGAGCAGGATGGACGGATGCCCTTCGTCCATGTGCTGGAATTCAAGGACGGACCCACCCAGGCCCTGGAGATCCCCACTGCGGGATTGGCCCGGGGGCTGATGACCTTCCGGCTCAGGGATTACGACGGGACAGAGTGGGCGGAGCGCTCTGTTTGGATGGATCCCAGGAAGGAACTGGACATTGAGGTGACCCCGATGGGTCCGGCGGACGGGTCCGCAAAGCAGGCCGCCTTTAAAATACGGGTAACCGCCCCCGATGGGAGCCCGGTGCAAACCGACCTCTCCGTGGGTGTCCGAAAGGGCGCGGTTTCAGGGGAGGGCGGGCTTGACGCCTTTTTGCAACCTGAGTGGCTTTCGATGCGCAACACGGGCGACCGCAAGGAACGGTTTCTATCCGACCTGAAGGCACTGAGCAAAACAGAGGAGGCCCCGGTAAGGGAATTCCCGGGCGAAATCAAATATCCGGTACAGCGGAGCCTGGAATTGCACGGCACGGCTTATGACCTCGATAACAACCTGCTGGCCAAAACCAGGGTACAGGTACTGGCCACCTCCGATTCCACCCTGGTTATCCGGGAAGTGACCACGGATGCCGCCGGGGTGCTCCACCTCGAAGGCCTCGAGGTGGTGGGCGAGACCCAGCTGATCTTCCGCACCCGGGGCGAGGACCAGAAAGAACGGTTGGTGAAGGTGGTCCCGATCCTGGAAAAAGCCCCCGGCAAAGGCACGGCCATACCGGAACCCCAAAAGAGCACGACCTATGCGAGAACCCAGCGGAAAATGCAGGTCGTGGAATCCACCCAGCCGGTACCTTACGACACCACAGGGGTCATAAAACTAAGGGAAGCCACGGTTGAGGACAAACGCAGGCTGCAGCACGAGTTGGTGCCCAGCCTTTACGGGATTCAGCCAAACCCCAGGGATATCGTGTATCAGGACCTGGAAAAACCCCTGCCCATAGATATGCTGCTGCTTAAAATCCCCGGGTTCCAGGTAAGGCCCACCGTAGAGGGTATTCCCGTGGCGTATCATTTGCGGCGGGGCGGCGGGGGCGTGCTTTGGGTAGTGGACGGGCAGGTCATCCGCACCAACCAGGATCCGGAATATTCCCCCCTGGTTTACCTTACCCCTTTGGATATCCTCAGGATCGAGTTCATTATTGATGCGGGACAAACCTCCATTTTTGGCGTACAGGCACCCACCGGTGTGGTGTTGATCTATACCCGCAGTGGCAATTTCCTGGATTATGTGGACCGGAAGGAAGGGGGCCTTAATTTTAAGGGCTACGAACCCGTACTGGATTTCGAATCGTACCTGGCGGAGCGCAGCCGCAACCGAAAACTTCGGAAAACCGCGCTTCCCACCGTGTACTGGAACCCGGGCGTGCAAACCGATGAAAACGGGGAGGCAATAATCCGTTTCAATATCCCAGAGGGCAGCGAAAATCTGCAATTTACGGTGGAAACACTTTCCCCTCAAGGCCTGCCGGGATCGTTCCGCAAAGATTTAAGGGAAATGCGGTAGCCCGGTGCCGGAAAAACTTCCACAAAAAGTTGCGTCCCAAAACCATAAAAACTACCTTTGCATCCGCATTAATCCGGAGGTAGCTTCGGAACGTTCTTTTCAGGAAAAAAATTGGAGAGGTGCCGGAGTGGTAACGGAGCAGATTGCTAATCTGTCGACGGGTAACCGTCGCCTGGGTTCGAGTCCCAGTCTCTCCGCTCTATCCTCGCCCAGCGAGGCTGCAGCGGACCTGTCCGCTGTTTTTTTTTGATTGCGGGGTGTAGCGTAGCCCGGTTATCGCGCCTGCTTTGGGAGCAGGAGGTCGCAGGTTCGAATCCTGCCACCCCGACGAAACAAACCCCGACGGCATTGCCGTTGGGGTTTTTTCATTCCTGAAGCCATCGAAGCTTGCTTCGGGATGGCGGAAGGAATGAAAAAACCGAACAGCGCCTTGCGCTGTTCAGGGATTTGATTCAGTCACCCCCCAACTCAGGATCACGCGAGGAACGAGCGTAATCCTGAAGCCATCGAAGCTTGCTTGCGAGCTGGAGCAAATGGAAAAGACATCCGAGCCCTTTGGCCCGGATCGGATTTTCTTGAGCAACAACCCCTATAAGGTTCAGCGCAGCTAATCCTGCCAACCCGACCGAGAAAAGCCAGACAAGAATTGTCTGGCTTTCGCGTTTTCTGAGGGCGTCAAAATCGTTTTTTTGAACTTTAACGATTTTGTGTCTGGTTAGTTTGTAATACTCCCCAAAACTTAGACCAGAGGTTCAGTTATTCCGGGGATTAATTTTCCTTCGTTAAAAGCAGAACAAGTTAAACTGTTACCTGTCTCAACTGAGGTGCGACCGAAGTGTGACCTATTTAATCACCTCTGGCGACAATTAATATTGAAGAAGTCATGTCCTGGATTTTGGGGGATGGACACGTTTTGTCACAAAATGATTATCTTTTAAGCAAAAAGAAAAGCGCTTGAAATCTCAAAAGAAAGAAAAAAGTGAGCCGCCCGATTAATCGTTCTCATGAATATCACGGCAAAACTCAGTTCGTTGCGAAGTCCAAACTTTACAAACCTGGATTAAGGCGGGAGTATGTCAAGCGATATGTCCTTATCGAACGGATGGAGGCTAATTTTTCCTGTCCAATT
>CAZIJW010000009.1:0-34691 GCA_964539905.1 uncultured Robiginitalea sp.
CCTGCTGGAGGAACTGGAAGCCAGCCCATGATCTGGAAACTGGACCATAAGGACCCATCCGTGGCCGGAGAAATCCGGGAGGTCTTCCAGGCTTCCTATGCCGTGGAGGCGAAATTGCTGGGAGCCGTGGATTTCCCGCCCCTGAAAAGGCCCCTGGAAGGCTTTCTGCAAAGTGAAAATGAATTCTTTGGTTTCCAGGAACAGGGCAGGCTGGCAGGAGTGGCCGAGGTGGTCCCGGAAGAAAAGGCCGTCCATATCCAGAGCCTGGTGGTACATCCAGCGTTTTTTCGCAAAGGGATTGGGAGTGCCCTGGTATCCCATGTACTGGAACGCTTTACTACCCCCGTTTTTACCGTGGAAACCGGGCTGGAAAACCATCCGGCCACAGCGCTGTACCGCAAGTTCGGTTTTCGTGAGGTAGGGCGGTACGATACGGACCATGGGGTTCGAAAGGTCCGGTTCGAACGCACTGTTCAGGCCAATCCCCCGCGGGGTTACTGTCACTAAGCAGCCCTTTTGAACACCGTGGTGGGGTCGTGCCGGGATGCCGGAAAAAGAAAAGCGGCCCGTTTCCAGACCGCCTTTCCACCTTACAATGCCCTTAAACCTACTTCAGGTCAAAGCGGTCCAGGTTCATCACCTTGTCCCAGGCCTTTACAAAGTCCTTTACAAACTTGCCTTTGGCATCGTCACAGGCGTATACTTCCGCGAGGGCGCGAAGTTCCGTGTTTGAACCAAAAATCAGGTCGGCACGGGTCCCGGTCCACTTCAATGCCCCTGTTTTGCGGTCGCGGCCTTCGAATACTTCTTCATCGGCGTCCACGGGCTGCCACTGGGTCCCCATATCGAGGAGGTTTACAAAGAAGTCGTTGGTGAGGGTTCCCGGGCGGTTGGTGAAGACCCCGTGTCTGGAACCGTCGTAGTTGGCATCCAGGGCCCGCATGCCCCCGACCAGGACAGTCATCTCCGGGGCGGTAAGCGTCAGCAACTGGGCCTTGTCTACCAGTAAATGCTCGGACTTTACCGAAGGTTTGGCCTTCAGGTAATTCCGGAAGCCATCGGCAAAAGGCTCGAGGTGCTCGAAGGATTCTTCATCAGTCATCTCCTGGGTGGCATCGGTACGGCCCGGGGTAAAGGGCACCGTAACCTCGTGGCCTGCCTGCCTGGCAGCCTTTTCCACGGCTGCGCATCCGCCCAGCACAATCAGGTCGGCCAGGGAAACCTTTTTACCCCCGGATTGGGAGGCGTTGAACGCCTCCTGCACTTCAGTCAGGGTATCGAGTACCCGTCCGAGTTGTACGGGGTTGTTCGCTTCCCAGTGGACCTGGGGCGCCAGGCGCACCCTGGCACCGTTCGCGCCACCCCGGAAATCGGACCCCCTGAACGTGGAGGCGGAGGCCCAGGCGGCTCCTACCAGTTGCGGGATGGTCAGGCCTGAATCCAAAATGCGCTTTTTCAGCCCTTCAATATCCCCGGCATCGATCAGTTCGTGGTCCACTGCGGGAACGGGATCCTGCCAGATAAGGTCTTCCCCGGGAACTTCCGGGCCGAGGTAGCGGGATTTTGGCCCCATATCGCGGTGGGTAAGCTTAAACCACGCCTTTTGGTAGGCCTCCTTGAATTCCTGAGGGTTTTCCAGGAAGTGCCGGGAGATTTTCTCATACGCCGGGTCCATACGAAGCGAGAGGTCGGTCACCAGCATAAAGGGTGCGTGCTTTTTGGACGGGTCATGGGCATCGGGTACGGTGCCTGCCCCGGCGCCATCCTTGGGCTGGAACTGCCACGCCCCGGCCGGGCTTTTGGTCAGTTCCCATTCGTACCCAAACAGGTTTTCAAGGTATTTGTGGCTCCACTTGATGGGTGTATCGGTCCAGGCCCCTTCCAAACCGCTGGTAATGGTATCGGAACCTTTACCCGTACCAAAATGGCTTTTCCAGCCGAGGCTTTGCATTTCTATAGGGGCCCCTGCCGGTTCTGCTTCCAGGTATTCCGAATCCTTGGCGGCCCCGTGGGTCTTGCCGAAAGTATGCCCCCCGGCGATCAGCGCCACCGTTTCGTAGTCGTTCATGGCCATGCGCCCGAAAGTCTCGCGGATATCGTGGGCGGCAGCCACGGGATCCGGGTTGGCATTGGGGCCCTCGGGGTTTACGTAGATCAGCCCCATATGGGCAGCCCCCATTTGTTTTTCCAACTCCCCCTTTTCATTGTACCGATCCCTGTTGCCCAGCCACTCGGCTTCAGAGCCCCAGTAAATGTCTTCTTCCGGCTGCCAGATGTCCTTTCGCCCCCCGGCAAACCCATACATGGGCAGGCCCATGGATTCGTGGGCCACGTTGCCCGCGAGGATCAGCAAATCGGCCCAGGACAATTTCTTGCCGTATTTCTGTTTGATGGGCCACAGCAATACCCTTGCCTTGTCGAGGTTTGCATTGTCGGGCCAGCTGTTGAGCGGGGCAAAGCGCTGGGATCCGGTACCCCCTCCCCCCCGGCCGTCGGCGATCCGGTAGGTCCCGGCAGCGTGCCATGCCATCCGGATAAAGAACGGCCCGTAGTGGCCATAGTCTGCCGGCCACCAGTCCTGGCTGTCGGTCATCAGGTCTGCCAGGTCTTTTTTCACCGCTTTCAGGTCGAGCGACTTGAATTCTTCCTCATAGTCAAAGCCCTCATCCATGGGGTCAGCCAATTCAGAATGCTGGCGCAGGATGTTTAAGTTCAGGGAGTTCGGCCACCAGTCGCGGTTGGTGGTACCGCCGCCGGCCGCTTGTTTCAGTTCCCCGTTGAGGAAAGGGCATTTGCTGATGTCACCCTCGTGGGACGAAGCATTCGTAGGTTTCATATCTTCCATTTTTTCACGTTTTTAGGTTGTCTGTGGCTACAAAATAACAATACTTTTTATTTATTATTAAAGAAAATTCAATTTGTAAAACCTATGGGTGGATTGGTTCGGTTTATGGCCCCGGCCGGGCAGGGAATTACCCTTTGAAGGTACGAAAATCAGGAAGAAGAAAAAAGCATTTCCACCCCTGAAATGGCCCGAACGGCTCCTGTCGCCCGAAAGCCCGGAATTCATAACCGAATTTTAATCCTGAAGGGGTTCGGTCGGTGGCATCCCGGCAAGAAACTTTACTTTTGAAGGAAAATTGCGGGAAGCACCAACCCCGCAGATTCAAAGGGAATGATCCAAACAGATGTGCTTATTATCGGCGGGGGCCTGACCGGGCTGACCCTGCAGTACCTGCTCAGGAAATTGCCCCTGAAGGTCATGCTGGTGGAAGGACGCGAGCGCCTGGGGGGAAGGATCCTCACCCACCGTGAACCCGGAGGCGCCCCAATAGAAATGGGGGCCACCTGGCTGGGCAGCCAGCATACGCGCCTGGGTTCGCTGCTGGAAGGGCTGGGGCTCGAAACCTTTCCCCAAAAGCTGGGCGAAAAAGCCTTCTACGAGTGGATCTCGACCAGCCCGCCCCAACTGGTGGACCTGCCCCCCAACAATGCCCCCAGTTATCGCATCCGGGGTGGGACGGATGCCCTTATCTCGGGCCTGGCAGGCGCCCTCGACCCTGCGACCCGGTTGCTCGGCGAGCGGGTGCAAACCATCCGTTCCCTGCCTGCGGGCCTCCGCGTAACCAGCTCGGGAAGGACCCTGGAGGCGCAGATGGTGGTTTCCACCCTGCCCCCCAACCTGTTCTTGCAGACGGTACAGGTCAGCCCGCAAATACCCGCGGACCTGGCCGGGGTGATGGAAAAGACCCATACCTGGATGGGGGAATCCATCAAATTCGGGCTGTCGTGCCCCGAACCCTTCTGGGATGAACCCACCAGCAGCGGGACGGTTTTCAGCAATGTGGGGCCCGTTTCCGAAATGTATGACCACAGCCGTTTTGAAGGGGACGCCTTTGCCCTGAAGGGATTCCTTGACGGCACCTACGCCTCCATGGGGTACGGCGAGCGAAAGGCCATGGTACTCCACCAGCTAAAAAAATACTACGGCCCAAGGGTGGAGGATTTCACGGCCTACTTCGAAGCGGTCTGGGCCCGGGAACCGCTGACGTATGCCCCGTATTCCACAGCAGTACTCCCCCATCAGAACAACGGACATCCGGCCTACAGGCAACCCTGCCTGGGGGGCAGGCTCCTGTTGGCCGGTTCCGAAACCGCACCGGCTTTCCCGGGGTATATGGAAGGAGCCGTTCGCAGCGCTGAGGCCGTGTACCAACAGCTCAAAAGCATACTCCTCCCCTGATCCGCTGCCAAAAACCGGGGGCATGGAGGCACCCGTACCACGTATTTTCATATCTTGGCTGGAGTTGAATGCCGCAGCCGGGGCCTTTGACCAACCGACCCCCTCAATACCAAAAAATGGACCGAAGACTTCTGTGTATCCTTATCCTGGCCCTCCTGGGAACAGGCCCCATCGCATCTCCCCAATCCGATTCCCCTGCCAGCGACTATGGGGCTCTGGTGCAACTGTTCCAACAGTGGCGTGCCTTTGAGAAACCGCCGCTCCTTGACGGGGCCCCGGATTATACGGTATCAGGCAGGCAGGAACGCAGGCCCCGGTATGAAGCGCTAAAATCGGGGCTGCACGCCATAGACACCGCCGGGTGGGATATTCCCCAAAAAGCGGACTGGATGTTGGTCTGGGCCGAGATGAATGGATACGACTTCAATGAACGGGTGCTGCAGCCCTGGGTGCGCGACCCGTCTTTTTACGTTTCGCTCTGGATGGCCCGCAGCGATGTACCGGCCCACGAAGGCCCGACCCACCACCGGACGACGGAACTATGGACCTATGATTTTCCGCTGTCTCCCGTAGAGCGGGAGCGGATGCTCGGCGACCTGGCCGTAATCCCTGCCCTGAATGCCCAGGCTATGGAAAACCTCAGGGGGAATGCCCGGGAGCTCTGGATTGCGGGGATTCGCGATATCCGGACCCAAAGTCGGGACCTGGAGGGCATGCTCACACTCCCCGGGGTGGGGGAAGATCCCCAACTCGTGGCCGCCATCCGGCGCGCCATCAGCTCCACAGATGCCTTTGCCGAATGGCTGGAGGCGGAAGCGCCCTCTAAAACAGGGCCATCAGGGATCGGGAAGGAAAATTATACCTGGTACCTGCAAAACGTCCACCTGGTACCCCTGACCTGGGAAGGGGAGGTGCAGCTGCTGGAGCGCGAACTGGCCCGGGCCTGGGCTTCTTTGAAGCTGGAAGAACACCGCAACCGCCACCTGCCCCCCCTGGAAGCGGCCGGTTCCCCCGAGGCGTATGACGCGCTGGCGGAAGCCTCGGCCAAAAGCCTTCTGGAGTTCCTCGAGAAGCAAGAGATCGTTACCGTAAAGGATTATTTCGAACCCGCATTGAGGGCCCACCTGGGGGAATTTGTGCCGGAAACTACCCGGAATTTTTTCTGGATCACCGCCCATTACGACCCCCGCCCCCTCTACTCCCACTTCTACCATTGGTTTGAACTGGCCCGCATGGATACGGAACCCCACCCCTCCCCCATCCGCCAGGGGCCGCTGCTTTACAACATCTTCGACTCCAGGAATGAGGGCACGGCCACGGCCGTAGAAGAAATGTTCATGCAGGCAGGCCTGTACGACGACAACCCGAGGGTGCGGGAGCTGGTGTACATCCTGATTGCCCAGCGTGCCGCACGGGGCCTTGGGTCGCTATACGCCCACGCCAATGAGATGACCATGGAGGAAGCCGGGGGGGTCCATTCGGAATACACCCCGAGGGGATGGATGAAGACAGAGCCGGAACTGCTCCGGTTTGAGCAGCACCTCTACCTGCGCCAGCCGGGGTATGGCACCAGCTATATCACCGGGAAATATTTATTAGAGCAAACCCTTATGGAATATGCCCGCCTGAAGGAAGGGGAGGGTACCCCTTTCCAGGTCAGGGACTTCCTGGACAAACTCAACGGGATGGGGAACATCCCGATTTCGCTCGGAATGTGGGAAATAACAGGTGATCCCGCCCTCTCCCCGGCATCCTTTTTTCCTGCCGGGCAATAACCCCTGAGGACCCTTTCCGCGATGCGGGCCGGGCCCTAACAGGGGGGACTTAAAATAATGTATGTAAGTGTCAAAAAAAATAAAATATTATTTTAATTTTGACAAAC
Organism: uncultured Robiginitalea sp.; assembly: GCA_964539905.1. Taxonomy (GTDB): domain Bacteria; phylum Bacteroidota; class Bacteroidia; order Flavobacteriales; family Flavobacteriaceae; genus Robiginitalea. Next base: position 6,126 of record CAZIJW010000009.1, read on the forward strand.
AAATTAGAACAGAACCCGGATGCCCGTTTCTCCTTCCCTATGACCCCTAAAGCCGCCCTCTTATGAAATCCCTTAATTTCGCAGCGCTTTGGCTGCTCCCTTTCCTCTTCCTCGGGTCCTGTAAAGACGGGGAACAGGCCGTACAAATGGCGCCCCCCGAGATCCCGGTCTATGAAGCCCAAAAAAGGGATGTACCCATCTACAACGACCTGGCCGGGCAAATTTTCGGCCAGCAGGATATCCCCATCCGGGCCAGGGTCGACGGCTTCCTGCAAAAGATTTCCTTCGAAGAGGGCTCCCGGGTGAAAAAAGGGCAACTCCTCTATTCCATTGACCCCGATCCCTTCCTGGCTGAAGTAGCGGCCATGGAAAGCCAGGTCACCGAAGCCAGGACCCTTATGGTCAATGCCAAAAATGAACTGGACCGGTATGTCCCCCTGGCCGCGATGAATGCCGTAAGCCAGAGCGACCTGGATGCCGCAAAGGCCACCTATGAAGCCGCGAGGGCGAATGTAGACGCCGCAAGGGCCAACCTGGAACAGGCGCGCATCCGCCTGGGGTACTGTTCCATCAAATCCCCTATTGACGGGCTCATTGGCGCCACCCAGGCCCGGGAGGGGGAATACGTCGGCCGAAGTCCGAACCCGGTCATCCTGAATACCGTCTCGCGCATTGATACGGCCCGGGTACAATTTTCCATTGCCGAGGCGAAATACCTCGAACTCTTCAGGGCCTATACAGCCAATCGCACTCCGGAAGAAACCCGAAGGGAAGTCCGGGAGGGAAAAATGGAACCCAATGTGCAATTGATCCTGGCGGACGGGTCCCTTTTCGAGGAAAAAGGCAGGGTGGACTTTGTGAACAGCCAGATCAACGCCTCCACAGGTTCGCTGCTGATCCAGGCGAGTTTCCCAAATCCCAATGGGCTGTTGCGTCCCGGGCTCTATGCACTGGTTCGCCTGCAACTTGGCCTTGCCGAAGGCGCCATCCTGATCCCCCAGCGCTGCCTGGTCGAATTGCAGGGGCAGTATTCGGTACTGGTGGTGGACAGCAAGAATACCATCGTTTCCCGCCCGGTGGAAACAGGGCAAAAAATAGGCGACATGGTGATTGTTGAAAAGGGCCTTTCAGCCGGCGATAAAGTGGTTATCGATGCCCTGCAGAAGGTCAGAAGCGGCATGCAGGTGCAGCCCGTTCCCACGGAATTCCAAAGTAAAAACCCCCTGTAGGCATGTCGGCGGAAAAAGGTAATTTTTTTGTGCGCAGGCCCATTGTGGCCATGGTGATTGCCATCGTGATCCTCATCGCAGGGGGGGTGTCCGTCGTCGGGCTGGCTATTGAGCAATACCCCAACCTCACCCCGCCGGTGGTGGAAATCAGGGGTACCTATGTGGGAGCCAATGCCCTGAACGTGGAAGAATCCGTGGCGGCCCCCATTGAACAGGAGATGAACGGGGTGGACAACATGATCTACATGAAGTCCACCAACGCCAATGACGGCAGCATGACCATCCAGGTGTCCTTTGAAGTGGGTACGGACCCCGATATGAATACCGTCCTGGCGCAGAACCGGGTTTCAGCCGCTTCTTCGAAGCTCCCTGCAGCCGTTACCAAAAATGGGGTAACCACCAAGAAATCGCTTCCGAACAGCCTTATGCTGGTGTCGCTCACCACCGAAAACCCGTCGCACAACAACCAGGAATTCCTGGGCAACTACGCCCTGATCAACATCAAGGACCAACTTTCCAGGATCCCGGGTATCGGCCGGGTAGACGTGATGGGGGCTTCGAATTATTCCATGCGCATCTGGATACGGCCCGACCGCCTGTCACTCCTTGGCATCAGCGTCCCGGAAATCGCAAGTGCCATCAACGAGCAAAACGTTATCGTGCCCGGGGGAAAATTCGGGGCGGAACCGGCGCCTCCCGGAACGGAATTCACCTATACGGTTCGACTCCCGGAGCGGTTCAATTCCCCGGAGGCCTTTGAAGAGATCGTGGTACGAACGCTGCCCGACGGGTCCCAGGTAAAAATAAAGGACATTGCCCGGGTGGAGCTAGGGGTGGAAACCTACAGCATGATCCCCCGGCTGGGGATCAACAGGGAAAACAGGGACCCCGCCCCAAAAGCGGCTGCCGTGATCGCCATCTACCAGGCCCCGGGTTCCAATGCGGTGGAACTGGCCGAAAACATTATTGCCGAGATGGAGGTGGTAAAACCCTCCTTCCCGGAAGGGATGACCTATGACGTTTCCCTGGATGCAACGCAGCCGATCACCGCAGGGATACGGGACATTGTCATCACCCTTGTGGTGGCCCTGTTGCTCGTGATCCTGGTGGTTTTCCTTTTCATTCAGGACTGGCGCGCCACCCTCATCCCCACCCTCGCGATCCCCGTTTCCCTGATCGGGGCATTCATCTTTTTCCCGGCCCTGGGGTTTACCATCAACGTGCTCTCCCTCCTTGGGCTGGTGCTGGCCATCGGGATTGTGGTGGATGACGCCATTGTGGTAGTGGAAGCCGTACAGGTCAACATCGAAAAGGGGATGACGGCCCGGAAGGCGACCAATGAGGCCATGAAAAAGGTGTCCGGCCCCATTGTGGCCACCACCCTTGTGCTGGTGGCTGTCTTTATCCCGGTGGCAGCCATGGCCGGGATTACCGGCATCCTCTACCAGCAATTCGCCATTACCATTGTAGTGTCCGTGCTGGTTTCCTCCGTGAATGCCCTTACCCTGAGCCCTGCCCTTTGCGCCCTTTTGCTTAAGGAACCAAAACCCTACCGGGGGTTACTCGGCAGGTTCTTCACCGGTTTTAACCGGTGGATGGGAAAGACCACGGAAGGCTACATGTCCTATACCCGTGTCGTCACCGGGAAACTTAAGCGCGGGGTGGTTTTCCTGCTGATCCTGACCCTTGGGGCAGGGGTTTTCGGAACCCTGGTCCCGGGCGGTTTTATCCCCGAGGAAGACATGGGATACCTCTTTATCAACATGCAGTTGCCCAATGCGGCCTCCCTGCAACGCACCGACGAAATTGGGCGGCAAGTGGAAGAAATCGTGTTGCAGTACCCTGAAGTGGAATACCTTACCAACGCCACCGGGTTCAGCCTGCTTTCCGGGGCCATGGCCACCAACAACGGGTTTATGTTTGCCTCCCTGAAAAACTGGGGCGAGCGGGAAGCGACAGCAAGGGGTATGATCGACCGGTTAAACCGGGAATTTGCGATGAAAATCAAAGGGGCCCAGGTATTTGCCTTCGGCCCGCCGGCCCTTCCCGGCCTGGGAAGCGGTTCCGGGTTCAGTATCATGGTACAGGACCGCGGTGGCAATTCCCCGGAATACCTGGCGGAGAACACCGCCCGGTTTATACAGGCGGCCAACCAGCGGCCGGAAATCGGCAGTGCCTTTACCACCTTCCAGAGCAGTGTCCCGCAGCGTTATATGGACATCGATAAGGAAAAAGCCCTGAAGCTCGGGCTTTCCCTTAACGACCTGTACACGACTATCGGCGCCTTTATGGGGGGGGCGTATGTGAATGATTTCACACGATTCGGCAGGTTGTACCGCACCTATATCCAGGCGGAAAACGAATACCGGGCAGATGAGTCCCAGATCGACAAATTCTTTATCCGGAACAAGGATGGGGAGATGGTCCCCCTCTCCACCGTGGCGCGGGTCGTGCCCATTTCCGGGCCGGACTTCACCACCCGTTTTAACCTGTACCGGTCTGCGGAAGTGACTGGAGGGCCAGCCCCGGGCTATACCTCTTCCCAGGCCATGGCTGCCCTGGAAGAGGTGGCCCGTGAAGTGCTCCCCTCGGATATGGGGACAACCTGGAGCGGCATGTCGTACCAGGAAAATAAAGCCTCCGGGTCACTTGGGATTATCCTTACGTTTTCCCTGGTCTTTGTCTTCCTCATCCTGGCGGCCCAGTACGAAAGCTGGAGCCTCCCTTTTGCCATCCTGCTCGGCACCCCTTTTGCGATTTTCGGGGCCCTGTTCTTCCTCTGGGTCGCGCGGTTTTTCAGCCTGAGTTTCGAAAACAACATATTTGCCCAGGTATCCTTTGTGATGCTGATCGGGATGGCGGCGAAGAATGCCATCCTGATCGTGGAATTTGCCAATGAGGAATTCAAAAATGGGAGTTCCTTGTTCGAGGCGGCTTTGGCCGCGGCGAAATCGCGCTTCCGGCCCATCCTGATGACGGCCTTTTCCTTCATTATCGGGGTCCTCCCACTGGTGGTGGCCTCCGGGACCGGGGCAGAAGCCCGGAAGGTCATGGGGATGGCGCTCTTGGGGGGTATGAGCATTGCCACCCTGCTCGGCGTCTTTTTCTACCCCATGCTGTTCCTGCTGGTGGGAAAAATAGCGGGATACGAAAAAAAACGGGAAGCCCTCACCCTTAAAACCGCCACGGAGGAATGAAACGAATACTGCTTATAGCGCTTTTAGCCCTCCTCTCCCATAGCTGCAAGATCGGGAAGAACTACCGGGGGACGGAATTTGTACAGCCCGGTGCCTATACCCAGGAAGCCGGGGCCGGGAGCCAGGTGCCGGACAGCGTCAGTACGGATACCCTGGAGCTCACCACAGCCGACCTGAAGTGGTGGGCCCTGTTTGAAGACCCTGTGCTGGACAGCCTTATAACGCTGGCCATGGAAAATAACCGGGATGCCCTTATCGCCGCTGAAAACGTGCTGCAGGGACGCCTGGCCCTGAAAAACCAAAATGCCGAGCTCCTCCCCAAATTTGACGTGAACGGGCAGGTACAGCGGGGGAATTTCCTGCTTAACAACGTCGGAGATGCGCAGAACCAGGTTCTGGGTACGGCATCCGCCAATTGGGAACTGGACCTGTGGGGTAAGCTGCGCCGGCGTTCCGAGGCCGCCCGGGCAGAACTGGTCGCTTCGGAATATGGCTACCGGGGAGTGATGCTTTCGCTGATCAGCGAGGTCGCCACCACCTATTTTTCCCTGTTGCGGGCCAAATCGCAATACGAGATCTCCCTGAGCAATGCAACTTCCAGGGATAGCATGCTCAGGCTGATCCAGTTGCGCTACGACAAGGGCATCGTCCCCATCATCGATGTGGACCAGGCAACCATCCAGTATACCATTGCGGCCGGGGCAGTTCCCCAGTATGAAAGGCAGATTGTACAGTTGCAGAATACCCTCAGCATCCTTCTCGGCCAAAATCCGGGCCCCCTGGAAACCGGGAAACCCCTCAAAGACCAGAACTACGATATCGACCTCCCCCTGGCCCGCCCGGTAGACCTGCTTTCGCGCAGGCCTGATGTGATCGCAGCCGAGTATCAGCTGATCGCCCAAAATGCCCGGGTTGGGGCTGCCCAGGGCAACCGCCTCCCGGGTCTTAGCGTCGCAGCCCTGGTCGGGATTTCCGCAGACAGTTTTGGAAACCTCAGTTTCGAAAATCCGCTGTGGACCCTGTCAGGGCAACTGGCGGGCCCGCTCTTCTACTGGGGTCAGTTAAAACGACAGGTGGGGATAGAAGACAGCCGTCGGTTCCAAGCCCTGTACCAGTACCAGAATACGGTGTTTTTCGCCCTGAAGGAAGTGGAGGATGTGCTCGCTGAAATACGCACCACCCAAAATGAAATCAACATTGCGGAACGCCGGAAAGAGGCCGCGCTGCGGGCTCAGTTCCTTTCCCGGGAACGCTATAACATGGGGGTGACCAGTTACCTGGAATTCCTGGAGCAGCAGCGGCAGGCCTTCGATGCAGAACTCTTGCTGGAAGGGCTCAGGGCGAACCTGCTCTCTGCCCATGTGCGCCTGTACAAGGCCCTGGGCGGGGGATGGCTGACCAGGGAAGCGCAACAGGAAGCAACCGCAGGTAAATAATAGGGTCCGTACCCCCGACTGCCTGAGGGCAGATTTCTTTTCAATTCCCTGGATTAGTCGTTACTTTAGCGGGAATGAACTCGTCCACCACATCCGATAAAACCCTCTATCCCCTGTATCGAACGGCCTTTGGCCTGGCTGTATTTACCATTGTTTACAACATCCTGGAAGGCCTGGTCTCCACGTATTTCGGGGTACAGGATGAAAGCCTGGCCCTTTTCGGTTTCGGGGCCGACAGTTTTATAGAGGTGATCTCCGGCCTTGGGATTGCGCACATGGTCCTTCGGATCAGGAGGAACCCCCAAAGCCCCCGGGATCCTTTCGAGCGCACTGCCCTGAAAGTCACTGGCTTCGCCTTTTACGCCCTGGTAATCACCCTGGTGACCACAAGCCTTTACAATATATGGACCGGCCACCGGCCCCTAACCACAGTGGTGGGCATTGTGATTTCCGTCATTTCCATTGCGGTTATGTGGGCCCTGGTGGCCTTGAAACGCCAGGTGGGCCGTAAGCTCGATTCGGAGCCGATCCTGGCCGATGCGAACTGCACCCTGGTATGCATCTACATGTCGGTAATCCTGTTGGCTAGTAGCGGCATCTTCGAGCTCACGGGATTTGCCTACGCAGACAGTATCGGCAGCCTGGGGCTGGCGTATTTTGCCTTGCGGGAAGGACGGGAGTGCTTTGAAAAAGCGAATAGCGAAAAATACTGCGGGTGTGACTGACCCCGCTCAACCCTTAGAAAAATTAAGCCTCCCGGAACTCCCATGAGAAAGAATCGAGCTAACCCACAGGCCACATCCATGAAACATTTCTTATACCTCCCGGTTTTAATGGCGATCGCACACCTGCCCCTTACGGCCCAGGACGACCCCCTCAGGATTGCCGTAATCGGCCTGACCCACACCCATGTACACTGGATCTTTGAAAGCGAAAAAAGGGGGGAAATACAGATCGTCGGAATTGTGGAACCCAACCAGGACCTGGCGGGTCGCTATGCAGCCCAACACGGGTTTTCCCCTGAGAAGGTTTACAACAGCGCGGAGGACCTCCTCGCAACACAAAAGCCGGAGGCGGTGGCCGCTTTTGGGACGATCTACGACCACCTGGAGGTGGTGGAGACCTTTGCGCCACTGGGCATCCACGTAATGGTGGAAAAACCCCTGGCCGTAAGCCTGGACCATGCCCGCCGAATGGCTGACCTGGCCCGGGAACACGGCATCCACCTGCTCACGAATTACGAGACCACCTGGTACCCGACAAACCACCGGGTTTTCGAATTGGCCAAAAAAGAAGATGCCATCGGCCCCATCCGAAAAGTCGTGGTGCGGGACGGGCACAAAGGGCCAAAACAAATAGGCGTAAACAGCGAATTCCTCGAATGGCTTACCGACCCAAAACTCAATGGGGGTGGGGCGCTGATGGATTTTGGTTGTTACGGGGCGAACCTGGTGACCTGGCTTATGGAGGGTGAGAAGCCCAGGCGGGTGATGGCGATCACTGCCCAGTTGCAACCGGAGAATAACCCTAAGGTGGAGGATGAGGCCATCATTTTGCTGGAATACGACACCGCCGTGGCCGTGATCCACGGCTCCTGGAACTGGCCCATTGGCCGGAAAGACATGGAAGTCTACGGTACGCGGGGCACCCTTTTTGCCGACAACCGGCATGCCCTGCGCCTCCGGGAGTCCACGGGGTATGACACCTTCCGGGAGGAAGCCCTGGTGTTGCCGGAACGCCAGGCGCCTTTGGATGATCCCTTTGCCTATTTCAGGGCGGTGGTGCGAAAGGAAATCACCCCCGGACCGTACGACCTTTCCTCTTTGGAAAACAACCTGTTGGTCATGGAATTGCTGGACGCTGCGCAGCGGAGCGCCTCCAGCGGCAAGGCCATTGACCTGGGGGAATAGAAAATGGGGCGGAAAACCCGTCAGGGGTCCACTTCCTCCGTACCTGTTATGCCCCAGCGGTGACTTCCCCAGGAAGAAAATGACGGCATCACCCCCGCCCCATCCCTTGGGGGACTTCCGGAATTGGGTGCAAGGGTAAAAAGGCGTAACTTTCTAATCGCGAATCCCTAAAACCCTCTTCATGAAAATCATTGGTGCCCTGTCCATCTCCGCCCTATTGCTTTTTGGGTGCAAAAACGACCCGGAAATGCCCCCCGTAGCCAACCCTCCCATGGCAATTTCCGGGGATTTCGCACCGGCCGCCTTTGATCTGGAAGACCGGGCGGCACAAATAAGGTCCCTTGCCCCAAGGCTGCACGAATTGTTTGAAACCTATGCCAGGGAAAAGAACATCCCGGGCATCGCTTATGGCATTGTGGTGGACGGCCAACTGGTCGTCGATTCAGCCCTGGGGGTGATCGACCGGGAACAAGGCATCGCCACCACTACAACATCGGCTTTCCGCATCGCTTCCATGACCAAGAGCTTCACCGCCATGGGGATCATGAAACTGGTGGAGGAGGGGAAGCTCTCCCTGCACGACCCCGCGGCGGACCATATCCCTGAGATGGCCGGGATCCCCTACCCGACCAGCGATTCCCCGCCGATTACCGTGGAACATTTGCTCACCATGACTGCCGGCTTCCCGGAGGACAACCCCTGGGGCGACCGCCAACTGGACGAGTCCGTGGAAATGCTCAAAACCCTCATGCGAGAGGGGCCTGCTTTTTCCAACCCACCGGGCCATGCCTTTGAATACAGCAATACGGGGTATGCGCTCCTGGGGTTGATTATCTCGAATGTGTCCGGGCTTCCCTACCAGGAATACATCACCCGGGAAATTTTGCAACCCCTGGGCATGCAGGAAACCTACTGGGAGTTCGAAGAAGTCCCCGAAGGCCGCCTGGCCCTCGGCTATGCCCCCGATAGCCTGACCCTGGCCCCCATGCTGCACGACGGCAGCTTTGGCGCCATGGGAGGCCTCATTACCACCATTGAAGACTTCAGCAAGTACGTCAGCTTCCACCTTTCTGCCTGGCCGCCCCGTAGCGACCCTGAATCGGGCCCGGTGAAGCGGAGTTCCCTCAGGAAAATGCACCAACCCCAATATGCACGGCTCGCGGCCGCTGCCAAAGACTGGAATAATGAACCCTGCCCTGTGGTCGGCGGATATGGCTACGGGTTGGGGATCTCGGAAAACTGCCACGGGACCAGGCAGGTTTCCCACGGGGGGGCGCTGCCGGGCTTCGGGAGCAATTACATTTTCTATCCGGACCTCGGCATTGGCCTGATGGCTTTTTGCAACGTTACGTATACTTCCCCCTGGCCCTACCGTGAAATCGAAAAGCTCCTCTTCGGAGAGTTGGACCTGAAACCCCGGAAGACCGGGGTTTCGGAAATCCTGAAAACAAGGCAAGCCCAGGCAGTAAAATGGATTCTGGAGGGCGATGCCTCGCTTGCGGACGAAATCATGGCAGAGAATTTCTTCCCCGACGAAGACCGGGAGCGGCGGATGGCGCGGATCCGACCCCTGCTGGATGGGGCCGGCCCCATCCTCGGCATGGGGGAGGTAGAACCCCGGAACCAGCTTCGGGGGGGCTTTGACCTCTACGGGACCAGGGATACCCTCCGGGTCTTTTTCACCCTGAGCCCGGAACCGGATCCAAAAATACAGTACCTTGAAGTGTTCAACGAATAGCAGATGAAGCCGAACGATAGCACCCCATACGATGTCATCATCGTCGGAGCCGGCATCTCGGGCATTGGAACGGCCTACTGGTTGCAACGGAAATGCCCGGGCAAGACCTATGCCGTCCTGGAGGCCCGGGAGCGTATCGGGGGCACCTGGGACCTGTTCCGGTATCCCGGCATCCGGTCGGATTCGGACATGTTTACCTTCGGATACCGGTTCAAACCCTGGGAAAACCCCAAATCCCTCTCCGACGGGGAGTCCATCCGGAAGTACCTGAAGGAAACGGCACAGGAATACGGGATCGAACCCCATATCCGCTTCGGGCATAAAGTGCTTGCGGCCAACTGGTCTTCAGAAGAGCAGCTTTGGAGCCTCGAAGTAGCCCATGGCGGCCAGACGACTGCCCTGAACACCCGGTTCCTGTACCTTTGTGCCGGCTATTACAGCTATGAAGAAGGCTACCGGCCGGGCTTCCCGGGGGAGGAAACCTTCCGGGGTTCCCTGGTCCACCCACAGTTCTGGCCGCAAGACCTCGATTATACCGGCAAGAAGGTGGCCGTAATCGGGAGCGGGGCCACAGCGGTAACCCTGGTTCCTTCCCTGGCGAAGAAAGCCGCACAGGTGACCATGGTGCAGCGATCGCCTACCTATATCATGAAACTCCCCAACCGCAGCGGCCTGTACACGACCCTGAAAAAATGGCTTCCGGGGCACCTGGCCTATCGGCTGACCCGCTGGCGGAACCTGGCGATGACCATGGGGCTATTCGGATTTTCAAGGGCCTTCCCCGACAAGATGAAAAGCCTACTGATGAAGGGAGCCGCCAAAGAGCTACCCCCGGGTTACCCGGTTGAAAAGCACTTTAACCCCTCTTACAAACCCTGGGACCAGCGCCTGTGCGTGATTCCCGACGGGGACCTTTTTAAGGCCATCCGCAGCGGGAAAGCCGATATGGTCACCGCGGAAATCTCCCATTTCACCCCGGAAGGGATCGCCCTGCAGTCCGGGGAGGTACTGGAGGCCGACATCATTGTGACCGCCACCGGCCTGAAGATGAAACTCCTGGGAGGGACCCGGGTAACTGTGGACGAAAAGCCGCTGGACACCCATGAGGTGCTTGTTTACAAAGGCATGATGATGAGCGGGGTACCCAACTTTGCCCTGGCCTTCGGCTATACCAACAACTCGTGGACCCTGAAAACCGACCTCACCGCCAACCTCGTGTGCCGGATCCTCAATTACATGGACCGGAAAGGGTACCGGGTGGTGGTGCCACAGGTCCCAGGGGATATACGGGAAGAGGAATTCCTTCCCCTGGATTCCGGGTATATGAAACGGGCCAAACACCTGTTGCCGAAAAATGGCTCAAAGCGGCCCTGGCGGGTGTATCAGAACTATTTCATGGATATGCTGCTGACGCGGTTCGGGCGAGTAAAGGACCGGCACCTTGCTTTTGACCCCGTCCCGGGGTCAAATTCATGAGGCCCTGACTTTTTACGGTTCACCATGGTTTCAGGCCCCCTGCCGAACCCCAGGGTCTTTGGCAATATTCTTGAGGTACCTTAAAAAAATGCCGCCATGGTAAAAACCCTCACTCGGATGCTCCCGTTTGTCTTGCTGCTTACGACGCTCCCTTTGACGGCCCAGAAAAAGGGATACCTGCCCGGGTATGTGGTCAGCCTGGAAAGGGATACGATTCCCGGATGGGTAAAAGACCGATCCCCGGAGCCCTTTACGGCACTCTTTCGCCGAATTCGCTTCAAACCGGAGGGAAAATTCCTGAAACGGAAATACCGGCCTAAGGAGATTCTGGGATATCGCGCCGGCGACTTCTACTATGAGTCCGTCCCGCTTCGGGAGGAAACGGATTTCTTTACCTTCCGCTATACCCTCGATGACGCGGCTGAGGCCATCTTCCTCCGGGTGGTACGGCGCGACGGCCGGTTGACCTGGTACGAACGGGAATTCATCGATGATGACAATAGCTATGTGGATTCCTACCCGCTGTTCCACCGGAAGGGGTCCCCCGGGATGGTCCGGGTCACCCAGGGCCTGCTGGGGTTTAAAAAAAAGCGCCTGCTGGAGTACTTCAGCCAATGCCCGGGCCTGTCGGAAGCCCTTGAAAAAAAACAGCTGACCACCGTGGGGAAGGTCTATTCCTTCCTTTTGGATTCCTGTGCCTACCGCGACCAGGCCAGACAGTAGGAGGTTCCCGATGCCCCCGGGTAAATCCGGAAGGAGAAAACCCCGGGTATCTTCTGCCTTACTATCCTTGCAGAAGCCGCCACCTCCTGGCGCAAGACCGGGGTAGCCCGGAATCAGCAATGTAACAAAAGTCACTTTAATATATTGTTTTTGAAATACTTACAACTGACTCAGATCATTGCCACCCGGAGTGATCAGGAATACCTTAGCGGCATAAACTCAAAATCTTACAGTCATGAAAAGGAGAATTCTTTGGTTGGCTGCATTGGTCCTGATGACCATGCCGCTGGCCGCACAGGATCGGGACCGGGACAGGGTCCAGGACCAGGACCGCACCAAACTGGTTGCCGTAAAAGGGGAAATGCTGCAACTCAGAGAACGGGCCGAACAACGCCTGCAGGAAAAACAAACCCTCAATGACGGTACCATACTGGCACCCGACGGTTCGTATGTTACCCCGGACGGACAACGGTACAAACTGAAAAACGGGGAATCCCTGGATGGGGACGGGGCCCTTTACCGCAATGAGTACCAGTATCGGCACAAAATGATGCGGGAGAACGAAGGGCTGTCTCAGGAGCAGGTTCGCGAGCGCAACCAAAACCGGTGGCAGTACACCCTGGTGGAAGGAAACGTGTACCAGGTACGCACCGAAGCCCAGATGCGCCTGAACGACCCAATGGAACTGGCCAATGGGGTAACCGCCTACCCTGATGGAACCTACCAGGTGCAAAACCAGGAGCGCCTGCGCCTGAAAGATGGTGAGTGCCTGGACGGTTCAGGGGAACTCTTCCGGAACATGTACCAAATGCGCAAGCGGATGCTACATCAGAAACAGATGCCAGCCAAAAAGATGCTCAAAAAGGGTGCGCCCAAACCCAATGTGAACGCCGGTAAAAAAGGAAGTTGATCTGCCGCCGGGGCGGATGGCCCCGGTTATTTAAAAATCCTCTGGGATGGATGCAAAGCAATTTCTCGGATACTTCTTCTTCTGTTCCATGGCCTTTACCGCCTGGTCCCAGGACCGAAAGGACCCCGGGGCCAGGCCGCAGGAGTCCTTTTCCTACCTGATGCCCGGCATGGCCTATGTAAGCGATGCGGTTTTCATGGGTAGGCGCGATTCCGTGGCCGCCCCCTACCTGATGCCCTCCCTGGGCTACTATCACCGCTCCGGCCTGTACGGGGAGGCTTCCCTTTCGTACCTGCTTGCCTCCGGGGAAGGCCGGGTAGACCTCTATCTGCTCACAGGCGGGTACGCGTTTGAAAAAGGCAAACTAAGCGGGAATTTCTCGGGAACCGCCTACTTCTTCAACGAATCCAGTTACAATGTAAAATCACAGACTTCCGGTGACCTTACCGCCCAACTGGCATACGATTTGGGGTGGTTGGATATCGGCCTATGCCGGTACCCAGCGTTTTTACCAGGCCTATTACAGCAACAGCCGCCTCGGAAACCGAAAGAGCAGTGGCCAGCGCGCCGGGGGTAACGCCGCGACAAACCCTGTGGAGGTTACCCTGCAAGAAGTGGAATCGTTCCGGTTGCTGAATGTGGAGCTGGACCTGCCCATCCATTATTTCAGCGGGCACTTTATCTTCTCGCTATACCCTTCAGTGGCCCTCCCGCAAAGTCCGTCGACCATTACTACCGGTACCGGGACTTTTGAAGAGGAGCTTGATCCTGCTTTTTACCTGATCGCCGGGATCAGTTTCTGGCTTAACTAAGCCCGGGGGGTTATCCATAACGCTCAAACCAGTCAAACCGCTCGCGGATGATGCGGTCCTTTTCCTGGCGGATGTAATCGAGGAAGGCCCGGGCTGTGGGCGAAAGCTTCTTGGACTGCTGCCAGATCAGGTTCCAGTGGGTAATCATGGGCAGGCCTTTTAAGGGGATGATCTCGAGATCCTCGTTTTTCAGCTCGTTTTTAAGCCCGATCAGGGGCATGATGGAATACCCGAGGCCGGCAATAAGGGCCTGTTTAAGGGCCTCATTGCTGGTCAGCTCAAGCTTCCTGGGATTTTTAATGCCCCTTTCTTCCAGGAACCCCTCCATGGCTTTGCGGGTTGCGGAACCCATTTCCCTGAAAATCAGGGGCTCTTCCCTCAGGATTCTCATGGCCGTCCGGCGCCCGGACAACTTCCTGGCGGTACCCCCGACCAGGAAGAGCTTGTTTTGCATGAGTTCCACCCGGTGGATTTTGAGGTGGTCGGGCAACACGGATACGAGGGCAAAATCGACTTCATTCTCTTCCAGGCTTTGGATTACCCTGGCCTTATTGGTCACGTCCATCACAAGGTCCACCCCCGGGTTGGCATCCATAAAATCGGTCAGAAAATAGGGCATCACGTACTTGGCCGTGGAAACCGTACTCATCCGCAGGCGGCCGGCAATCTTCCCCTCGTACGCATGGGTCTTGTAATTGATGGCCTGCACCTGGTGCAGGATTTGCTCTGCGGCCGCCGCAATCTCCCATCCAAAATCCGTGACGTAAAGCTTGCGGCCGACCACCTCGGTGAGGGGGATGGAAAATTGGTCCTGAAAATTTTTTAACTGGATGGAAACGGCCGGTTGGGTCAGGTGCAATTCTTCCGCAGCCTTTGTAATGCTCTGGTTTTGAGCAATTTTATAGAAGATATTAAGTTGGTTGAGTGTATAGTTCATAAATATTATTAATGTTTAATATCATAAAGATAAATAAAAATATATAAAAAACATCCACCAACTTTGTCCCTGAAACTACGCATCCTATGGAGTATTCCTACGATTACAGACACGCCGGGGAACTGGAGAAAGACCAGGCCCCTATCCGTCCCGAAACCATCCGCTCCCGCCGTGCCGCCTCCCTGATCAGGCTGCAGTCCCTGGCCGGAGCCATTTTTTTTGGAGCCCTCCTGCTGCTCTCCTGGAACCTCGAAGGCCTTTTCATGACGGAAATCACCACTGTGGCGGTGATATGCGGGCTCATCGGGCTGATACGCTACCAGGATGCAACTGCTTCTAACGATACTGATCAAAACCACCTATGAAAAAAGATTCCAACCTTTCCCAAGCCGAGACCATGACCAGCCAGGATATACAACTGGTGACGGGCAGCTTTACCCCTTCCGAGGCCGCCGATGTGATCCTGTCGCTGATCGATGAAAAAATCAATTTTCACAAATTGCAGCGCCTGCGCTGGTGTGAAGGATATTTCAAGGCCGATACTTCCTATGCCGACCAGCGGATTGCGGAGTTGGAGGCCCAAAAGGTCCTGGCCCGGAACTTTGTCCGGCAGGCCCGGGAGCAGGGAAAATGCCTGAATATCAAGGGTACCCTTGAAATCACCATGGAAAACGAGTAATCGCAGCACGCGTTAGAGGCATCTATCCGCCCCCATGGATTTACACCTCCTCGTCGACAACCTGACGAATCCTGCCCTCCTGTTTTTTTTTCTGGGGATCCTGGCCGTCCAGCTCAAAAGCGATCTGGAAATCCCGGCCAACTCCTCCAAGTTTATTTCTCTTTATTTATTATTCTCAATTGGCTTCAAGGGGGGGCAGGAATTATCGCACAGCCCTTACGACATTGAGATCTTATGGTCCCTGCTGCTGGGGATCTTCCTGGCCGTATTCGTCCCCCTGTATTCCTACTTCATCCTCAGGAGGCGCTTCAACGTGGCCAACGCCGGGGCCATAGCGGCTTCCTACGGGTCGGTAAGCGCCGTGACCTTTGTTACCGCCATTTCTTTCCTCGAACTCGAAAAAATTGCCTACGGCGGCCACATGGTTGCCGTAATGGCGCTCATGGAGGCCCCCTCCATCGTGGTAGGGGTTCTGTTGGTTGCCATTTTCGACAAAAAAAACGGCAGCACCATAAGCCTGCCCGGAGTCCTGCGGCATTCGATGACCAATGGCAGCGTTTTGCTCATCCTTGGGAGCCTGCTGATCGGGTTTCTGGCAAGCGACCACCAGGCGGAAGGGATCGAACCCTTTACCACCGATATTTTCAAGGGGTTCCTGGCCGTCTTCCTCCTCGACATGGGGATTACCAGTGGCGCTAAAATCTCCGCCCTGGTCAAAAAAGGGTGGTTCGCCCTGGTTTTTGCCCTGGTCGTCCCCCTGGTCAACGGCTGCCTCACCGCCGTGATGACGGCATCTTTTATCACCGAACCGGGCAACCGCTTCCTCTTTGCCATCCTGGCCGCCAGCGCCTCTTACATTGCCGTCCCGGCTGCCATGCGCCTGGCCGTACCCCAGGCAAACCCGAGCCTGTACCTCCCCATGGCCCTGGCCATCACCTTCCCATTTAACATCACCCTGGGGATGCCCCTTTACCTCCACCTGATTCAAACCTTCGGTTGAGGATTCCTCAAAAAATACCTGTAAATATGATTAATGTCATATTTAACCGCGTGGATTTGAGGTAACTTGTTAATAGTTTATTAACAGCCAAAAATGCAACAGCCATGCAAGTCAAGAAAAATCCCAACGCCGATTTAAACCGAAACAGCGGGCTTTATTTCGTAATAGGCCTGACTGTCGTGCTCTTTGCAACCTGGAGGGCCCTGGAGTACAAATCCTACGACGAGGTCCAACATGAGATTGCCCTGCTAGTGAATGCAGACAACCTGGATGAGGAGGTACCCAAAACCGAGATCATCCGCACCACCCCTCCCCCGCCGCCCCCGGCTGCCCCGGAAGTCATCGAGGTAATTGAGGATACGGAAGATATGGAGGAAACCATTATTGAAAGTACGGAAATCAGCCAGGAAACCGTCATTGCAGAGGTAGACCTGGACGCTTCCGACATCGATGTGGAAGAAGCTGAGGAAGACATCCATGTCCCCTTTGCGATCATTGAAGAGGTACCCATCTTCCCGGGGTGTGAGGGCCTTAGCGCCGCAGATACCCGGGAATGCTTCAACCAAAAGATCCAGGAACATATCCAGAAGCATTTTAGCTATCCGAAAACCGCCGAAGAACTGGGTATCCAGGGCCGCGTTTTCGTACAATTCGTAATCGGGCGCGACGGCCACGTGAGCCAGATCAAAACCCGGGGACCGGACCACCTCCTGGAACAGGAAGCAAAGCGGATCATCGCCTCCCTCCCGGCCATGACCCCGGGCAGGCAGCGCAACCGCACGGTAAGCGTACCCTACAGCATCCCTATCAATTTCAAATTGATGTAACTTTGGGGCAAAGCCTTTAACGTGGAATGGACTGGAATCCTGGTCGCGGTATATGTACTGATTGCCTTATCGATTATTGTAAGCCTCCTACTGAATGGTGTTCGACCCTCGAAGACATTGGCTTGGCTGTTAGCCATATTCACCATTCCGGTAGGAGGCATACTGTTATACCTGCTCCTGGGCCGCAACCGCAGAAAGCAAAAACTCTACACCCGGAAAATCCGGCAACCCCTCCCCGCAACCCCGGGGGATGTTGATGCCTGCCCGCCGCTTACCCGCAGGATGGACCTGATGCGGACCCTTGTCGAGAGCCAGGCAGGGTTCCCCTTAAGTTGCGATAACGAGGTTGAACTGCTCAAAGACGGGGAAAAGACCTTTACCCAAATCTTCAGGGCCCTGGAATCGGCCCGGGAAAGCATCCACGTGCAATACTACATCTTTGAGGAAGGGGAACTGGCCGACCGCCTTCTGGAACTCTTTGCCGCCAAGGAGGCATCGGGGGTGGAGGTACGGCTGATCTATGACAGCATAGGGAGCCTGTCCCTCAGCCGGGCCTACCTCAGGCGCCTGCGGGAAGCGGGGATCGAGGTGCATAACTTCCTGCCCTACCGGTTCGGGAAATTCCTTACCTCGCTGAACTACCGAAACCACCGGAAGATCATTGTGGTGGACGGAAAAATTGCGTTTACCGGCGGGATCAACATTTCAGACAAGTACCTGAAAGGCGATAAAAACCTCGGCAAGTGGCACGACATGCACCTGATGATCAGGGGCAGCGCCGCACACCACCTCGATACGGTCTTCCTCCACGACTGGGAAATGGTCAGCGGGCATCGACTCCCCTCCCATCCGCCCGCCTTCCCCTCCCGCCCCGGGATAAACCGGGTACAGATCCTTGCCACAGGGCCCGACGACGATTTCGCCCTGATGGAGAAACTCTATTTTTCCCTGATTAACGGGGCGCGAAAACACATCTACATCACCAACCCCTACATCATCCCCAGCCATGCCATCCTGACGGCCCTGCATACGGCGGCCCTTGGGGGGATCGACGTGCGCCTGCTGCTGTCGGCCAAAGCCGATAGCGCGGTGGTCTCCTGGTGCGTTCGGTCTTATTTTCAGCGTTTCCTCAAGGCAGGGGTGCGGATCTTCCTGTATCCCGAAGGCTTTCTCCACAGTAAGATCATCACCATAGACGACGAGGTATCCACCATCGGAACGGCCAATGTGGACGACCGGAGCTTCCAACACAACTATGAGGTGAATGCCGTGGTTTACGAACGGGGGCCAGCCCTGGAACTGAGGCGATATTTTGAGGAAGACAGTGCCAAAAGCCTTGAACTCGATTTCGAGACCTACAGCCGGCGCCCCTGGCTCCATAAGCTGGCTGAAGGGGCAGCGAGGATTATGAGCCCGCTCCTTTAGCCGCCATGGCCCGGCAGGCCGAGGATGAGTTGTTCCCGCTCCAGGGCCCCCATCATCCAATCCACATAGTGGTCAATGGCCTTTCCGGCCTTTCGCGGGTGGCGGAGCCGCACCCGGGAACGCCAAAGCAGGTCGCGTGCTTTGCCCACGCAAATACAATAAAGGGAGGTCTCCACCCAATAGGATTTCTGCCCTTCCGGGGCCTCCTGGTTGTAAAAAATCCCCTGGTGGACCAGGTAATCGTCCCGAAACCGGTCATAGGTCTTCCCCAATTCCTGCAGGGTGCCCTTCAGGGAAGCGACTTCTTCCTCCTCCTGGGGTGTCAGTTTGGTAAGGAGGATGGCATCGAAATCCCGGTCGAGCAACCGCGCTTCCATACGGTCAAGGTCGGTTTCCGACTGTTCTGAACCGGAAAAGGAGAGGTCGAAGAGGTCGATGCTCCGGACGGCATCCACGCCCCTGGCGCGAAGCGCATCGCGCATGGCGGTTTCATAATGCATCCGGTAATCCATCTGCCGGGTCATCCCCAATACCAAAACCCTGTTGGCGTGGAATAGCACCACATCGGGGCTCCTGTAGGAGGCCTCCGGGTGCAGGGAGGCACAACTGCCCAGCAAAAACAGTGCCGGCAGGAAGAACAGTAGGAAGGGTTTGTGGCGGTTCATGGGGCGGGGCTTTAACCGGGCTGTAGCTGGCTTTGCAGGTATTCAAAGACCTCGGCCTTCCACCCCCAAAACCGGGATTGAAAGCCCGAAAAGTCTCCTTCCCGGGACGGGTCCAACAGTGCTAATTCGGATTCCCATTCGCCGGCCTGCCTGGCATAATGGCGCAACCGTTCGAAAAGGTTGGGGCTCCTGCCCTGGTAGATCGGGGTTTCCAGCAGGAACCGGATAAACCTTAGGTCTGTTTCCATGGCCCGGAGGCTCCCTGTTGTGGGGTCACCGGGTGGGTTCGGGGCCGCTTGGGATTCCATATCGATGTTCATTTACAGGTCAAGATACGCGTTTTTTAAGAGCGCTGGCATGATGCAGGTCACCCCTGTTCCAGCGGGATGACCACCTGGTCAAAAAGCCCGGGCAAGCGGGCCTTCCACCCCCTTTGCTCCAGGAGCTTCACCCGGAAGGCATCCCTGGCGGTATCCTCCCCGTGGACCAGGAAAACGCATTCGGGTTCCTTCTCCAGGAGGGCGAGCCAGTGCAGGAGTTCTGCCTGGTCGGCATGGGCCGAAAGGGTCTCGAGCAAATACACCTGTGCAGCCACGGGGACGTACTTGCCAAAGATCTTGAGCTCATGGGCCCCTTCCAACAGGTTTCGCCCGCGGGTCCCCTCGGCCTGGAACCCCACCAGGAGGATCCGGGTGGAACCCCGGTCCAGGAGCTGGCTCAGGTACGTGAGCACCCGCCCCCCACTGAGCATGCCGCTACCCGCTACCACCACTTTCGGGCGGGGGTCATCAATAGCCTTCCAGGTATCCCCATACTCGGTGATGATCGTTAATTTAGACCGCATGGCCTGGTATTCCTCCATCGGCAGGCGGTGCCAGTGGGGAAAGCGCTCAAACAGCTCCAGTACATTTTCTCCCATGGGGCTGTCGATGTATATGGGCATGGGGGGAATCCGGTTCGACCTAAGGAGCTTCCATAACAGGTACATGACCGTCTGCAGCCGCTCCACGGCAAAGCTCGGGATAATGCAGGCGCCCCGATCATGGATCGCCCCTTTGATGTGCTGCTCCAGAAGGGCTTCCATATCTTCCCTGGGGTGTAGTTTATTGCCGTAGGTGCTCTCGAGCAACAGCACATCCGCCTCCGAGGGCCGCAACGGAGGGTCCAGGAGCTGGTCATCGGGCCTTCCGACATCCCCGGAGAAGACAAAGCGCTTTCCGCCTGCTTCAAGTTCTATAAAACACGCCCCCAGGATATGCCCATTGTAACGCAGGCGAAACCGGATGCCTGGAGCCGGGGTTTCCCATTCCTCCCGGGGGACCGCTCGGAACCGGGCAATGCTGGCCCTGGCATCATCGAGGGTATAAAGGGGCTCGGGAACCTCGTGTTTGCTATACCCTTCCTCCAGGGCTTTTTCAGCCTCCTCCATATGGATCCGGGCACTGTCTTCCAACACGATGCGCGCTACTTCCAGGGAAGGGGCCGTTCCGTAAACGGGTCCCTTAAACCCGTCCCGCACCAGCCGGGGAAGCATGCCCACGTGGTCCAGGTGCCCATGGGTGATCACCACCAGGTCGATACTGGCTGGGGAAACGGGCCAGGGGTCCCAGTTCAGTTCCCGTTGTTGCTTCAGCCCCTGGAACATGCCGCAATCGACCAGCATCCGTGTCCCCGGGAGTTCCAGCAGGAATTTGGAACCTGTAACGCCCCCGGAGGCACCCCAAAAATGCAGTGTTGCGGTCTTCATGGTTCAGAAAATACGTTGCTCAATTGTTCTACCTCGGAAAGGATGCGCTTTTTACGGGAATCCTTTACCCCTATATGGTCCAGCAGATACGGGGCTTCCAACAATTGCCTGCACAGGACGATACCCCGGTTGAGCAGGAATTCCCGTTCCCGGGAACTAAGCAGCATACTTACGGTAATGGGATAAAGCCCCGAACGGTCAATCCTCCGTTTCAGGCTATCGCCCGATGGATAGTTCCAACTCAGCAGGTACAGCCCTGCGCACTCCCCATATTTCCGGGCATCCGCTGTGAAGCGGGTATTGGTAACCACCCAGGCCGGATTCAGCCTGAGGGCGGGGGCCTTGCCCGATTCGTTCCACCTCTGGATGTCGCGGAACCGGGAATGGATATACAGGGGTACTTTCACGTCGCACTTCTTTCCGTCGTCGGAATGGAATTTGCACTCGATCAGGGTCACCCCTTCCCCGTTTTCTGCAACCACGTCGATTTCATGGGCGACGCAATACCCCTGATACACCTCATTGGTCCGGGTATGGTGCCCGGAATGGTCCAAAATGGCACTGATGAATTTCTCAAAGGGGAATCCTGTAGGGCCCAGCTCGTAGATCGCTTTTTTCAGCTTGTAACGCGAAGCACACGATTTGCGGTAGTTCTTTAACAAGGCAAAGGCCCTGTTGTACACTTCAAGGGTAGTCATGCCCTCATAGTGCTCCCCGGAAACCTTTTCCACAATGGCATCCACAACCCCGGGTGGCGCCCCGCTGCGCTCCAGGGAATGGCGCAGCTTGCCAGGGTCGAAACGGACCTTGTCCCCGGTAGATTTAATAATGGTCCTTTGGTTTGTCATCGCAGGGACTTTATTATGCCGATCCTGATACCCGTCATTTTCACGAGGCTTCAGTTTAGGTCGTTTGCAGTCCTTTATGCAATCCTTCAGGCTTCTGGGCGCGGGATTACCATAAAGGGGATTTTACTGTGGAACCCAATCAGGTCGATTACCGGGGTGACCAGCAGGTTCTCCAGGAAGGTATGCTGGTTGCGCACCATGACCAGGAGTTGGACAGGCACGCGGCCGGCATACCGGTTAATCGCCCCGACCAGGTCTTCCTCCCCCGTTTCAGTAATCTCGGCCTGGTACGGGGCCAGGAGCTCTTCGAGCTGTTCCCTGGACCGCTGCCGACCGGGACGGGAATCAGCTTCGGTATACGCGTGTAGTACGTGCAGGCTCACCCCGGGCCGGCCCAGGATCTGCAACAATACCTTCAGGGGCAGGCGGCTGTAATCAGGGGCAAAATCGGTGGGAAAGAGGATGTGCTTCAATTCCGTTACCGCTGCGCCTTCAGGAACCACCAGAACCGGGCAGGTGGCCTTGTGCAGGACCTGCACGGCGTTGGTCCCGAACAATACCTCCATGGCCCCGGTTGCTCCCTGCGTCCCCATAACCACCAGGTCAAGTGTCTCCTTTTCCCCCATCTGGTTCAGTTCCTCGGCCAACGAATTAAAGGCCGCATGGCATATGAATTCATGGTTTTTGGGGTTGGCCCGGGCCTCGAGCTTTTTCTGGAACCGGGCCAGTTTTTGCATGACCCGTTCCCGGTAAAAATCGCCCAGGCCAATCTGCCCGGGGCTGTGGAGCAGGTAATCTGCCCGGTAGAAGGCAGGGGTATAGGTATGCACCAGGAAAAAGCGGCACCGTTGCCCTGAAAACAACTCCAGGGCAAAATGGGCGGCCTTTTCGGCATTTTTCGAAAAATCGGTGGGTATGGCAATACGGAAATCCATCAGAAGGCAGTTAACGGTCCTTAAAGATACGGGAACCGCCTTAAAACTGACATGATTTACATCATAGTTCCCATGCCGGGGGAATCGGTATTTTTGCCCTGATCAAGCCACGGTTATGAAAGGTTCATTCAATGCAATCATCCAATCGGAAACGCCGGTCCTCATCGATTTTTATGCAGACTGGTGCGCACCCTGCAAAATGCTCACCCCCATTTTGAAAGATGTGAAGGAAGAATTGGGCGACCGCCTGAAGGTCGTAAAAATTGACGTAGACCGGAACAGTAATGTGGCCGGGCGTTTTCAGGTCAGAGGCGTCCCTACCCTGATGCTTTTCAAAGATGGGAAAGCGCTCTGGAGGCAGTCGGGGGTACTCCCCAAGGATGCCATCCTGGACGCCATCAGCCCCTTCCTCTGAACGACCCGCCCGTACGTGCAAGAATCGCCTGCCCGTGCCCGATTTGACGGCCGGTGGCGTGTTGCGGAGGGGAAGGGTAAAATGAGATAAATCATAGGGCGGGAAGCGATTCCGGGGTAATTTGCCTTACCTTTAAAGATGCCCATGAACCCACTCCGACTGCCAGGATATGCGGGAATACCCGCCCTATTCTTCCTGCTGCTTGCCTGCCAGGGGGACCCGGAGACCATCAGGCCGGAAATCCGGGACATCACTGCATCGGTTTATGCCTCCGTTACCGTACAGCCCGACAGCATGTACCAGGTCCACGCTGCCGTTAGCGGCATCCTGGAAAAGAATGCCGTAAAGGAAGGGGACCTGGTGGAGCCGGGGACCCTGCTGATGCACATCACCGACCGCACCCCCCGCCTCAGTTCCGAGAACGCGCGCCTGCAGATGGAACTGGCCACCGACAACTACCAGGGGCCCCACAGCCAGTTGAGGGACCTGGAGACACGGATACGGACCGCTACCCTGACCTTCAGGGACGATTCCCTGAATTACCGGAGGCAGGAAAAGCTCTGGGCACAGAACATCGGTTCAAAAGCTGCCCTGGAAAACCGGAAGCTGACCTACGAACGTTCGCGAAACCAACTGGAAGGCCTGCGCAGCGAATACGAGCGTTTGGAAGACGAATTGCGGACCCGCATGGTTCAGGCGCGCAACACCTTCAGGTCGAGCGTGGTCAACACCGAGGATTATGCCGTACGAAGCACGATCCACGGCAGGGTATACGCCCTGCAGAAAGAACCCGGCGAACTGGTCGTCCCCGGGGAGCCCCTTGCCCTCTTGGGCAGCCCGGATACTTTTGTGGTGGAATTGCTGGTAGACGAGGTGGATGTGGTCTCCCTGAAAGTGGGGCAAAAAGCCCTCGTCTCGCTGGATGCATTCCCCGACACCCTGTTTGAAACCCGGGTTTCCAAAATCTATCCCCGAAAAGACGAACGCAACCAGACCTTTACGGTGGAATCCCGTTTTGAAGCCCCCCCTGATGTCCTGTATCCGGGCATGTCAGGCGAAGCCAATATCATCATCGCCAGGAAAGAAGGGGCCCTTACCATCCCCAGGGCCTACCTTGCCGGCAAGGACAGCGTAAGGACCCGGGAAGGCTACCGGGCCGTAAAAACCGGGCTGGAAACCCTCGACCGGGTTGAAATCCTGTCGGGCCTGGAGGCTGGTACAGAATTGTTAAAACCCGGGGAATGAAACAGTGGCCACTCATCCTCAGCATTGCCCGGAACCACCTGCTGACCAAAATGAAGTCGACGGTTACCGCCTCCCTGGGGGTTACCTTCGGCATCGGGGCCTACATTACCCTGGTGAGTTTTATGACCGGGTTAAACCAGCTGCTGGACGACCTTATCCTGAACCAGACCCCCCACATCCACCTCTACAATGAGGTGCAGCCCTCAAAAGAACAACCCATTGACCGCTATTTGGCAGCTTCCGGCGACCTGGTCCAAATCCGGTCCGTAAAACCCAAATCGGGGCAATTGAAAATCCACAATGCCCTGCCCATCCTGGACCACCTGAAAGCGGACCCGAGGGTCCTGGGGGCCACCCCCCAACTTCGGGCTCAGCTTTTCTACCTTTCAGGCCCGCTGGACCTCGGTGGGGTGCTGGTCGGAGTCGATATCCTGGAAGAAGAAAGGCTTTCCAGCCTTGGGGATTATTTGGTTTCAGGCGGGGCCCGGGAACTGGCCCAATCCGATAACGGCATCATCATGGGCATTGGGCTGGCCGAAAAGATGTCCCTCAACAAAGGCGACCGGGTGCAGGTCAGCACCCCCGGAGGAGAGGCTTTCCCGCTGAAAATCGTGGGGTTTTACCAAAGTGGCATTGCGGATATCGACAATACCCAAAGCTTTGCAAACCTGGAAACCGTACAGCGGATTATGGGAAAGCCCTCCAACTACATTACCGATATCAATGTCAAATTGCATCAAATTGCGCAGGCCACCCCCATGGCCAGGGAACTGGAACGCCAATTCGGCATCAGGGCCAGGGATATTGTGGAGGCCAATGCCCAGTTCGAAACCGGGACCAACATCAGGAACCTGATTACCTATGCGGTTTCCATAACCCTGTTGATTGTAGCGGGCTTCGGGATCTACAACATCCTGAACATGCTGATATATGAGAAGATGAACGACATCGCCATCCTGAAGGCCACCGGGTTTTCAGGGGGTGACGTGCAACTGATCTTCATGAGCCAGGCCCTGCTGATCGGCCTGGTCGGCGGGTTGCTCGGACTGCTCCTGGGCTTTGGCCTGAGCCAGCTCATCGATTCCCTCCCCTTTGAAACCGATGCCCTGCCCACCATAAAAACCTACCCCGTAAACCATAACCCCACGTACTACGCCATCGGGATTGCCTTCGCCCTGGTATCGACCTTTTTCGCGGGCTACCTGCCTGCGGCCCGGGCCAGGAAAATCGATCCGGTGCAGATCATCCGCGGAAACTAAACACCCCTTATGACCCCCGTCCTGGAAGCGCGACATATCGACAAATTCTTCCACAAGCCCGTGGAATTCCATGTGCTTAAGGACATCAGCTTTACCCTGCCGCCGGGTGAATTCACCTCCATCATGGGCAAATCGGGCTGCGGCAAATCGACCCTCCTCTATATCCTATCCACTATGGACACCGATTATACCGGGGAGCTTTACCTCAAAGGGGAAAAGGTTACCGGCCAGCCCCATTCGAGGCTTTCCCGCCTGCGCAGCCAGCATATCGGGTTTGTCTTCCAGTTCCACTACCTGCTTTCCGATTTCAGCGTACTCGACAACGTGATGCTCCCGGCCCAGAAACTGGCCCTGAAAAGCCGGGAAGAAATCGAACACGATGCCATGGAAAAGCTCCGGACGCTGAATATCGAGCAACTGGCCCTAAAAAAGGCTTCCCAGATCTCAGGCGGCGAAAAACAGCGGGTGGCGATCGCCCGCGCCCTGATCAACAGTCCGTCCATCCTGATGGGAGACGAACCTACCGGCAACCTCGACAGCTATAATTCCGAAAACGTCTTCCAGATTTTCAAAAGGCTTAAGGAAGAGCAGGGCCTGTCGCTCCTGGTGGTAACCCACGACGAAGATTTTGCCCGCCGCACCGACCGCATCCTGGAAATGGAAGACGGGCGGATCATCCGGGGCAATTAAGGCCCGGTGGGGTCATTCCCAGCGGTCCAACCTGCGGCGTAGCGCCATGACTTCCTCCTGCAGGCGTTCCACCCGGCCCAGCAAATGGTCCACCGCCATCAACCCCTGCGGGCTTAGGCCGAGGTCGGTATGCAGGCGAACCAGGCGTTCCAGCCGGTGTAATTCCCGGCGATGGATGACGGGTTCCCCGGTCACGTGTAGGACCTCGATGAGTTCGAATTCATGCAGGGTGAGCACAAAGTTTTCTTCCAGGGAATGGCCCCTGCAAAAGTCAGCAATGCGGATGTATTTCTCAGTTGGCATAGGTTCAGAGGTTTGTGGCTTTCAGGGATTCAAAAAGGCGTTGCTGCTCTTCGGTAAGCTTTGTGGGCAGCGCAACCTGGTAGGTAATGTAGAGGTCCCCGAACTGTCCTTCCTTTTTATAGACGGGAAACCCTTTCCCTTTGAGTTTTACCGTGGTGCCGTTCTGGGTCAGGGGCTTTACCCGGAGGTTGGCCTTGCCGTCGAAAGTGTCTACCGTAAATTCACCGCCCAGCACGGCTGTGGTAAGGGGAAGGTCCACGGTCCGGTAGAGGTTGGGCCCTTCGCGCCGAAAGCCCGTGGTATTGTGCAACTCAAACGTGAGGTAGAGGTCGCCCGGGGGCCCTCCATTGATTCCCGGCCCCCCGTAGCCCCTGATCCGGATGGTCTGGCCGTTTTCAATTCCCGCCGGGATGGTGATCCGGATATTCCTGTCCCCCAGGGTAAGGGTGCGTTTATGGGTTTTGAAGGCTTCACGCAGGTCAAGTTCCAGGGTGGCATTGAAATCCTGCCCTTTGAACCCCCGGCTTCTTCCTCCCTGACGGGAGCCGAACCCCCCAAACATGGATTCAAAAAAATCCGAAAAGTCGCTCCCCGCACCGGAGGAATAGGTGTATTGCCCGTAATCCGCAGACTGCCTGCCCGCCTTCCGCGCCTTTTCGAATTCTTCTGCATGCTGCCAGTCCTTCCCGTACTGGTCGTATTTTTTGCGCTTCTCGGGGTCGCTGAGCACTTCGTGGGCCTCGTTGACCTGCTTGAATTTCTGCTCCGCCCCGGCATCCCCCGGGTTCAGGTCGGGATGGTATTTCCTGGCAAGCTTGCGATACGCACTTTTGATCTCCTTTTCGGTAGCCTTCTCAGGCACCCCGAGCACTTTGTAATAGTCTATGAATTCCATAGGACGTAAACCTGGTTAAAATAGAAATTTAAACATATTATTCCCACCGTTCCAAAAACCCGGGGAGTTCACCGGGCTGCTGCTACCCGCTACCCCGACAAGGCACCGGAGGGCTGCAGGTCCATTAAGTGGATTACCAGGGTAATCGCACCGATCGTAAGCAGCAGATATAGCACCAGCTTGCGAAACTGCTCCTGCCGGATCTTGTCCAGAATCTTCTTGCCAACGAAAGTCCCCCCCACGCTGACGATGACCAGGAAAGGGATCAGATACAGGTCATGCCGGTGGAGGTAGCCATTGTAGGCATATATCACTGAACGGCTGAGGTCGATCCCCAGGTCAATAGCGGCCGACGTGGCTATGAACTGCGCCTTGGGAAGACGAAAAGCCGTCATGGTGGCCCCCCTGATCGCCCCGCCGGTACCAAGAAGGCCGGCCAGGAACCCCGACAGCGCCCCGCCCACCACTGCATTGCCCCTCGTGGCTTGCAGCCCCAGGGAAGAATTGACCAGGAACAGCAAGGCGAAGCCCAGAAGGAAGGCCCCAAGGGCAATTCCCAGGAGCCTGGGTTCTACAAATCGGCTGAGCAGGGCACCCAGGGTGACCATGACAACGGCGGGGATACCCAGGTACAACAACAGCTTCCTGTCGATCCCCTTCCTGAAAAACCCAATTTTACTGAGGTTGCTCGACAGGTGGAAGAGGGCCGTGATCCCAAGTACGCTTTGGAAATCCAAAAAATAACTCGCCATGGGCACAAAGAACACGGAAGACCCGAACCCCCCTATAGTCCCGAGGATTTCAGCCAGGAAGGCAAGGAGTATAAACCAGGGCAGGTGGCGCAGCAACATGGCACAGGTATTCTCTCAAAGGTACGGGCCCCGGGGGTGTCTTTACCCTGATATTCGTCAGGACCGGGGAGCAAATCCGCGAATGTTTTCATTTTTCTGCCCCAGGGGTTGTTTCTGATCCAAAAAGCGGGTTATATTTGTGCCGCTTAATTCCTGGCCACGTGGCGGAACTGGTAGACGCGCTACCTTGAGGGGGTAGTGTCCTCAGGACGTGCTGGTTCGACTCCAGTCGTGGTCACTTAAAGCGCAAACCCCTGCTCGTATGAGCAGGGGTTTTGTTTTTCAGAGCAGCGTCAAAAGCTTGCTTTTGTAAGCTGCGAAGGAAAACAAAACCGCACCGCCAATGGCGGTGCTGGGTTTGCATTTTCAGGTGGGAGCACAATGGAGCACCGAGCGGAGCGAAGGTACTCCAGG
>CAZIJW010000009.1:34791-121264 GCA_964539905.1 uncultured Robiginitalea sp.
TGCATTTTCAGGTGGGAGCACAATGGAGCACCGAGCGGAGCGAAGGTACTCCAGGTAGGAGCACAATGGAGCACCGACCCCGAAGCAGCGCGAAGCGAGCTGAGGGGGAAGGTACCCCAGGCGGGAGCTAGATGTAGAAGGAATCCCAAAAAAAATTCTCAATCTCGGGGTGAATTTCTACTTTAGGATTCCGATTAGGGGAAACTATGGAAAAAAAGATCGTCGTGGTGGGCGGGGGCATTATGGGGCTCAGCTGCGCCTACTACCTGAGCAGGGAAGGCTACCGCGTTCAGGTACTGGACAAATCAGCGATGGATGCGGGGGCTTCCTATGTAAATGCAGGATACCTCACCCCAAGCCACATCATCCCCCTGGCGTCCCCGGGGATGATGGCAAAAGGGATTAAGTGGATGTTCAACAGCAGCAGCCCATTTTACCTTAAGCCCAGGGCAGACCTGGAATTCCTGAAGTGGGCCTGGTACTTCCACCGGTCCTCCACCCCCCGAAAGGTAGAACAATCCATCCCCATCATCGCAAAAATCAATGTCCTGAGCAAGCAGCTCTATCAGGAAATGCACGACAGCGGGGACCTGGGTGATTTCCAGCTGGAAAAAAAAGGGCTGCTCATGCTCTTCAAATCGCAAAAAGCCGGCCGGCAGGAGCTGGAGGTCATGAAACGCGTACAGGACCTTGGCCTTGAAGCGAGGGAACTGGACCTCGCGTCACTTAGCGCTTTGCAACCCGGGCTCAGCCCAGAAATCGAAGGGGCCATCCACTACCTCTGCGACGCCCATACCACCCCTGGCCAGGTGATGGAAAAATTGAAGTCGCACCTGCTTGGGCAGGGGGTGGAAATCCATACCGACACGGAAGTAACAGGTTTTTCCCGCCGCGGGGACACCCTTTCGGGCGTCCTGACTTCCAAGGGTGAATTCCCGGCCGATGAAGTGGTCCTGGCTTCCGGTTCCTGGAGTCCGAAACTGGCCCGCAGCCTGGGGCTGAAACTTTCGCTTCAGGCCGGGAAAGGGTATCGGATTGACGTACACCGCCCTACCCCGGTCAGGTACCCGGCCATCCTGATGGAAGCCAAGGTGGCCGTGACCCCTATGGAAGGCTTTACCCGATTTGCGGGGACCATGGAACTTTCGGGCGTGAACCACAAGATCCTGAAAAACCGGGTGGCAGCCATCGCAGAAATGGGCAGGACCTATTACCAGGGGCTGGATTTCACCCCTTCAGAACTGGAAGGGGCCGCCTGCGGGCTCAGGCCGGTTACCCCTGACGGCCTCCCCTATATCGGCCGGATCAGGCCCTGGAAGAACCTGAGCCTGGCCACTGGGCACGCGATGATGGGTTGGAGCCTCGGGCCCGCCACGGGAAAGTTGGTTACGGAAATTATTGCAGGCCAGCCCACCTCCATGCCGCTGGACGGCCTGGGCCCGGACCGCCGTTTTTGACCCGGCACCCCCTACCGCGATGCGACCGGGGAAGTTGCACAAAAGCTTCCCGTGTCAACAAAATGGCCCGGAAGGGGGAATTTTAACGAGAAGTAAAGAGTATTTGTGGGTAAATTTGATACTTTTGTTTAAGATTTATTTTTAAACAATGAACAGCGTAAAAAAATCCTTTGGCATTCGGGACCTGGAAAACCTCAGTGGCATAAAAGCGCATACCATACGGATCTGGGAGAAACGCTATGGGTTGCTGGATCCGGAACGGACCGAGACCAATATCCGAACTTACAGCCTTCAAAGCCTTCAGAAATTGTTGAATATTACCCTTTTGTACAACAACGGGGTCAAGATTTCCAAAATTGCTGAAATCCCGGAAGCGGAAATCAACCAGAGGGTGCGGGAGATCGTGGCGCAAAACAGCGTGAAGAGCCATGCGATAAACGCTTTTAAGCTTTCCATGATCAATTTCGACCTTTCGCTCTTCCAGAAAACCTATTCCGGCCTGCTGGCGGAAAAGTCATTCCGGGAGATTTTCTGGGAGGTTTTCATGCCCCTGCTCCACGAACTGGGCCTGCTCTGGCAGTCCGATACGATTGGTCCGGCCCATGAACACTTTATCACCCACCTGATTAAACAAAAAATCTATACCAGTACCGAAAAAATACAGTCCCTGGAGCCAACCCGCCACGACAAGGTGTTCATCCTTTTCCTGCCGGAAAATGAAATCCACGAAATCGGTTTGTTGTTCCTGAATTACGAACTCCTGCTGAGGGGTTACAAAACGATATACCTGGGGCAAACGATCCCCCTGGAGAGCCTGGTGGACCTGAAAAAGTACTATTCAGACCCTTATTTTGTCTCTTATTTCACGGTGACCCCTACGAAGGACGATCTGGATTCCTACCTTGCAGACTTTCAGGAGCGCCTTGCCTCAGAATTCCCGGGAAAACTGCTCATACTCGGCAGGCAGACCGAACACCTGTCGCAGGAGCATTTACCGGAACACATACAAATTTTCCATTCCATAGAACAGCTGTTAAATACCCTCTGAGGGGGACGCCCCAAGGTCCTATGAAGAAAAAAGTGGCAATTATCGGGTCCGGTTTCGCAGGCCTTTCCGCTGCCAGCTACCTGGCAAAAGCGGGGCTCGAGGTGACTGTTTATGAAAAGAACGAACAGGTCGGGGGCCGTGCTTCACGCCTGGTGCGGGATGGTTTCACCTTCGATATGGGCCCGAGCTGGTACTGGATGCCGGATATCTTTGAAAAATTCTTCGGTGACTTCGGGAAATCCGCTTCGGATTACTACGAGCTGGAGCGGCTATCGCCGGCCTACCGGATCTTTTTCGAAGACGAGGTCGTGACCATAGGCGATTCCATGGAGCAAATCTGCGGGGAATTCGAACGCATTGAGGCCGGCAGCTCGGTACCCCTGAAAAAATTCATTGCCAAAGCGGAAAAAAACTACGACATCGCGATTAACCAGATGGTCTATAAGCCCGGGAAGTCACCCCTGGAACTGGTTTCCCCGGAAACCATCCTACGGGTCGGGCAATTTTTCAGCACCATCAGCCGCGATGTGCGACGGGACTTCAAAAACCCGAAACTGATCTCCATCCTGGAGTTCCCGGTATTGTTCCTGGGGGCCAAACCTTCCAAAACGCCTTCTTTTTACAGCTTCATGAACTATGCAGACTTCGGGCTGGGGACATGGCATCCCAAAGGGGGGATGTACCGGATCGTGGAAGGGATGCACGACCTGGCTGCCTCCCTCGGGGTATCCTTCAGGACCTCCGCCCCGGTGGAGGAAATCTTGCTGGAAGACGGGAAGGCTACCGGGATCCGCGTGGCCGGGGAAGCCATTGGGGCCGATATCGTGCTGAGCGGGGCCGATTACCACCACTCCGAAACCCTGCTGCCCCCACAGTACCGCCAGTATTCCGAACAATACTGGGATTCGCGCACCTTTGCCCCCTCTTCCCTCCTGTTTTATGTGGGTTTTGACAAAAAACTGGAAGGAGTGGGCCACCACAACCTCTTTTTCGATACGGATTTCGAGCGGCATGCCCGGGAGATCTACGATACCCCCAGCTGGCCCGAAGACCCGCTTTTTTATGCGAATTTCCCCTCCGTTTCAGACCCGGGCATGGCCCCTGAAGGCAAGGAGGCGGGATTTTTTCTGATGCCCCTTGCCCCGGGGATCGAAGACAACCAGGAACTGCGCGACACCTATTTCGACCTGCTCATGGGCAGGCTGGAAAAGCGTACGGCCCAGGACGTGCGCAGTGCGATCCGCTTCCGGGAAGATTTCTGCGTACGGGATTTCATAGAACGCTATAACTCCTACAAGGGAAACGCCTATGGCATGGCAAATACGCTACTGCAGACGGCATTCCTAAGGCCCGGCCTGGAGAGTAAAAAAGTGAAAAACCTGTTTTTTACAGGGCAATTGACCGTACCGGGCCCCGGGGTTCCCCCCTCGCTGATCTCGGGAAAACTGGCCGCAGAACTGATCCTTCAACAAAACCCCAACCGATAAGCACCATGAAAGCCCTCTTCGATTCGGTCTCTTACCGATGCAGCCAGCTGGTGACCCAACAGTACAGCACCTCCTTTTCCCTGGCCACCAGGATGCTGGCCGGGAGCATCCGGCAGGACATTTACAACATCTACGGGTTTGTGCGCTTTGCGGACGAAATCGTGGACTCGTTCCACGAGTATGAAAAAGAGGTACTCCTGGACCGCTTCGAAGCAGACCTGGAGTATGCCCTGACCCATCGCATCAGCCTGAACCCCATCCTCAATTCCTTCCAGCAGACCTACCACCGCTATGCCATCCCCCACCATTTGGTGGCAGCCTTTATGAAGAGTATGCGGATGGACCTCCACAAAAAGGAATACCGGACGGAGGAGGAATACCGGGAATATATCTATGGGTCGGCCGATGTGGTGGGCCTGATGTGCCTGTGCGTCTTTGTCAAGGGCGACCGCGATCGGTATGATCAACTCAAGGAATCGGCCATGGCCCTGGGCTCGGCCTTCCAGAAAGTCAATTTCCTGCGAGACCTAAAGGCCGATTACGATGGCCTGGAACGGACGTATTTCCCAAATACCAACCTGTTGGAGCTCGACGAAATTTCCAAGGCCCGGATCGTGGAGGAAATCGAAGGGGATTTTCGAAAAGGGTATGAGGGGATCCTGGAACTGCCCGGTGAATCGAAGTTCGGGGTGTATATGGCTTACCGTTATTACAGCAAGCTCCTGAACAAACTCCGCCGGTTGCCCTCGGTGGAAATCAGGAACTCCAGGGTACGGGTCCCCAATTACCAGAAAGTTGGGTTGTTGGCGCGGTCGTATGTGCGATATCGCTTAAATTTGGTCTGAGTTATGCAAACGGTGTACTGGATAGGGATTTTCCTGCTGGCCTTTGGCGGCATGGAGTTTATGGCGTGGTTTACGCACAAATATATCATGCACGGGTTTTTGTGGTGCCTCCACAGGGACCACCACCGCAAGGACCACGATTCCTGGTTTGAGCGGAATGACACCTTTTTTATCTTCTACGCCGTGGTCAGCATGTCCTTCATCATGACCGCTTCAAATTCTTCCTTCTGGCAGGGCTGGCCCATAGGGCTCGGGATTTTCGCCTACGGCCTTACCTACTTCCTGGTGCACGATATTTTTATCCACCAGCGTTTTAAAATGTTCAGGAATGCCAACAACTGGTATGCAAGGGGCATCCGCCGGGCCCATAAAATGCACCACAAGCACCTCGGGAAGGATGACGGGGAATGTTTCGGCATGCTGTTCGTCCCATTCAAATATTTCAAAAAGTAGGCACCATGGCCAAAGCGTGCATTGTTGGGGCGGGGATTGCTGGCCTGGCATCCGCTATCCGGCTGCGGAAGAAGGGCTATGAGGTCAGCGTGTATGAAGCGAACCCCTACCCGGGGGGAAAAATGCATGCCGCCTGGTTCCAGGGATACCGCTTCGACCTGGGCCCCTCCCTTTTCACCCTCCCCTGGCTGGTCGATGAACTCTTTGAACTCTGCGGTAAAAACCCGGGGGAGTATTTCAGATACCTCCGCAAAGAAACGCTCTGCCACTACTTTTGGGAAGACGGCACCCGTTTTTTTGCCCCGGCCTCCGAAGAGGACTTTGCCCGCGAAGCGGCACGCACCTTCGGGGAGGATGCGTCCCGAATCCAAAAGTACCTGCAGCGCAACGCCCGGAAATACGAAGTCACCGCCCCCCTTTTCCTGGAAAAATCCCTGCACCGCCCCCAGACCTATTTTTCCGTCCAGACCCTGAAAGGGCTGGCCGCTTCGGGGAGCCTGGGGATCTTCAACAGCCTCGACGGGGTAAACCGCAACGCCTTTAACAGCCCCAAACTCGTCCAGCTCTTCAACCGGTATGCCACCTACAACGGGTCCAACCCCTATCGCACCCCGGGGATTATGTCGATGATCCCGCACCTGGAAATGGCCCTGGGGACGTATTACCCGGAAGGCGGCATGCACCAGATCCCCATGAGCCTGTACCACCTTGCCTGCTCGGAGGGGGTGGCTTTCGAGTTCTCACATCCGGTACAGCAGATCCTCACCGATAAGGGGAAGGCCGTGGGCCTCAAAACGCAACGGGGGACGGAAACCGCCGACCTGGTGGTCTCCAATATGGATATCTACCCGACGTACCGGAAACTGCTCCCGCAGCACAAGGCCCCGGAGCGCACCCTTTCGCAGGAACGTTCGAGTTCCGCCCTTATTTTTTACTGGGGGGTGAGGGGGGAATTCCCCCAACTCGACTTACACAACATCTTCTTCAGCGAGGACTACCCGGGGGAGTTCAGGAACATCTTCGAGGAAAAAACCCTCGGCGATGACCCCACGGTCTATATCAACATCACCTCGAAGGAAAGCCCGGGGGATGCGCCCGAAGGCTGTGAAAACTGGTTTGTGATGATCAATGCCCCGGGCGACCACGGGCAGGACTGGGAAGCCCTGGTGGGCAGGGCCCGGGAAGCCATCCTCGGGAAATTGAGCCGGAACCTGGGGGTCGCCCTGAAGGATCGCATCGCAGTGGAGGAAATCCTGACGCCAGGGGATATCGCCAAAAACACAAGTTCTTACAGGGGTGCCCTGTATGGCGCGGCAAGCAACAACCGTTTTGCGGCTTTCCTGAGGCACCCGAATTTCACTTCCTCCATCCGGAACCTTTACTTTGCAGGGGGTTCCGTACATCCGGGTGGCGGGGTGCCCCTTTGCCTGCTCTCGGCCAAAATCGTCGGTGAAACCGCCCCTGAACCATGAAGGACCAGTTGCCCCGCATAATGGATTTCAAAACCGCTACCGCCATTTTTCTGATATGGCTGTTGCACTTGAGCGCCATCATCGGCGTCCTCTCAGGGGAGGCCGGATGGTTTATCCCCAAAACCCCCTGGAACCTCCTGGTGTGCACCGGCCTGCTCATCTGGGTTTTTCCCCTGGATACCTTAAGGAAAGTGGGGCTTTTCGGTTTTATCTTCGCAGCAGGCATCGGGGCCGAGTGGATCGGGGTCCACACCGGGGCCCTTTTTGGCACCTATAGCTACGGGGCTAACCTGGGGCCTAAACTGGATGGCGTGCCCTACCTGATCGGGGCCAACTGGGCCGTCCTTAGTTTTTGCAGCGGGGCCGTGAGCAACTCCTGGGCACTTCCCCGGGGCGCTCGGGTACTTTTCGGCGGACTCCTGATGCTGGGGCTCGATTATTTTATGGAAGGGCTGGCCCCCGCATTTGATTTTTGGGAATTCCAGGGAGGGGAGCCCCCCCTTTATAACTACGTCTGCTGGTTCGGCCTTGCCCTGATTTTCCAGGGGGGCTTCCAGGGCTTGCGCCTCGAGGGCAACCGAAGCTTCTCTGCCCACCTCCTGGCCGCCCAGTTCACCTTTTTTATCGCCTTGTCGGGGTATTCCCCAACGATTCCTTAAAGGCCTGCAGGCCGGGGATATCGCGCCAGGAACCTTCGATCCGGTAGGGCTGGAAGCGCGCAAAGAGCTCTTCCCGGTACCACCCCAGCTCCCGGGTCAACCTGATGGCTTCCAGGTGGGCCGGCGCCCCATAGGCATACTCTTGCATCCGCTGCAGGTCTTCCCACAGGCTGAAGGTCGCCATGTCGACCAGGGGGGTTTCCCCGATCCCTTTGGTGTAGACGAGCCCGTCTTTGTCGTTCAGGGGGGCCTGTGCCCGGGGCACGAAGTTCCAGAAATTCCAGAGGTGCCTTTTCCGTAGGGAGGCCCGGGTGAGCACCGCCAGCGCCTGGATGCCCGGTAAGGGTTCTGAAGGGCATTCAAACGGGTTCTTGCCGTCCCACAGCCCCGCGGACCGCAAGGGTCTCAGGTAGATCCGGAGGTTCTCGTCGCAGCGGTCGAGGAAGGCCTGCATCCTGGGATGGCTGTCAAAAAACTCCGTGGCCAGGGCTTCCCCTTCCCAGACCTGTAAAAGGCCATAGACCGACCAGTCCGGGCGGATGCTGAAGCCCTGCCTCCCGGTTCCCAGGAGCTTGTAAAATGTGACCCCCCGTACCCCGCGCAAGCCGCCATGGGCGAGCCCCATCTGCGACAAGGCCCAGAATTTCGCACCAAAACCCCGGTAGCGGAAAAGGTTTAAGGTAGTTACCGCCTCCATCCTTCGTTTATTGTGCTTCGAGTAACTGATCGAGGAGTTGTCGCACCCGGGCCGTATCCCAGTCGGCCATGCCGTCCTGGTCGACGACCACATAGCCGTTGCGGTCGATCAGGTAAGACCTCGGCGGGTCTGAAGGGTCCACGGGGCTTGGCGTGCCCAAAATCAGGTAGGTCACGGGAAAGGTAAAGTCGTGTTCCGCCATGAAGGCTTCCACCGGTTCCCGCTCTTCATCGGTGATGAGGTAAAAATCGACCCGGTCACCATAGGCCTCGTAGAGGCGCTGCAGGGATTTTAACTCCGGGAGGCTGGGAAGCCTCCAGGAAGCCCAGAAGTCTATTAGTACCACCTTGCCCTGGGAGCGTCGGAAATTAAAGAATTCCCAGTTTTCATCCTTCAGTTCCCAGTCGTACGTGGGGATGCGTTTCCTTTGGGAAGCTTCCACCACATCGGGGCTGAAAGAAAACAACTGCATCAGCCCGACTTTGCCGTAGTACCCGAGGGGGGTTACAAAAAAGGCGAGGACAAACAGGATGACAAGGAGGTTGAGAATCGTCTTTTTCCGGATCTTCATAAGGGGTTGGGTGCGGGCTAAAAAAAGCCCCTGTTACCAGGGGCTTCCACTTTATGTGGGATCAGGCATTTTCCTTTTTGATCAGGTTCAGGGCAGAACCCTCGCGGAACCACTGGATCTGGGTTTCGTTATAGGAATGGTTTGCCATGATGGTATCCTTGCTGCCGTCTTCATGGACCACTTCAATGGTAAGGGGCCGGTCGGGTGCAAAAGAATCGATATCCAGGAAGTTGAAGGTGTCGTCTTCCCGGATCAGGTCATAGTCCTCTTCCCTGGCGAAGGTAAGCGCCAGCATCCCCTGCTTTTTGAGGTTTGTTTCGTGGATGCGGGCAAATGATTTTACCAGCACCGCTGCCACCCCCAGGTGTCGGGGTTGCATGGCGGCATGCTCCCGGGAAGACCCCTCCCCGTAATTGTGGTCGCCCACTACCAGGGTCCGGATGCCGGCCTTCTTGTAGGCCCGCTGGGTATCGGGGACCCCACCGTATTCGCCGGTGAGCTGGTTCTTCACAAAGTTCGTCTTCTTATTGAAGGCATTCACGGCGCCAATCAGGGTGTTATTGGCAATGTTGTCGAGGTGGCCCCGGAACCGGAGCCAGGGCCCGGCCATGGAAATATGGTCGGTGGTGCATTTTCCGTAGGCTTTGATCAGGAGCTTCATCCCGCGCAGGCTTTCGGGCCGGATCGGCTCGAACGGATCCAGCAGTTGCAAGCGTTCGGAATCGGGAGCGACCTTAACCTCAACGCTACTGCCGTCTTCTTTGGGGGCCACATATCCTGCGTCTTCCACGGCAAACCCTTCCGGGGGGAGTTCATAACCCCTTGGTTCATCGAGCTTCACCTCTTCCCCATCCTCGTTGATGAGGGTATCGGTTATGGGGTTGAAATCGAGCCTCCCGGCAATGGCGATGGCCGTCACCAACTCCGGCGACCCGACAAAGGCCAGGGTATTGGGGTTCCCGTCGGCCCGTTTGGCAAAATTCCGGTTAAAGGAATGCACAATGGTATTCCTGGGGCCGTTGGAAGCATTGTCGCCATAGCGGTCCCACATCCCGATGCAGGGGCCGCAGGCATTGGCAAAAACTGTAGCCCCGATATGGTTGAAGGTGTCGATAAACCCATCGCGCTCGATGGTATAACGCACCTGTTCCGACCCCGGCGTAATGGTGAAGTTGGCTTTGGTCTTCAGCTTTTTATCAGCCACCTGTTTGGCCAGGGAAGCCGCCCTGGAAATGTCTTCGTAAGAGGAGTTCGTGCAAGACCCGATCAGGCCGTATTCCACCCGCAGCGGCCAGTCATTCTCGCGGGCAGCCTCGCGCATTTTTGAAATGGGCGTGGCCAGGTCCGGGGTAAATGGGCCGTTCAGGTGGGGCTCCAGGGTACTCAGGTCAATTTCGATCAGCTGGTCGAAATAGGCTTCCGGGTTGGCGTAGGCCTCCGGATCCGCCGTCAGGTAGGGGGCGATCTTCCGGGCCTCGTCGGCCACATCGGCACGGCCGGTGGCCCTGAGGTAACGGTCCATGGAATCGTCGTAGCCAAATGTGGAGGTAGTGGCCCCTACCTCGGCACCCATATTGCAGATGGTCCCCTTCCCGGTACAGGACATGGAGGTGGCCCCTTCCCCGAAATATTCGATAATGGCCCCTGTTCCACCCTTAACGGTAAGGATATCGGCTACCTTCAAAATAACATCCTTCGGGGCGGTCCACCCGCTGAGCTTTCCTTTAAGCCGGACGCCAATCAGTTTGGGGAATTTAAGTTCCCAGGCCATGCCGGCCATTACATCCACTGCATCGGCACCGCCGACCCCGATGGCCACCATCCCGAGGCCCCCGGCATTCACGGTATGGGAATCGGTCCCGATCATCATCCCGCCGGGGAAGGCGTAATTCTCAAGGACCACCTGGTGGATAATCCCTGCACCCGGCTTCCAGAAACCGATGCCGTATTTATTGGAAACGGATTCCAGGAAATCAAAAACCTCATTGCTGGTCTGGTTGGCGCGCTTCAGGTCGGCCTCAGCCCCTACTTTGGCCTGGATCAGGTGGTCGCAATGCACGGTAGTGGGTACGGCAACCGTCGGCTTTCCCGCATGCATAAACTGCAACAGGGCCATCTGGGCGGTGGCATCCTGACAGGCGACCCTGTCGGGTGCGAAGTCCACGTAATCCTTACCCCGGGCGTACACCTTTTCAGGCGTGCCGTCCCACAGGTGGGAATACAATATTTTCTCTGCCAGGGTAAGCGGCCTGCCAACCAGTTCGCGGGCTTTGTCCACGCGAGCGGGAATATTGGCATAGACCTTTTTGATCATGTCTATATCAAATGCCATCGTATAATTAGGTTTCTTGGTTCGTTTGCCCCCAAAAGTACTAAAACGAAAGGGGATTTAAAACTATTTGGAGGCCCGGGTGGCCGATTTGCCCCTCCCGAAACCGGGGGTGCGGTCAGAGCAACTGGCGGATGATTTCCTCATCGGTAACCCCTTCGGCTTCGGCCTTGTAGTTCTTAAGGATCCGGTGACGGAGGATTCCCGGGGCCACTGCCTGCACATCGGCGATGTCGGGTGAAAAGCGCCCGTCCACAGCGGCATGTGCCTTGGCGGCCAGTACCAGGTTTTGGGACGCCCGGGGGCCGGCCCCCCAGTCGAGGTACTGGTTTACCAACTCGGGTGCACCCGGCTGGCCCGGCCGGGTCCGTTGCGATAACCCAACGGCATAGCGCACTACATTGTCCGGGACCGGGATCCTCCGGATCAGGTGCTGGACTTCGAGGATTTCCCCTGCCGTAAACAGGGACTGCACCGAGATCTTACGGTCATCCGTTGTCGTTTTCACTACCCTCACCTCCTCTTCCAGGCTGGGGTATTCCAGGCGGATGGCGAACATAAACCGGTCGAGCTGGGCCTCCGGGAGCGGATAGGTCCCCTCCTGTTCGATCGGGTTCTGGGTGGCCAGCACAAAATAGGGCTCCGGGAGGGCATACTGCTTCCCGGTAATGGTCACGGCCCGCTCCTGCATGGCCTCCAGGAGGGCGGCCTGGGTCTTGGGTGGGGTGCGGTTGATCTCGTCCGCCAGGATGATGTTGGCAAAGACCGGCCCCTTTACGAAAACGAACTTTCGGTTTTGGTCCAGGACCTCGCTGCCCAGGATATCGCTGGGCATCAGGTCGGGGGTAAACTGGATCCGTTTAAAGTCAAGGCCAAGGGTCCTGGCGATGGTATTCACCATTAGGGTCTTGGCCAGCCCCGGCACGCCGATCAGCAGGGAGTGGCCCCCGGTGTAGATCGACCACAACACCTGGTCCACCACCTCATCCTGCCCCACAATAACCTTCCCGATTTCTTCCTTCAGGGCGCGGTGCTTTTCGACCAGGCGCCCTATCCCTTCCACATCAGACATACTACTCTTTTAGCCAATTGTTCGCAAACTCACATCCGCGGTATTCGGTATCCACGCTGATGTAGGTATCATCGATGTGCTCGCCCATCCAGTCCTTGATCGCCTTGTACTGTTTGTCCCTGAGGGCCAGTTCCTGTATCTTCAGGTAGTCCCTGGCGAAATCGGCCTGGTGCTCGTCATATCGGTTGGTTACCATGAGGATTTTGTAGGAAGGGGGGCCTCCCCTGGGGTCGGGCTCCAGGATGGGGTTGGAAATTTCGTTATCCTTCAGGTTCCGTACCTGGTTGTACAGGTTCGGGTCCATCTTGGTCAGTTCAAAACGGGATCCGAAATCGCTTGGGTTCCTCAAGACCCCGCCATCGAATTTGGTTTCCTTTTCATCCGAAAAATTCCGGGCGGCCTCCTGGAAGGTATACTTCCCTTCCATAACCTGACTCCGGATGCTGTCCAGTTCTTTCCGCGCATTATCGAGGGCTGCCTGTGGCACCTCGGGTTGGATCAGGATGTGCCTGAGGTCGAGTTCCTGCCCCCTGATTTTTTCGGCCAGGATAATGTGGAACCCAAAATTGGTTTCAAAGGGCTCGGAAATCTCCCCTTCCCTCAAACTGAAGGCAACGTCTTTGAATTCCTTGACAAATGGGGTCTGCCGGGTGATGGAATAAAACCCTCCTTTGGATTTGGACCCGGGGTCCTGGCTGTACAGGATGGCCTTTACGCGGAAGCTTGCCCCGTTGTCCTCCACATCGGCCTTGATCTCCTTCAGGAGGTCAATGGCCTTCTGTTTTTCTTCCTGCGGGATTTCCGGTTTTTTGACGATCTGGGCAATTTCGAGTTCTGCCCCGAAAACCGGGCGCTCGTCCTCAGGGATGCTCGCGAAAAATTGCCGGACCTCTTCCGGGGTCACCTCGATTTCCCCCACGATTTTTTGGCGCATCCGCTGGGAAAGCATCTGCAATTTATTGATCTTGAAAAGTTCTTCCCTGAGGTCCTCCACGGTTTCCTTCTGGTAGAATTCCAGGACCTTTTCCATGGAACCCAGCCGCTGCACGAACTCCTGAAGGTACTGGTCATTGGTGCTGTTGACCTCATCGTCTGCGATCAGGATACTGTCCTGCACCGCCTGGTGGGCGTAGAGCCGGTCTTCCATCAGCTTGCCCAAAAGGCTGCAGCGGTTGACTTCTTCCTCGGTAGCCCCCTGGTTCCTCAGGTCGATCAGGGTCTTTTCCACATCGGAATCCAGGATCACGTAATCGCCCACCACCGCGGCAATCCCGTCGAGTTTTATCCGCTGCTTCGGGGCCTGGCTTTCCTGCCGGGCCGTATAGTCTCCGGTTACCACCCCTTCCGGGGGCTCCACCTGGGTATCGGGGATAGAATCCCTTACCTGGCCCTGAAGGGAATACAGCCCCCCCAGGCAAAGCGCTGCAAAGAGCATTACTCTATTCATTCTCATAAATTTCCAGTTCTTTTTGTCCGATTGCCTCATTGATCAGGTCTGTTTCAAGGGATTTCAAATACTTTATCTTCCGCCGGTTCAGCAACACCTGGCGGATGGTGGGCTCTATATACCTCTGGGGGGCCACTTCCCCGGCGTTCAAAACATCAACCACCCTGGAAAGGTACACCCCTGTGGAATCTTCCAGTTCAAAAAACTGGTCCCTTTTCAGGTATTCGGCCTCGTTGTCGTAAGTAAGCGGCTTAATTTCCCGGATAACCCTGGAAACGGGCACCCAAAGGGAGTCGTTGAAATGGAGTTTTTTAAACTGCACCCCCACAGAGTCCAGGAAATCAAGGTCTTCTTCCCCAAAACGCTTCAGCCGCTGCGTAACCTCTTCCCGGTTGAGGAATTGCCTGGGGAGCTCAATGAAGCGCAGTTGGAGGATTTTTTCCTGGAGCCGGAAATTTTCCTTTTCGCTCTCGTAAAAATCCTTCAGCTCGGCCTCCCCAATCAGGGTGTCTTCCATCTGGGCCACCAGGGCTTCCTTGTAGGCACGGGTATAGAGTTCGGCCCTGTAATCGGAAACCAGGGATTCAAATTCCCGGATTTTTTCCTGCGGAAGGTTGATCTGGGCACGTGAAAACAACAACTGGCGCACCGCCCAGGTGGTGATCAGGTTGCTCACGAAAGCGGCACTGTCGCCCTTGCTGAGGTCGGTTCCCACCAGGGCTTCCACATCCTCCGGGTAGAGGTAGTTCTCCCCTACCCTGGCCAGGGGAGCCTTCTCCGGCTCCTTCCGCCAGAGGGAATCGCAGGCGGCAAGGATAAAAAAGGCCGGCAGCACCAGGGGGGCTACCCGCAAAAAACGGCTACATGCCCTGCAGAAGTTCATCTTCCAAAAATAAGCCTTTCGACCGCCCCGGCAAGCAGGCCGTGCCCGGATTAACACATTTTTAGTAGGGGGGCTCTGCCGATTTTTAATATCTTGGGGTTACCATTATCCCATTGCGCATGGAAAAAAGGATCAGGCTGATCTGGGACTTCAGGGGTCCCACAGCTGCAAAGACGGCAGCACACTTTACGGAACACCTGCGGCAATCCCCCCTCTATACCCCCGGGCTGGAAGCCGGGGTGGAGCACCGGGGCGAGCTGCACAGCCTGGCCTACCTTGTGGTGGAGGCCGGGGAAATGCCCCGCTTCCGCGATGCGCTGAAGCCCCACCGGGGCGAAGTCGCAACCCCGCCAACCCCAGACAGATGAAGGCCACCCCTCCGGTTTCCCGCCACCTGAACACCCCTCGCAACCAAAAGGCCCCGGGCCTGCTGCTGGCGGGGATGATGGTGCTCCTTTCCCTGGCCGCCTGCAAAAATGCCAGGCCTTCGGAAGACCCGCTGGCTGCCGTCCTGGCCTCGGATGACCCGGCCATAGCCCGGGTCATGAAAGACCCGGGGGCCTATGAGGTACAGGTGGTTTACAGCCGGATCCGGCGCGAGGGCGATTCCGTGCAATTCACAGACTATTCCTTCAGGGCAGATCCCAACCAGTATTTCTACCCGGCCAGTACGGCAAAATTCCCGGTCGCCCTGGCAGCGCTTGAAAAGCTGAATGAAATTGACAGCCTCGACCGCAATACCCGGTATTATATCGAAGGGGACAGCGTGGAGAAGACGTTTGCACAGGACATTGTCGAAATTTTTGCCGTGAGCGACAACCACGCCAACAACCGGCTTTTTGAGTTCCTTGGCCAGGACGACATCAACCGCCGGATTGCTTCAAAAGGAGCCGGGAAAGCAGCGATCCGGCACCGGCTGGGCTACCACCGCGATGACCTTTTGACCCAACCCCTGATCTTCTACCTGAATGACAGCCTGACCACGCCCTCCCCCCCGATAGGGAACAGCCCCCCCATACCCCTTGACGTGCAGGGTGTCCTGAAAGGAAAGGGCTACATGGACGGGGACTCCCTCATTCCGGAGCCCTTTGACTTCCGCCTGAAGAATTACCTCCCGGTGACCACCCTGCATGGCCTCATGAAGCGGGTCATTTTCCCGGGGCACTTCCCCAAATCGCAGCGGTTCAACTTCAGCCGGGAGCAGTACGACTTCCTGCTGGGCAGCATGAAACTGATCCCCAGGGAGGCGGGGTATGACCCGGAGCTTTACCCCGACGGGTACTGCAAGTTCTTCCTGTACGGGGACACCGAGGAGCGCATCCCGGAGCATCTGGAAATCTACAACAAGGTGGGTTTCGCCTATGGGACCCTTACCGATTGCGCGTACATCAGGGACAAAAAATCAGGGGTGGAATTCATCCTGACCGCTACGATCCTGGTCAATGAGAACGGCATCTTCAATGACGACCAGTACGAATACGACGA
This sequence comes from uncultured Robiginitalea sp., assembly GCA_964539905.1. Lineage (GTDB taxonomy): Bacteria > Bacteroidota > Bacteroidia > Flavobacteriales > Flavobacteriaceae > Robiginitalea. The sequence continues at coordinate 50,697 of CAZIJW010000009.1, forward strand.
AATTGGCCTGCCCTTCCTGGCTGCCCTGGGCAGGGCGGTGTATGCCTTTGAATTAGAACAGAAGCCATAACCCGGCAGGGCTTTTCTGTGCTCCCCTTGCGAAAAACCGATCGGGTCGCTTGGGGAGGGGACCTGCGCCCGGCCAGCCCAGGCTGGGAATAGGTCCCGGGGTTTATTACTTGGCTACATGGACGGACCGGGTTTCCCGGATGACCGTCACCTTTACCTGCCCCGGATAGGTCATATCGGTCTGGATCTTCTGGGAGATCTCAAAAGACAACTGGGCCGCTTTCTCATCGCTTACTTTTTCGCTTTCCACGATGACCCGCAGTTCCCGTCCTGCCTGGATGGCATAGGCCTTCTGGACGCCCCCGAACCCAAAAGCAATATCTTCCAGGTCTTTCAGTCGCTGGATATAGGAATCCAGCACCTGCCGGCGCGCGCCCGGCCGGGCGCCGCTGATGGCGTCACATACCTGGACGATGGGGGCGATGAGGGTCTTCATTTCCACTTCATCGTGGTGCGCGCCAATGGCATTGCACACCTCAGGTTTTTCGCCGTATTTCTCGGCCCACTGCATCCCCAGGATGGCGTGTGGGGTTTCCAGTTCTGCCTCGGAGTTGGGTACCTTCCCGATGTCGTGGAGCAAGCCGGCCCTTTTGGCAAGTTTGGGGTTCAACCCGAGTTCCGCAGCCATTACCCCGCAGAGCTTGGCGACCTCCCGGGAATGCTGCAGGAGGTTCTGCCCGTAGGAGGAACGGTATTTCATCCGGCCGACCGTGCGGATCAGCTCGGGATGTAACCCGTGGATCCCCAGGTCGATGACCGTGCGCTTGCCGACTTCAAGGATTTCCTGCTCGATCTGCTTTTCCGTCTTGCGCACAATTTCCTCAATGCGGGCCGGGTGGATCCTTCCGTCGGTAACAAGTTTGTGGAGGGAGAGGCGCGCCACTTCCCGCCTCACGGAATCGAAACAGGACAGGATGATCGCCTCCGGGGTATCGTCCACGATGATCTCCACCCCCGTAGCGGCCTCCAGGGCACGGATGTTCCTTCCTTCCCTCCCGATTATCCTTCCCTTCACGTCATCGGACTCCAGGTTAAAGACGGAAACGCAATTCTCGACGGCCTCTTCCGTGCCGATGCGCTGAATGGTATTGACGATGATCTTCTTGGCTTCCTGTTGGGCAGTCATTTTGGCCTCTTCAAGGGACGTCTGGAGGAAGGCCATGGCGTCTGCCCTGGCGGACTCCTTCAGGGACTCCAGCAACTGCCCCTTGGCCTCTTCCGCGGAGAGGCCGGAAATCACTTCAAGCTGCTGGATCTGGCTGAGGTGCAGCTTTTCCAGTTCGCCCTGCTTGCGCTCGTAAAATTCCTTTCGCTTCTCCAGTTCCTGGGCTCTGACGTCGAGTTGTTCCGTCAATTTTTTATTGCGGGCCAGTTCACTGCTCACCTGGGATTCCTTATCGCGGATCCGCTTTTCGGCCTCTGCAATTTTTTTGTCCTTACCCATGATGACCTTCTCATGCTCCGCCTTTAATTCGAGGAATTTCTCCCTGGCCTGGTAGATTTTCTCCTTTTTGAGGTTTTCCCCTTCTGCCCTGGCATCCTTGAGGAGGGCAGCAGCCTCCTTTTTGGCGGCTTCCACGGTCCGGGAAGCTTTGCCCTTCTCCATCATCCTGGAAATCAGATACCCCAGTGCAAGGCCGGCGACCAGGGCAATAATGCCTGTTGTGATAATGTCCATGATCTTTTACAATTTAAATTGGGTTATGGCAGTTCCCCAACAAGGGCCGGCGCGATAAGGGGGTTCCCGGAGGCCCTGCCTGCCGGGAGTAGCAAACCCGCGGCATGTGACGCCGGGGTATAAAAAAAGCCCACATTGATGAAGTTTTGTACAAACTCCGAAAAACAGGTTTAGGGCTAACAGGCTGCTCAAGGATCCTTTCTGGAAGGCTTGCTTTTACAACCTAAACTCACCCTTTTCAAACAAATTAATGTTGAGTTTGTCAAAAAAATAAATACCAATGTGGGCAGTAAGGTTTGCTATGTAAAAGAACTTATCGCATGCTCATTTTGGAAGCCACCAGGTCATCCAGGGCCTTGAGCCTCCGGGTAACCTCCCGGGTGTCTTCCATACGCTCAATCCCGCGTTGTTCCACCTTGGATGCAAATTGCAGGGCACACATGGCCAGCACATCCTGTTTGTCGCGGACGGCGTAATTCTGTTCAAACTTTTTCGCCAGTTGATCGATGCTCTTGGCCGCCTTCCTAAGCCCTTCCTCCTGGGACGGGTCGATGGTTAGCGGGTAGACGCGGTCTGCGATCGATAGCTTTATCTTCAGCTTTTCCGACATGGTTGAACAGGCTTCATTCAGCCAGCTGGACGATACACTGGTCCAGCTCCCTGATCAATGCATTTATTTTGAGCTTGGCTTCTGTTTTATTGGTTTCACTGCCCAGCATGGAGGTGGCCATCTTCAGGGAGTTGTACTTCTCCTCCCATTCTTCCACAGTTTTTTGGGCGGCCTCGTATTCGCCTCTCAGCGACTGTAGATCCCGCTCCAGGTCCAGCCGGCTTTGCTGCAGGAGTTCCATCTTGTGCAGCAGCTTACTGATCTTGTTTTCGAGGGAATCCACGATTTCGACCAATTCACTCATGGGCAACCTTCATTGCTTTACACAAAGGTAACATTTCCCCCCGGGACTTCACAATATTTTTTAGGGTTTCCCGCACCGCCCTGCGCTCATGTGACCGGGGATCGCCTTCACAGGGGCCTCCCCCAAATGTGGCAACTGTTTTTCAATTGCGCGGCGAATCCGTATTTTCGCACCCAGAGCCACCAGTATGAAAAAAGGGATCTTCCTCCTCCTCGCCACGTGTTGCAGCCTTCTAACCCGGGGGCAGGCCAGTGGTCCACAAACGGATTTCCGGCCCCCGCTCGACATCCCCCTGATCCTCTCGGGCACCTTTGGGGAGCTTCGTTCAAACCATTTTCATTCAGGAATCGACATCAAGACCCAGCAACGGGAGGGGTTGCCCGTTTTCGCCGTGGCCGACGGCACCATAAGCCGGATCAAGATAAGCCACTGGGGGTATGGCAAGGTCCTGTATGTTTCGCATCCCAGCGGGCATACCTCCGTTTACGCGCACCTGCAGAAATTTGGGCCGGGCATAGAGGAATATGTCAAAACCCTGCAGTACCAGAAACAAACCTATGAACTCGAGGTCTTTCCCGACTACGGTGAACTGAAGGTTTCCCGGGGCGACACTATCGCCTATTCAGGGAATACAGGGGGGTCTTCGGGGCCCCACCTGCATTTTGAAATCCGAAATAGCGCCGATGAAAAGCCTGCCAATCCGCTCCGTTTCGGGATGCCCGTAAGGGATGCCACCAACCCGACCCTTAGCGGCCTGTACGCCTATCCCCTTTCAGACAGCGCCCAGGTCAACCAGCAACGGGAACGCACGGAAATCCGCTTCAACCGGCAGCCGGACGGCACCTTTCTTGCGGAGCCTGTTGTGGCATCCGGCCGAATTGGGTTCGGGATAGAAGCCTACGACCGCCAGGATATGGCTGCCAACAAAAACGGGGTGTACCAGGTCCGGCAGGTGGTTAACGGCCAAACTTATTCGCAACTGCGGTTCGATGCCTTTTCTTTCGGGGAAACGCGTTATATCAATACCCTGATCGATTACCCCCACTTCGCCAGGTACCGCAACCGCATACAGAAATGCTTTCGCAGCCCCGGGAACTACCTGAGCGTCTTCGAGACCCTGCAAAACGAGGGCAGGATCGACATCCGTGAAGGAGAGCGCTACCAGGTGGAGATCACCGTGGCTGACCTCGCGGGAAACGAAACCCTGCTGAGGATCCCCGTGGAAGGGAAGAAGCTTCCGGTGGCCGTCCCCCCCGAAACCCTGAAGACCCCCTATTTCGTGTATGCCGACAAACCCGCCAGTTTCCGGGTTGGCCCCGCCCAGGTGTATTTCCCCGCCCAGACCTTTTATGAAAATACCTACCTGAACCTGGAAGCGGATTCCCTGCAGGTTCGGCTTCACGAACCCTCGATCGCCCTGCACCGAAACTTTACCCTCACCTTTGACGTCGCCCACCTGCCTGCAGAAGACCGGAAGCAATACTTTATTGCCCTGCTCGATGAGAAGGACCGACCCCAGTTCCAGCGCACCTACAGGAGGGCAGACACCTTCACGGCGCGCAGCCGGTCCCTCGGGCGGTATACCCTTGCAAGGGACACGGTGGCCCCGACGATCAGGCCCCGCAATTTCAAGGACCGCCAGTGGCTGACCAATTACCGCTACCTCAGCCTGCAAATCGCGGATGACCTGAGCGGCATCGCCACCTATTCCGCCCGCCTGAACGGCCAGTGGATCCTGATGGAATACGAGCCCAAAAACAACACCCTCACCTATACCTTTGACGACAGGATCGAAAACCAGCAGCAATGCGAGTTGGTGGTAGAAGTCACCGACAACGTCGGGAATACCCGTCGGGAAGTGCTCACCTTTTTCCGGCGGTAACCTTTCCGGACACCATTTTTGGGATTTTTTTAGGGCCTCCCACAGACTGATTTCCCTATTTTTGCAGCACCATTCCGGGGGCCGCACCCCTTCCAGAACCTAATGATCCTGGAGCCCGCCATGAAGAAACTATTGCTTTTTTGCAGCCTGCTCGCCCTCTGGGGGGCCTATGGCCAAAAGAACATCTACCAGAGCAACCAGTTCGATGCCCTGAGCCGGAACCACCGGGTGTTGGCTATCCTGCCCTTTTTGACCCGACTGGACCTGGGGGAACAAATGACCCCCGGGGAAAAAGACCGCCTGGAACAGAAAGAGGGTTATGCCGTGCAGGATGCCCTGCAATCCTATTTTGGCAGGGGGAGGAAAAGCCGGAAGTTCACCGTGGAATTTCAGAACAGCGACGACACGAATGCACTACTGGCCCGCAACGGGATTTCCTATGGGGATATTGACCGGCATACCGTTTCAGAACTGGCGCGCATCCTGGAGGTGGACGGCATCGTCAGCGGGAATATGGATGTGAATGTCCTCCTTTCCAACGGGGTTCCCGAGGAGGTGAGCCTGTTGGATTATTTCCTCGGGGAGGCCGACTACGGGCGTATCGGGATCAAGATCAGCGATGGGGCCACCGGGAAACTCCTATGGAAATACGAGCATGAAATCAACCGGAAAAGCGGGAAAAACACCGATGACCTCATCGATAAAATGATGAAGAAGGCCGCCCGCAAGTTCCCCTACGACAAGGAAAACCGCAAGAGGGCCGAGTAACCCGCCTAGGATTTGGAAAATTCCTCCAGCACCCCAATCACATAATCCAGCTCTTCCCGTGTGTTGTACCGGGAGAATGAAAAACGCAGGGATGGTTGTTTCAGGGCCTCCCCGTCGAGCAGTTCCTTCAAAACATGCGACCCGGCATCGCTCCCTGACTGGCAGGCGCTTCCCCTGGAACAGGCAATCCCCTTCAGGTCGAGGTGGAACAGGAGCATCTGGCTCTTGGAGGCGTCAAAGGGAAGGCGCACATTGACCAGGGTATAGGTACTGCGTTCCATATCTGCAGATAGGCCGTTGAAAACCACCCCGGGTATTGCCTTTTTCAGGCCTTCCACAAAATGCTTCTTAAGCCCTTCGATGTACCGGCGCTCCTCCTCCAGGTGGGCATAAGCCGTGGTAAAAGCCGTTTCCAGGCCAACGATGTTGTGGTAGGCCTCCGTTCCCGCGCGAAAGCCCCGTTCCTGGGCCCCGCCGACAATCAGCGGCTTCAACCCGGTGTTTTTGCGCACATAGGCAAAACCAACCCCTTTGGGTCCATGGAACTTATGCGCAGCGGCTGTAAGGAAATCCACGGCCGTGTGTTGCACATCCCATCGGAAATGGCCTATGGACTGAACCGAATCGGAATGCAACAGGGCTCCGTGCCGCCGGCAAAGGGCCCCCAGGGCATCCATATCGAGCAGGTTGCCGATCTCGTTGTTCACATGCATCAGGCTCACCAGTTTTTTGGAGGTATCCGAGCTGAGCAGGGCTTCCAGTTCCTCCATGTCGGGGTTCCCCGCTGCATCCAGAGGGAGGTATTCCAGGCGGATGCCATATTCGCGGGCCAGGCACTCGGCCGTGTGCAACACAGCATGGTGTTCCACCCTTGAGGTAATCAGGGTTTCCACGCCGAGGTCCCGTACCGCACACCGCAAGATCATGTTATCGGCCTCGGTGCCTCCCGAGGTAAAAATGATTTCCCCGGGCTGGGCATTCAGCTCCCGGGCTATGGTTTTACGGGCCTGTTCGATCCCGGTTTTGGCCGTACGGCCGAATGCATGGGTCGAGGACGGGTTTCCATAGCAGGTATTCAGGGCTTCGTGCATGCGCTCAATCACTTCTTCCCTCAGCGGGGTGGTTGCGGCATTGTCGAGGTAAATTTGTTGCATCGCGTGTGAATCGTAGCTCCAAAAATAACCGTTTCCTTCGAAAATCATCTAAAATCAGGGAAAAGGTTTAGGCGGAAACCGGGGCTTTCCCGTACCTTTGCTCTCGTGAAAAAAAGGTTCTTCTTAGTGCTTCTTTCAGGCCTGGCAGCCTGTTCCGACGGGGCGTTGGAAATCGACACCATCGATTTCAACCAGGAATCGATCCAGTTTTGCGGCAGCGCCAGTACGTCCACTACCCTGCTTTTCAAACTCAAGGGGCCCGAAACGCTGATCCTGGAATTGCAGTCGGGCCTGCTGCGCAACGAAGCCTCGGCGGATACCCTTAGCAGTGCGGTGCCCGGCCAATCCCAGCTTATCTACCGCCTGTTGTCGGACCAGGCGACCACAGGCTATTTCTGTGATCCCATCCCCCCCCTAACCCCGACGGTGGTGGAGGAGATCCTGGCCGCCGAGGGAACGGTACAGGTCTTTACCACCCGAAACCCTTCCGACACCACCCAGTTCGAACATGCCATCAGGCTTAAGGGCATTTCCTTTGTAAACGAAGCCGGGGAACGGCTGACCAACCTGTCGGTGGACGAATTCGGCACCCTGGTCACCACAGCGAACTAAAGGTGCGCATCCTGGGGGATGTACACTTCCGTGGCCCCCATCCCATAGGTCCGGTAATCGGCATCCTGATACCGCAACCCCGGGTACCTGCGGATCAGGGTATACAATTCCTCCCGGAGCACCCCTTCCCCCACCCCATGGATAAAGACCAGGCGCTGCAGCCGCTTTCGGATCGCAAATTCAAGTTGTCCCCTGGCGGTTCGAAGTTGGTAGTCCAAAATGTCGCCGGCCGACATGCCTCGGGTATCGTTCAGGAGTTTATCGATATGCAAATCGACCTCCATGGGCGGGACCGTACGCCCCCGGCGCGGGCTTTGAGGTTTTTTTACAGGCCGGTGCTCTGCTTCCAGGGCTGCAGCCAGGGCAGCCTGGTCCACGGGAATCTCCCCGGCCCCGGGCTGGGCGACCACGGCATCGGCCTCCACCTCCAGTTCGAATCCTTCGGGGGTGAGGATGCGGAGTCTCCCGGGCCCTGCCCAAACAACCACCCCCTGGGTCAGTTCGTCGAGCAACTGGACCCTGTCCCCTACGTTAAAGCGTTTCATCCCCCTCGGTTTTGGTGGTCTCCCTGCCAGCCGGAAGGTTCCTTTTGGAGAGGCCGTAGAGGCCAAGCATCAAGAGGCTGAACCCGAGGGCGAGCCCCAGTTCCTTAATCCTGAAGGTGTTGGAAAGGAACAGGAAGGCCGCCCCGGCCAGGGCGCACACAAAATAAATGGCGTGTTTTATTTTCATTGCTCAAAAATAATAGTATTTTTCGGGGTACGAATTGAAAAGGCATAACTGTGCACTACCCCTGGATGTACTTATTCCTGTCGGAAAAACTTATGCTGCCCTGCTTCAGCAAGCAGGTTTTCGGGATAGACTGCCCCGGTTGCGGCCTGCAGCGCTCTGTGGCTCTCCTCCTGAAAGGGGAGTTAGTAGAATCCTTTTTGATGTATCCCGGCCTGCTGCCCATGATGGCCCTTTTCGGCTTCCTGGCGCTGAACCGGTTCGTGCCCATAAGGAAGGCTGGTACCATTACCTCCCTCCTGGCCGGGACCACTGTTGTGGCTATCCTAACCCATTTTCTAATCAAAATCGCACACTAAATAACTGACCCACCTTATGGAACAACAGAAACTCCCCAACGTAACCCTCGCCCTGGTCCTGGGCATCCTATCCTTCCTCTGCTGCTGTTTCGCCGGCCTGCCCGGGGCACTGGTGGCGGCTATCGCCTTTTTCATCCTCAGGAACGACGAGAAGGCCTACCGGGCCAACCCTGAAAACTATTCGAACTACAGCCAGCTGAAAACCGCGAAGATCATCGCCATCGTGGGGATGGTCATCGGGGTGCTGTATTTCCTTTGGAGCGTTTTCCAGATCTACCAAATTGGCGGCTGGGAGGCCTATATGGAAAAAGTACAGGAAATGAGCGAACAATGGGGGGACCAGAATTAAGGCACTGCCCGCAGCAGGATCCTTCAGTAAAATACCCCGACAACATTAAAGCAGAAAGTGTATGAGCCAGGAACCGCTGCCCGGTGCCAGTACAGCCATGACCATGGGGATCCTCTCCATTGTGGGGGCCGTGGTCTGCTGCGGGCCTTTTGCCGCTATTTTCAGCATTATTGGCCTCAGCAGTGCCAAAAAAGCGGAAACGACCTACCAGCAGGACCCGGACCGGTATTCGGGGTATGAAAATGTGAGGACCTCCCGGGTACTCTCGTACATCGGCCTGGCGCTTTCCCTGATCATGCTCGTCCTGGCGATCCTGTACTTCGGGGTCATTATCGCCCTGGTCACCAGCGGGAAGCTGCAGTGATCCCTGGAGGACCAGGCATAAAAAAACCGGCGCGTGCCGGTTTTTTTATGTTTGCAGGTCCACATCAGTTCGCCACCTCGCTCATAAACTTCAGGCGGTACAACCGGAGTTCCTCGTCTTCGTATTCCCCTTCAAATTCCTTTAAGGCGTCTTCGATATTGTCCGTTTCCGCCTCGAGGAAATACTCGTGGATTTCTTCCTGCTGGTCTTCATCCAGGATCTCATCGATGTAATAGCCCAGGTCGAGGCGGGTACCGCTGAACACGATCTGCTCCATTTCCTTGACCAGTTCGGAGAGTTCGAGCCCCTTGGCAGCCGCGATGTCGTCGAGGGGCAGTTTGCGGTCCACATTCTGGATGATGTAAAGCTTCAGCCCGGAATTGGCCCCGGTACTGCGGACCACCAGGTCCTCCGGGCGGGTAATGTCATTTTCCTCCACATAGCGGGAGATCAGCTCCATAAAGGGGCGGCCGTACTTCCGGGCCTTGCCTTCCCCAACCCCATGCACGTTCGTCAGCTCCTCCAGGGTGATGGGGTATTTCAGGGCCATGTCTTCCAGGGAAGGGTCCTGGAAGATCACATAGGGGGGCACGTCCTGTTTCTGGGCCTCCTTGCGCCGGAGGTCCTTCAGCATTTTCAGCAGGGCCTCATCGGCGACTGCACCCCGCGATCCCGATTGGGGGCCTCCCCTGCCCTCTTCCTCTTCCGGGTAGACGTGGTCTTTGGTCATCAGGAAAGAAACAGGCTCCCCGAGGTAAGCCTCCCCGGCCTTGGTGAGGTGGAGGATCCCGTACTGTTCGATTTCCTTGCGCAGCAAGCCCGCTACGAGGACCTGGCGGATCAGGGCCATCCAGTAGTGTTTATCCCGGTCTTTCCCGATGCCGAAAAACGGCTTCTCATCGGTTTTGTGCGAGGCGATCAGGGCATTGGTCCCGCCGGTAAGCACCTTGACGATTTCCCTGGCCTTGAACTTCTGGTTGGTACCCCGTACCACCTGCAAAAGTTTAACCACGCTCTCCCTGGCTTCCTCCTTTTCCTTGGGGTTTCGGGCATTGTCATCCATATCGGCCCCTTCCCCGTGTACCTCATCGAACTCTTCCCCGAAATAATGCAGGATGAATTTCCGTCGCGACATGGACGTTTCGGCATAGGCGACGATTTCCTGGAGGAGGGCATTCCCGATCTCCTGTTCGGCCACCGGTTTCCCGGACATGAACTTTTCCAGCTTCTCCACGTCCTTATACGCATAGAACGCCAGGCAGTGGCCTTCCCCCCCATCCCTTCCGGCCCTGCCGGTTTCCTGGTAGTAGCTTTCGATACTCTTGGGGATGTCGTGGTGGATCACATAACGCACATCGGGCTTGTCGATACCCATGCCAAAGGCAATGGTGGCCACCACCACATCCACGTCTTCCATCAGGAACATGTCCTGGTACCTGGCGCGGGTTTTGGCATCAAACCCGGCGTGATACGGCACGGCGGAAATCCCGTTTACCTGCAGCACCTGGGCCAATTCCTCCACCCGCTTGCGGCTGAGGCAATAAATAATCCCCGATTTGCCGGCATTTTTTTTAACGAAACGGATGATGTCCCCATCCACGTCCCGGGTTTTGGGCCGCACTTCGTAAAAGAGGTTGGGGCGGTTAAAGGAGGCTTTGAAGACCTCCGCATCGGGGATGCCGAGGTTCTTGAGGATATCTTCCTGTACCTTGGGGGTCGCCGTGGCGGTCAGGGCAATCAGGGGGATCCCCTCCCCCAGGCGATTGATGATCGACCGCAGGTTGCGGTATTCCGGACGAAAATCATGCCCCCATTCTGAGATACAGTGGGCCTCGTCTATGGCTACAAAAGAGAGGGTTATTCCCTGCAGGAAATCCACATACTCTTCCTTGGTAAGCGATTCCGGGGCCACGTACAGCAGTTTGGTCACCCCGGTGGTAATGTCTTTCTTTACCTTGCGGATCTCGCTCTTGGTAAGGGAACTGTTCAGCACGTGGGCGACCCCTTCGTGGTCCGAAACCCCCCTGAGGGCATCGACCTGGTTCTTCATCAGGGCAATCAGGGGCGAAACCACGATGGCCGTCCCGTCCTTGATCAGGGCCGGCAACTGGTAACACAGGGATTTCCCGCCCCCGGTGGGCATGATGACAAAAGCATTGCGCCCCTCCATGATGGTGTTGATCACATCCTCCTGAAGGCCCTTGAACTGAGAAAAACCAAAATACTTTTTTAGGGAAGCCTTTAAGTCGAGTTCATTCATTATCATTCGTCACAACCATTTATGGAAAATTTCATTTTCCGGGAAAAACTTCGACGCGCCGGTAAGGGACTTTCAGAAGAAATTTCAGCCCCGCGCGCGAAAAGGGTGTAGTTTGGAATTCTTTCGAATTAGATTGATTAATTTTGTTGTATTAAAGATAGCACATTCTTTTAGATTGCCGCCTAATTTTAAGGGGAATTTAAGGAATCTGCCACCCGTTGAAATTTTAATGCAAAACCTTGAAGGACAGTAACGCTATACTCGATCTGGCCCGGAAAACCATTGCCTCGGAAGCCCGGGCGATCAGCTACCTGGGCAGCCTTCTGGACCAGGATTTCGCCCATGCGGTCCAGTGCATCCTGCGGTCGGAAGGCAGGGTGGTCGTCAGCGGGATCGGAAAGAGCGCCATCATCGCCTCCAAAATCGTGGCCACCCTCAATTCCACGGGTACCCCTGCTATTTTTATGCATGCCGCAGACGCCATCCATGGCGATTTGGGGACCATCCAGAAAAACGATGTGGTGATCTGCATCTCCAAAAGCGGGAATACGCCCGAAATAAAGATGCTTGTCCCCCTGATCAAACAAGGTGGCAACACCCTGATCGGCATGACGGGGAACACCGACTCCTTCCTGGCCCAGAAAGCCGATTACGTGCTGAATACCTATGTTGAAAAAGAGGCCTGCCCGAACAACCTGGCCCCGACGACCAGCACCACGGCCCAGATGGTGGTGGGGGATGCCCTGGCGATTTGTTTGCTGGAGCTTCGGGGGTTCAGCAGCCGCGATTTTGCCCGCTACCACCCCGGGGGCACCCTGGGCAAGAAGCTCTACCTGAGGGTGGGTGACATCACGGCCCAGAACCTGATCCCGCAGGTAAGCCCCGATACCCCGGTGAAACACGCCATTGTGGAAATCTCCGAAAAAATGCTGGGGGTAACGGCAGTGCTGGACGGTGAAGCCATCGTGGGGATCATCACCGATGGCGACATCAGGCGCATGCTGAACAAATACGATAATATCAGCGGCCTCCGGGCCCGGGATATCATGACCTCCAACCCGAAAACCATCGGTACCGAGGTGCTGGCCGTAAAAGCGCTGAAAACCATGCAGGACAATGACATCTCCCAGCTGCTGGCTGTGGAAGGGACGCAGTACAGGGGGGTGGTCCACCTACATAACCTCTTAAAGGAAGGAATACTCTAATGGCTAAAGTGAGAAAGGACCCAAATGAAATGTCCTTCCTGGACCATTTGGAAGAGCTCCGCTGGCACCTGATCCGGTCCACCGTGGCAATAGTGATCATCGGCATTGCCGCCTTCCTGATGAAGGATTTTATCTTCGACACCGTCATTTTCGGGCCCAAGAAGATGAGTTTCCCCACCTACCGCCTCTTTTGCGACATCGCCACCCGCCTGGGGCTGAATTCGGCCTTTTGCGCCGATGAGCTGCCTTTTACCATCCAGAACCGGACCATGGCCGGGCAATTTTCCGCCCACATATGGACCTCCATCTGGGCGGGCTTTATCGTCGGGTTCCCGTATGTGCTGTACGAAATGTGGAAATTTATCAGCCCGGGGCTTTATGAAAACGAACGGAAAAACTCCAGGGGCTTTATCCTGGTGGCCTCCCTGCTTTTTTTTATGGGAGTGCTGTTCGGCTACTATGTGGTAGCCCCCCTCTCCATCAATTTCCTGGGGACCTACCAGGTCAGCAAAGAAGTGTCTAACGAGATCGATATTGCCTCCTTCATCTCCACGGTAAGGGCTTCGGTAATTGCGTGCGGGCTGATGTTCGAACTGCCCATCATCATCTACTTCCTGACCCGGGTGGGCCTGGTGACCCCGGAGTTCCTGAAGAAATACCGGAAGATCGCCCTGGTGATCGTGCTGATCGTCTCTGCCGTGATCACCCCCCCGGACGTGGCCAGCCAGATCATCGTCTCCATCCCCGTCCTGGTGCTGTATCAGGTTAGTATCTATATTTCCGGAATCGTCCTGAAACGGGACGCCAAAAAAGCCAAGACCCATGCCGAATCCCGTCGATGACTTCAACGCCTACCGCGAACGGATGAATGAAAAGCTGCTGGGCTCCGACAGCAAGCTCATCAAGCGGATTTTTAACCTCGACACCAATGCCTACCTGCCGGGGGCCCTGGATGTAAAAACCAAGGAACTCCTCGGGCTGGTAGCCTCCGCAGTCCTCCGCTGCGACGACTGCATCCGCTACCACCTGCAAACCCTGCATGAGCAGGGTGCCAGCAAAGAAGAAGTAATGGAAACCCTGGGCATCGCCACCCTGGTGGGCGGTACCATCGTGATCCCCCACCTGAGGCGGGCCTACGAATTCTGGGAAGCCCTTGAAGGGCAGGGTTAAAAAAACCCCAATTCCTTTTCGCCCAAACCCTAAAAGCCTTAGTTTTGGGGGCTACCTATGAAGCTGAGCGCCGAGAATATCATGAAATCCTACCGGGGCCGCCAGGTGGTCCGGGGGATTTCCCTTGAAGTCAACCAGGGGGAAATCGTGGGCCTTCTGGGGCCAAACGGGGCCGGAAAAACCACTTCTTTCTACATGATCGTAGGCCTGATCAGGCCCAACGGGGGTCAGATTTTCCTGGACGATACGGAAATCACCCACTTCCCCATGTACAAGCGCGCCCAACACGGGATCGGATACCTTGCCCAGGAAGCTTCCGTTTTCCGTAAGCTCAGCGTGGAGAAAAACATCCTTAGTGTGCTGCAGCTGACCTCCCTGAGCAAAAAAGAGCAGCACCTGCGCCTGGAAAGCCTCCTGGAGGAATTCGGCATCGGCCATATCCGAAAAAACCGGGGCGACCTCCTCTCGGGGGGGGAACGCCGTCGGACCGAAATTGCCCGGGCCCTGGCGACTGACCCCAAATTCATCCTCCTCGACGAACCCTTTGCCGGGGTGGACCCGGTTGCCGTGGAAGACATCCAAAGGATTGTGGCCCAACTGAAGGAACGGAATATCGGGATCCTCATTACAGACCACAATGTGCAGGAAACGCTGGCCATTACCGAAAGGTCGTACCTGATGTTCGAAGGGGGCATCCTCAAGTCAGGCGTGCCGGAAGACCTCGCGGCAGATGAAATGGTCAGGAAGGTATACCTCGGGCAGAATTTCGAACTCCGGAAGAAGAAACTCTCCTTTTAACCGCCCGCAGCGGGCCGGTCCGCTTTCTTTGCAAACAGGGAAGTTCCCACATAAAACAGGATGATCAGGGGTACCGCCAGGAATTGGAGGGTAAGCACCAGCACAAGGCTCACCACCAGGAAAATGTACTTCAGGCCATTGTCTTTGAACGAGTAGTTGTCGAATTTCAGGGCGAACAGTTCTATCGGGGCATTCAACAGGTACGCGCTGAGAAGGGTCAGCCCAACCAGGACCCAGGGATTCAGGATAAGGGCATTGGTAAAATCGCTGCCGTTATACATCAGGATCAGCGGAAGGGAAAGGACCAGCAGCGCATTGGCCGGGGTGGGTAACCCGGTAAAGGAGCTCACCTGGTTTTCATCTATATTGAACCGCGCCAGCCGGAGGCCCGAAGCCAGGGTAATCAGCAGGCCCAGGAACGGGAACCAGGCCGCTGCCCAGCCTTCGCGGCTGAGGGCCTCTGCGAAAAAGTTCCCCGAATTCCAGCCGCCGCTCTGCGACATCCCCAGCAACTGGCACATAACCAGGCCCGGGACCAGGCCGCTGGTGATCATGTCGGCCAGGGAGTCGAGCTGGATGCCGAGTTCAGACTGTACCCCTAGCTTACGGGCCAACAGTCCGTCGGCGAAATCACAGGCCACCCCCAGGGCAAAAAACAGGGCCGCCCATTCCATGCGGTGCAGCACCGCAAAAACCGCAGCAATGGAACCAAAGAGGATATTCAGGAGGGTAATGGCGTTGGGAAGGTGTTTCATGGCCAGGTCGGTTTTCGTAAAAATAGCACAAATCCGGAACATAACAGGGGCCAAAAACAGGGCCGGGCAAGCCAGGACGGAGGTTGTACATTCTTAAAATAGTCGGATATTTGTCCGGAGAAACCCAATTCCCTCCCGAAGCCCGCAATGATTAAGCAAACCCTGCTCCTCTGGCTGGCAGTCGCACTGACCGCCTCCCCTTCCCCGGCCCAGTCGGGGGGACTAAGCCCGCAGGCCCAGTTCAGCGTAGTTACCTGTGGCCCGGGCAGGGACCTGTATGCCACCTTCGGGCACAGCGCCTTCCGGTTGCGGGACCCCCAGAGGGGGATCGATTGGGTCTACAACTACGGCACCTTTGATTTCAACACCCCCAACTTTTACGTCAAATTTGCCCGGGGCAGGCTGCCATATGCCCTGAGCAAACAGCGTTTTGAAGACTTCCTCTACACCTACCAGTATGAAAACCGGTGGGTGAAGGAACAACTCCTGGACCTGGACGCGGGCCAGGCCGCTGCCCTTTTCGAATTCCTCGAGGAAAACCACCGGCCGGAGAACCGATTTTACCAGTACGATTTCCTCTTTGAGAATTGCGCCACCAAGGTTCCGGAAATCCTGGCCAGGGTCCTGAACCCCTCCCTGCAGTATTCCTATGGGCATTTACAGGAGCCTTTAACCTTCAGGCAGCTGATCCATAAAAACCTTGAGCGAAACAGCTGGTCAGCCCTGGGCATCGACCTTGCCCTGGGTTCCGTCATAGACCGGGAGGCCCGCGGGCCTGAATTTTCCTTTTTGCCGCAGTACGTGAAACAGCAAATAGGACACGCCGCCCTGGGCGATACCCCCCTGGTTAAAAAGGAACGCACCATCCTGGACCTAAACCTGCCCCCCCTGCCCTCCTATTTCACGGCCACCCCCCTGTTCTGGATGCTCCTTTTGCTCCTGGCCACCGGGACCATCACCTGGATCGATTACCGCAACCAGGTGAGAAGCCGCGTCCTTGATTTCCTGCTTTTTTTCCTTACAGGGGCCAGCGGGCTGCTCATTGCATTCCTCTGGTTTTTTACCGACCACCAGGCCACCCAGTGGAATGCCAACCTGCTCTGGGCCTTTCCCCTGAACCTCATCGCGGCCTTCACCCTGGGGTTTGGCAAAAGGGTACCCACCTGGTTTGCCCCCTACCTCCTGGCCATGGCGGTCCTTGTCGCTGCTTGCCTCTTGCTTTGGCTTGGCAAGGTCCAGTCCTTCTCACCCCTGCTGCTGCCGGTGTGGGCCGCCCTTTTGCTGCGGTATGCGTACCTTTACACGACCCTTAAAAATCGCCCGTGAACCTGCTGAGCGCTGAAAACCTGTCCCGGTCCTACGGGGAACGCCTGTTGTTCTCAGGGCTTACCTTTGGGATCAACCAGGGGCAGAAAATCGCCCTGGTGGCCCGCAACGGTACCGGAAAAACCACCCTGATGGATATCCTGGCCGGGAAACACCCACCAGACGAGGGACAGGTAACCTGGAGAAAAGGGCTGAAAATCGGCTATTTGGAGCAGGAACCGGAGCTGGATCCCAACCTTACGGTCGCCGACACCCTTTTTGCCTCCGACAACGAAACCGTACAGATTATTGCCCGGTATGAGAAGGCCCTGGCCCACCCGGAAGACCAGAAAGGGTATCAGCGCGCCTACGAAGCGATGGAGCGGGCCGGGGCCTGGGACCTGGAGACCCGCTTTAACCAGATCCTCTCAAAACTGGACCTCCACCAGCCCGAAACCCGGGTCGGGACGCTGTCCGGGGGGCAACGGCGAAGGCTGGCCCTGGCCCATATCCTGATCGACCCCCCGGAACTGCTGATCCTCGACGAGCCCACCAACCACCTCGACCTGGAAATGATCGAATGGCTGGAGGAATACTTCAAACAGCACATCCAAACCCTCTTTATGGTCACCCACGACCGGTACTTCCTGGACCGGGTCTGCAACCAGATCCTGGAGTTGGACCAGGGGGAGTTGCATACGTATAAAGGAAATTACGCCTACTACCTCCGGGAGAAAGAAGCCCGGGAAGCCCTGCAGGACGTTACCCTTCAAAAGACCCGGGGGTTATACCGGAAGGAGCTGGAGTGGATGCGGCGCCAGCCCAAGGCGCGGACCACCAAATCCAAAGCCCGGATAGACGACTTCGAGGAGCTTAAAAAGCAGGCTTTCCAGCGCCGGCAGGCACACCAGGTGGAACTGGAAATCAATATGGAACGCCTGGGGACCAAGGTGGTGGAACTGCACCATGTCTCCAAGTCCTTCGGGGACCGCGTCCTGTTCACCGATTTCAGCTACCACTTCAAGCGGGGGGAGCGCATTGGGCTGGTCGGGAGGAACGGCAGCGGGAAATCGACTTTTTTGGAACTGGTTTGCGGGAACCTGCAGCCCGATACCGGGAAGGTGGTCCATGGGGAAACCCTGAACATCGGATACTACACCCAGGCCGGACTGCCCGCCGAACCCGGGAGGAAGGTGATCGAAATCATCCGGGATTTCGGCGAATACATCCCCCTAAAAAAAGGACGACAGCTGAGTGCCCAGCAGTTGCTGGAGCGGTTCCTTTTTGACCGCAAACAGCAATACGACTATGTGGATAAGCTCAGCGGGGGCGAAAAGAAAAGGCTTTTTCTGTGCACCGTGCTGATCGGGAACCCGAATTTCCTGATCCTCGACGAGCCTACCAACGACCTGGACATCCTCACCCTGAATGTCCTGGAAAACTTCCTGCTCGATTACCCGGGCACCGTGCTGATCGTGTCCCACGACCGGTATTTTATGGACAAGATCACCGACCACCTCTTTATTTTTGACGGGGAAGGGCACATTACCGACTTCCCGGGAAATTATTCGGAGTACCGCACCCACCTGCTCCGGAAAGAAACCCCTGCAGGTGCGGCAACCGGGCAGCCATCCCCCGGGGTGGAAAAAAAAGGGGCCGCCCCGGAGGTGCGAAAAGGAAAATTAAGTTACACCCAACAGCGCGAACTGAAGGAACTCGAAGCCGAGATTGCCCGCCTTGAAGGGAGGAAAGCCGAATTGGAGGCGTTGTTTACGAACCCCGAATTGCCCGGGGAGGAACTGAATGAACGATCCAGGGAGCTTTCAGGGGTCGTTGGGCTCCTGGAGGAAAAAACCGAGCGCTGGTTCGAACTCTCCGCCATTGAGGAGGGGTAAAAAATACGCTTCGATTTGGAGACCTTGCTGCATCGATGGTTGTTCTGGCTGAGGGCCAAATCCCGCCACGGGATACATTCCCCCTTTGTCTACCGCTTCCTGGACGAGGGGCTTTACCGAAGGGACCTGCGGCAATTCCCCCCTGACCAACGCCTCCTGCTGGCTGCTTGCGACCATTTCGGGGCTGCCCGTGCCGGGGCCGCCCCCACGGATCACCCACTCGCCGCCTGGCTGGGGAATGAGAGGCCCGGACTCACCTGGGGACAGGCCCCCTTTGACCTGTTTGTTTTCGAAACCCCCGAAAAGGGGCTGGCCGAAGTCCTCGAACGACAGGGCTGGTGGCATAACGAAAGTGTGGTTTTTGTGGGGAACCTTCGCAACCAGAGGGCTTCGTATCGAAATTGGGTGGAAGCCACATGCCTGCCCCAGGTGAACGTGGTGGTGGAAACCTACGGGTCCGGCCTGCTCTTTTTCCGTCGCCAGCAGGCCCGGCAACATTTTAGAATCCGGAATTAATGGCCTAATTTTGACAGGCGATGACTAACGAAATTTTTTACATCCTGGGGGGGTTGCTGGTGCTGTACCTGCTGATCGGCTCCTATAACAAACGCCATTCCAAAAGGCGTAAATCCCGGTCCTTCATGGAAGGCCGGCGCTTGAGGGACCGTCGCGGAAAATCGGAAAAAAACTAAGGCGCCTCCATCAGGAACGCCGGCAAAGCTATGAAGATCTACACCAAAACCGGGGACGGGGGTACCACCGCACTATTCGGGGGGACCCGGGTCCCCAAACACCATATCCGCATCCAGAGCTACGGCACCCTGGACGAATTGAATTCCTGGCTGGGCATGCTCCGGGACCAGGGCCTGGCCCCCGGGCACGATGCCTTCCTGTTGGAGATACAGGACCGGTTGTTCACCGCGGGGGCCATGCTGGCCACCGAACCGGAAAAGGCGAAAACAAAAAGCGGGAAGGAACGGCTGCAAATCCCCAAATTAACCCCAGCTGACGTGGAAGCCCTGGAGGCCGAGATCGATGCCCTGAACGACGCGCTCCCGCCCATGACCCACTTCATCCTCCCCGGCGGGCACCCCACCGTGTCAACCTGTCACCTGGCCCGGACCGTTTGCCGGAGGGCCGAGCGGATGACCACCCTCCTGGCCGAGCAAAGCGAGGTGTCTGAGGTCGTTTTGGCCTACCTCAACCGGCTATCCGATTACCTTTTTGTCCTGGCACGAAAATTGTCTTCCGAAGTGCAGGCAAAAGAAATCAGGTGGATTCCCGGAAAAGCGACGGAATAATTCCGCATTTTGAAGGTTTCCCTTTTAAAGAATCCGCAAAATTGCTTGAGGGTAAGGAAATAAGCGCCTAATTGCTTTGCCGTTTTGGGATAAAATATATTTTTGCAAAAATTTTAAAACAGTCACCCTGCTATGTACTGGACACTAGAATTGGCATCCTACCTGAGCGACGCCCCATGGCCCGCCACCAAGGATGAGTTGATCGACTACGCGATCCGTACCGGAGCCCCCCTGGAAGTTGTGGAAAACCTGCAGTCCATGGAGGAAGAAGGCGGTGAAATCTACGAATCCATTGAGGAAATCTGGCCTGACTACCCTACGGAAGAAGACTACCTCTGGAACGAGGACGAGTATTGAGAATCCCCATAACTATCGCAAAAAGTCTCTCCGGAGGCTTTTTTTTTATGTAATTTTGACAGGCCGGAAGGAATCTTTCCCGATATCCATAACTCTGGAACGCCTTTTGTACGGAACCTATGGCCCGAACCCCCCGGGGAAGGCCTGCCTATCCGGTTGCCCCGGACGCGCTTCCCGGACAGGCAACAAAAACAAGCACTGCTATGAGTATCATCAACTCGATCTTAAAGACCTTTGTAGGTGACAAAGCCAAAAAAGACGTCAGGGCGCTGCAGCCCATCATCGAGAAAATAAAATCCCACGAGGCGGCCCTGAAATCGCTGAGCCATGACGAACTCCGCCAGAAAACGGCTGCGTTCAAAGAGGCCATCCGCGAAAACACCCGGGAGCTTGAGGGCCAGATCGCCGAACTGAGGCAACAAGCCAGGACTTCCGACGATATCGACCTCAATGAAAGCCTGTATACCCAGATCGACCAACTCGGGGACCAGGTATACGCCCAGACCGAAAAAACGCTGGAAGAACTCCTGCCGGAGGCTTTTGCGGTGATGAAGGAGACCGCGAGGAGGTTTACGGAAAATGCCACCCTGACCGTTCAGGCTTCGGAGTTTGACCGCCAGCTTTCGGCCCGGGCAGACTACGTGAAACTGGATGGGGACCAGGCCATTTGGAGCAATTCCTGGGACGCAGCCGGGAAACCGGTGACCTGGGACATGGTCCATTACGAGGTTCAGCTGATCGGCGGGATTGTCCTCCACCAGGGAAAAATCGCGGAGATGCAGACCGGGGAGGGAAAAACCCTGGTGGCGACCCTGCCCGTCTACCTGAACGCCCTGGCCGGCAAGGGGGTACACCTGGTTACGGTAAACGACTACCTGGCCAAGCGCGACAGCGCGTGGATGGGGCCCCTCTTCGAGTTCCACGGGCTCTCGGTAGATTGCATCGACAAGCACCAGCCCAATTCCGAGGGACGCCGAAACGCTTACAATGCCGACATCACGTACGGGACCAACAATGAGTTCGGTTTCGATTACCTGCGCGACAACATGGCCCACACCCCCGGGGACCTGGTTCAACGCCCCCACCATTATGCCATTGTGGACGAGGTGGATTCCGTCCTGGTCGACGACGCCCGTACCCCCCTGATCATTTCCGGTCCTGTCCCGGAAGGCGACCGGCACGAATTCAACGAGCTCCGCCCGAGGGTTTCCGAACTGGTGCAGCAACAGCAGCGCTACCTGACCGGGGTGCTGGCGGAGGCCAAAAAGAAAATTGCCGAAGGCGACCTGAAGGAAGGGGGTTTCCTCCTGCTCAGGGTACACCGCGGGTTGCCAAAGAACAAAGCCCTGATCAAGTTCCTGAGTGAGGAAGGGATCAAACAGCTGCTGCAGAAGACCGAAAACTTCTACATGCAGGACAACAACCGGGAGATGCCAAAGGTCGACGAGGAGCTCCTGTTTGTGATCGATGAAAAAAACAACCAGATCGAGCTGACCGACCGGGGGATTTCCCATATCTCCTCAGACCAGGACAGGGATTTCTTCGTGATGCCCGACATTGGCAGCGAGATTGCCCTGATCGAAAACCAAAACCTTGAAATTGAGGAAGAGGCCAAACTCAAGGACGAGCTCTTCAAGGATTTCGCGGTGAAGAGCGAGCGCATCCACACCATGACCCAGTTGCTGAAAGCCTACACCCTTTTTGAAAAAGATGTGGAATATGTGGTGATGGAGAACAAGGTCATGATCGTGGACGAACAGACCGGCCGGATCATGGAAGGCCGCAGGTACTCCGACGGGTTGCACCAGGCGATCGAAGCAAAGGAAAACGTCCGGATCGAAGCGATGACCCAGACCTTTGCCACCATCACCCTGCAGAACTATTTCCGCATGTACCGGAAGCTGGCCGGGATGACAGGGACCGCCGTAACCGAAGCCGGGGAATTCTGGGAAATCTACAAGCTGGATGTAGTGGAAATCCCGACCAACCGCCCGGTGATCCGGGATGACCGCAACGATTTAATTTACAAAACCAAACGGGAAAAATACAACGCCATCATCGAGGAGGTCACCCAGCTTTCCGGGGCAGGCAGGCCGGTGCTGATCGGAACCACCTCGGTGGAAGTCTCCGAATTGCTTTCCCGGATGCTGGGCCTGCGGAAGATCCCGCACAATGTGCTGAACGCAAAATTGCATAAGAAGGAAGCCGATATCGTGGCAGAGGCCGGGAAACCCGGGGTCGTTACCATCGCCACGAACATGGCCGGGCGCGGGACCGACATCAAGCTTACCGAAGAGGTTAAAAAAGCCGGCGGGTTGGCCATCGTAGGGACCGAAAGGCACGATTCCCGAAGGGTCGACCGCCAGCTCCGGGGCCGTTCCGGGCGGCAGGGGGATCCCGGGAGCTCCCAGTTCTACGTTTCCCTGGAAGACAACCTGATGCGCCTTTTCGGCTCCGACCGGGTGGCCAAGATGATGGACCGCATGGGGTTGAAGGAAGGGGAAGTGATCCAGCACAGCATGATGACCCGCTCCATCGAACGGGCACAGAAGAAGGTGGAAGAAAACAACTTCGGGATCCGAAAGCGGCTGCTGGAGTACGACGACGTGATGAACGCCCAGCGCGAGGTGGTCTACAAGCGGAGGCGGCACGCCCTGCAGGGCGACCGGTTGAAGGTAGACATCGCCAACATGATCTACGATACCTGCGAGGTAATCGCGGAAACCAACAAACTGGCCTCAGACTATAAGAATTTCGAGTTTGAGCTCATTAAGTATTTCTCCATCACCTCCCCCCTCGCGGAAGAGGAGTTCGCAAGGCTGCCTTTCCAGGAAATCGCGCAGAAAGTCTATCGTGCCGCCTATGCGCATTACCACGAGAAAATGGAGCGGTCCGCAGCGGCCGCGTATCCGGTCATCCGGAAGGTCTATGAAGACAGCGCCAACAAGTTCGAGCGCATCGTAGTGCCCTTCACCGACGGGATCAAGACGCTGAACGTAGTAACAGACCTGAAGGACGCCTACGAAAGCGAAGGGAAACAACTGGTTTCGGATTTCGAGAAAAACATTGCCCTGGCCATCATCGACGACGCCTGGAAGACCCACCTGCGGAAGATGGACGAGCTAAAGCAGTCGGTGCAGCTCGCCGTGCACGAGCAAAAAGACCCGCTGCTGATCTATAAGTTCGAGGCCTTTGAGCTGTTCAAGGGGATGATCGAAAAAGTGAATAAAGAGGTGGTCTCCTTCCTCTTCAAGGGGGAACTCCCTTCTGCCAATACCCAACAGATCCATGAAGCCCGGCAGGTACGCCGGCCAAAGGAAGCCCTGAAGACCTCAAAGGAAGAAATCCCCAGCAGCGAAGAACTGGCCGCCCAAAGCAGGGCCGTCGGGCAACAGCAGGGCGGGCGGCAGCCGATCACGGAAACCATTACCCGCGAAAAGCCGAAAATTGGACGCAATGAACGCGTCACCATCAAAAATGTGCTGTCCGGGGAAAACAAATCCATGAAATTCAAACAGGCAGAACCCCTGCTGGCCAAAGGGGAATGGGTGCTGGTGGAAGACTGATCGCCAGGGCCACTCCGGGCGATTGCCGCTCCCCTTTTGATTATATGGCAAATTAGGAGTAGCTTTACTTTCGAAAACGCCCCCAGGGGGACAAGCGACCGGAACTATGCCTCAAAAGCCGTTTTTCATCAGGATGAAGAAAAAACGGAAGCACCAGCAAAGGCTTCAGGATGCTGCCGGGCTCTTCTTCAGGGCCAATGCAGTTGCAGGCCTGGGTTCCCTCCTGCTGGGCCTCGCCAGCGGGTTCCTGATGGGCGCTTCACCCCCCCTCCCGCTTATCCTTATCGGCTTTGGGGCCTTTTCGCTCCTGAATACTGCCCTGTTCCGGTTTCACGGGCACCTCGCCCTCTCTTATCACCTCAATTCCCTGGCGGCATTGCTGGCCATTATGGCAGGGAGCCTTTACACCGGCGGGCTGCAAAGCCCCCTGATCTTCCTGCTGGGCTTGCTGGTCCTTTCGGGGTTTGTCACCCACCGCCTGCTGGGATACGGCTACCTGGCGGTTTCCCTGGTGGCCCTCGCCCTGTTGCTGGCCCGGGACCAAAGCGGGGTGTTCCCGGTAGACAACGCCCTGCCGGAAGCTTCCCGGGCGATGTTTTCTTTCCTGGTGGTCCTGCTTTTTGTGGGCCTCCTGGGCGGGGTATTCGGGCATTTCCTCCTGAAAAGCCTGCACGGGCTTTACCATAGCAAGGAAGACCTGGAACAACGGGTGGAAGAAAAAGAATTGTTGCTCAAGGAAGTGCACCACCGGGTGAAAAACAACCTGCAGACGGTCTCCAGCCTGCTGCGCATGCAGGGAAGGACCATAGAGGATGACCATACCCTCCGGCAAATCCGCAGCAGCCAGAACCGGGTGGTTTGCATGGCCATGGTCCACGAAATGCTGTACATGCGCGAAGACCTCTCCCGTATCGAATACAGTTCCTATGTGCAGCAACTGGGGGAATACCTGGTCAAGTCCATCAAGGGGCCCGAAAGCAAGATCCGCCTGAATATAGACATCCCCGAAATCGAACTGGGGATCGATACGGCCATCCCCCTTGGGCTGCTGATCAATGAAGCGGTCACCAACGCCCTGAAATACGGTTTCGAAGGCCAGGAGGAAGGGGAAATCAGCATTTCCCTGGAAAAAGAAGACCGGCAGGAATACATCCTGCGCATCGGCGACAATGGGGTGGGCTTCCCGGAAGACATGGACTACCAGACCAGCAAATCCCTGGGGCTGAAGCTGATCCACAACCTCACCCGCCAACTCAAGGGAAGCGTGATCCGCGACCTTTCCAGGCGGGGCACCTACTACATCATCCGCTTCCAGGAAGTGGGCCAGGACCCCTTCCATTCCCTCGCCTGAACCGTACCCCCCCAGGACAGCCGACTTTCATTTAGCTGCCTGTCGTTTCAAAATGGCAAATATTCCTATCTTTAAGCAGCAGAACCTATCCGACTAATCCCTATGCGAAAATTCTACTTTTCCCTGCTCATCCTGTGCAGCCTTGGCGTGCAGGCCCAGGAGTATTTCCTGAAACAATACGAACCCTACAAAGCGGGCATCCCCTCCCCAGAGGCGTTCCTGGGCTACGGTATCGGGGAATACCACACCCGCCACGACCGAATCGTCCACTACCTCGAAACCCTGGCGGAAGCTTCCGAAAACGCGGAGATCGAAACCTACGGGCATACCCATGAAAAACGCAGGCTGGTCATGCTTCGGATCAGCCAGCCCGAAAACCTGAAAGCCCTACCGGAGCTTCAGCAACGGCACCTGGCCTACACAGACCCCAACACCGCAATTAAACCGGGAAGCGACCTGCCGATTTTTGTCCAACTCGGGTATAACGTGCACGGGAATGAACCCTCGAGTTCGGAAGCGGCCCTGCTGAGCGCCTACATCCTGGTGGCCTCCGAGCACCCGATGATCGAGCGTTTCCGCAGGGAAGCGGTGGTTTTTGTGGACCCCGCCATCAACCCCGACGGCCGCGACCGCCACACGCAATGGGCCAATTCCTATCGGGGGAACCCCCTGGTCACCGATCCACAGGATGCCGAGCACAATGAGTATTTCCCCGGGGGGAGGACCAACCATTACTGGTTCGACCTGAACCGCGACTGGCTGCTGGCCATCAACCCGGAAAGCCGGGGCAAACTGGACTGGTACCACCAGTGGTACCCCAATGTGGTGACCGATTTCCACGAAATGGGCACCCAGAGCACCTACTTCTTCGAACCCATGAAGGATAACGGCTCCCTCAACCCCATCATGCCCAAAGAAAACTACGAAGACCTCAATTCCCTGTTCGGGGGGTACTTTGCAAAATCCCTTGACAGCATTGGTTCCCTGTATTTTACCAAAGAAGTCTTTGACGGGACCTATCCCGGTTACGGCTCGTCGTATCCCGACCTGCAGGGGGGGCTTGGCCTCCTCTTCGAGCAGGCGAGTTCCAGGGGCCACGCCCAGAAAACCGCCTTCGGGGAAATCACTTTCCCCTTCACCATCCGCAACCAACTGGTTTCGAGCATGACCACGGTAAAGGCCGCCGTGGACAACAAAGACCTGCTCAGGAAATACCAGAAGGACTTCTTCAACACCGCCCTCCGCAATGCCGCGGCCTCCCGGACCAGGGGGTACCGGGTGGTGGAGAAATACGACAAAAACCGCCTGAAGGCCTTTATCGACAAATTGCTCCTCCACCGGGTAAAGGTGTACCGCGATGGGGAAGACGCCATTGTGGTACCGGCCAGCCAGCCGCAGTACCGCATGGTGCAGACCTTCTTCGAAACCTACGAACGCTATCGCGATTCCGTCTTTTACGATGCTTCCGCCTGGTCCGTCGCCAATTTCTACAACATGGACTACCGCCCCTTGCGGAGTGTGCCTGCCGGGCAGGAAATCACCAGCCTGGAAGGCCTTTACCCGGTAACCCCGGTTGCATCCTCCCCTTACGCCTACCTCATCGACTGGGACGACTACAATGCCCCCGCCCTGCTCTATCGCCTGCAGTCGCAGGGGCTGGTGCTGTCCAGCGCCTTCAAGCCCTTTACCACCCGGGTGGACGGGCAGGAAAAGGCCTTCTCCTACGGGGCCCTGGTTTTGCCCGTGGCTTTGCAGAAAAAGTCCCCGGAAGAAGTGCATACGTTACTCCTGGAAGCCCAAAAGGAATTCCAGGTACCGGCCTATGCCGTGGCCTCAGGCTACCACCTTAAGGGGGTGGACCTGGGAAGCCGGTATATAGCCCCCCTGGAAAAACCCAAAGCCGCCATGCTCATCGGCGATGGGGTGCGTTCCTATGAGGCAGGGGAAGTCTGGCACCTGCTCGATACCCGGGTCCACATGCCCATTACCAAGATCCCCATGCGGAATTTCTCCAGGGCCGACCTGGACCGGTACAACACCCTGGTGATGGTCAGCGGCCAGTATTCGCTCAATGAAAAGGAACAACAGCGCATCCGGGACTGGGTATCGAAGGGCAATACCCTGGTAACCATTGCCGGGGCCTCCCGTTACGCCATACAAAACAAGTGGGTAAAGGAGTCCCTTATTGAGGAAAAAAAGGATTCCGCGAAAGCAGTGGAACGCCTGCCCTATGTGGATGCCTCGGAACACCTGGGCAAGGAAAGCGTGGGCGGGGTAATCCTCAGGGCCGACCTGGACCTGACCCACCCCCTGGCCTTCGGGTACCGGAAGGCGGACCTCCCGGTATATAAAAACAATGAGGTATGGCTGAAACCCAGCCAGAACCCTTATGCCACAGTGGCCAAATATTCCAAAAACGCCCATATTGACGGCTTCCTGACGAAAAAGAACCGGGAGGAATTCCTCAACAAGTCGGCTTCCCTCCTGGTCAGTCCCCTTGGGCGCGGCCGGGTGGTGCTGTTCGCGGACAACCCCAATTTCCGGGGATCCTGGTACGGGACCAACCGCTTGTTTTTGAACGCCCTGTTTTTGGGCAGCCATATCGAAGTGCCGCAATAGGATTTTCCAATTCCCTCCAGGCTGCTGGCGGGGGACACCTTATAAACCGAATCCGGGATTCCAGCAAACCGGGACCAAAACCCACTGCGCATGCAACGACCATTCAGCCTGTTCATTATCCTGCTTTTGCTGGGCCTCCCCGTCCTGGCCCAACCAGCCCTCTCCGAGGGTCCCTTCAACCAGCTCATCATCAGGGGGGCCACCCTGATTGACGGGAATGGCGCCCCGCCCCAGGGCCCGGTGGATATCGTCATCGAACAAAACCGCATTACCCGGGTACAGGTAGTGGGGTATCCGGGGGTTGCCATCGATCCCGAAGACCGGCCCGCCCTGAAGGCAGGGGGAAAGGAAATCCAGGCAGAGGGGATGTACGTGCTGCCGGGGTTCGTGGATATGCACGGGCACATCGGGGGGGTGGCCCAGGGGGCCGAACCCGATTATGTTTTCAAGCTCTGGATGGGCCATGGCATCACCTCGGTACGGGAACCCAGCGGGCGCGGGGTTGATTTTGCCATGGACCTGAAGCGAAAGAGTGCAGCCAACGAAATCATCGCCCCCCGCGTATTCGCGTATACCGGTTTCGGCCAGGGGAGCAAAGACCCGATCACGACCCCGGAACAGGCGCGTGAATGGGTACGCGCCAACGCTAAAAAAGGGGCCGACGGGATCAAGTTTTTCGGGGCCGAACCGGAAATCATGACGGCTGCCCTGGATGAAAACAAGAAACTGGGGCTGCGCTCGGCCTGCCACCATGCCCAACTCACCGTGGCCCGGTGGAACGTTTTGCATTCGGCCCGGGCCGGGCTCACCAGCATGGAGCACTGGTACGGGCTGCCGGAGGCCCTTTTTGAAGACCGGACCGTGCAGGATTACCCCCTCGACTTCAACTACAACAACGAACAACACCGGTTCGAAGCGGCGGGAAACCTCTGGAAGCAGGCTGCTGCACCTTACTCCCCACACTGGAACGCCGTAATGGAGGAACTCCTTTCGCTCGATTTCACCCTGGACCCCACCTTCAACATCTATGAAGCGAGCCGTGACCTGCACCGGGCCCGGAGGGCGGAATGGCACGAGGAATATACCCTGCCCTCCCTATGGCGCTTTTATGCCCCGAGCAAGGTTTCTCACGGGTCGTACTGGCATTTCTGGGGCACGGAACAGGAAGTGGCCTGGAAAGAAAATTACCGCCTCTGGATGACGTTCGTCAACGAATACAAAAACCGGGGGGGCCGCGTAACGGTCGGTTCCGACTCCGGGTTTATCTACCAGTTGTATGGCTTTGCCTACATCCGCGAGATGGAGTTGCTGCGGGAGGCCGGCTTCCACCCCCTGGAAATCATCCGGGCGGCCACCCTGAGCGGGGCGGAAGCCCTGGGGGCAGCAGATGAGCTCGGGACCGTCAGCCCGGGCAAACTCGCCGACCTGGTACTCGTGGGGGAAAACCCCCTCCAAAACCTGAAAGTCCTGTATGGGACCGGGGCCATAAAACTCACCGATGACAACCAGGTGGTACGCGTGGGCGGGGTAAAATACACCATCAAGGATGGCATCGTTTACGATGCCAAAGCCCTGCTCGAAGACGTAAAAAAGCAGGTGGCAGCCGCCAAGAAAGAAGAAAACTTCCAGATCAGGCAACCCGGGATGGAATAGGCCCGGGAACACCGAACGGGTATCCGGGATTAAACAGCAGGTGACGTTCCCTGAAGGGATGGTTGTGTTTAAAGGCCGCGGTTGACATCCGTACCCGGATGATGCTGTTGCCCCGGGTAAGCCGGGAATAGGGAAACCCCTCCCCCACCCAAGGTAAAGTTACCCTCGGCCCCTGCATCCCAAAATCATCCAAAGCCAGGGGGCCTTCGCTGCCTCCTGCCCCCCGGACCCGGGAAAGCGCCCGTCCCAAGCCCGGGCAAGCCGGGATACCTGTCGAAAGAACAGGGGTTTTATCGACTCCCCCGGGCTCCCGGGGTTAAAATTCCGTATCTTTTGCCCTATGGAACATCCGGTTACCCCACCATCCTTTAGCCTTGCCAAAAAGGGCCTCGCCGCCCTCGGGCTTTTCCTTGCCCCATACCTTGTACACGGGCAAACGGCCCGGGTGGAAGAAAGCCTTTTCGAGTGCATCCGCAGTGCCTTTCCTGGGGGCGGACAATCCCTGGAGGGGCTCATGGCCTCCTTTGAGGCCGAACTGATTTCGGAGGGCCTGCTGGAGGGTCCCGAAGGGGCCGATTACCGGGGGCTGTTGCAGCGCATTGCTTCCGGGCAGGGGGTCGTCAGGCCGGCAGACCTGTATTTCGGGCCCCGTTACCGCGGCCTGGAACGGGACACAACTGCCCTGAAAGGGTGTTGGGAATCCCTTCCCGCGCCCGCGCAGGCAACGGACTCCGTCTTGTTGCAATTCGAAACTTTCAGGGAGCGCCTGCTCCACGAATCCATGGAGCCTCCCCTGGAGGCGGCCTCCTATCTCGACCTACTTACGGAAGCGGATTTTGAGCTGCCCTACTACCGGCTGTTTACCTATGAGCTGATCGACCGGCAGGCCTATAACACCGAATTCGCCCCGGCCCCCTTCACCAGCCTGGAAGCCCTCGGGCAGCTGAATTCCAGCGGGGCCAACGTATTCCGGGTTTATCTCAATGAGGAAGACCAACTCATCGTAGCCGACCAGGTGGTTTCTACCCAGCAGATGGGGGCACTCGTGGCGGGCCATGCCCGAACCTTTGAGCAAAGCGCCCTTTACGTATTGCAGGTGGAAGCCGATGTGAAATACGGGAACTTCGTGGGCCTGAAAGACCAGATCGCCCTGGCCGTAAGCCGGGTAAGGGACACCTATGCCCGGCGCACTTTGGGAAAAACCCTGACGGAACTCGACCCGCAGGAACGGGAAGCGGTCTACGAAAAATATCCCATCCGGATCATCAGCCCCTGAGGGCTTCCCGAAGAACCACAGGCCTTACAAAAAACACCTGAAAGAGGCCCATCGCGAGCCGGTTTCCCTGACGAATCCCTGATAATCAGCGGACAACGGCATCCATACCCAACCCGAAAACCGGCCAAAAAAAACCACCGCCCTGAGGCAGTGGTTTTGCTATAGCGGCCTAAGCGCGATCAATCCATCTCCAAAAATTCCTCAAAAGTGGCCAATTGGAGGGCATCGCCCCCTTTTACCCGTGGCCTGATGCCTTCAAAGTCGTTTTTTGCCTTTTCAAACCGCGCGCTGATCAGGGCCAGGTTATCCAGGTCTGCTGCTGAAGGGACATCGTAATCGCCGGCCACCTTGCTGTAGAGGTCTGCCATCTTCTCGCGCAATTGGGGACTCGCGGCACCCACATAGTTGTCGCCCGTGGTAATGACCAGGGTTTCCTTAAGCTCCTGCAGCTTTTTCAGGTTGCGCTTGTCGCCTGCCTTTTCTGCCTGCTCCAGGAATGCATCCACCCGATAGACCAGGTAGGCCAGCTCCTGGGTCATGTCGTAGAGCTCCATGGTCGTGCGGTATTTTTGCTCCCTTTGGGCCGCACTCAGGCCGCTTCGCTCGTCGTATACCAGCTCGAAGGGGTGTTCGAAGGTTTCACGGCCCTTGGTGATTACGGCCGTGTAGGTGCCTGCCGGCACTGTGGGGGCTGTGAACCCCCCGAAGGAAAAGGTCTTCCCTTTGGCCACCTTAGGCGGTTTCCGGCGATACCCCCATTCGACCACATTCAGGCCCTTCTGTTTTCCCGGTTCCAGGGTAGTAATGGTCTTCCCCTCCGCATCGCGGATCTCCATGGTCATTTTCCCGAAGGTATGGCGGCTTTTGAGGAAATACCGGATCTGCGCCTGGGTGCTGCGGTTGGCCCCGACGAATTCCGTGGACACGGTGGAACTTCCAAAGTTGCTGGTCTCGTTCATCACCGTGGGAGGCGTTTTGAAAAAATGCAGGGTAGCCTCCATGACTTCCCGGTTGAGTTCCCGCAGGGGCGAAATATCATCCAAAATGATCACGCCCCGCCCGTGTGTGCCCACCACCAGGTCGTTGGTCCCTTTATGGAGTTCCAAATAGTGTACGGCCACAGGGGGCATGTTGTTTCGGAAGGGGGTCCAGCTCAGGCCCCCGTCGAGGGTAATGAACAGGCCGAATTCCGTCCCGAGGAAAAGCAGGTCCGGGTTTTCATAATCTTCCTGCAACGCGCGGGCGAACCCTTCCACTTCCCCGGTGGTAATGGAAGTCCAGCTCGCCCCGTAATCCGTGGTCCGGTAGGCATAGGGGGTCATATCCCCGCGGGTGTGGCCATCAAAAACGGCATAGGCCGTGGCCTTGTCGTGTACGCTGGGTTCAATGTGGTATACCCAGGTGTTTGCGGGCAGCCCCGGGATGTTCCCGGAGGTGTTCGTCCAGGTTTTTCCCCCGTCGCGGGTAATCTGTACGTTTCCGTCGTCGGTGCCCACCCAGATCACCTGCTCATCCAGGGGGGACTCTGCAATGGTAAAAATGGTGGTGTGGTTTTCCGCCCCGGAATTATCCATGGACAGCCCCCCGGAATCTTCCTGCCCCTGTTTTGCAGGGTCATTGGTCGTAAGGTCCGGGCTGATTACCTCCCAGGTATCTCCCATGTCCTCGGAGCGGTGCAGATACTGGCTCCCCATGTAGAAGCGATCGGGCTGGTGCGGGCTCAGCGCCATGGGGGCATTCCAGTTAAAGCGCAGGTCGGCCACCCCGGCGGTGGGCTGGGGCTGGATGGTTTTCAGGAGTTGTTTTTCGGTGTCGTACCGCCAAACGTTCTCAGCCCCCTGCATTTCGGAATAGATCACGGGTTTGGTGGGGTGCTTCAGCACGCGGAAGCCATCCCCGCCGCCCACGGAGTTCCAGTCCCGGGCCGTAACGCCGCCCGGGGAAGATGAGGGGCCGTACCAGGAGCCATTATCCTGCAAGCCCCCATAGACATTGTACGGGGTGGCGTCATCCACGCTGATGTGGTAAAACTGCGACAAGGGGAGGTCCTCACTGATCTCCAGGGTGTTGCCCCCGTCCCAGCTGCGGTATAACCCCCCATCGGTGGCCACATACATGATGTCGGAATCCACAATGCTGAACGCAATATCGTGGATGTCGCTGTGCATGTTCCCAAGGTTTTTAAAGGTCTTCCCCCCATCGCGGGAAATCGACCCGCTGAGGCCGGCCTTCACCACCACCTCCGGGTTGCGCGGATCCGTTACAATTCGGGAAAAATAGAAAGGCCGTACCGTGATTTCAAAATCGTTGTTCAGCTGTTTCCAGTTCTCGCCGCCGTCATCGCTGCGGTACAACCCTTTGCGCTCCGGCTTTTCGGCTTCAATGACCGTATACAGCACATTCGGGGAAGTGGGTGCCACCGCAATGGCCAGGCGGCCCAACTGCCCCTCGGGAAAGCCATTGTGGATCTTGTTCCAGGTCTGGCCCCCGTCGGTGGTCTTGTACAGGGCACTGCTGCTTCCCCCTGACTCGAACGACCAGGCGGTACGGCGAAACTCCCACATGGAAGCATAGAGGACCTCAGGGTTCGCAGGGTCCATGGCCATATCGGCCAGGCCGTTTCGGGGGTTCACATAGAGGATCCGCTCCCAGGTTTTTCCCCCATCGGCGGATTTATACACCCCGCGTTCTTCGCTGTCGCCCCAGAGGGCCCCCAGGACCCCGACATAGATGACCTCCGGGTCTTCCGGGTGCACGATCACGCTGGCGATACGCTCGCTGTTTTCAAACCCAAGGGATTCCCAGGTACTGCCGCCATCGCGGGAACGGAACAGGCCGCAACCCACGGAAACGCTGTTTCGCGTCCAGGTTTCGCCCGTACCCACATAAATGGTGTTGTCCGGGTCCGAAGGGTCGAGGGCAACCACCCCTATAGACTGGCAATAGTCGTCAAAAATGGGGGCAAAGGTTGTGCCCGCATCCGCGGATTTCCACACCCCTCCCCCGGCAGAACCCACATAGAGGATCCGCGGGTTGGTGGGATGCACTTCAAGGTCATTGATCCGCCCGCTCATCAGGGCAGGCCCGATGTGCCGGGCCTTCATATCCCCGAACAGGTTGGCCGCCCTCAGGGTGTCCTTTTGCTGGCCCATTGCCGGCCAGGCCATGCCCAGTCCGGCCAGGACCATCCAGGCCATAAGTTTTTTCATGTCTATGTTGGTTTTTCGGAGTTCTTGAATCCCTGTATCCGATGGAAAGCCTATTGCTTGTTTTCCCCGCCCATCTGCGCGGGAAAGGCAAAGGCTGCCGTATCGACCTCGGGGTTCAGTTCAATCTGCTCCATGGTAATCGGCTGGGAAGCCCCGCCTTTAATCCCCTGCGACATGGAAAACGGAAAGTAGAGCCCCCCTACTTCCTGGTAGTCGCTGAACGTAATCAGCTGGGTCTGTCCCTTCATGGGCCCGGAATGGACTTCCGATTCCACGGCAATGGGTACGTAGTTCTCGGCGTCGAAATAGTAATACGACACATCTTCCCTGGTTTGCCCGTCTACGGTAATGGGTTCCTTAACGAGCTTCACCTTGAAGGTCTCTGCCCCTTCCATGGTTTCCTTGCCGACCAGTTCCACGGTATAACCTTTCTCTTTGTAATCCAGGAAGGGATCGGGGAAATCGTTGGCGTTGAGCTTCAGGTTGGCCAGGGTCTCGGCATCCCCTTTTTCGGGCTGCATGGTCATGAAGTTGGTGCTCCAGAGGGTCTCCCCGTCAAAAACGCCCTGCTTGATCTCCTTTCCCTGGAATTTGACCACGGTCATCTGCCGGCCGTCTTTCATCTGGTAGATTTCCAGGGGGATTTCCATACCCTGCTGGTTGACCTTGGCATTCATTTTCATGCCAGTAAGGGCCCTCCATTGTGCTTCACCCCCGGTGTTCTCAAAATAGGTGGCCAGGATTTCATCGGCCGATTGCGCCTGTGAGGTAACCCCTGTGAAAAGGGCCAGGGCCAAAAATGCGTAAGCGAATGTTTTCATGGTTTTTACGTTTATAGTTGCTGATGTTTTTGCATGAGTCTGAAAGGTAGGGTATTTGTTACAGATCACCACATTCGGATGGAAAAAACAGGACGTTCTCCTAAACCCCTTCGCGCCTGAGCACCTCCAGGGGCGGGCTCTGTAGCACGGCCCGGCTGTTGAGCAGGCCGATGCCCAGCACGGCCAGGCAGATCATGGGGAATACCACCAGGAAGGGAATAACCGAAGGCACAAAACTCACTTCGAACAGGCCGTAAGCCAACAGTTGTGTGCCGGCAAGGGCGAGCAAAACGCCCATTAGGCTGCCGATGGCCCCCAAGAAACAATACTCCAGGGCCGTAATTCTGAGGAGTTGGCGACTGCTGGCCCCCAGGGTGCGCAGCAACACGCTTTCCCGGATCCGCTGGAAGCGCGAGGTTCGAACGGCCCCAAGGAGCACAATAAAGCCTGTAAGGATGCTGAAAAAGGCCATAAACCGAATGACCCAGGAAAGTTTTTGGAGGAGGTCGCCCACCACCCCCAGCAATTGCCGGATATCCAGGACCGACACGTTGGGGTAGGTACGCACCAGTTCCTGCTGGAAGCGGGCAGAAACTGCCTCTTCAGGGGCATGGGTGGTCATGACGTGGAACCTCGGGGCTGCTTCCAGGACCCCGGATGGGAAAACCACCGAAAAATTCAATTGCAGCCGGCCCCAGTCCACCTCCCGGATGCTGGCCACACGGGTATCCATCAACACCCCCTGTACATTGAAAACCAGGGTATCGCCCACCCCGACCTGGGCGTCCCGGGCCACGTTGTCGGAAAGGGAGATGGGAATGGGACCCGCAGGGTTGGCAACGCGCGGTACCCATTCCCCCTCAACCAGGCGCTCGGAGGCGATCAGGGTATCGCGGTAGGTGACCCGGAATTCGTGGTTGAGGATCCAACCGTTGATGGTGGAAGTGCTGTCGCGCCGAAGGTCGTCCACGTTCCGCCCGCTGATCTGGTCGAGCCGCATGGTCACGATGGGGATATTTTCCATTACTGGCAGCCCCATGGGTCGCATGATGCCGGCCACGCCTTCCTGTTGCCCGGCCTGTACGTCGAGCAAGATCAGGTTGGCCGAAGGGGTATTGTCTTCCAGCCGGGCCCTGGCCAGGAGCATATCCTGGGTAAAGTACAGGGTGCTGATCAGGAAGGTGCCGATCCCGATCGCCACGACCAGCACAAGGGTCTGGTTGTTGGGCCGGAAAAGGTTGAGCAGGGCCTGCCGCGCCTCATACCCCCAGGAATGCGGGAAGTAATGGCGGATCAGGCGCATGCCCCCCCAGGCCATTCCTGCCAGCACCAGGAATGCGGCCATGGTGGCGGCCACAAACCACAGGGCCCTGAGGGGGTCCCGGAGGATGCCGGCAGCCACCCCCCAGATCCCTGCCGCCACAACCAACAGGACCGCCCCGGTGAGCCACCTGGAAAGGGCGGGGTCGGGCTGGCCAATGCGCAGGACGGAAAGGGGGCTGACCAGCCAACTGGACAACAGGGGCAACAGGCCAAACAACACGGCCATGACCACCCCAAGCCCCATACCGGTTAGCACAGGTCCCCAATGCATGGCCCAGGCGAGTTCCACCGGGAGGAAATCGGCTGCGACCCCGGAAAACACTTCCTGCAGTAACAACCCAAGGACCGAGCCCAGGATGCCCCCCGCCAGGCCGATGGCCGATACCTGGATCAGGAAAATCAGGAAGGTTTGCCCACGGGAGGCCCCCAGGCATTTTAGGACAGCGATAAAAGCCCGTTTTTCCTTCATATAGAGGTGGACAGAACTGGCGATCCCCAAACACCCCAAAAGGAGGGCGATAAAGGCGACCAGCTTCAGGAAGCGGCCCACGTTGTCGAACCGGCGCCCCAGGCGCTGGCTGGTGTCGGTATGCAAGTCAAGGTCGGCCTCTTCTGCATCCAGAAGGGGGTCGAGTTGGTCGTAAAGGCGTTCCAGGTCCTGCCCTTCCTGTGCCCTGAAATAATAGGCATATTCAAGGCGACTGCCGGTCTGCACCAGGCCGGTGGCCTCCAGCTCCCGCAAAGGGATCCATACGGCCGGGGCCACGGAGGTGGACACCACGGTGTTCCCCGGGGCTTCCAAAAGGCTGCCGCCGATGGGGAACACTTTGTTCCCGATTTTGATGGAATCGCCGGCCTGCAGCCCGAACTGCACCATAAGGGTGGCATCCAGCAAGGCCGCTCCCGCTTCCTGGTAGCTGGCGGCAGCGGCAGGAGGGCGGCTGACCAGCTCGCCGTATAACGGGTATTCCCCCTCCAGGGCCCGCACGCGGATGAGCTTGCTCCCCTCCTTTCCCGGAAAGAGGGCCATGGACAGGAAACTCACTTCCCTGGAGGCTGCCCCCCCAAGGGAATCCATCAGGTGTTGCACTACATCATTGGCCGGGCGATCGCCGTCGATGAGGTAATCGGCCCCCATCAGTTCCCTGGACTGCCCTGAAATGGTGTCTTCAAGCGTCTTGCCGAAATTTTGGATCGACACCAGGGCCCCGATGCCCAGTACGATGGAACTCATAAACAGCGCCAGGCGCCTGAGGCCTGCGCGGCCATCCCTCCAGGCCATCCGGAAGAGCCAGGAAATCCCGGCCGTTTTGCCACCAACGGGGTTCTGCTTCATGGGTTGGAAGGTTCTGCCGGTTCCAGCATCCGCCCGCCCTGCAAGCGCAGGATGCGGTCGCACCGCCTGGCAAGTTCCATATCGTGGGTGACGATGACCAGGGTGGTCCCCGCTTCCTGATTCAGGTCAAAGAGCAGGTCCACTACCCGCTGTCCGGTGTGTCCATCGAGGTTCCCCGTGGGCTCATCCGCAAAAAGGATCTCGGGGCGGTTGGCGAAGGCCCTGGCCAGGGCGACCCGCTGCTGTTCCCCCCCCGAAAGCTGGCTGGGGTAGTGATGGGTGCGGTCGGCCAAACCTACCTTTTGTAGCAGGCTACGGGCGGTTTCCCCGGCCCCTCGGGAACCCTGCAATTCCAGGGGAACGCTCACGTTCTCCAGGGCCGTAAGGGTCGGGAGCAACTGGAAATTCTGGAAAATAAACCCCACCTTCTCGTTGCGAAGGGCTGCCCGCTGGTCCTCCGTCAGGCTGCCCAGGTCGTACCCGCAAACCTCCACGGTCCCGGAATCCGGGGTATCGAGGCCGGCGCACAGCCCCAGCAGGGTGGTCTTCCCGCTGCCCGAGGGCCCCACGATGGCATAAGTCGTGCCCGAGGGGACTTCAAAGGAAATGCCTTCAAGCACTGTAAGGTCATTACCCCCGCTGGAATAGCTTTTCCGAAGCTGGTTTACGTTTAATATCTTTGACATGGGTACAGCTGGTGGGTTAACAGGCTGCAAAAATTACGCATTACAACCTAAAAAGGAAGGGAATCCGATGATAAGACTCTTAAAGTTTCGTTATATTTTTTTGATGATGGCCCTTCTGGGCTGCCGCGACGGCAATGAGAAAACTGCACCCGCAGGGGCGCAAACCGGGTCGCCTGTGGAAGAAACCCCTGCGGATACTACGGGCTCAAAAACCATTCTCTTCTTCGGCGATTCCCTTACGGCCGGCCTTGGGCTGGACCCGAACCTGGCCTTCCCGGCCCTGATCCAGAAACGACTTGACTCCCTGGGCTATCCCTACCAGGTGGTCAATGCCGGGTTGAGCGGCGAAACCACGGCCAGCGGGAGGAACCGGCTCGACTGGGTGCTGCGGCAGCCCGTGGAGATCTTCGTCCTGGAACTGGGCGCCAATGATGGCTTACGGGGCATCCCCCTGTCGGAAACCCGGAAAAACCTGGAAGACATGATCGGGAAGGTGCGCCAGAAATACCCCGGGGCCCGGATCGTGCTGGCGGGCATGCAACTCCCCCCCAACATGGGACCGGAATACACGGGCGAATTCCAGGACCTCTTCCCGGAACTGGCCCAAAAACACGAGGTACTACTGATCCCTTTCCTCCTTCAGGGGGTTGGGGGCGTCCCTGAACTAAACCAGGCCGATGGCATCCACCCTACTGCAGAAGGCCATGCCATAGTGGCGGAAAACGTGTGGGAGGTACTGGGTCCGGCCCTGGATGAAAGCAGGGCTGCCCGGCCTTAGGCGTACTGGGGCCGGTTCCTGGCCGTAGTGAAGCTCAAAGCCTTTTTAACCCGGGCATTGGGGCGGCGGTACAGGCGCGCCACCTGCCGGTTTTCCCCTTTCATTGCAGGGGAGTTGGTTGTCAGGAGGACTACCTCCATGGTAATGGGGGTTACTTTGGCCTGGGCAGGTTGTTGTTGTCCGTAGGAGGAGAGGGCTAAAACCAGGGCAAAAACAAGAGTAAAAATAGCTTTCATGGCTCGCGTGATGCTTTGTAAAAGTAACGCGAACAACGTGTGCTGAGGGGGGGTGAAATCGCTGAAAAGCCCCTGTTTCCCGGTATCCGGAAAAAACATCGGCAAGGGGGGTAAAACACCCGACAAACGGATTTACCCGGCCGTTCCCTTTATCGGGATTATCGGTAATTCAACGGGTGGTTTTCAAAAGTATCCAAGGCAGGCCAGGGGGTCCGGACAATTTTTGCGGTAGTAGTCCAGGGAACCCCGGGCGCATACCCCGGGGTAATCCCCCTGGTACCCTTCCGGATCGCGGATGAGCTGGAAATGCAGGTGGGGGGCATACCCCCCATTTTCTGCCGGCCCTCCGAGGCTGGCCAGCGCCTCCCCTTGCCTGAAGGCCTTTCCCGGGAAGAGGCCGGTAAGGCTCCCTTGCGATAAATGGCCATAAAGGCTGAACAGGGTCCCTTCTGCCAGGGTATGCTCCAGCAGGATGACCGGGCCGTAATCGCCCGGTTCCGTCCGGTTGGCCCAGCTATGGACCTTCCCGTCCCAAGGGGCATACACCACAGTGCCCTTAGGCGCCCAGAAATCCACCCCGAGGTGGAATTCCCGGGAGGCTTCCCCTGACGGGTTGAAGTGGGAAAAGCCCTGGTAAAGGGCGCGCCGTTCCAGGTAGCCCCCATAAGCCACCCTGCCCCCGGTACTGTCAAGATAGCGATCCAGGTACTGCTGGCAGCTGACAGGGTCGCCGAGGGCGTCCCCCAGGGCCTTATTGGTAATGGAAAGGTCTACCGCCCGGAAGGAATGCAGGGGAAACACGGGGCCAAACAAGGGATAGGCTTTCATAAACGAGGGATCAGGCATTTGCCTGCAAAGTAAAAAAATCCGGGGTGTACCCAACCCAATGACCGGCCTTGTTTTTACCCCCGGCTGATCCCGGTCACGGGTCTTATGAGGGAGAATTAACATTTTTTAGGCCTTCTTTGCGCCTGGCCGGTTGTATTTTAGGGGGCAAAAAGGCTTCATGATGAAATTTAGGATAATCGCGCTCCTCAGCCTGGCGTTTTGGGTGACTTCCTGCCAGGGACGGGAAAAAAAACCGGCCCCGGTGGCCGAAAAGCCAGCCGTGCTGAAAGCCCCCCAGGACCTCTCGTCCTACAAACGGGCCTATTTTGCCAGTGGGTGCTTCTGGTGTGTGGAAGCGATCTTTGAAAGCGTCAAAGGGGTGGAGGAAGTGATTTCCGGGTATGCCGGGGGCACGGAAACCAACCCCACTTATGAGCAGGTCAGCTACGGCCGTACCGGCCATGCCGAAGCCGTGGAGGTGTATTACAACCCTGAAGTAGTGAGCTTTTTTGAGCTGGTTCAGGTCTTTTTCGGCTCGCACGACCCGACGACCCCCAACCAGCAGGGGCCTGACCGGGGTAGGCAATACCGGTCCATCGCTTTTTACCAATCCGAAGAAGAGCAGAAAATCATCCGGGCCTATATGGATGCCCTGGAGGAAAACAACGTTTATGACCAGCCGCTGGTCACCGAAATCACCCCCCTTGAAACCTTTTGGCCCGCAGAGGATTACCACCAGGATTACGAGCGGAAACACCCGGAAAACCCCTACATACAGAATGTTTCCATCCCCCGCCTGAAGCGCTTCCAAAAGAATTTTCCGGAATACCTGAAGGAAAAGGCGCACCCCTGAAAACGGGGTTCCGACTTTTTGGATTTTACCTGTTTCCGAAGGGACGATTTAAAAAGGGCAGTGTTTCAAAATAGGCTACTTTTAGGAATATTTTAGCGATTTTTTTCCTTGCGACACGTCAGCATAAAAAACCGGTGGCTTTCCCTTAAGGTCCTCGATTACGGGGCCATTATCCAGAAACTGCAGTTTCGCACCGCCCCGGATACCTGGATGGATATGGTCGTGGGCCACGAGGATCCCCGGGCCTACCTGCAGGATCCCTTTGCCATGGGGGCATGCGTGGGCAGGTTTGCCGGACGCCTTTCCGGCGGGTCGCTCGACCTCGAAGGGAAATCGTTTCCCCTTTCCCACCGCGAAGGCATCACCCTGCATGGGGGGGATTCCGGTTTTGCCAAACGGTACTGGACTATCGAGGCGGTAGCGGAAGGCGCCGACCAGCCCGAAATCAGGCTGAGCTATTTCAGCCCGCACCTGGAAGAGGGCTTCCCCGGCAACCTCAGGGTCACCGTGCGCTACCAACTACAGGAAAATGCCCTGGCCATAAAGCATGAAGCCGTCACAGACCGCCCCACAGTGGTTAACCTGACCAACCATTCCTATTTCAAGATCGACCGGCAACCCCTGATATCCCACTACGGGCTGCACCTGCAATGCAGCCGCCGCCTGGAAACCGATGCCCGCCTGCTGCCCACGGGCCGCCTGCTGGAAGTCGAAGGAACGCCCTTCGATTTCCGGAAGGAAAAGAGCCTGGATGGCATAGCCCTCGACACCCCCTTTGTCGTGGACCCAGGGGCCAACCCGGCAGCAGCGTTGTATTCCCCTATATCTGGCGTGCGCATGCGCGTCCATACGGACCAGCCCGCTTTGGTCCTCTTCAACCCGGCAGGGATGCCTTCCCTGTGTTTTGAGGCGCAGAATTTCCCGGACGCCCCCCGTTTTTCCCATTTTCCTTCGGCCGTGCTGCGCCCCGGGGAAACCTACCGGAACGAATCCCGGTTTGTCTTTGAAAAAGGACAATAGGGCGGCCCCCTGCTCCCGGTCCCCTTCAAAAATGCCCACAGGGGATTCCCGACTATTTAGTACCTTGGGATCTGAAACGACGGGTTGATGAAACCCATTTGCCATCTCCCCATTAACCGTTGACCTCTTGGAAAATCCCGCTTCCAAAGCCCGTAAACAGGCCGCAGCCCGCCTGAAATCAAAAAAAGGCACCCCGGATCCCCGGGAACTGGTGCAGCAGATTTCACGGGGGGATACTCCCGCCCTGGCCCGGGCCATTACCCTGGTGGAGAGCACCCGGCCGGAAGATGCAGCCCTGGCAGCAGCGATCGTGGATGCCTGCCTGGAAAAAGCGGTAAACAGCATCCGGGTGGGCATTACCGGGGTCCCCGGGGTTGGGAAAAGTACCTTTATCGAAACCCTGGGGCTGCAGCTGGTCGGCATGGGGAAAAAGGTAGCCGTACTGGCTGTGGACCCGAGCAGCAGCCTGAGCAGGGGCAGCATCCTGGGCGACAAAACCCGGATGCAGGAACTGGGCCGCTCCCCGGGGGCCTTTATCAGGCCTTCCCCGGCCGGGGATTCCCTGGGCGGGGTGGCCCGGAAGACGCGCGAAACCATTACCCTGTGCGAGGCCGCGGGCTTCGAC
Organism: uncultured Robiginitalea sp.; assembly: GCA_964539905.1. Lineage (GTDB taxonomy): Bacteria > Bacteroidota > Bacteroidia > Flavobacteriales > Flavobacteriaceae > Robiginitalea. The sequence goes on from CAZIJW010000009.1 coordinate 92,801, forward strand.
GTGGTGCTGGTGGAAACGGTGGGGGTTGGGCAAAGCGAGATCGCCGTCCACGGCATGGTCGATTTCTTCCTGTTGCTGAAGATTGCCGGGGCCGGGGACGAGCTGCAGGGCATCAAAAGGGGGGTTATGGAAATGGCCGACGCCGTGGTGATCAACAAGGCTGACGGCCCCAACCTGCCTGCCGCAAAGCGGGCCCGGAGCACCTTCTCCCAGGCACTGCACCTGTTCCCCCCCAAAGAAAACGGATGGGTGCCCAGGGTGTTGCTCTGCTCGTCCACCGAGGGTACCGGCGTACGGGAAATCTGGGAGCTCATCGCTTCCTTCGCTGCCGGGGCCCGGGCAGACGGAAGCTTCGAAATGCGGCGGAGCGCGCAAAACCTGCACTGGCTCAAACAACGCCTGGAGCACCTGCTCACCTCAGGCTTTTACCAGGACCCCGCCATGCAACAGGCCTATGACGAGATGAAGCTCCGGGTCACCCGGCAGGAGATCAGCCCCTTCCGGGCCGCCGACGAACTCCTGTCGGCCTACCGCGGGCGATAAAGCCTTCCGGGGAGTGCCCAAAAAAAAGTACCTTTGGCCCCAAACAAATGCCCAACCATGGAAGCCCTGACCGATGCCCTCCTTTCCATAGTGGTTCCCCTGTACAACGAGGAAGAAAATGTGGCCCTGCTCACCGAAAAAATCCACCAAAGCCTGGAAGGCTACCACTACCAGATTGTGTATGTGGATGATTTTTCGACGGACCGTACCCGGCGGGTGGTACAGGAACTGCAGGACCCGAAGGTGCACCTGATCTGCCTGAAAAAGAATTACGGCCAGAGCCTGGCCCTGGCCGCCGGCCTCGACTACGCCGAAGGGGAATACATCATCACCATGGACGGCGACCTGCAGAACGACCCGGAAGACATCCCCGGGATGCTGCCCTATGTGCTGAGCGGGGAATTTGACGTGGTTACCGGAATCCGCCAGAAGCGCAAGGATTCCCTGGTAAAGAAAATCCCTTCGAAAATCGCCAATTTCCTGGTGCGAAGGGTCACCAAACTCGACATAAAAGACAATGGTTGTGCCCTGAAGGTTTTTACCCGCGATATCGCGAAGGACCTCAACCTCTATGGGGAAATGCACCGGTTTATCACCCTGCTGGCCTTCCTGGAAGGGGCGCAGCTCAAACAGGTGCCGGTACGCCACCACGCCCGCCATGGCGGGGTGTCCAAATACGGGCTGGAACGGGTCTTCAAGGTGGTGGCCGATATGATGCTGTTGCTGTTCATCAGAAAATACTTCCAGCGGCCCATCCACCTTTTCGGGATCCTGGGGGTGGTGCTGATCCTGATCGGGGCGGCCATGAACGCCTATCTCCTGCTGGTGAAGTTCGGTTTCGGGGAAGATATCGGCAACCGGCCCATGCTGATTTTCGGGATGATGTTTATCCTCGGCGGCATCCAACTCTTTACCATTGGGATCGTCATGGAACTGCTCATCCGCACCTACTATGAATCCCAGAATAAAAGGCCGTACCGGATCAAAAACGTCATCATCGGTGGGAAGGCTTCGTAAAAAAGGGATCGCCCTGCTGAAAATCCTTTTCAGCGGGCTGCTCCTCTACCTGGTGTTCACACGGATCCCTTTTGCAGAGGTTTGGAAGGTGCTCCGGGGGGCCACCCCGGGATACCTGCTGGGGGCCCTGCTGTTTTTTGTGGTATCCAAAGGGGTGGCAGCCGAACGCCTGAACCTGTATTTCCACTCCATCGGGTTGCCGCTCTCCAGGGGTAGTAACCTCAGGCTGTACCTGCTCGGGATGTTCTACAACCTGTTCCTGCCCGGAGGGATCGGGGGGGACGCCTACAAGGGGTTCCTCCTCCACCGGACCTTTGGCGCCAGCGGGAAGAAACTGGCTTCCGTCCTTTTGCTGGACCGGGTGAGCGGCCTGTTCCTGCTCTACCTGCTGAGCCTCCTGTTCCTGCTCTGGCTCCCCCTGGAGCCCCTGGCTTCCTACCGCTTCCTGCTGCTGCCCGTGGCAGGCCTCAGCCTGGCGGCATTCTGGTTGGCGCACCGCAAAGGATTTCCCTACCTCATGCCCATTTTCTGGCCCTCCCTGGGCTATTCTGCCCTGGTGCAACTCTCCCAGCTCGCATGCGTGGTTTTCATCCTCGGGGCCCTGGGGGTGGCGGAAATGCAGGTTTCGTACCTGCTGGTATTCCTGGTCAGCAGCATCGTGGCTGTTTTGCCAATCACGATCGGGGGGGTCGGCAGCCGGGAACTGGTCTTTTACTACGGGTCGAAATGGCTGGCGCTGGACGACGGCACGTCCATCGGGGTAAGCATGGCTTTTTTCCTGATTACCGCCCTGGTTTCCCTCCTGGGTTTGGCCTACCACTTCCGCAAGCCCGGGCTGACCCTCAGCGCGGCTCCCGCCAGCTAATTCATTACCTGGTGGGGAGGACCCTTAGCAGGTACCTTTTCCGGAGTACCTGGGAACGGGTTTCGGGGTTCAGGAAACGGGCCTGCAGGCGGGAGATCCGGAACTGGTCCACGGCGTATTCCCGGTCCCAGGTATACCCGGCTTCCTGCAACTGAACCCGCTCCTTTTCATCGGCATAAACCCAGGCGGCCTCCCCGGGAAGTTGTTCCGGGCTGACCTCCTGTACCGGTTTCCCGAAATAAAAATCCAGGGCCCAGGTGTACTGGTTCGAGATTTTATAAAGCTGGTCCACGGGCAGGGATTCCCTTTCGATCAGGTCCGCCATCTCCGAGCCGCCCTGATACCGGAGCAGGGAAGGGTAAAAATGGGCATTCATCACCAGGTTGACCAGGATGCTGGCCCAAACGCTGATCCCGACGATACGCTGCAACGGGCTGAAGCGCCAAAAAAACAGGAGGAAGCCCAGGCCAATCCCCAAAAAGAGTAAGACATACCCCAGTGGGTGGCCCAGGGGAAACACCCAGAGGCAAAGGAGCAGGGAGGCGATGACCAGGAGGAGGTAGATCCCGAACTGCACCCACGACACCCTCGACAAGGCATTTATCCGGCCTTCCGTTGCCCAGCGTTCCAGAAGGGCCGCAGTCAGCACCGCAAAGAGGGGGATGGTGATATTCAGGTAATGCGGGAGTTTAAACTGGGCAAAGCTGATGATGGCAAAAATAAGGGTAATGCCCCCCAGGGTCAGGACTTCCCCCTTACGGCTGCCCGATTTGAAGGCCCTCCAGGAATCGAGGAGCTTTTCTCGGTAGGCCAGGATCCCCATTACCGTCCAGGGCAGGAAGACCCACAGGAAGGTGTGAAAGAAAAAGGTGTAGTCACTGGAATTTTTTCCCACCCCTTCCCCGCTGAGGCGTTCGAAACTCTGCTCCCAGAAAATGAAAAAAATCCCGCTGCGGTGGTCCCGGCCGCGGATTACTTTTTCAGGGTGGAGGTCAAACTGCTGGTAATACGCATAGAGCATGGGGGAAATCACCAGGCCAAAGACCAGTAGGCCCCACAGGATCCTGGGGTTCCAAAGCCGCTCCCATTTACGGGTATAGACCAGCTGGCAGGCCAGGGGCAGGGCGATGACCAACAGGGCGATCTGCCCCTTGGTGGAAAAGGCAAGCCCCGCCCCGGCGGCGCCCCACAGCAGCGGTGCGAGCCGGCCATCCCTCAGGTACAGGTAGAGCTGCCACATGGCAAAAACCGAAAAACCCGTCAGGACCGCATCGGTCCGGACATCGATTACGGAAAGGACAATCGTTTGGGCGCTCATAAAAATCAGGGCGGCAATACGCCCGGTGCGTTCGGAATACAGGGCGCTTCCCAGGCCATAACAGCTATAGGCCCCCAGGAAGGTGGCCAGCACCGCCGGGATGCGGTACGCCCAGTCGTGAACCCCGAAAAGGGTATAGGAAAAGGCCGCCAGCCAGTAGTGCAGGTGGGGTTTGTCGAGGTATTCCTCAGGGCCTTTCCAGAGGTTCAGGAAATCCTGTTCCTGTACCATGCGCAGGGCCATGACGGCAAATTGGGCGCTGTCGTTTTCCATCAGGCGGGCAAAGAGGCCTGTGAGGTACACCAGGCCCAGTCCTGCAATCCCCATCCAAAAGAACCTGCCCCGGATCATGACATCCATTTTTGGTCGGCCCGGGCGAATAAGCGGGCAAAAAGCCATCCAAATATCCCCCCGGCCAAGGCGCCGCTAAGCACATCCAGCGGATAGTGGACCCCGAGGTAAATCCGGCTGAAGGCTACCAGGGAGGCCCATCCCAGTACCAGGGCAGCCCATCCGCCCCGGGCCCTTCCCCACAGAGCGGTAAAAAATACCGCGACCCCAAAGGCATTGGCCGAATGGGCCGAAAAATACCCGAAACGCCCCCCGCAACTACTCTTGGCCAGGCGCACCAACCCTTCCAGGGAGGGCTCATGGCAGGGCCGGAGGCGTTGCACGCCATACTTGAAAAAATTGGAAAGCTGGTCGGTACAGGTAATTAACAGGGCCACAAAAACCAGGAGCAGGCCGGTTCGTTTCCACCCCAACTGCCGCACCGACAAAAAGAACAGCAAGCCGTACAGCGGCAGGGCCACCCATTTGTCGGAAACCGCCCTCCAAAAGGGGTCCCAGGCCGGGTCCCCTAACCCGTTGAGGTACAGGAACCATTGCCGGTCCTTATCGATCAGGGCCTCCCACATATCAGGCCTCATAGCGGGAAACTTCCCGGTCGTAAAACGCCGTGGCTTCCTCCAGCAGGCGGGTGGCTTCCACCTCCAACTCGTCGCGGTCTTCGGGTGAAAAGTCTTCGAGCCACTCTACCTCGTCGTTTTCCAGGTTGAGGATAAACCGGGGGTACTCGGTGTGCACGATGAAAATCGCTTCAGGGTAATCCGTATTGTCCCCCAGCAGGAATTTAGGCAGTTCCATAACACGCGTTTTTTAAGCCCGGGCACCGGGTACACCGCCCTAAACGGAGCGGTTTCAGGAAGGTTGGAGCAACAACCTCCCCGTCAGGTGCCTGAAGCGAAGATACAACATAATTGAGGAGGCCGTCAACCCCAGGAGCAGCCCGATCCAGATGCCCGTGCTTTCCAGGCCGGTATGCAACCCCAGGTAATAGGATACGGGGAACCCGATGAGCCAGTAAGCCACAAAAGTGACCAGGGTGGGGATGCGGACATCCTGCAGCCCCCTGAGGGCCCCAAGCACCACGACCTGAATGCCGTCCGAAATCTGGAAAAAAGCCGCGACCAGCAGCAATTGGGCTGCGATGGAGATCACCTCAAGGTTATCGGCCTGGTTGGCCGGGTCGCCCACATCGAGGTAGATGGTGGGCAACAGGTGCCTGCCAAAGAGGAACACCGCTGCAAAAAACAGTTCCAGGATCAGGGTCATCAGGAAAATGGAGGTGGCCACGCGCCTGAGGTTTGGGTAATCACCCAGTCCCTTCTGGTTTCCGACCCTGATCATGGCAGCCACCCCCAGCCCCATCCCGAACATAAAGGTCATGCTGCTGAGGTTCAAAGCGATCTGGTTGGCCGCCTGGGGGTTTTTGCCCAAAACCCCGCTCATCCACACGGCGGCCGTAAAAATGGCCACCTCAAAAAACATTTGCAGGGCCGATGGAAAGCCCAGGTTCATAATTTTCCGCAACATGGGCTTTTCGGTGTGGCGAAGCCCAAGCCCTTCCACAAATCCCTTGAATACGGGCCTCTTATGGAGGATCACCCACATAAATACCACCATCCCGATCCGCGCTGCCAGGGTGCCCACCGCCGCCCCCACAATCCCCAGTTTGGGAAAACCCAGGGAACCAAAAATGAGTAGGTAATTCAGCAGGATGTTGATCGCATTGGCCAGGATGGTGGCGTACATGGGGTACCGCGTACGGGACAGGCCCTCGGAGAATTGCTTCAAGGCCTGGAAAATAACCAGCGGGACAAGGGAAAAAGCCACCAGGTCGAGGTAAGGGATGGCCAGGGCGACCACCTCCTCCGGCTGGTCCATGTGGTACATCAGTGGCTTGGCCAGAAGTACCGTGCCGAAAAGGGCAATGCCCAGAAGGGTACACAACACCAGGCCATGGTGCAGGACCCGCCTTCCTTCCTGCCGGTCCCCCGCCCCGTCCGCTTCGGCTACCAGGGGGGTGATGGCCGTGGAAAACCCAATGCCCAGCGACATGGCGATGAACACAAAACTATTCCCCAGGGAAACGGCGGCGAGTTCAGCCGTGCCCAGTTGCCCCACCATGACGTTATCCGCAAAGGCCACAAAGGTATGCCCGAGCATTCCGAGGATTACCGGGGTGGCCAGGCGCAGGTTGTATCGGAACTCTCGGGTATAGGTTTTCACGCGCATAACTGGTTTTCAGGCCCCGGGGCTGGAAGCCCCCGGTTCCCCCGGGATGGCTTGCCCGGCCATGGGTTGGGTTTATTCTCCTTTTTTGGCCGCCTCCCAGTGGCGGTCCATTTCGGCCAGGGTCATCTCGCTGAGCTGCAGGCCTGCTTCCCTCGCGCGGGCTTCCAGGAACGCAAAGCGACGGATAAACTTTTTATTGGTCCGCTCCAGGGCGTTTTCAGGGTTGACCCCAAGGAAGCGGGCATAGTTCACCAGGGAAAAAAGCACATCCCCGAGTTCGGCCTCGGCTGCATCCGCATTCCCGAGCCTGACCTCCTCCTGGAGTTCCCCCAGCTCTTCCCGGACCTTTTGCAACACCTGTTCGGGTTCCTCCCAGTCAAAACCCACGCCGGCGACCTTTTCCTGTATCCGGTTGGCCTTGACCAGGGCGGGCAGGCTGGCCGGCACCCCTTCCAGGACGCTTTTCTTGCCTTCCCCCAGTTTGATCTTTTCCCAATTGGCCTTTACCTCTTCCTCCCCGCTCACCACGGTATCGGAATAGATGTGCGGGTGCCGGCGGACCAGTTTGTCGCAAATGCCCTCAGCCACATCGGCAATGTCAAAATCGCCGGTTTCCGATCCGATTTTGGCATAAAAGACGATATGCAGGAGCAGGTCCCCGAGTTCCTTTTTCACCTCCATGAGGTCGCGCTCTAAAATGGCGTCGCCCAGTTCATAGGTTTCCTCAATGGTCAGGTGGCGGAGCGATTCCATGGTTTGCTTTTTATCCCAGGGGCACTGCGCCCTCAGTTCGTCCATAATGGTAAGGAGGCGGTCAAAGGCAGCCAATTGGGTAGCTCTGGAATTCATGGTCCTGAAATTTGGGCAAAGGTACGAATCCCCATTTTTGGCCAACAAGGGAATTTAGCGTAATTTAAGGAAGTTAAATCCGCTATTCCACTTACCATGGCGCTCAGATCCCTCCTCGTCCTCGGACTCCTGTTGATTTCCTGCCAGACCCCTCCCGCCTACGACGCCATCATTCGAAACGGAACCCTTGTGGACGGGAGCGGCGGTGCGCCGTATCGCGCCGATGTGGGCATCCGGGCCGATACGATTGCCGCCCTCGGCGACCTTTCCGCCAGTACCGCCCCGGTGGAAGTAGACGCCACGGGGATGCACGTGGCCCCGGGGTTTATAAACATGCTCAGTTGGGCAAATGTTTTTTTGCTGGTCGACGGGCGTTCCCAGAGCGACCTGCGGCAGGGGGTAACCCTTGAGGTCCTGGGCGAAGGCCGTTCCATGGGGCCGCTCAATGTGCAGATGAAAAAGGAAATGGCTGAAGACCAGGGCGACTTTCCTTTCGAAGTTTCCTGGACCACCTTGGGGGAATACCTGGAACACCTTGAAAACAAAGGCGTTTCCACCAATGTGACCTCCTTTGTGGGCAACGGGACGCTCAGGGAATACGTGATGGGGTATGAAAACAGGCCGCCCACCCCCCAGGAAATGGAGCAGATGAAAAACCTGCTGCGCCAGGGGATGGAAGAAGGGGCGGTTGGGCTTTCAACTTCCCTGCTGTATGTGCCCAGCGGGCATGCCTCCACGGAGGAAATTTCGGAATTGGCCAGGGTGGCTGCGGAATACGGGGGGATGTATATTTCGCATGTGCGCAATGAGGAAGACAGCCTGCTCCATTCGGTGCGGGAATTGATCCGAATTGCCGAACAGGCCGGTATCCGCTCGGAAATCTACCATTTCAAGGCCTCAGGCCAGGACAACTGGGACCTGATGGACAGCGCCATTGCCCTGATCGACCAGGCCAGGGATCGGGGGCTGGAGATCACCACCGACATGTATATGTACAACGCCAGTTCCACCGGGTTGAACGTCCTGCTGCCCGCCTGGGCGCGGGAAGGGGGCCATGCCCGGACCATGGCCCTGATCGAAGACCCCGAAAAGAAAAAGAAAATGGCCCTAGAGGCGACCTTCCACGTGCCTGCGGAGAATATCCTTTTCGTGGGGTTCCGCAACCCGGACCTGCAGCACCTGATCGGAAAAACCCTGGCCGAAGTGGCGGCAACCCGTGGGATAAGCCCGGCAGAGGCCATCCCGGAACTGATTTATGAAGACGACAGCCGCATTCAGGTGGTCTACTTTTCCATGAGCGAGGAAAACCTTAAGAAGAAACTTGCCCTGCCCTATATGTCGGTGTGTTCGGATGCCGGTTCCTATTCGATTGAGGGGGGCTTCCACCCGAAAAGCACCCATCCCCGCGCCTATGGATCCTTTGCCCGCCTGCTGAGCCATTATGTCCGTGAGGAAAAGGTCATTTCCCTGCAGGAGGCGATCCGAAGGCTCACCTCCCTCCCGGCAAACAACCTCCGCTTGCAGGGCCGCGGCCTGCTCAGGGAGGGTTATTTCGCCGATGTGGTGGTCTTTGACGCCGCGAAAATACAGGACCACGCCACCTTTGAAGAGCCCCACCAGTATACCACGGGCGTTTCCGAGGTCTTTGTGAATGGGGAACGGGTCATTGCCGCGGGGGAACATACCGGGGCCACCCCGGGAAGGTTTGTACGCGGACCAGGATATGTCCGCAGGTAGGGAGCAAAAAAAACTGCCCTGGAAAGGGCAGCTTTTACGTTAAAATCCGTTGCCGGGTTTAGCCTAATTCATCCTCCAGCAGGTAATAGAAGGCCGGACGGCTTTTCTGGCGGATGCCGGACATCTTCTCGGCCACCTTATGGACGGCAGCCATGCCGCGGTCCTTGTCGGAGACTCCCAGTTTTTTCTCTACAAAATTTTTGCGAACGGTTTCCAGTTCTGATTCGTCCGAGGTGGAAACCAGGGTGGCATCCAGGTTGTTCACCATGGATTTCAGGCGGCCAACCAGTTCATCGAGGCGGTCGTGGTCAATGGATTTTACCCCGCATTCGCCCAACTGTTGTACAGCTTTGGCTTTTAAGGCAGCCAGTTTTTCTGCAGTGTCACTCATGATTTTAAAGTTAAGGATTATAAAAAACGTGTTTGTACAAATTCATCGGGGAACTGAACAGGTCCCTAAACTACACAATTATTTAGAAAAAAATGCCCTAAATTGGCATGGATTTGCAGGAATAACCCGAAAAAAGAAAACGCCTTTGTCAAAATCAGAACGACCATGCTGACCCCCCTCCTACGGTGGCCCGGAAGCGGTCGCGGGACGGTGTGGTTTCCCCTTTTCCCTATTTGGCTGCTGGCAGGGGCCTGCCTATTAGTCCTGATATTGCCCATCCGCCTGCGGGCACAGGATGCATTGGCCTTCGAACAGGAAATCCGATCCCTTCAGCAAAAATATGACAGCCTTTGGAATCCAGGCCGGCCGGCCCTGGTGTTTACCGGGAGTTCCAGTATCCGGATGTGGGAGGCCCTGCAGGACAGCTTCCCGCACCACCAGATCCTGAATATGGGTTTTGGGGGGTCGCAAGCTTCAGACCTTTTATATTACCTGGATGCCCTGGTACTGAAGTACCGGCCCGAAAAGGTCTTTATTTATGAGGGGGACAATGACCTTGCCGAGGGCAAACGGCCCCGCCGGGTCCTGAAGGACCTGCAGGAGATTGCCACCCGTATCTTGAAAAACAACCCGCAGACCCCCATCGTTTTTATCTCGGCCAAACCCAGCCCCAGCCGGTGGCGTTTTCGGGGGAAATTCCGGCGGTTCAACCGGAAACTGGAGCGGTGGGCCGGGAAGGCCAACACCCTTATCTATGCCGATGTTTGGTCCCCTATGCTACGGGGGCGAAAAGTTGATGCATCCCTTTTTATAGAAGACGGCCTGCACCTGAATGACGCGGGGTATGAAATCTGGTTTCAGGTCCTTCGACCCCTGGTAGAAACCCCTTTAAAAATCAAAAACCCATGAATGAATCCTTTAAAAGAGTAACAACGTTTGGGGCTGCCCTGCTGGGAATCCTGATGGTCCTTGCCTGCGGGGAGCCCCAGGGGAAACCCGAAATTGCCATGCCGCGGACCGACCTAAGTGCCGAGCCCCTGATCCCCAAACCGTTTGTGGTCGAAGCCAACCACCTCGCCTTCGGGCTAAGCGAAAACTCGGGTATTTTCATCCCTTCCGGGGATAGAGGCTTTGACGGGGTTGGACTGTTCCTGGGGGAAAAAATCGCTGAAAAAACCGGGCTGAAGCTTCCCGTGAACCCGGGAAGCCCGGAGAAGGGCTCCCCTGCAATCTATTTGATCCAAAATCCCGGCTGGGCCAGGGAAGCCTATACCCTTTCTATCGGGCCCGACAGCGTCCGGCTGGTGGCCGGGACTGCGGAAGGGGCCTTCAGGGGCGTACAGACCTTGAGGCAACTGATCCCGGAAACCCCTAACGACACCCTGGCGGAATACCCCATCTGGCCCATTGCCGGGGGCTTCATTGCCGACCTCCCGCGGTTCGCCTACCGGGGCGCCATGCTCGACGTGGCCCGACATTTCTTTTCCGTGGAGGAAGTCAAGAAATACCTCGAGGTCCTGGCTTATTATAAAATCAACACCCTGCACCTGCACTTGACCGATGACCAGGGCTGGCGCATCGAAATCAAGTCGTGGCCAAAGCTTACCGAAGTTGGGGGCCTTACGGAAGTTGGCGGGGGTGCAGGAGGGTTCTATACCCAGGAACAGTACCGCGACCTGGTGGCCTTTGCCGCGGAACGCTTTATCACCATTGTACCCGAGGTGGACATGCCCGGGCATACCAATGCCGCCTATGTGGCCTACCCTGTCCTGAACGGTACCGGGAAAACCCCTGAACCCTACACGGGCACGCGGGTCGGCTTCAGCACCCTGGATACCCGGAAGGATACAGTATATAGTTTTATCGATGACGTGGTTCGGGAGATCTCCGGCATGACCCCCGGGCCCTATTTCCATATTGGGGGAGATGAGAGCCACTCCACCAAACCCCGCGACTACAAGTACTTTATCGAGAAGGTAGTGCCCATAGTCCGGAAATACGGGAAAATCCCGGTCGGCTGGGATGAGGTGGCCACGGCAAACCTAGACAGCACCGTAGTGGCCCAGTTCTGGGACAATGAGGAAAACGCCTCCCAGGCCATTGCGAAGGGGATGAAGATCCTGATGTCCCCGGCCCGAAAAGCTTACCTCGACATGCAGTACGACAGCCTTTCCCGGCACGGCCTGCACTGGGCCGCCTACATCCCTGTCGACAGTGCCTACACCTGGGACCCGGCTACTTATTCCCCCGGGATCACCGAAGCCGATATCCTGGGCCTCGAAGCCCCCCTGTGGTCTGAAACCATCAGCAACAGTGCGGAGTTGGAATACCTGGCCTTCCCCAGGCTGCCGGGATATGCCGAACTCGGATGGAGCCCGGCAGAAGGGCGGTCGTGGGAGGAATATCGCAAACGGCTGGCCCGTCAGCTTCCTTATTTCCGCAGGATGGATGTCCGGTTTTACCCCTCGGAAAAAGTGCCCTGGGGGGTGGCGGATTCCCTGTTACCCTGGTACGCCGCTAATCAGAAGTAGGGGTGAACTTAAGGGTAAAGGACGGGCAACCCCCTGGCCAATCGGGCCCTGACGGGGCGTTTGAATGCTTTTGAGGGAAAAGGCTCAGGCCCCCTGGCCTTCTGCTTCGGTTTCGGGCTTCGGGTCGGAAAAATCCGTTAGCCCGTGGTCTACCAGGAGGTTATACCACTGGATCACCTTCCTAATGTCGCTGGCGTATACCCGGTCTTCATCGTAATCGGGAAGGACCTCGAAAAAGTAGGCTTCCAGGTCGGTTTTGTCGCCTTTTGGGTTTACCGTCGCCTTGCTGCCGTTTTCCCGGGCCTGAATCTTCTCAAATACCGCGCGCAGGGGAAGTTCTTCCTGCAGGGTGTAGATGGCGATTTCTGAAAGGACGCTTACATTTCCAGCCATCCCCACCGAAATCTTTTTGCCGTCCAGGAGCGACTCTGCCACGAAACCCGAGCGGGTCCGGGTGAGTAGTTTAAAGAGACCCGGTTTCCCGGCAATGGATAAAATCTTGTCTAAACTCATAAGCCCGATTCAAATTTTTGGCTGCAAAGATGGAAAATTCCTGGATATGGGAACCCCTTTCGCCGGAAATAGAAATTTTTGGCCTGCCCCCTTTCCCTTGCCCTAACGGATCCGTTTTGCTTCCGGGAACCTCATTTTATAATCTGCCTGTACCTTTCCTTTGGAGATATTCCCCAGTTTGCCCTTAAGCAACCTCCGTTTCAGGGGGGATAGGTGGTCGGTAAAAAGGATGCCCTCGATGTGGTCGTACTCGTGCTGGATAACCCTGGCCAACAAGCCGTCAAAGGTTTGGGTGCAGGGCTTGAAGCCTTCGTCCAGGTAAGACAGGGTAATGGTTTCCTGGCGGGAAACGTCTTCCCGTATATCGGGGATGCTCAGGCATCCTTCATTAAAAGCCCATTTCTCCCCGCTTTCGTCTTGCATCCGGGCATTGATGAATACCTTTTTAAAATCCCTAAGCCGGGCCTGTTCTTCCGGGCTCAACTCCTCATCTTCTGCAAAAGGGCCCGTATCGACCAGAAACAGGCGGATTGGCACCCCTACCTGAGGGGCGGCGAGGCCCACCCCGCTAGCCTGGTACATGGTTTCCCACATATTGGCAATGAGTTCCTGCAGGCCGGGATAACCGACCTCTATATCGGTACATTTTTTACGGAGGACCGGGTCCCCGTAGGCGACTATTGGTAAAATCATATTATGTCTTAAATCGTGTTCGTCTTACATTTCCCGTATTCAGCCAGTGCACCAGGTCCACATACAGGAAGGTCAGTTTGAATAATTTCTTTCCATTCCGCACATACTTCCTTTTCCCCGGGGGCCAGTGTTGTACCCGGATGTGCTCCAATGGGGTAAGGCCGTCGATGCGGTCCACCCCAAAAGAAAGCTTGTTCTTAAAGGGAAGCTGGTGAAAAGCCCTGAGCATCCCCGGGGTACATTCTCTGCGGTCACACATCGTGAAAAAGAACCTGTCCGTGTTCTTGTTCTCCAACATTCTTTTTTTGCGCCGGTTCCATTTTTCAGTGGCCTCCACTTCATTTTCGTAATGCTGAAAATGAATTTCAATATCGTCCAGCACCCCGATCGGATACTTCTCACTAAGCCCTGTGCGGTAGCGCGATACCGGGACAAATTCAAGGGGTTGTGCCATATAGTAATCGAAACGCCGCAGGAGCTTAAGATAATCCGGGGCCATTAAAAACAGGCCCACAAAAGGCGTATTGTAGGGAAGGTTCAGATGCCGGTACACCTGGCCGCCCCAGCAATTCTTGCTGATAAGGACAAAGTCTTTGGCAGCAAGTCTGTTGAGGTCCCTTCTGGACAAATACCCCGGGGAATACTGGCGCGCCTTCCTTTTGGCGAACACCTCCACAGCCTCCAATGCATTCATCGACACTCCAGATAAGACTGCAGGATCAGGGTGGCGCTCACTTCATCGAGCAAGGCCTTATCCTGCCTTTTTTTCTTTTTCATCCCCCCTTCCAGCAGGCTTTGTGCGGCCATGCGGGAAGTAAAGCGTTCATCCTGCCGCGATACCGGGATATCGGGGAGCTGTTTGTGGAGGGCTTTGAGGAAGTTCCCGATAGCCCCTTCCACTTCAGAAGGGCTGCCATCCATTTGGCGGGGGTCCCCAACCACGATCCGCTCCACGGCTTCCCTCCTGACATAGTCCGCGAGGAAATCCAATAACTCCTGCGTGGGGACTGTGGCCAGGCCAGAAGCAATGAGTTGCAAAGGGTCTGTTACCGCAATCCCGGTCCGCTTTACGCCATAATCCAATGCGAGTATCCGGGCCACAGGAAATTTCTTGCAAAAATAACGTATAAATCCCGAAGCCCCCAAAATTCGGACAGATTTGAAAGGGGTCCCTTATCTTTGCCAAAAATCTGCCATGGATCACTTAGCACGAATCATCGAAGCCGCCTGGGACAACCGGGAGCTCCTCAGGGAGGAAAAAACCGCAGCAGCCATCCGTGAGGTGGTGGGCCTGGTCGATGCCGGAACGCTCCGGTGTGCCAGCCCCGGACCGGACGGCTGGACGATCAACACCTGGGTAAAAAAGGCGGTGGTGCTTTATTTCCCAATCCAGAAGATGCAGACCATGGAGGCAGGTATCTTTGAATACCACGACAAAATCCCACTGAAAAGGGGCTATGAAGCCAAGGGGATCCGGGTAGTCCCCCATGCGGTGGCCCGGCACGGGGCCTATATCGCGCCCGGTACCATCCTGATGCCCAGCTATGTGAATATCGGGGCCTATGTGGATGAGGGCACCATGGTGGATACCTGGGCCACGGTGGGCAGCTGTGCCCAGATCGGAAAGCACGTCCACCTTAGCGGGGGCGTGGGGATCGGCGGGGTGCTGGAACCCCTGCAGGCCTCCCCGGTGATCATTGAGGACAATGCCTTTATCGGAAGCCGGTGCATTGTGGTGGAAGGGGTGCTGGTGGAAAAAGAGGCCGTCCTCGGGGCCAATGTGGTGCTTACTGCCTCTACCCGGATCATCGATGTAACCGGGGATTCCCCCAGGGAATATATCGGACGGGTCCCTGCGCGGTCCGTGGTCATCCCGGGGAGCTTTACCAAATCTTTTCCGGCCGGGGACTACCAGGTACCATGTGCCCTGATCATCGGACAGCGAAAGGAAAGTACGGACAAAAAAACCTCCCTGAACAATGCGCTCAGGGAGTATGATGTCGCGGTCTGAACCCCCGGATTCTGCAGACTTGTCATCGGGGAAGGAAACTTGAATTTTCTCAATGAGACGGGAAGAAAAGGGGGGGTTGTGCAGGCAAAATGCAATTTTTTTGGCGTTTCTTTGTTATACATTCAGTAAAACCAGGTAAGACCACGCCCAATGGAGGCACCGAAGCCAAATAAGCTGACTGCCCTGATCATTACCTACAATGAGGTGGGGTATATCGAACGCTGCGTCGATTCGGTGCGGTTTGCCGATGAAATCATCGTGGTGGATTCCTACAGTACGGACGGGACCTATGAATACCTGCAGAAGGATCCCCAGATAACCGTGCTGCAGCATCCCTTCGAGAATTTTACCCAACAAAAAACCTTCGCCCTGAAACAGGCTTCCAATGACTGGGTATTGTTCGTGGATGCCGATGAAGTGGTCCCGGAACCGCTCAGGGAGGAAATCCTGCAGACCATCGGGTCCGATACCCCCCATGCCGCTTTCTGGTTTTACCGCAAATTCATGTTCGGGAAAACACCCCTGAATTTCAGCGGCTGGCAAACCGACAAAAATTACCGGCTTTTCCGCAGGAGCATGGCGCGCTTTTCGGACCGCAAACTCGTGCACGAAACCCTCGAAGTAGACGGGACCTCGGGCATTTTGGAACACCGGTTAATCCATTACTGCTACAAGAATTACGAAGATTACCGGGAGAAGATGCTGCATTACGGCAGGCTGAAAGCCCGGGAAGATTTCTTCCGCGAAAAACCCTTCAACTATTTTATGATGGTCGCCAAGCCCGCCTGGAAATTTGTGCACCATTACCTGCTGCGGCTCGGGTTACTCGACGGAAAACGCGGGGTGACGATCTGCTACCTGAATGCCCTGGGCGACCTGGAGCGCTTCCGCGAGCTGAAAAAGCTGGAAGCCAAAAATAAACTGGCCTACTACTTGCTGATGCCGTAGTGCGTCCAAACCCGTTTCTCCTTGCGGGTTTTCCTGCGGATCGAGGCGTTTTTCTCCAAAGACTCCGGGGTTTTATAGCCCCTTTTATGGTCGAGGTGTACACAGACTGCACTGTAGCGGAGCTGCTTCGACTTAATCCCGAAATTAAACAACCGTTCCCCCAGTTCCCGGTCCTGCCCGCCGTATTGCATGCGTTCATCGAAGCCGTTCACGTTGAGGATGTCCTTTTTCCAGCCCGAGCTGTTGTGGCCGTTCCAGCTCGCATTGGTGGGGGTAAGGGCATTGAAAATGCGGGCAACAAACCCACGCGCCGTTAGCTTCTTGTTCTTGAAGGTTTTCGGGATGCCTTTTTCAGTAAGCCAGTGGATATCGAAACACCGTTGCTGCTCAATATCTTCCCGGGTAATCATCAGGGAAATATTCATGGGCAGCATGTAGTAGCCCCCTGAAATGAAATAGCCTTCCTCCTTGTTGATGTAGTGTACCTGCACAAAGTCTTCCCGGGGGATGCAATCCCCATCGGTCATGATGATGTAATCGGCACTGCAAGCCAGGATGGCCTTATTCAGGATGCGGGACTTTTGGAAGCCATCGTCTTCCTGCCACACGTGCACGATCGGGTAGAACACCTCCCGCTGCATCCGCTGCAGGAGCTCCCGGGTGGCGGGCCCGGAACCGTCGTCGGCAATGACGACCTCAAAATCGCGGAAGGTCTGGCAGTTAAACCCCCAGAGGACCTTCTCCAGCCAGGCCTCCGCGTTGTAGGTGCTGACCACCACGGAGATTTTGGGCTTCTCGGAAGTTGTTTCCATGGCACAAAAATAGAAAAGTCTTCTTGCTTATCTTTGTCCGGATCCGATAAAAGCTCTCGCCCTAAAAACCAACCCGTTGAAACGTTTCTTCCTAGGCCTGCTTAAAAAGCTGAAATTCCTCCCGCCCGCCTTCTATGTGAAGGTCTACTACGAATACTATACCGGAAAAAAACTGGACCTGGATGCGCCCCGGGAATTCAACGAGAAGATCCAGTGGCTGAAAGTCTATTACAGGAATCCGATCCTCACCCAACTGGTAGACAAGTACGCCGTTCGCGAATACGTAAAGGAAAAAGTGGGCGACAAATACCTGAATGAACTCCTTGGGGTGTATGACCGGGCCAAAGATGTGGATTTCGATGCCCTCCCCGACCGCTTTGTGGTCAAAGGGGTACACGGGTGCCACTTCAACCTGATCGTCCCCGACAAATCGGCTCTGAACCCATGGAAGGCCCGGTGGCTGATGCGCAAGTGGATGTCGAAGAACCAGTATTACCGCGGGGGCCTGGAATGGGCCTATAAAAACGTACCCCCCAGGCTGGTGGCCGAAGCCTTTCTCGAGGAGCCCGGGAGAAAGGTAATCAACGATTACAAGTTTTTCTGCTTTAACGGAAAACCAACGTTCCTGCAAATCGACCTGGACCGCGGCACCACAGATTATCGCTGCTACTACGACATGGATTGGAAGAAATTGCCGTTTACAACCCTTCGAAATACCTTCTTTGAAGGGGAGCTGGAAAAGCCAAAGCACTTTGAAGAAATGATCGATGTGGCCACCCGCCTGGCAGAGGGTTTCCCATTTGTTCGGGTTGACCTGTATAACCTTGACGGGCGTATTTTATTTGGCGAAATGACCTTCTACCCGGCCGACGGGCGAAAGGAATTCGTCCCCGAGGAATACAACCGAATTGTCGGCGATTACCTGAAACTCCCGGAGCCCATAAGATAACCCGGGGGTAGGCCGGGATTTCGACCCTTAAGGCGGAGGGCCGTTAGGGATCAAAACCGGGGTACCCCCCCACCCTTGTGCAAAGATACCCCATCGCCCTGCACCCCCCCTTCATTTTTCCTGAAAATGGCCCTCCCGTTTTTACCGGTGTAAAGGATATGGTACCTTTGTACCTCCGGTATTGAATCCGACAATGCAAGGGGACCGGATGCTGCCCCGGGGGGTAGCCAAGGGTAAGAAGAACTATGGGGGAAACACATTTTCCGGAGGCGTTAACGGATCCGATTTTCGGACTGATCGGCAAGGCAGCGGAAGCCCTGTCGGTGGAAGCCTATGTCATCGGGGGCTACGTCAGGGATTTTTTCCTGGGCCGGGGCCAGCAAAAGGATATCGATATCCTGGCCGTGGGAAGCGGGATTGAACTGGCCCGAAAGGTGGCCTCCCTATTGCCCGGGAACCCACGGGTCCACGTCTTCAGGAACTTCGGGACCGCCATGATCCGGCAGGGCGAACTGCAGCTCGAATTCGTGGGTGCCCGCAAAGAGAGCTACCGGGCCGACAGCCGCAAGCCCATTGTGGAGGACGGCACCCTGGAAGACGACCAGAAGCGGCGCGACTTCACCATCAATGCCCTGGCCCTTTCCCTGAACCCTGAAGGTTTCGGGACCCTCCTGGATCCGTTCGGCGGCCTGGAAGACCTCGGGAACAGGATCATCCGCACCCCCCTGGAACCCGGGATCACCTATTCAGACGATCCCCTACGGATGATACGGGCCATCCGGTTTGCCACCCAGCTGGACTTTGACATCAGCCCGGAATCCCTTGAGGCCATAAAGGAACAACACGACCGGATCCGGATTGTTTCCCGGGAGCGGATCGTAGAGGAATTCCATAAAATCATGGCTGCCGAAACCCCTTCCCGGGGGCTTGCCCTGCTCCACCAAACTGGCCTGCTGGACCTCATCCTGCCCGAACTGACCGCCCTTCAGGGGATTGAAGAAATTGAAGGGCAGCGCCACAAGGATAATTTCTGGCATACCCTGGAGGTGGTGGACAACATCGCCCGGAATACCGATAACCTCTGGCTGCGGTGGGCCGCCCTCCTGCACGATATCGGGAAGGCCCCGACCAAAAGGTTTGACAAGCGCGCGGGCTGGACTTTCCACGGCCATGAATTCGTGGGGTCCAAAATGGTCTACCGGCTTTTCAAACGCCTGCGCATGCCGCTTAACGAACACCTGAAATACGTACAGAAACTGGTGCGGATGAGCTCCCGCCCCATTGCCCTTTCCTCCGATGACGTCACCGATTCCGCGGTGCGCCGACTGGTTTTTGACGCCGGGGAGGACGTGGACGACCTGATGACCCTTTGCGAAGCCGACATCACGACCAAAAACCCGAAAAAGCAGGAGCGCTACCTGAAAAATTTTCAGCTGGTGCGGGAAAAAATAAAGGAGGTGGAAGAACGGGACCGCGTCCGCAATTTCCAGCCCCCGGTAAGCGGGGAAGAAATCATGGAGGCCTTCAACCTGAAACCCTCCCGGGAAATCGGGATCATCAAGGAAGCCATCAAGGAAGCCATCCTGGAAGGGGAAATCCCCAACGAGCATGGGCCTGCCTGGGATTTCATGGTCAGGAAGGGCACTGAAATGGGGCTTCGCCTGGCCTCCGAAAAACCTAAAGACGAAGGATCATGAAAAAATGGATGCAATCGAAATACCGCCTTTTGGCCAGGACCTCCCTGGTCCTGGTGTACCTGGTCATCGTCGCGGGGGCGGTGGTGCGGATGACGGGAAGCGGGATGGGGTGCCCCGACTGGCCCAAGTGCTTTGGCTACCTGGTCCCTCCCACCGAGGAAGCCGCCCTTCGCTGGGCCCCTGGCCGCACATTTGAAAAAGGGCAGGTAATTATCCGCGGGGAACAATTGCTGTTGGCGCAGCAGGATTTTACCACGGGCACGGAATTCCACGAAGAAAACTGGAGCCTCTACACCCGCCACGATTACGCCGAATTCAATGCCGTCCACACCTGGATAGAATACCTGAACCGCCTGCTGGGCGCCCTTGCCGGCCTTGCCATGTTCCTGCTGGCCCTGGCTTCAGTGGCGTGGTGGAAAGAAAAAAGGTACCGGGTGGTGCTGGCCTGGGTAGGCGTGGTCGCCATTGGGTTTCAGGCCTGGTTGGGGGCCACGGTGGTCTATTCCGTGCTGGAACCGGTGAAGATCACCTTGCACATGTTCATGGCGCTCCTCATTGCCGGGTTGCTCCTCTGGATGGTCTACGATGCCCGCAAGGCATCGGGATCCGGGGTACACGACCCGCTGCTGACCAGGCTTTGGTGGGCGCTGGTCCCGTTGAGTTTCCTGCAAATCCTGATGGGGACCCAGGTACGCCAGTTTATCGACCACCAGGCCGAAACCCTGGGCATGGATGCGAAAATGCTTTGGCTGCAGGACCCGGATACCCTGTTTTACGTCCACCGCTCTTTTTCCATCCTCCTGCTGTTGCTCCACCTGTGGGCAGCCTACCGGGTATTTTCCCAGGGGTTGGGCTTTAAAAAAGTGTACGCAAGCCTGTGGGTGGTTTTGGGCATCATCGCTTCCGGAACGGCCATGAATTACCTCGGGTTTCCCTGGGGAAGCCAGGCCCTGCACCTGGTGCTGGCCTCCGTATTGTTTGGGCTGCAATGGTATGTGCTGTTGGAAATGCAGGGTGCCCGAAGAACGCGTATTTCTTCGTAAATTTGCCGGACGACCTAAAAACCCCACCCCCTGATGATTTACAAAATCCGAGTCATTCTGGATGCAGAGGAAGATGTTTTCCGGGACCTGGAAGTGGAACGCGACTGTTCCCTGGAAGAGCTCCACAATGTCATCAGCCAGTCCTTTGGTTTCCTGGGTAATGAAATGGCCTCTTTCTTTACCGCCGATGAGGCCTGGAACCAGGAAGAAGAGATCCCCCTTTTTGACATGAGGGAAGGCCAGGATGGGGTCCGGCTGATGCGCGATACCCCCCTGGGCGCGGTTATGGACGAGCGATCTCCCAAATTGCTGTATGTCTATGATTTCCTCAGCATGTGGACCTTTTTTGTGGAACTGGCCGATGTAGCCGAAAAAGAAGTCGGGAAATCCTACCCCAACCTGTTGTTCAGTTTTGGGGAACTGCCCGACTCACCCCCGGAAAAACACTTTGAAGCCGAGCCCGGCCTGGATTTCGAGGAACCCCTTGACCACTATGACGACCTTGATTTTGACGAGAACTGGAACTAAAAATCCCGGGAAATTACCCTAACCCCCACCCAATACCATGCTGAACCTCTTCGCTACCCAACTGGAAACAGTTTCCCTGCACCGCGTTGGCAATAAACACCGGGGTGAACCCCTGTTTCTGACCGAGGCCCCCTACCCCCTGAACGATGAGCTGAGCGGGCTTTTAAAGGAATATTTCTTTAAACCCTTCCGCGAGAAGGAAGAAAATTACTTCTGTTTCCGGCACGAGGCCGGCCTGGAATTCCACCCCCTCCATGAGGCTGTTGCCAAAGTGTTCCGGGACCCTTCAAGCCTGCACGCAGTTTCACGCGAAATTGCGAACCACCTGTACGAACAGTCCAAACATCCGCACATCAAAAACGGGGAGTGCTATGTGGTGTACATGACTGATGTACTGCTCGACAATGAACGGGTGGACGCCCTCGGGATCTTCAAAAGCGAGGTCAAGCAGGATTTCCTGCAGTTCCGGGAAAAAGGGGCCCTGCTCGACGTGCTGATCCAACAAGGGGTAAACCTGCAGCGCCTCGACAAGGGTTGCCTGATTTTTAACCGGGAAGCCGAACAGGGGTACAAAGTGCTCTCGGTAGACAGCAACCGGTATGACGCCAAATACTGGCTGGAGGAATTTTTGGGCCTGGCCCCCCTGACCGATGAGACCTTCTACACGAAAAACTACCTGAAATTCTGCCAGCATTTCGCCAAAGATGTGGTGCTGCCCGCCGAGGACAAGCAGCAGGAGGTCCTGTTTATGAACCGGGCCGTGAACCACTTCGCCAAAAACGATACGTTTGAAGAAACCCGCTTCCTGAGCGAGGTGATGGAAAACCCCGAACTCATTCCGGAATTCCGTCACTACAAAACGGAAAAGGGTCCCAAATACAGCATCGAGGATGTTTCCAGTTTCCAGATCGCGAACAAAGCCGTTTCCGATAGCCGGAAAAAGCTCAGCAACGTCATCCAACTCGACACCAACATCCAGATCAAACTGAATTTCATCAACCCGGAATCCGCTGAAAAATTCGTGGAAAAAGGTTGGGATGAGGAGCGGCAGATGTATTACTACCTGGTCTATTTCAACCGGGAACAAAAATCGTGAGGACCTGCCGGGGAAACCAACGGGAAGCCACAGGGAGGACCGGGCATAACCCCGGGGAAACCAACTGTGGCGAAACCCTGCCCCCGGGTTCTTAAACGGAAATTCCCGTAATCCCCCATTTTGACAAAAACGGCGTGCAAAAGACGTTGTTCGAGGGGTCGCAAGTCTGCCCCGGAAACCCTACTTTTATCAAAACCAATCCCCATGAAAAGAATTGCATTGCGGACAGGGTATTTTTTGTCCCTGTTGTTCTCCCTTAACGCCTGGGGACAGGCGTACGAGCCCTTGCCGGAATCCATTGAGAAACGGACCCTGCCGTTCGCAGAGCGCGACTCCACCCTTTACCTGGATTTCTACCAAATGGCCGGGGACACCGAGGTAAGGCCCTGCGTCATCTTTGTGTTCGGGGGGAGTTTTGTCACCGGCCGTCGCGATGCCCCCGTTTATAACGCCTACATCAACAGCCTTGTGCACAACGGCTGGAAAGTCGCCTCCGTAGACTACCGTCTGGGGCTTAGGGGGAAATACGACCAGGTGGGGATCTTCAATACGGAACCCCTGGAAAATGCCATAGACCTGGCGGTGGAAGACCTTTTTTCAGCTACCGCTTTCCTGGTCTCCAGGGCAGGGGAACTCCGGATCGATCCAGGGAACATTATCCTTTCCGGTTCGAGCGCCGGGGCCATAGCCAGCCTCCATGGCGATTTATACGAGAAAAACAACCATGCCCTGCGGGCGGTACTGCCGGAAGGGTTCAGCTTTAAAGGGGTGATCGCCTTTGCCGGGGCCATTTTCAGCACCACCGGGAAACCGGAATACACCCGGCAACCGAGCCCCACCCTGCTTTTCCACGGCTCTGAGGATAAGGTCGTCCCGTTTTCCAAACGGCGCCTGTTGAATAAAGGCTTTTTTGGGTCGGATTTCCTGGCAAGGGTATTTGCCAAAAACAATTACCCCTACTATTTCTACAGGGAAATCGGGGCAGGACACGAAATAGCGACCGCGGCCATGATGCAGCGGCTTGGGGAAGTCCATCATTTCCTCCGGACCGCAGTGCTGGGAAAAAGCGCTTACCAGTTGGAGGCAACGCTTGTCCCGCTTAAAAACTAGGCTCTTTCAAAAAAGAATCGATTGGGTTAGGAAAACCCGCTCCCCTGCTTTGGCTTTGCGGAAAGTGCGAATATCTTTTGGTCGGGGGAGGGGGCTTACCCCTGGTTTCAAACCCAGATCTATTGATTACCAGGAGGTTTATAAAGCCTTTTGTCATTCCTTCAGGTGTCTGTCGAGAAACTCGAAGACGCGTTCCAGGTTTCCCGCTGAGATGAATGCAGGACCTCCATGGCCTGTGGCAGCGAAGAGTTCAACGATCACCCGCTCATGGCCCAGGCATTTCCCCAGTTTTCTCCCGAGAAGTACAGACCCCTGGTAGGGTACCAGGTTATCCTCCAGGCCATGCTGTATTAAAAAAGGGGGGTCGTCCTGCGTAACATACGTTGTGGGATCCGCATTTCGAACCATTTCAGGGGCATCGGCCAGGTTGACCCCGAGCAATTCGGATTCCGGGGAATCCGGCACCGAATGCGGCATGGGATCTGCCACCCCGCTGGCCTGCAACTGGGAATCCATCATGAGGAAATCCGTAGGCCCGTACCAGTCCACCACCGCCTGCACACGACTCGATTGGCCGGGGTTCCCCAAGGTTTCACCCTCCAGGGCGGCAATGCCCGCAGAGGTACCCAGAAAGGCCGCCAGATACCCTCCCGCTGAATTACCCCAGGCTGCAATCCGCTCCCCGTCCAAACCATACTGCCGGCCCCGGGCGCGGATCCACCGTACCGCGGCCTTGCAATCCTCAATTTGGGCGGGCCAGGGGGTTTCCCCGCTGAGGCGGTAGTTGATGGACACCACCGCATACCCCCGGCCCAAACCCTCCAACATGGGCGCCAGCTGGCCATCCCGCTTATCCCCAAATTTAAAAGCACCTCCATGGATAGCGAGGATCACCGGAAAGGGACCGCTCCCGTTATCGGGGAGGTAAATATCCAGCTTTTGGGAGGCGGAGACCTGTGCATAGGCAATATCCAGGTACTTTCTGGAAATGGCAGAAATATCGGGCGGGGGTAACTGACCAAGGGCCAGGGAAACCCAAAATAGGCAACCGAAGAGGATATATAATGGGTTCATACGGCGTTAAAGTTCAATCTTCCAAAATCAAATCCGGATCCGCTTTTCGATGATTTGCCGCATACTGACATCCTCGTAATTCCGCTTTACAAAATCGAGGGCCAGGGCGAGGACATCCCCCATGGTCTCGCATTTCCTGAACTTCACGTCGAGGGTGAGGTCATAGATGTCAGCCTTCAGGCGCTCAACATGCTCCGGGAGTGATATGGTGTCCTTCCTTGCAATTTCGACCAGTTTGCGGATGCGGTCGCCGGAACTCAGGATGCGCTTGGCCACGATGGACCGCTCCTCAACCTTGTACTGATCCACGGAATCCGGGAGGAGCTTTTTCCGGACCAGCTCCACCATGGTGAAATTCTCTTTGAAGAATTGGGGGCGGTAGATCTTCAACTTCCCCTCAAAACACTGCTGGTCAAAATCGATGGCGCGGATGCGGTAGACCACATGGTCAAAATCGTGGACTGGCATAATCACATAGTTGTACGAGCGCATATCGCCGAGCAACCGGATCATACAGCGTTCATTGAACTTGACGAATTCCTTCGCCAGCTGTGCCTTTTCGGATTCTGAGCAGGAGGGCAGCATATCCCGGATAAATACATCGCCCGGGATGCCTGCAATATGTTCCTCGATGAGCGTATTGCCGCACACCAGGAAGTTCAGGTTATAGGGCGAAAGCATGTGCTCCAGCTCCAGCCCGTAGATACGGGAAGCGTCGGTTTTTTTGACGTAGAAATAGGTGAAGTTATCGTTCAGGATATTCCGCACCTTGATCCGGAACGGCTTGGAATTCCCGAAAGTGCAGTAATCCACGGCATCGACGTTCAGGTACTGGAAGATCCGGTCGCTCCCGTCGGAATGCAAGATGGAATAGACCCGTTTGAGGCTCAGGTCGATTTCCTGCCGCTCCGAATCGGAATAATAGGCCCGCACCCAGAGGGTGTCCTCCCCCTGGGCATCGTAGACTACGACGGCACCTGCAAAACGGAGCAGGTCCTCGTAACTGATCGGGATTTCGATTTTTCGGCTGAATTCCTCCAGGTACGCTTCCAGTTCCGGACACACCGGGAAAGCGGGTTTTTTCCTGGACATCAGGCGCTCCTCTGTCATGAAGTCGGCTTTTCCATGTAACAAAATACGCATAATCTCGTCAACTAAGGAAACCCCCTATCAAAAAGATTCCCTTTGGAAACCATACTGACCGTTGACCACCTCACCAAAAAGTTCGGGCACCTGGTGGCCGTGAAGGACCTGTCCTTTACCATTGAAAAAGGCAATGTATACGGCCTGCTCGGGCCGAATGGAAGCGGGAAATCCACCACCCTCGGCATCGTGCTCAATGTGGTGAACAAAACCTCGGGTTCCTTCAGCTGGTTTGACGGGAATACCTCCACCCACCAGGCCCTCAAGAAAGTAGGGGCCATTATTGAGCGGCCCAATTTCTACCCCTACCTGTCGGCCCTGGAAAACCTCAGGTTGGTTTGCCGGATCAAGGAAGTCCCGTACGGGCAGATCGAAGAAAAGCTCCGGCTGGTTGGCCTGTGGGACCGCCGCGATTCCAAATTCCGGACTTTTTCCCTTGGGATGAAACAGCGTTTGGCCATTGCCTCTGCCCTGTTGAACGACCCGGAAATCCTTATCCTGGACGAGCCCACCAACGGGCTCGACCCGCAGGGCATCCACCAGATCCGGGAATTGATCAAAAAAATTGCCGCCGAAGGCACTACCATTTTGCTGGCCTCCCACCTGCTGGACGAGGTGGAAAAGGTCTGTTCCCACGTGGTGATCCTCCGCAAAGGGGTCAACCTCTATTCCGGTACGGTAGACGGGATGCTGGCCAGCCACGGGTTCTTTGAATTGCGGGCCGAAAACCAGCAGGCCCTCAGGGCCTTCCTGGAAAACCTGCCGTCCATCTCCAGGGTACAGGAAGAAAACGGGCTGCTTACGGCCTACCTCAGGGACCCCATGGACGCGGTGACCCTGAACCGCCTGTGTTTTGAACACCAGATTGTGCTTTCGCACCTGGTCAGGCGAAAAGAAAGCCTCGAACAACAGTTCCTCACCATCACCAACCACCAGGACGCCCCGTAACCCGCCCCAGCCTTTGCCCATGAAACGACTCCTTCAAATAGAATATATCAAGCTTTGGAACAACCGGTCGAGCCGGGTGTTGATCTTGTCCTATTTCGTGCTGCTGACCTCCATCGCGCTGATTGCGGCCATCAAATTCGACATCGGCCCCATCCAGTTCCACCTGGCCGAACAGGGGATCTTCAATTTTCCCTATATCTGGCACTTCAACACCTTTGTAGCGGCCATTTTCAAACTCTTCCTGGCTATCGTGATCGTGTCGATGATGTCGAATGAATACACGAACAAAACCATCAAGCAGAACCTGATCGACGGGCTGTCGAAACGGGAATTCATCGCCTCAAAATTCCTGACCGTTTTGGTGTTTGCGGGTATTTCCACCCTGTTTGTATTTGTAGTTTCCCTGGTACTAGGGGGTATTTATTCCGATTATACAGAGCTTTCCATCGTTTTTTCGGACCTTGAATTCCTCCTGGCCTTCTTTGTGAAACTGGTCGGCTTTTTCAGTTTCTGCCTCTTTTTGGGGATCCTGGTCAAACGCTCTGCCTTTGCCCTGGGCTTCCTGATTATCTGGTCTATTGTGGAACAGGTGATTTTCGGTGTCCTGGGGTGGAAGTTCGTCTCCTGGGAAACCGCCAAAACCATTAAAAGCTTCCTGCCCCTGGAATCGATGGCCAACCTGATCAAAGAGCCTTTCACCCGCCTGAATGCGGTACAATCCGTGGCCAACCAGATCGGGGAAAAACTGGAACTCAACTACCAGGTGCATTGGTGGGAATTCCTCCTGGTGGCTGCCTGGACGGCCCTCTTCCTCTACGGGTCCCTTGCCCTGCTGAAAAAACGCGACCTGTAACCCGGGTCAGTTGGCGGGTGCCTGTCGTTTAATCCGGCCCTTTGACCCTATGGCCTGCAGGATTTGGGGGTAAATTCGTATTTTTCCCTTCCTGCTGCTATGGAAACGCTACATAAATTGCTTTGCCTGAGTGCCTTGTTTTTGGGAATGACCGGATGGGCACAGGAGTGCCCTGCACCTATTTCCCCTTTTTCCGGCCAGACCAATGTGGCACTGGACGCCACCATCAGCTGGGAACCCGTACCGGGGATCCCCGGGTACGAAGTTTCCCTGGGGACCGTACCCGGCGGGGATGATATCCTCACGACGGGGGTGGGGCCCAATGCCTCCTTTACCCCCCCGCAAGGGCTTCCTGCCAATTCCCTGGTTTACGTGACCATCACCCTGATCCTGTTGAACCAACCCAATATCGAATGTGCGTCCTATTCGTTCCGGACGGTTGCGGTCACCACGCCTCCCCCTTGCACCACGCTGACCAGCCCGGCTCAAAACAGCGAAAACGTGCCGGTAGGGTCGACCATACGATGGGCATACAGCCTTTCGGCCACCGGTTACCGCATCAGCATCGGGACCACCCCTGGTGGGACCGACTTGCTGAACGACTTTGATGTGGGAAACTCCCTGAGCTATAACCCGCCGGTGGACCTGCCGGAAGAACAAACCGTATATGTCACCATCACCCCGTACAACGACATAGGGGCCGAACCAAACTGCCCTACCCAATCCTTCAGGACGGGCCCTTTGGCGACCCTCCCGGGCTGCGCAACCATCCTCTACCCGCTCGATGGGGAACCCAATATCCCCCTTTCCCCCCTGATACGCTGGCAACCCGTGGCCGGGGCAAATGGGTATCGGGTTTCCATCGGGACCTCCCCTTTAGAAAACGATATCCTGGACGGGGATAATTTTGGGAACGTCACGGAAATCAATGTAATCGACTTTGAACCCAATCGCATCTATTACATCCGGATTGTCCCCTACAATGACGCCGGAGATGCGCCCGATTGCCCGCAGACGTCCTTCTCCACCCTCCTGGGCTGCGGCCCTTATTTCGACCTACAGGGCGAGATAGTCGACCTGACCCCCCCCATCACCTTCCCGGAGCGTGTAGGTATTTGCGCAGGGGAAGCGGGCACTCCCCTGTTGGCTACGGACCTGGCCGACGGCTACCGGTGGTACGAAATCGTAAACCCAAACCTGGAGGTCCTCCTGGCGGAG
>CAZIJW010000010.1:0-58241 GCA_964539905.1 uncultured Robiginitalea sp.
GCGACCCCCTGCGTGACAGGCAGGTATTCTAACCAACTGAACTACCAGACCAATTTTCCAGCCCGAAGGCACCAACAACAGTTGGTTTTGACGGAAATTGTCAGCACTTTTTCTTCAAAAGTGTGGGCAAATATACGGTACTATTTCAATCCGGCAAACAAAAAACCAAATTAAGTCGCGGGGTTCAGGCGAAGCGCTGCCGCTCCACCATAAAGGCGTTCATTACGCGGGCGAAGGGTTCGGCCACGTCCACCTGCAGGTATTTGATGTTGTAGCGGCCGCAGACCAGCCTCAGGGCGTGCAGGTACTCCTGAAGGGCCTTCTGGTACGACTCCCGCACGTTTTCCGGATACAGGTCTATGCGCTGCCCGGTTTCCACGTCGGTGAACCTGCGGGGGGTGTTTTCGAAGGCGAAGTCCAGTTCCGTTTTGCGGTCGGTCAGGTGGAACAGCAGCACCTCGTGCTTGTTGTATTTCAGGTGGCGCAGGGCTTCAAAGAGGCGCTCATCGTCCACCTCGGTTTGCAGCATGTCGGTAAAGAGCACCACCAGGCTGCGCCGTTTCAGCTTTTCGGCGATCAGGTGCAGGTAGGTGTGCAGGGCCGTGCCTTTGCGGTCCGGGGGCTGCATGGCGACCTCCCCCAGGGCCCCCATCAGCATCTGGTAATGCCGTTCGCTCCCCTTTTCCGGGGCGTAATACTGGTAGGCATCCGAAAAAACGCTGAGCCCCACGGCATCTCGCTGTTTTTTGAGCAGCTGCATCAGCGCCCCTGCCGCCAGCACGGCAAACCCGATTTTGTTCAGGTGGTCCAGGTCCAGGCGTTTGACCACGGGGTAATACATGGAGGCCGAATTGTCCACGATCAGGTGGCACCGCAGGTTGGTCTCCTCCTCGTATTTCTTGGTGTAGAGCTTGTCGGTTTTGGCGAACAGCTTCCAGTCGATATGCTTGGTGCTCTCCCCGGGGTTGTAGATCTTGTGCTCGGCGAACTCGGCCGAGTACCCGTGGAAGGGGCTTTTGTGGATCCCACTGATGTACCCCTCCACCACCTGCTTTACCAGCAGGGGCAGGTTTTCAAACAGGGGGGCTTTATGAAGTTCCGATTGCAGGTCCACAGGCTAAAGATACGAAACTCCCCCCGGGGGGAGGGCACAAAAAAACCCGGCCGCAGGGCCGGGTTGGTATGGGCGTTTCTTCAGGGTTACAGGGCGGCGTCTATGGCCTCTGCATACACTTTTTTGGGGCTTACCCCCACCTGCCGGTTTACGATTTCACCCCCCTTGAAGACCAGTACGGTCGGGATGTTGCGGATACCGAATTTGGCGGCGAACTGCTGGTGCTTGTCTACGTCGACCTTTCCCACCACGGCCTTGCCATCGTATTCCTGGGCCAGCTCTTCGATGATCGGGCCCACCATCCGGCAGGGGCCGCACCAGGCTGCCCAGAAATCCACTACTACGGGTTTATCGCTTTTCAGGACCACTTCTTCAAAAGTGGCATCGGTTATTTCTAAAGCCATTTTTCCTTAAAATTTAAATTAGTGCAAAGGTAGTCAATTTATTTTCCGGAACCTTACACGGGGGGCATACATTTTGCCTATGTACGGATCGAAGGCCCCTATGGGCCGGGGGTTGCCCGGTTTTCGCCCCCGGGGCTAGTTGAGCTTGAAATGGACTTCCTGGTCTTTCAGGCGGTGCAGCAGTTCCGAGCTGATCTGTACCTTTTGTTTGCGGCTGGTGAGGTTAACCTTGATGGCTTCCTGCATTTCGTACACCACAAAACTCAGCGGGTGGCTTCCCTTAAAGGCCCTTAGGGTTTCCTTTAATTCGTGGATGCGGGTTTCGTGCAACTGGTCGATGTCGAGCTGTATGGTCAGTTTCCGGGCAAAGGCCTCCATCACGTCCTGCAACAGCAGGCACTGGTTGAATTGCAGCCGCGGTTCCCCCTTTTTACCGGTGTCGCGGTTCACCCACCCCTCCCGGATGAAGACCTTCAGGTACAGGAAGGCATTGATGGTTAAAAAGTGGCGGAATTTCAGGTATTCCTCCCCGAAGATCCGGAACTCGTAGCTGTCGGAATAGTCCTCCAGCACAAAGGAGGCCCACCCCTTGCCGTTGCGCGACATGCGGTGCTGCACGTCGGTGATGACCCCCGCCACCGACAGCTCGCGGTTCAGGTAGGCTTCCGGGTCGTTGAAGGCGCCGATTTCCGCATTGCAGAAGGCCTGGATCTCGGTCTTGAAATCGTCCAGGGGGTGCCCTGAAATATAGATCCCCACCACTTCCTTTTCCCGCTTCAGGGTTTCCATGGTGCCCCAGGGCTCACAGGGCGGGATTTCCGGCTCTTCGATCTGCACTTCGCTCGCCGTCCCGAACAGGCTTACCTGGGCCGAGTTCTCGCTTTCCTGGAAGCGGGCCCCGAAACGGAGCACTTTTTCCAGGAAGGTCACCCCGTCGGGCCCGGCATGGAAGTACTGGGCCCGGTGGGCATCGCCCAGGGAATCGAAGCCCCCGGCCAGGGCCAGGTTTTCAAAGGCCTTTTTGTTGGCGGCCCGCAGTTCCACCCTTTTGGCCAGGTCGAAGACCGAGGTGTAGGGCCCGTTTTCCTTGCGGTTTTCCACGATGGTGTCCACTGCGGAACGCCCCACCCCTTTGATGGCCCCCATGCCGAAGCGCACCTGGTTTTCCTTGTTTACGGCGAATTTATAGTACGACTCGTTCACGTCGGGCCCCAGCACGTCGAGCCCCATCCGGCGGCACTCCTCCATGAAGAAGGTGACCTGCTTGATGTCGTTCATGTTGTTGGAGAGCACCGCCGCCATGTATTCGGCCGGGTAATGGGCCTTCAGGTAGGCCGTCTGGTAGGCGATGTAGGCATAGCAGGTGGAGTGGCTCTTGTTGAAGGCATAGGAGGCAAAGGCTTCCCAGTCTTTCCAGACCTTTTCCAGCACCTCCCTGGGGTGGCCCAGGGCTTCGCCCCCGTCGAGGAACTTGGGCTTTAGTTTTTCCAGCAGGGCGAAGATCTTTTTCCCCATGGCCTTGCGCAGTACATCGGCCTCGCCCTTGGTAAAGCCGGCCAGTTTCTGGGAGAGCAGCATCACCTGCTCCTGGTAGACGGTAATCCCGTAGGTTTCCTTCAGGTATTCCTCCATTTCCGGGAGGTCGTAGGTGATTTCCTCCTCCCCGTGCTTGCGGGCGATAAAGCTCGGGATGTATTCCATGGGCCCGGGCCGGTAGAGGGCGTTCATGGCGATGAGGTCGTCAAAGACCGTGGGCTTGAGTTCCTTCAGGTATTTCTGCATCCCCGGCGATTCGTACTGGAAGATCCCAATGGTTTCGCCCCTTTGGAAGAGTTCGTAGGTTTTGGCGTCGTCCAGGGGGAAGTCGTCGGGCACCAGGGTCAGCCCCAGCCGCGCTTTCACGATTTTCACCGTGTCTTTGATCAGGGTCAGGGTCTTCAACCCCAGGAAGTCCATCTTCAGCAGCCCGGCGCTTTCCACCACCGAGTTGTCGAACTGGGTGACGTAGAGGTCGGAATCCTTGGCGGTGGCCACGGGGACGAAGTTGGTGATGTCGTCAGGGGTGATGATCACCCCGCAGGCATGGATGCCGGTATTGCGGAGGGAACCCTCCAGCACCCGGGCCATGTTCACCGTCTGTGCCTCGAGGTCATCGCCTTCGGAGACCCCCAGCAACTCCTGGATTTTCTCGTATTCGTCGGCCCGGAACTTCTTTTTCAGCTCCTCCTGGGGCACGTCGAACAGCTTGCCGAATTTCGCCATGTTGGGGATCAGCTTGGCCAGGCGGTCGGCATCGCCCAGGGGCAGGTCCAGCACCCGGGCCGTATCGCGGATCGACGATTTGGCCGCCATGGTCCCGTAGGTGACGATCTGGGCCACCTGGTTGGCCCCGTATTTTCCGATCACGTAGTCCATGACCCTGGAGCGCCCCTCGTCGTCGAAGTCGATGTCGATATCGGGCATGGAAACCCGGTCGGGGTTCAAAAAGCGCTCAAAAAGCAAGTCGTATTTCAGGGGGTCGATGTTGGTGATGCCCAGGCAGTAGGCCACCACCGAACCGGCGGCCGAGCCCCTTCCGGGACCCACCGAAACCCCCATGTTCCGGGCTTCCCGGATAAAGTCTTCCACGATGAGGAAATACCCCGGGTACCCGGAGTTCTCGATGGTGGCCAGCTCAAAATCCATCCGTTCCCGGATGGCCTCCGTGACCTCCCCATAGCGTTTGCCGGCCCCCTGGTAGGCCAGGTGGCGCAGGTAGGCGTTTTCGCCCCGTTTCCCGCCGTCCTGGGCGTCTTCCGCGACCTTGAACTCCGGGGGGATCTCGAATTTCGGGAGCAACACCTCCCGGGCCAGGTCGAAGGGGGTGATTTTGGCAATGATTTCCCCGATGGACAGGATGCTCTCGGGCAGGTCGCGGAACAATTCCTTCATCTGCTCCGGCGACTTGAAGTAGTATTCCTGGTTGGGCAGGCCGAAGCGGTAGCCCCGGCCCCGGCCGATGGGCGTGGAGCGCTTTTCCCCGTCCTTCACGCAAAGCAGGATGTCGTGGGCTTCGGCTTCCTCCTTTTCGCAGTAGTAGGTATTGTTGGTGGCCACCAGGGAAACCCCGTGTTTCCTGGCCAGGGCCACCAGGGTCTGGTTGGCCCGGTCTTCGTCTTCCTGCCCGTGGCGCAGCAGCTCTACATAGAGGTCGTCCCCGAACTGCTCCTTCCACCACAGCAAGGCTTCTTCGGCCTGCTTTTCCCCCACGTTCAGGATTTTGGAGGGCACTTCCCCGTAGAGGTTCCCGGTCAGCACAATCAGGTCATCGCGGTATTTGCGGACCACCTCCCGGTCAATCCGCGGCACGTAGTAAAACCCTTCGGTGTAGGCGATGGACGACATCTTGGCCAGGTTCAGGTAGCCCTTTTTGTTCTTGGCCAGCATCACCACCTGGTACCCGTAGTCTTTCACCGATTTGTTGTGGCGGTCTTCGCAAACGTAGAATTCGCACCCGAGGATGGGCACGATTTCCTGTTTTTCCTCCCCTTCGGGCGCATCGGCCAGGCTTTTGTTGTAGCTGTTTACCTCCCGCACAAAATGGAAGGCCCCCATCATGTTGGCGTGGTCGGTCAGGGCCACGGCGGGCATGTTGTATTTGGCCGCTGCCGCCACCAGCTCCTTTATTTTGATGGTCGATTGCAGGACCGAAAACTGCGAATGGTTGTGCAGGTGCACGAAAACGGCGTCTTCCAGGGTTTTTTCATTTTCCCGGATCTCGGCATGGCTCAGGCCGCTTTCCGCCTGGGCCGCTTTCCGGGCCAGGGCTTCGGAAGCCTTCTTGAGGTTTTTGTGTTTGAGCCCCAACAGCGCGATCGGGCCGGGGTTGGCGGCCTCGAATTCCTCAAAGTATCCCGGCCCCACCCCGAGCTGCTGCGCCGGGAAGGCCCGCAGCCTCAGCAGTTCCAGGAAGCAGCGGGTGGTCGCTTCCACGTCGGCGCTGGCGTTGTGGGCTTCCTCAAAGGGTTCCCCGAAGAGGTGCTGGTGGAGTTCGGTAAGGGTGGGGAGCTTGAATTTTCCCCCGCGTCCCCCGGGCAGCTGGCAGCGTTCCGCCGTTTCCTCCGTGCAGGTGTCGAGCACGGGGAAGGTTTCCAGCGGGTTTGCTTCCCCCTGCCGGTAAAATTCGGCGCCCATGACGTTGACGTCGAACCCCACGTTCTGGCCCACCAGGAATTTGGTCCGCCCGAGGGCCGCTTTGAAGGCCTGCAGGATTTCGGCCAGCGGCTTTCCTTCTTTTTGGGCGAGGGCCGTCGAGATCCCGTGGATCTGTTCCGCATCGTAGGGGATGTTGAACCCCGCGGGTTGCACCAGGGCATCGAACTGCTCCAAAAGCCTTCCCGAGGCATCGTGCAACTGCCAGGCGATCTGCACGCACCGCGGCCAGTTGTCGGTATTGCTGGCCGGGGCGTCCCAGCGCTTGGGCAGGCCCGTGGTTTCCGTATCAAAAATCAGGTACATAAGGGTGCGGGTCGGAGTTTGGACCGATAAAAATAGAGAAACACCGCCGTCTAAAAAAAGGTTGTTTTAAGGAGTTATCAACCACCGCGGAAACCGTCGCCCCGTCCGGGGCTTAAAAAAATCGCCTGCAGCCCCTCAAGATTCCGCAAAGAACCGTATATTTGCACCCGCTTTGGGACTTCGTCCCGCGGCTGAACAGCGACCTGAAGCTGTAGTAATGGATTAATAACCGGGGTCGGGTACCCCACAAATTAATGTGATATGCCAGTTAGAATAAGACTTCAAAGACACGGTAAAAAAGGCAAACCCTTTTACTGGATCGTAGCCGCCGACGCGCGGGCCAAGCGCGATGGAAAGTTCCTGGAAAAACTCGGGATCTACAACCCCAACACCAACCCTGCCACCATCGAGATCAATATGGACCAGTCCGTACAGTGGCTCGACCATGGCGCCCAGCCCTCCGAGACCGCCCGCAGGATTTTGTCCTACAAGGGCGTGCTGCTGAAGCACCACCTGAAGGCCGGCGTCCGCAAGGGGGCCCTGACCGAAGAGCAGGCTGAAGCGAAGTTCGAGGCCTGGGTAGCCGAGAAGGAGCAGAAAATTTCTTCCAAGTCAGAAGGGCTGGAGAAGGCCAAAGCCGAGGCCCGGGCAAAAGCCCTGGAAGCCGAGAAGGAAGCCAACGAGAAGCGGGCACAGGCCGCTGCTGCTGAAGCTGCAGAGGAAGTCGCCGAAGAAGCCGTCGCTGAAGAAGCTGTAGCAGAAGAAGCCGTTGCCGAAGAAGCTGCCGCTGAGCAGACCCCCGCAGTGGAAGCGGAAGCTGCTGCCACCGAAGAAGCTCCAGCCGCTGAGGCCGGGGAAGCTCCTGCTGCAGAAGAGGCAGATACAGAAAAGCAGTAACACACACCGGCCATGCGGAAGGAGGATTGCTTTTACCTCGGTAAGATCGTCTCCCTCCACGGCTATAAAGGGGAGGTCCTGGCCAAGCTGGACACGGATTCCCCCCAGGAATACGAAAATATGGAATCAGTGCTCGTGGCCCTCGGCAGCGACCTGGTTCCATTTTTTATGCGCCAGAGCCGGCTGCACAAGTCGAACCTGCTGCGCATCCGTTTCGAGGAGGTGAATACGGAACCCGAAGCCTCCCGCCTGCTGGGCTGCGAGCTCTACCTCCCCCTGGAACTATTGCCGAAACTCACCGGGAACCGGTTTTATTACCACGAAGTCATCGGGTTTTCCCTGCAGGATGCCGTCCACGGGCAGGTCGGGGTCATCCGGTCGGTCAACGACCAGGGCCCCCAGGCCCTTTTTGTGGCTGAAAAGGACGGAAAAGAACTGTTGATTCCCGTCACGGATGATTTCATCGTGAAGGTAGACCGTGAGGGGCAAACCGTCCACATCCGCACCCCCGAGGGCCTGATCGACCTTTACCTGGGGCAGTAACCGGCCCTTTTGCCAACTTTTTTCCCGATTGCCATGGCTTCCCCCTTTCGTTTCAAGCAATTTACCATCGCCCAGGACCGGGCCGCCATGAAGGTGGGTACCGACGGGGTGTTGCTCGGGGCCTGGGTGCCCCTGGAACCTATGCCCGATACCATCCTCGACATCGGGGCCGGCACGGGGCTCATCGCCCTCATGCTGGCCCAGCGGTCGGCAGCGGAAACCATTGACGCCCTGGAAATCGACCCGGAGGCGTTTGAGCAGTGCGTGGGTAACTTCGAGGCCTCCCCCTGGGCAGACCGGTTGTTTTGTTACCACGCAGGCCTGGACGAATTTGTGGCGGAAATGGAAGGGGGGTACGACCTGGTGGTGTCCAACCCGCCCTTCTACCCGGGGGAAGTCCCCAGCGGGGACCCCTCCAGGGACCTGGCGCGGCAGCAACAGGCGTTGCCCTTCGGGATGTTGCTGGCCGGGGCCGTGGCCCTCTTATCGCCCCACGGGCAGTTTTGCCTGATCCTGCCTTTCGCGGAGGAGGCAGGCTTCATCAGGCTTGCCGGGTCCCACGGGCTGTTCCCCACCCGCATCACCCGGGTGCGGGGCACCGCGGGTTCCCCCCTCAAAAGGAGCCTGCTGTGCTTTTCCTTCCGGGAATTGGAGGTGCAGGAAGACGAACTCATTTTGGAGGTGGGGCGCAACCGGTTTTCAGAGGCGTACCACCGCCTGACCCGGGAATTCTACCTCAACCGTTGACGGCCACCCGGCGTTTCCACGGCCGGGTAAGGCAAGTGGGCCCCCCGCCCCCTTTCAGGCTGATTTCACTGCCTTCATAGGTCAGCACCCCGCACCCCGCATCCCTCAGCGCTTTTTCGGTTTCCGGGTTGCCCGAGGCCATCAGGCAGGTCCTGGGGCCCAGGGCCAGCACGTTGCTCCCCAGCGACATGAATTCCCCTTCCGGGACCTCGACCAGGGAAAACCCCCGCTCCAGCAGGGTATTGCGGAAGGAAATCGGCATCAGGGGGGAATACACCACCGCCAGGTCCCGGTCTACGGGGCTGAGGATCGACATCAGGTGGAACACGTCCGAGGGTCCCAAAAAGTGGGGCAGGTCGGCCACCACCACGGTAATGCCCAGGGGGCCCAACAGCCCTTTTAATTGTTCGATCCCCGCCGCATTGGTGCGGTAGCTGTGGCCCACGGCCAGGGTTTCGCGGTCCAGCCAGGCCACATCGCCCCCTTCCAGGGTCCCCGGGGCCTCGATCTGCCCCAGGATGGGCAGCCCCATGGCTTCATAAATTTCCCGGTGCGCGCCGGGTTCCCCCTGGCGGGCGGGTTTGCCCATGCGGCAGAGCACCATCCCGTGGTCCGTGGCGATGGAGGCGTCGCGGCAATAGAGGGCATCCAGGGAAAGCCCGTCCTGCCGGGGCATGCGGTGCACTTCCGGCACCCGCTGGCCGAGCAGGGACTCAAAACGGTCGTATTGCCTGAGGGCTTCCCCCAGGTCGGGTTGGGCCAAAAAGTTCAGCGCCTTCCACTGGGAAGCCACGGCACCGGCATCCGTAAACGCATGTGCGGCAGGCCGGATAAAGACCGATTCCAGGGGGAGGTATTCGGAGTGGGAGGTAAGGGTGGTCGCTTTCATGGGGTGGTCTGGCTTTTTTTCCATTTCATAAACACATATACCGGGGTCCCCAGCAAAAGCAAGATGAACCCCCAGAATACCGATTGTTCGCCGGCCCCGAAAACAGCCCAGAGGGAGAACCCGAAGGCCAGGCTTCCCAACAGGAAAATCGGGACAAGGGTACTGCCCCTGGCCATGCGTTGCAGGGAAAGGGACACAAAGGCGGCAGAGGCAAAGAGGTAGGGGATGAGGGTGCAAAAGGTGGAGAGCAGGATCATAAAGCGGAACTGTTCCACCAGCCCGTCGGTATAATTCATCAGGGCGACCAGGGAACTCAGGGCGCTGCCGATCACCAGGCCCCAAACCGGGACCCCTTTGGTGTTCTCTTTCCTGAAGATGCCCGGGAAGAGCCGGTCTTTGGCCGTGGCCTCGGCGACCTGGCCCTGGATCAGGATCCAGCCGTTCATGGCCCCGAAACTGGCAATGGCTGCCCCTGCAGCGATCAGGCCCCCGCCCAGATCCCCTGCCATGAGCTGCATGGCGTCGGCGAAGGGTGCCGTGGATTCCGAAAGGCGGTCGAGCGGGATCATGCCCATCACCACCACCGTGCTGAGGATGTACACCAGGGTGGTCAGGGCGGTCCCCAGGAGGGTGGCCCGGGGGATGGTTTTTTCCGGGTTTTCCACCTTGTCGGAAGGCACTGTGGCGCTTTCCAGGCCCAGGAAGGCAAAAAGGGTCAGGGTCCCCGTAATGGCGATGGCTTTCCACGACGATTCCCCGCTGGCGTTGAAGGGGATGAAATTGGCCCACTTGAAATAGAACAGCCCCCCGCCGATGACCACCAAAATGGGCACCAGCTTGAGCAGGGTGGTGAGCAGCTGCATTTTCCCGGAGGAACGCACCCCCCGGGAGTTCACCCAGGTGAGCAGCCAGATGGCCGACAGGCTCAGCCCGATGGCCGCCAGCGGGCTGGTTCCCAGGACCGGGAAAAAGACCCCCAGGGCGCTTACGAAGGCCACCCCCATGGCGGCCACCGAGACCCAGATCGAGATCCAGTACCCCCAGGCGACCAGGAACCCGATGTAATCGCCGAACCCGGCCCGGGCAAAGGCATAGGGCCCTCCCTTGCTGTCGGTGACCAGAACGCTGAGCTTGCTGAACACCCTGGCCAGCAGTAGGGCCCCGGTGGCCGAAACCAGCCAGCCCACCAGGCTGATGCCGCCGTATTTCGCCAGGGTGGAGGGCATCAGGAAAATACCGGCCCCGATCATGTTCCCGATCACCAGGGAGGTGGTCATCCAGATTCCGAGTTTCTGGCTGCCGTTAGCGGGAGGCATTTGCAGGGGTATAGTTCCGAGAGAATTGCATAACTTTAAAAGTACAAATAAACCGCTGTGGCCAAAAAATATTTTATCGACCCCGAAATCCGCAAAGCCGCCACCCTGCCCGCATCCTTTTACCGGGACCCCGGGGTATTCGAAGCGCTCAAAGACCAGGTATTTTACCGCACCTGGCAATGGATTGGCGATGACCGCGGCCTGCAGGCCCCGTCTTCGGCCCGTCCGTTTGTGCTCCTGGAGGGGTTTTTGGACGAACCCATGGTGCTGACCCGCGACGCCTCGGGGACCCTGCATTGCCTGAGCAATGTCTGCACGCACCGGGGCAACCTGGTGGTGGGGAAGGCCGGGCCGGCCAAAAAATTGATTTGCGGGTACCACGGCAGGAGGTTCCGGCTGGATGGGACTTTTGAACACATGCCCGAGTTCTCTGAGGCGGAGGGGTTCCCCCGCCCCTGCGACCACCTGCACGCCTTTCCGCTGCGGCAGTGGGGGCCGTTCCTTTTTGCGGGCCTCAACCCGGGGTACGATTTCCAGCAGGTAATCGATACCATGGACCAGCGGGTCGGCTTCCTGCCCCTCGACCAACTGGTCGAAGACCCGGGGCGCAGCCGGGAGTACCCGGTAAAGGCGCACTGGGCCCTGTACTGCGACAATTACCTGGAGGGCTTCCACATCCCCTTTGTCCATGCGGGCCTCAATGCCGTACTGGACTACGGCGATTACCAGACCCTGTGTTTTGACTACCTGAACCTGCAGATCGGGTTTGCCTCGGGGGGCGATGCCATTTTCGACCTGCCCGAAGGTCATCCCGATTACGGGAAAAAGGTGGCTGCCTATTATTTCTGGGTCTTCCCCAACATGATGTTCAACGTGTACCCCTGGGGGATCTCGGTCAACCTGGTGCAGCCCGTCGACGGGGCGGCGAC
Organism: uncultured Robiginitalea sp.; assembly: GCA_964539905.1. Taxonomy (GTDB): domain Bacteria; phylum Bacteroidota; class Bacteroidia; order Flavobacteriales; family Flavobacteriaceae; genus Robiginitalea. The sequence goes on from CAZIJW010000010.1 coordinate 11,337, forward strand.
CCGGGTCCATTTTAAGACGTACGTATGGGACCGCTCGAAGCTCGACCAGGGCGCCGGCTCCAACCTCGATCGGGTGGAACTGGAAGACGAGGAGGTGGTGGAAGGGGTCCACAAGGGGGTCCGGTCGCGGTTTTACCAGGCGGGGCGGTTTTCGCCCACCCGCGAACAGGGGGTGCACCACTTCCATTCCCTGCTGGCTGATTTCCTCAACCGCCCTGCTGCAAACGGCGCGTGAATTCCGGGATTTGCCCCCGGGAAAACCGATCCCTGAATGGCGTTTAGCGCCCTGCCTTCCTGTTGGTTTGTTGGGCTGCTTTGCCTACCTTTGGCGGAAAATCTGAAGGATGAAACCAGACCTTTTCGAAGCCCCCGATTACTACCTTTTGGACGAGCTGCTGACCGAAGAACATAAACTGGTGCGGGATGCGGCGCGCAGCTGGGTCAAGCGCGACGTCTCGCCCATTATTGAAGGGTATGCCCAACGGGCGGAATTCCCCCGGCAGATCATCGGCGGCCTGGCGGAGATCGGGGCTTTCGGCCCCTACATCCCGGCCGAATACGGGGGCGCAGGCCTGGACCAGATCAGCTATGGCCTCATCATGCAGGAAATCGAGCGGGGCGACAGCGGGGTGCGTTCCACTGCCTCCGTGCAGTCTTCCCTGGTCATGTACCCGATTTACGCCTACGGGGACGAAGCCCAGCGGAAAAAATACCTGCCAAAGCTGGCCAGCGGCGAACTGATGGGGTGCTTTGGCCTTACCGAACCCGACCACGGGTCGAACCCCTCGGGCATGGTCACGAATTTCAGGGACAAGGGCGACCACTTCCTCCTCAACGGGGCCAAGCTCTGGATCTCCAATGCCCCCTTTGCCGATATCGCCGTCGTTTGGGCGAAAAACGAGGAGGGCCGCATCCACGGCCTGATCGTGGAACGCGGCATGGAAGGGTTCTCCACCCCGGAAACCCACAACAAATGGTCGCTGCGGGCTTCGGCCACCGGGGAGCTGATTTTTGACAATGTAAAGGTCCCCAAGGAAAACCTCCTTCCCGGCAAGAGCGGGCTCGGCGCCCCCCTGGGCTGCCTCGACTCCGCCCGGTACGGGATTGCCTGGGGCGCGATTGGGGCCGCCATGGACTGCTACGATACGGCCCTGCGCTATTCCAAAGAACGCATCCAGTTCGACAAGCCCATCGGGGCCACCCAGCTGCAGCAGAAGAAACTGGCCGAAATGGTGACCGAAATCACCAAGGCCCAGTTGCTCGCCTTCCGCCTGGGGCAACTCAAAAACGAGGGCAGGGCCACTACGGCCCAGATCTCCATGGCCAAGCGGAACAATGTGGAAATGGCCCTGAATATCGCCCGGGAGGCCCGCCAGGTGCTCGGCGGCATGGGCATCACGGGGGAATACCCCATCATGCGGCACATGATGAACCTGGAGTCGGTGGTGACCTACGAGGGCACCCACGACATCCACCTGCTGATTACCGGGGCCGATATTACCGGGTTCAACGCCTTTAAATAGGCACTAGCCGAAAACTTCCCGAAAGGTTTGCTGCAGCCCGGGCAGGGCTGCAAGGCCGGCCTGTGCGAACCCCAGCAGGTTCCGGGCCCGCTCCAGGTTCTGCCCGGGGTAGGCCGGGGTATAGTACCGGTCCCCCAGGAGGTAGTCTGCCAGGGCGCGGATGCCGTGCAGCGTCGGCATCAGTACCACCCCGTGCGACAGCCACCGGCCCTCTTCCGCTTCCCACGCAAAGCCGCTCTCCTTCCACCCGCTGAGGTAGGCGCTGTACAGGGCCAGGTCTATTTCCGGGGGGCCAGTTTGCGCCCCGTCTTCGGCTGCGGGGCTGACGACCGTTCGGGCCGCATCGCCGAAATCCCAGATCAGGTGGCCGGGCATCAGGGTATCGAGGTCGATCAGGCAAAGGGCCTTTCCCGATTCCGAATCAAACAGGATGTTGCTGAGTTTGGCATCGTTGTGGCAAACCCGCCAGGGGAAACGCCCGAAAGGGATTTGCCCGCAAAACGAGGCCAGGTCCCTGCCCAGTGTCAGGAGGGGGCCCGTTGCTGCGATTCGGTCGGAAAGCCCTTCCTCCGAAGCCTGTTCCAATTGGGCCATCCGCCAGGCCAGGTCGTGGAACCGGGGCAGGGGGGTATGCAGGGCGGTGGCCGGGATATCAGCAACCAGCTGGTGGAAGCGCCCAAGGATCCGCCCGGCTTCGCGGGCCGTTTCCGGATTTGAGGTATGGGCATGGGCCATAGACCCGGGCAGGTAGGTGAACAGCCTCCAGAAATCGCCCTGTTCCCCCCGCACCCAGGAGCCCCCTTCGGGGGTTTTCACCAGTTCCAGCCCGGCGTACCCGGGGCCCCGCAAATGGGGGAGGAGGGCCTGGATGTTTTCCATCACCTGCTCCGGGGACCCGAAAACATCGGTGTTCACCCGCTGGAGCAGGTATACCGGGGTTTCGCCTTCCAGCACCCGGTAGGTCTCATTGATGTACCCCTGGGGGATGCGTTCCAGGCGTATGCGGTCGCCTTCGACCCCAAAACGGGCAAGGACTTCCCGGGCGCGGTTGGCAGGCATCGGGCGCGGGGGTCAGGCGTTGCCCCAGAGGGGGGAGGGGTAGTTCCCCGCGGTGGTCTCGGCCTTCAGGGCCTCTACCGCCTGTTCCTTGTCGGCCGCATACGTTACCCCGAACCACTGGCTTTCGGAGGGGATCACTTCCACCCGGGCCCCGCCGGTGCGCAGCATGTCCTGGATCACAAAGGGCAGGTAAATCTCCCCTTTGGAAGGGTCTTCGACGGTGGAAAGGAAGTGGCGGAAGTCCGCTTCGATCTTCGGGAAAAGCGCCGGCTGGCAGACCCAGAAATTCATGCTCACCTGCTCGTCCCCGGTAAAGGACAGGCCGCTGTGGGCATCGCGGATTTCGCCCTCCCGGGCTTCGATTTCCAGGCGTTCATCCACCGAGACCAGGTCGGTGCCGCGTTGTTGGCACACCCCCCGGGAAACCGAGCCGTGGGGGGAGAGGGTGTCGCGCAGGGTATAGGCAATCAGGCCAAAGGCATCCGCGGACCCGGTGCGCCCGATGAATTCCGAGGCCCGGGCATAGGCGGCCTGCCCGTAGTAGTCGTCGGCATTGATGACGGCAAAGGGGTTGGTGATGACGTTGCGGGCGGTCCACACCGCATGGGCAGTACCCCAGGGTTTGGCGCGCTCGCCGGCGAACTGCGTCCCCGCAGGCAGGTCGGTCAGTTCCTGGGCCAGCACATCGAGGCTTACATGTTTGGGGAGCCGCTGGCTCAGGTAGTCCCTCAGGTAGGCGACATTGTCTTTCTGGGTGATGACCACGATATGGGTAAAGCCGTTGGCGATGGCATCGTACATGCTGAATTCCATCAGGAACTCCCCGCCGGGCCCCAGGTCGTCGAATTGTTTTAGTTTTCCGTAGCGGCTGCCCTTGCCGGCCGCCATTAGCAATAAGGTCATGGTAATGCGGTTTTAAGGGCCTAAATTACGGGATTGAAGGGGAATTCGGGAGAATCCCGGCAGATTTCCTAACTTCCTGCGACAAAATTAATGGTAACGTAACTGCTATGGGAACCCGAAGATCCTTCCTCCACAAAACCGCCCTGGCCTCCACCGCCCTGGGGCTTTTTCCCTCCTCCCAGTTTGCCTGGCCCGGACGGGCCGATGGCCCCGTGTTGCGCGTGGGCCTGATCGGGGTGGGCCTCAGGGGGACCAACCACCTGAGCAACCTGTTGTTGCGCGACGACGTGGCGGTAACGGCCCTTTGCGATACCGACCCGAAGCGCCTGGAGCGCTGCGCGGGCCTGATCCGGAAGGCGGGCAGGCCTGAGGCTGCTGCCTTCGGGGCCCACGAACACGCCTACCGCGACCTGCTGGCCCTGCAAAGCGTGGATGCGGTGATCATCTCCACCCCCTGGCAATGGCATACCCCCATGGCCGTGGACGCCATGAAAGCCGGGAAGTACACCGGCCTTGAAGTTTCTGCCGCCACCACCCTGGAAGAATGCTGGGACCTGGTCAATACCCACGAAGCCACGGGTACCCACCTCATGCTGCTGGAAAACGTGAACTACCGCCGCGACATCCTGGCGGTGCTCCACATGGTGCGCCAGGGGGTCTTCGGCGAGCTGGTCCACTTTCGGTGCGGCTATCAGCACGATTTGCGGGAAGTGAAGTTCAACGATGGGAAACAACCCTATGGAGGCGGGGTGGAATTCGGGGAGAAGGCGATTTCCGAGGCCCGCTGGCGGACGGAGTATTCCCTGAAGCGAAACGCCGATGTTTACCCCACCCACGGGCTGGGGCCGGTGGCCGTGATGGCCGACATCAACCGGGGAAACCGTCTGGTAAGCCTCACCTCCAGCGCCACCAAAGCCATAGGGCTGCACAACCACATCGTGCGGCAGGGCGGGGCGGACCACCCGAATGCGGCCCTGAACTTCCAGCAGGGGGACGTGATCACCTCCACCCTGGAAACGGCGGCCGGGCAAACCATCCTCATCACCCACGACTGCAACCTTCCCCGCCCGTACTCCCTGGGCTTCCGCGTACAGGGGGCCAACGGCCTTTGGGAAGTGGATGGCAACCGCATGTATATCGAGGGGAAATCAGAACCCCACCGCTGGGATGAGGCCGGCCCCTGGCTGGAAACCTACGACCACCCCCTTTGGAAGAAATACGGGGAGTACGCCCTGGGGGCCGGCCATGGGGGCATGGACTTTTTTGTGCTGCACGCCTTTGTGGAGTCGGCCAAACAGGGCATCGCGCCCCCTATAGATGCCTACGATGCGGCCGCCTGGAGCGCGGTAACCCCCCTTTCGGAGCGGTCCATCGCCGAGAATGGGGCCCCGCAGTTTTTTCCGGACTTTACCCGGGGGAAATGGATGCATCGAAAACCCGTCGATTGGATCCGGGACACCTATTAACCGCCGGCAGGCGTTTCCTGCCGGCAGCCGGGAACGGGTGAAAATGACATTTGTCATATGTGGCCCCGGCCAGGAGGGCTAGCTTTGTTTCAAACAGCAACTGAGAAATCCATGTGCGACCTTGTTCAAAAATACAACGTGCCGGGCCCCCGTTATACGAGCTATCCCACGGTTCCCTACTGGGACCTGGACGCTTTTTCGGGGGAAAAATGGAAGGAAACCGTGGCGCGGAGTTTTGAGGAAAGCAACGACACGAGCGGTATCAGCCTTTACATCCACCTGCCCTTTTGCGAAAGCATGTGTACCTTTTGCGGCTGCCATAAGCGCATCACCAAAAGGCATGATGTGGAAATGCCCTATATCCGGTCCCTGCTGAAGGAATGGGAACTGTACCGCAGGCTCTTCGGGCGCCGGCCTGTGATCCGGGAACTCCACCTGGGGGGTGGTACGCCCACCTTTTTTTCCCCGGAAAACCTGCAGGCACTCCTCCGGGGGATTTTCAGTCAGGCCGACCGGGCCGAAGACTGGGAATTCAGCTTTGAAGGGCATCCGGGCAACACCACCCGGGAACACCTGAGGGTACTGTATGAAGCCGGGTTCCGAAGGGTTTCCTACGGGGTTCAGGATTACAATGAATCCGTCCAAAAGGCCATCAACCGGATCCAGACCTTTGAGCAGGTGGCTGAAATCACCCGCATTTCAAGGGAGGAAGGGTATACCTCCGTGGGCCACGACATCATTTACGGCCTGCCCCTGCAAACGGTTTCCCATATGGAAGAAACCCTGCGCAAGACCGCGGGGCTCCAACCCGACCGGATTGCCTTCTACAGCTATGCCCACGTCCCCTGGCTCAGGGGGAATGGCCAGCGGGGCTTCCGGGAATCGGACCTCCCCACGGCCGAAGTAAAGCGAAAGCAGTACGAAATGGGCAGGAAAATGCTGGTTGAATCGGGCTATACAGACATCGGCATGGACCATTACGCCCTGCCTTCTGACGGCCTGTACCGGGCCCTGAAAAGCGGGGGCCTCCACCGGAACTTTATGGGGTATACCGTTTCCAAAACCCGCCTGATGATCGGGCTGGGGGTTTCCAGCATCAGCGACAGCTGGTACGGCTTTGCACAGAATGTCAAGAACATTGAGGAATATGAGGACCTGTTGGAATCCGACATCATCCCCGTGTACCGCGGGCACCTGCTCAGTGAAGAAGACGAGGTGGTCCGCAGGCATATCCTCGACCTGATGTGCCGGTTTGAAACCCGCTGGGACCTGGGGCTGCCCGAAGGGCTCCTCAGCGAGATCCGGGAACGGCTTCGCGAAACCGAGGCAGACGGGTTGGTCCGCATGGAACCCGACCGTTTGCTCGTAACAGAACCAGGGCGGGCATTTATCCGCAACATCTGTATGGCATTTGACCTGCGTTTGCACAATAAAGCCCCGGAAACCAGGTTATTTTCAATGACCGTATAATTAAACCCAAAGCCATGAAAACCATTATTGTCCCCGTTGATTTCAGCCAGCAATCCGAATATGCCCTTGAGGTAGCGGCTTCCCTGGCCCAGCGCTATACGTCCGAGATCATTGTCCTGCACATGCTGGAGCTGAACTATGCCATGATTTCGTCTTCCGAAGCCTACCACCCTGAGCAGACGGTTTTCCTGCTGAAGGCCGCGGAAAAGCGGCTTGAGGAATTCCTCGACAAAGCGTACCTGAAAGGCATTACGGTTACCCCGGTGATCAAGCACTACAAGGTATTTTCAGAAGTCAACGACGTGGCCGCCAAGCACGGGGCAGACCTGATTGTGATGGGGTCCCACGGCACCGACGGGCTGCAGGAAATCTTTATCGGGTCGAATGCCGAACGGGTGGTTCGCCATTCCGACATCCCGGTGATCGTGGTCAAGAAGCGGCGGCCCAAATTCCAGATCAGGACCTTTGTGTTCGCCTCCGATTTCCAGGAGAAGAACCTTCCGGCTTTCCTCAAAGCCAAATCCTTCGCGGAAATGCTTGGGGCGGAATTAAAGCCGGTGTACATCAACACCCCGGGGGACCACTTTTTGAGCGAAACCGATATGGACGGGCAAATTGGAACATTCCTCGAAAGGGCCAGCGTGGAGCTCGAGGTGAAAAAATACAGTGATTACAGTGTGGAGCGCGGGGTGCTGAACTACAGCGAAAGCATCAACGCCGACCTGATCGGGATCCCGACCCACGGAAGGAAAGGGATCTCCCATTTCTTTATGGGCAGTATCGGGGAAGACATCGCAAACCACTCCACCATCCCGGTAATCACCTTTAAAATCTGAACCTGTTTTTAGTTGCTGTCGTGGAAAGGGGGGATGCCTGTCAGGGCACCCTCCTTTCCCTTTTTAAAATGGCCGCAAGTTCAGCCAAACCGCTCCCTGGCGGCCTGCTCCAGGGCTTCCCGGTGGTCGGGGTGGGCGATGGAGGTCAGGGCCCGGGCGCGCTGTTTCAGGTTCTTCCCGTAAAGGTTGACCACCCCGTATTCCGTGGCCACGTAATGCACGTGTGCCCGGGTGGTGGTTACCCCGGCCCCGTGTTTCAGGAACGGGGTGATTTTTGAAATCCCCTTCGCGGTGGTGGAGGTCAGGGCAATGATCGGTTTTCCCCCTTCGGAAAGGGAAGCCCCGCGGATAAAATCCATCTGCCCGCCTACCCCGGAATACTGGAGGTTGCCGATGGTATCGGCACAAACCTGCCCGGTGAGGTCGATCTCGATGGCGCTGTTGATCGCCGTTACCTTCGGGTTTCGGCGGATCAGGGCCGTGTCGTTGGTATAGGCGGCCTCCTTGAAATGCACCAGGGGGTTGTCGTCGACAAAGTCATAGAGGGCCTGGGAACCGGCCGCAAAACAGGTTACGATTTTCCCCGTCTTGATTTCCTTTTCTTCCCCGGTAATCACCCCTTTTTCGATCAGCGGAAGCAGGCCGTCGGAGAACATTTCCGTATGCACCCCCAGGCGGCGGTGGCCGGAAAGGTTGCTGAGGACCGCATTGGGGATGTTGCCAATCCCCATTTGGAGGGTGGCGCCGTCTTCGATCAGGGAGGCCACGTTGCGGCCGATTTCGGCTTCCGTGTCCGTGATGACGCCCTGGGGGTGGAGGTGGATGGGGGCAGCTACTTCCACCAGGGCGTCGATCTGGCTGATGTGGATAATGCCGTCCCCGTGGGTCCTGGGCACATGCGGGTTTAGCTGGGCGATCACCTTTTTCGCCGTTTGCACCGCCGGGAGCGTCACGTCCACGGAAACCCCCAGGGAGCAGTACCCGTGGCGGTCCGGGGGCGATACCTGTACCACGGCCACGTCGAGGGGCAGCAGGCCCCTTCGGAACAGCAGGTGGATTTCGCTCAGGAAAATCGGGATGTAGTCGCCCTGTTGGGTGTTCACGGCCTTGCGGACGTTGGACCCCACAAAACAGGAGTTTATTTTAAACGCCTGGCTGTAGGGCGGTACGGCATAATTTACCGGGCCTTCCGTGTGGATGGAGACTACTTCCACGTCCCGGAGTTCCGTGTACCGCTCACAGATGGCATTGATGAGCACATTTGGGGTCATTGCTGCCCCCTGGACGAAAATCCGGTCCCCGGATTTTACGAAGGATGCCGCCGTTTCCAGCGATACGATGTTCATTGCGTTGGTTTTAAGGTGCGTAATGTTGGATGCCGACCGGCCAATTGGGTCATTTTGGCCCTTGGTTTCCAAGGTGTTGGTTATAGAATTCCCAGGCCTTGTGGGCGACATCCCTTCCGAGCTGCAGGCCGGCCACGTTGTCGGCCTGGATGTGGTAACCCCCCATGACCCTTGAGATGCCGGCCATTTCAGCCGTTTCCGTAAAGGTGGGGAATTTCAGGGTAACGGTATCCCCGTAATGGGCCGGGTCTGTTTCGGTCAGGGCCCCGGCGACCAGCTGCACTTCCTGCCCGAAGTGGTCATCCCCCTTAAAGAGGCGGAGGGCTTCTGCACAGGCCCCGCTCACCGTGCTGTGGCCCGAGGTGTAACTCGGGAAGGGCGGGCACAGGAAGGTCTCGGGGGAGTAGGGGCGCCATTGCTGCCCGGGCAGGTCGATAATCCCTTTTCCGGGGCCGCCCCAGGCTTTTATGACCTGGTCCTTGTAATATTCGTGCACCAGGGCATAGGGGCGGGCGTAATCGTAGTGCATTTTGGAGTCCCAGGAGGCGATAAAGGCATCCATGGCGGTAATCTGGTTCAGGAAGTACATTTTCACATCTTCATCGAGGGTGTGCCCATCCCTCCGGGATACGTCCTGGGCAAACCTGAGCCAGTGCCCGGCCTGTTGGACCGATTTGGGGCCGTCGCGCATGAATTCCACCAGGGCCTTCTCCTGGTCGGTCAGGTTGGCCTGCAACGCGACCACCTCCCCGATTTCCCGTTTCAGCTGTTCGGACCCTACCAGCGGTGGGGGCCCGGGACGGAACTGGCTCGCGGAATCGAGGGTGATCGGCTCCACCTTTTGCCAGTACGGGGTGAGGCAACCCGGGGCGAAGGTCCCCCCCTTCCCGTCGGAAAAGTATTTGGGCTGCCAGCGGTTGATATCCACGTTGGTATCGGGGTCGTTCACAGGCGCGTACCCGGTATAGTCGAAATAGGGTTCCCCCGGCGAGCCGGCTTCTTCGCCGTACTGGTTGGCCCCGTCGTTTTTCCGGGCTTCGATGACCGCCCGGGCCGCCAGGTTGCCAATACCAACCGGGGTGGCGGGGTCGAGGCTCATATCGTCCGGGTCGAGTCCAAGGCCCATCATAAAGCCGCGGAACAGCTCCCGGTCGGCAAAGTAATATTCATTGAGGGTCCGGTAGGCCGCATAGCTGATCGCTATTTCCTTGTTCGACAGGGTGTGTTCCGTAGCCGGGCGTCGTTCGACTCCTTGGAGGTAGACCGGCAGGGCCCCGGCATCGTACCGGGACCAGGCATCGAAGGTTGCGGTAAAAATCAGGCCGAGGTAGCGGGAGGTAATCGTGGGCCGGGGGGTGAACCGTTCCGTGTCGAGGGCCGTGGCCTCCAGCGCCATTGCCGCCCATTTGTAGGCGGTGTTTTCCGTTCCCCGCGGTTCTTCTTCCACGAGGGGTGCTTCAACCTTCCCCCCGCAGGAAAGCAGCAGGACAAAAAGGAAGGATACCATCCAGGGTTTACTATTCATGATCAATCAGGTTGTTTTATCTACGCTGCAGGCAAAAGTACCGAAATTTAAGGATGGCATTCCATCGTGGTGCTTACCTGGCCTGATGCAGGCGCTTTTGGGGAAATATAGGGGATGCCCAACCCCATCCCCCTGAGGATAAAGAGCAGGCCGATGACCACCACAAACACCGGGATCCATTGGCGGACCCTGGGCACCCAGGCCCCCTTGAAAACCTTTCCCAGCAGGGCTGCCCCGCTCATCAGGGGTATGGTCCCGGCCCCGAAAACCATCATGTACAGCGCCCCCATGGGGGCGGAGGCCATGGCCAGGGCCCCGATCAGGGCCATGTAGACCAGCCCGCAAGGCAACAGGCCATTCAAAAAGCCAATGCTCAGGAAGGCATCGGCCTTCCCGGTTTTCAGCTGGGCCCCCAGGGCGCCCTGCAAGCGGCCCAGCAAGCGATAGAGCGGGCGTGCCGGTTTCCAGCCGCGAAAGACCCTCCCCGGGATCAGCACGGAAAGGACCATGATTGCCCCCAGCACGATGGACAGCTTTTGCTGGAACCCGAAAAGGTACAGGCCTTTTCCGATCAGGCCAAAAACCAGGCCGATCAGGCCATAGGCCAGCAGGCGCCCCGCGTGGTAGACGCCCAATTGCCCCCATTGCCGGTACGGGTTGTCTCGGTTCAGGGGAAGCATAAAGGCAATGGGCCCGCACATCCCGACGCAGTGCAGGCTTCCCAGCAATCCCAGAACCAGGGCAGTTCCCAGCATTTCCATTTTCTATTTATTACTCTGGCCCTCCCGGGGCTCCTTAGGTGGGGTCCCCGGCATTTTTCAGGCTCAGGTGCGCCCGTGGGGCGTTATGGTTTCAATAGGTCACCCGCCCGCGGTAAAGGTAGGGTTTGCCTTCGTAGTCCCATTCGGCCCGAAGGTCCCATCGGCCCTCCACAAGGCGGCTTTCGGGTATGAGCAGTTGCCCGTTGGACAGTCGTATGGGAGCGACAAAATCCAACTTTTTGTTGGAGGGCCTGTACAGGGACACGGTTCCTTTTATTTTTTCAGGGTCCATGGCCTCTGGAAACCGGACCCAAATCCCTTCCCCGGTAACCTGCAGGGTTACCGATCCCCCCGAATTTTCGAGGTTGGCCGAGGCGTCGAGGTCTTTCTGGTACGTGAGCTCCTTCTGATAATAGTCTTCGGTGACCAGGTCGTGGTTCGAGGCCGGGTCGCGGGTGGAGAGGACCACGAAGTAGCCGATAAACAGGATAAAAGCGATAAAGGACAGGACAATGCCGGTTCCCCAGTTAAATTTCATAGTCGTTTAGTTATAGGAGCGGGGCGCAAGAAAACGCGCCTTCGCCGTTTCGATCAGGTTCTCCCCGCTGTACACCCCGATTTTCAGCTGGTCTTTGTCACCGCTCAGGGCGGCGCTGTTGATTTCGATAAACAGGGTTCCCTCGGTCAGTTCCTGGGCAGGGACCTCAAAGCCATCGCCCCTGACAAAGGTAATCTCCCCCGGGTGCGACAGGAGTTTGAAATGGATGTCGGGGATGGCACGGGTGGTCTTGTTGATCAGTTTAAAGGTATACACATTGCTGATCACATTATTGTCTTTCCGTTCATAGAGCTGTCCGGGAAGGCGCAGGATGGTGGCTTCCACCTCATTGCGGAGGAACAACATGCCCACCAGCACGCCTGTGAGGACGAACAGGACGGCAGCATACCCCTTCATGCGCGGGGTAAACCGGAATTTGGACTTCTCTGCGATTTCCGCCTCGCTGGCATAGCGGATCAGCCCTTTGGGAAGGCCCACCTTTTCCATGACGGTATCGCATTCATCGATGCATGCGGTACAGTTTACGCATTCCAGCTGGGTTCCGTTGCGGATGTCGATCCCCGTGGGGCATACATGCACGCACTGCAGGCAGTCGATACAATCGCCGTACCCCAGGGCTTTCCGGTCTTCCCCCTTGCGGAACTTCTTCCGGCCCTGTTCGCCTTCGCCCCGTTTGTAATCGTAAGCCACCACGATGGTTTTGTCATCGAGCAGTACCCCCTGCATCCGCCCATAGGGGCAGGCAATGATGCAGACCTGTTCGCGAAACCAGGCGAAGACGAAATAAAAGACCCCCGTAAAGATCAGCAGGGCCACCAGGGTGCTGAGGTGGGCTGAAGGGCCTTCTGTGATGTACTGTATCAGCCGGTCGCTGCCGATCAGGTAGGCGAGGAAGACGTTTGCAATGGCAAAGGAAATAATAAAGAATACCGACCACTTAAGGACCCGTTTGCGGATTTTTTCCGCGTTCCAGGGCTGCCTGGCCAGGCGCATCTGCGCCCCCCGGTCCCCGTCGATCCAGTATTCGATCCGGCGGAAAACCATCTCCATAAAGATCGTCTGGGGGCACATCCACCCGCAGAAAATCCGCCCGAAAGCCACGGTGAACAGGGCAATGCCGATGACCCCGATAATCATCGAAATCACAAAAAGGTGGAAGTCCTGGGGCCAGAACGGAAAGCCGAAAATATTGAACCGCCGTTCCAGCACATTGAACATCAGGAACTGGTTTCCCCCCACCTTGATGAAGGGCGCCGCAAACAGGAAAACCAGGAGCCCGTAACTCACCCACTTCCGGTAGGTGTAGAAACGCCCGCTGGGTTTTTTGGGAAAGACCCAGGCCCGCTTGCCTTCTTCGCTGATGGTGCCAATGCTGTCCCTGAAATTTTGGGGTTCTTCCATGTGTCGCGGTTTCTTTAATGAGGTTCCGCCTTTTTGTTGGGGTTATTTCCCTTCCAGGGGGTTCGGGGTGTCGGTTTCCATAAGGACTTCCACCCCCGTGGAATCTACCTCCACCTTAACCTCGTCTACCGGGGCGTTGGGGTCCATCCAGATCTCCCCTTCCGGGGCTTTTGGGTTGGCCGGGGTCGTCCCGTGGAGGGTCATGATGTAACTGGCCACCTGGGCCATTTCAAGGGGTTTCAGGTTGGTTTTCCAGGCGACCATGCCCTTGCCGGCCCGGCCCCCTTCAGAAATGGTCTGGAAAATGTTCCTGATCCCGCCCCCGAGGATCCAGTAATCATCGGTGAGGTTCGGGCCGATACCGCCGCCCCCATCGACCATGTGGCAAACCGCGCAGTTTCCGGCAAAGATGGCTTCCCCTGATTTGAGGTCAGAGGCCTCGGTCAGCAGTTCCACCGTATTGACATCCACCAGGTTCTTGGCGGTTTTCTTGTATTCCTCAATAGCCATGCGCGCGGCAGCCATTTCCTGCTGGTATTCCTCGGCCTGGGTGTAGTCTTTCAGGATTTGGAACCGTACCAGATAGACCCCGGCAAAGGCAATGGTGATGTAAAACAGGTATACCCACCAGGGCGGGAGGCGGTTGTCGAGCTCCTTGATGCCGTCGTAATCGTGGTCAATAATAATTTCGCCTTCCTCTTCAATCGGCTTCGATCCAAGGAGTTTGCGGTAGAATTCCTTGCCCCAGGTCCATTCCCAACGCCGGTTTTTAGCGGCCAGGTAACGCACCTTGGCTTCCTCGGAAAGGGTTTCGAACATGATATTCTCAATGGACTTCAGGATCAATTCGATGGCGATCAGCAGCAGCAACACCAGCAGCAGGAAATACCGCGTCATCGGGTAGGCTATGAAAGCGGGCTGGTCCCCGGAATCGATGAAGTATTCCATCAGGGCGAAGATGGTAAAGAAAAGCAGTGGGACCCGGACCCACCAGGGGGTTGAATTTCTCATTGGTCGAAAGGATTTGGTTGTTGGTCATCTAAGGGCATCTCCTTCATTTCTTTGATCCGCTCTTTGGAGGTGGAAAACACCCACCAGAGCAGCAGGCCGAAGAACACAAAAAAGATCAACAGGGAAATCATAGGGTAGGTCGCCACCCCTTCAATAGTCTCCAAATGGCTTTTTACGATTTTCATCATGGCTCAGGGCTTTTCTACAGCAACTTCCGTGTTTTGTTCAATTTTAATGTCAGTCCCGAGGCGCTGCAGGTAGGCGATCAGGGCCACGATTTCCCGGTCGCGCATCTCTACGAACTCCAGGCCGTTTTCGCGGGCGTAGGCTTTTTCCTCCTCGTAGCTCCGGGCAAATTCCGGGTCGGTATACAGGTTTTCCTCAATTTGGGTGGCCTGGGCATCCATGGAAGCCTCCGCTGAAGCGATGTCCTCCTCTGTATAGGGGACCCCCAGAGTTACCATGGCCTCCATTTTGGCCCGGATATCACTGCGGTCGTGGGCGCTCTTTACCAGCCACTGGTACGCCGGCATGATGGAACCCGAAGAGGTGCTTTGCGGGTCGTACATGTGGTTCAGGTGCCAGCTGTCGGAATATTTCCCCCCCACGCGCAGCAGGTCGGGCCCGGTCCGCTTACTGCCCCAGAGGAAGGGGTGGTCGTAAACGAATTCCCCGGCCTTGGCGTATTCGCCATACCGCTCCACTTCACTGCGGAAGGGGCGCACCATCTGGGAATGGCACCCCACGCACCCCTCGCGGATGTACAGGTCCCTGCCCTCGAGTTCCAGGGGGGTATAGGGTTTTACGCTGGTGATGGTGGGGATGTTGGATTTCACCAACAGGGTGGGGATGATCTGTACCATCCCTCCGATCAGGATGGCCACCGTGGCCAGGATGGTCATTTGTATGGGCTTGCGCTCCAGCCAGGCGTGGTATTTTTCCCCTGCGGTGCGGCGGGGGCTGATACGGGTCAGGGCGGGGGCTTCCGCCAGTTCATCAGTCACCTTGCTGCCCGACCGAATGGTGACAACCACATTGTAGAGCATCACCAGCATACCGGTCAGGTACAGGGTGCCCCCAATGGCGCGCATCCAGTACATCGGCATGATCTCGTTGACAGTTTCCAGGAAGTTCCCGTATACCAGGGTGCCATCGGGGTTGAATTCCTTCCACATCAGGGCCTGGGTAAACCCGGCCACATACATGGGCAGGGCATAGAGGACGATCCCGAGGGTGCCGATCCAGAAGTGGAAATTGGCCAGGCCCATGGAATGCAGGCGCGTATTGAACATGCGGGGCACGAGCCAGTAGATCATCCCGAAGGTCAGGAAGCCATTCCAGGCCAGGGCCCCCACGTGTACGTGGGCGATGATCCAGTCGCTGAAGTGGGCGATGGCGTTGATGTTTTTCAGGGATAGCATGGGCCCCTCAAAAGTGGCCATCCCGTAACCGGTGATGGCGACCACCATGAATTTAAGCACCGGGTTGGTGCGCACCTTGTCCCAGGCGCCCCTCAGGGTGAGCAACCCGTTGATCATCCCCCCCCAGGAAGGGGCGATGAGCATTACGGAAAACGTAACCCCCAGGTTCTGTGCCCAGTCGGGCAGGGAAGAGTACAACAGGTGGTGTGGGCCGGCCCAGATATAAATAAAGATCAGCGACCAGAAGTGGATAATGGAAAGCCGGTAGGAGTAAATTGGCCGGTTGGCTGCCTTGGGCACGAAATAATACATCAGCCCGAGGAAAGGGGTGGTCAGGAAGAACGCCACCGCATTGTGCCCGTACCACCATTGTACCAGGGCGTCCTGCACCCCGGCGTACACCGAGTAGCTTTTCAGGGGGCCAACAGGTAGTTCAAGGCTGTTGAAAATATGGAGGACTGCCACCGTGACGATGGTGGCCAGGTAAAACCAGATGGCCACGTAGAGGTGCCTTTGGCGCCGTTTCAGCATCGTGCCTATAAAGTTCCAGCCAAAGGCCACCCAAACCAGGGTGATGGCAATATCGATCGGCCATTCCAGTTCGGCGTATTCCTTGGTGGTGGTGTACCCCAGCGGCAGGGTAATTGCCGCGGCAACGATAATGGCCTGCCAGCCCCAGAAGTTGAAATTACTCAGCCAGTCGCTGAACATCCGGGCCTTCAGCAGCCGCTGGGTGGAATAATATACCCCTGCAAAAATGGCATTCCCCACGAAAGCGAAAATCACCGCGTTGGTATGCAGGGGGCGGAGGCGGCCGAAACTCAGCCAGGAAATCCCGTCCGTAAGGTTGGGGAACAGGAACATAAAGGCCAGCAGCAGGCCAACCAGCATGCCTACCACCCCCCAGAGCAGGGTGGCGTACAGAAACTTCTGTACGATTTTGTTGTCATAATGAAATTGCTGAATCTCCATAAAACAGATCGATGTTTAGTTGGTACTAGTTGGTATTATGCTTTTGGTGGTCCGGATTTTCGGGTTCGGGGTCCCTGGGGAGGAGCTCATCCTCGAAGAGCATGCGCACCGAGGGCGTATAGGAATCGTCGTACTGGCCCTTCCTTACCGAGAAGACAAAGGCGGCAAAAAAAACCAGGGCTATCAGGATGCTGATAGCAAGCAAAAGGTAAATCACGCTCATACCCAGGCGGAATTTGGCTGTAAAACTAGTCCTGTCCGGTTATTCGAAAATATGATATTTATCAGGTTGTTCATTTCTTGAGGGTTCTTCCGATCCAGTTGGTGGCTGCCGTGGTAAAGGCCACGATGCTGATGGAACTAAGGGGCATCAGGATGGCGGCGATGACCGGTTCCAACTGTCCGGTTACTGCAAAATACAAACCAGCGAGGTTATACAAAAGCGAAAGGGCAAAACTTAGGTAAATTATTCGCATTCCCTTCCGGGTCATCCTCAGGAACGCATCGAGCTCCGAAAACCTGCGGCCGTCCAATATGGCGTCACAGGCCGGGGTAAAAAGGCTGGCGTCTTCACTTACCGCAATCCCCACCTGGCTTTGGGCCAGGGCCCCGGCGTCGTTCAGCCCGTCGCCCACCATGAGTACGTTGCGTCCCTGCCGCTGCAATTCCCTGATGAATTCGAGTTTTTCAATAGGTTTCTGGTTGAAATACATCGGGGTCAGGGGTGGGAGGAGCTCCCCGAGGAAGGCCTTTTCCGATTCGTTGTCGCCGGAAAGCACCGCCAGGGAATAATCGTGCCCCATGCGTTCCAGGAGCCTGCCAGCCCCCTCCCGGTAACTGTTCTGTATGATGAAGCGGCCGCGGTAGGCGTTATTGGCGCTGATGTGTACTTCCGTGCCTTCCTCCGCGGAAGGGTCCTCCCCCCGCACAAAACGACTCGACCCCACCCGGATCTGCTGGTCGGCCACCCGGCCTTCGAGCCCCTGCCCCAGGTGCTCCTCAAAATCATCGAGGGGGACGATGTTATAAGGGGCAAGCTGCCGGTACAGGGCCTGGCTCAGGGGGTGTCCGGAGGCCCTAAGCGTGTTTTTCAAGACTTCTGCCTCCCGCTCCGTCAGTTCGATCCCGGTATACCGAATGCTGTTTTTCCGGCTGGTGGTAAGGGTGCCTGTTTTGTCGAAAATAGCGGTATCGACCAGGGCCATCCGTTCCAGGCTTTCCGTGTCCTTTACATAGAACCCCCTTTTGCCAAAAATCCGCAGCAGGTTCCCCAGGGTAAAGGGCGCGGCCAGGGCGATTGCACACGGGCAGGCGATGATCAGCACGGCGGTGAGTACGTTCAGGGCCATGGAGGCGTCTTTCCAAAGCCAGAAGGCGGCGGCGGTAAAGGCGATGGCCAGTACGGCCAGGGTGAACCGTTTCCCAATGCGGTCGGTCAGGGTGCGGAAGCCGGTTTTCGAGCTTTTGGAAAAGGCCGCGTCGCTCCATAACTCGGTGAGGTAGCTTTGGGAGACCGGCTTGAGGACTTCGATCTCGATGGCCCCCTGCAACTGTTTGCCCCCTGCATAGAGCCGCTCCCCGCTTTGCTTGCTCACAGGCCGGGCCTCCCCGGTTACAAAACTGTAGTCGATTTCCCCGACCCCCCGGAGCAGGATGGAGTCGGCAGGGACCAGGGAACCGTTGCGGATGAGCAACCGGTCGCCTTTATGCACTTCATAGACGGGGATGTTTTCTTCCCTCCCCCCTTCCAGGAGGCGGGTAACGGCAATGGGGAAGTACGATTTATAGTCCCTTTCGAAGGAGAGGTACGAATAGGTGCGCTGTTGGAAAAATTTCCCGAGCAGCAGGAAAAAGACCAACCCGGAAAGGCTGTCGAAAAACCCCTGCCCCAGGTCGAACACGATCTCCGCGGTGCTCCTCAGGAAGAGCACCAGGATGCCCAGGGCAATGGGCACGTCGATATTGAGCAGGCCCGAGCGAAGCCCCTTGTAGGCCGATACCAGGTATCCCGAGCCGGAATACACCACTACCGGTACCGAAAAGCTGAACATGATCCACCGGAACAATCCTTTATACTGTTCCAGCCAGAATTCCCCGGTTTCGAAGTATTCGGGGAACGACAGGAACATGATGTTGCCGAAGGCAAACCCGGCCACCCCAAGCTGGTAAATCAGTTTCCGGTCGGCCTTCTTTTTGGTTCCGGAATAATCTTCCAGCGTAATGGAAGGCTCGTATCCGATGGCACTCAGCAGGCCTGCCAGGTCCTTGAGGCTGATTTTTTCAGGGTCGAAGTGGATGCGCGCCTCCCTTTTGGGGAAATCTACCTGGCTGCTGTACACCCCCGGGTTCAGGCGGTGGAGGTTTTCAAGGATCCAGATACAGGAACTGCAATGGATCTGCGGGATGGAAAGCACTACAATATGGTGGGAGGCATCCTGGAATTCCAGCAGGCGTTCTGCAATCAGGGGGTCGTCCAGGAAATCGTACCGCCCTTTTTCGGAAGCCGGGGAGTTCCCCGGCGCCCCTTCCAGCTGGTAATAGTAGTCGAGGTCATTGTCCTGGAAGATTTGATAGACCGTTTTGCATCCATTACAGCAAAAGGATTTCCCATCATATTGGATTTCCTCCGAATCGCAGGGGTCCCCGCAGTGAAAGCAGGAAGTGTCTTCCATTGGGTTTTTGGTTCGCGGGGTTTAAGTTACGGATTTTCTCAAACAGCCGGGCAAAGATGGCCGTTCGTTAAAAGACGAAATATGATACTTGTCACCTTTTTTAAATTTTAAAAATTGGCTACCTTTAACCTGGCAACGCATACGTACTTATGGACCACCCTAACCGATGTGAAAACTGCATAGTCCGGAAATTCAATTCCCTCAGGGCGATGAGCAAGGAAGAGCTGAAATCAGTTTCGGACTCCAAGGTCACCAAACAGGTCAAAAAAGGGGAAATCATTTTCGATGAAGGCGAAAAACTCAACGGCGTCTATTGTGTGCGCGGTGGGGTCTCCAAACTGTCAAAACTCAGCCCCAATGGCAAGGACCAGATTGTAAAGCTGGCCTCCAAGGGAGAGGTGCTGGGGCAACGGTCGGTTATTGCGGAGGAGTCTTCCAATTTGAGCGCGACCGCGATAAATGATATGGAAGTCTGCTTCATCCCTAAGGAAATCATCGTGAGTACCCTGCACAAAAACCCCGATTTCACCTATGAGGTGCTTCGCCACATGGCCCATGACCTGAAGGAAGCCGATGATGTGATTGTCAACATGTCGCAGAAATCGGTGAAACAACGGATCGCTGAAGCCCTGCTCTACATGAAAACCCACTTCGGGGAGGACAAGGAGGGCTACCTGGCCCTGGTCCTTTCCAGGGAAGATATCGCCAACGTAGTGGGGACGGCTACCGAATCGTGTATCCGGATCCTGTCCGAATTCAGGAAAGAGAAGCTGATCCGCACTTCCGGCAAGCGGATGGCTATCCTTGAAGAGCGGAAATTACAGGATTTAGTCGATGGTTTTTAATCCTAAAAACCTATAAATCAATACGATATACCTCGTAATTTTTTTTGAAAAGCTGATCATTATCATACTTTCAGCCCCCCTGCTGCCCTACCTTTACCCCTGTTGATCCGAAAAAGGGCATGCAAGATATCCTGATTCCCACCGATTTTTCTCCTGCTGCAAGAAATGCGGTCGATTACGCATTTTCTTTGTTCCAGGGGGAATCATGCACCTTCCATTTCCTGAATACCTATACCCCTGACTTTATCCACAGCAGGGTACTGGCCCTTGCCCATAGCGGCAGCCTGGAAGAAGACCCGATGCAGACGGCTTCCGAAGAGGGCCTGAAAACCCTGGTAACTGACCTTGCTGCCCAATACCCCAACGCCGGCCATGAGCTGCGGACCGTATCTTCCTTCAACCTCCTGACCGAGGAGGTCAGGGAGCAACTGGAAGTCCAGGGCATTGACCTCATCCTGTCGGGGACCACAGGGGCCTCCGGCCTGAAGGAAGTTTTCCTGGGCAGCAATACGGTGCGCATCCTCAAAGCCGTTACCGATACCCCGGTCCTGGTGGTGCCCCAGGAATCCAAATGGAAAAGGCCTGCCAAAATCGGTCTCGTTACCGACCTGGTCACCCCCTATACCGCAAAGCAAATTGAAGCCATCCTTTTCTTTGCCCATCAGCTAAGGGCCCGGGTGCAGGTCATGCATATTGGCAGCCCCGACGGGCTCAGCGCCTTTCAGGAACTGCACAAGCACCAGCTTTTTATGGAACTGGAGCGGCTTGAACCCGAAATGCACTGGAGGTGGCCACAGGGCAGCAAAACCACGGTAATCGAAGAATACCTGGGGGATGAAAAGGTAGACCTGCTGATCATGATCCGAAACGACCACCACCTGGTGGAGGAATGGGTCCGCGAACCGGTGGTCAAGAAGGTGGCCTTCCATACCCGCATTCCCATGCTGGTTTTACCCCCGGCCTGAGCTCAGGGGGGCAGATCGCAGGTTATTCCCGGGGGATGGGGTGGTCCTCGTAAAAATCCTCAAATGTTTTAGAGGTCTGGTAGGCGTCGGTCAGCACCCGGTAGACCATCATCAGCACCATGCCCTGTCCGAGCACGGTGGCATAGAAGATCCAGTGGAAGGCCATATTCATGGCAGCGCCGATGGTAAGTACAATCAGGAAAAAGGTGGTGAACACCACCCAACCCATGGCTGAAAGCTTCATTTTTTATTTTCAAGGTAGCCATTTCCTGCCGTTTTTCCTGTTAAGGGAGTTATAAATTCGGGAGTCCTGAATTTTCCCCCGCAACCGCCACTTGAAAAAAGGGTTCCCGGGAACCGGAAAAATTGAAATCCTTTTTTTACCTTTGGAGGGTTGTGTTGTGATTCCCGAGAGGGAATTCAGGTCTGCGGCCGCAAGCCGCGCCAAATGAAAGGCTTTCCGTGAGGGAGGCTTTTTTTGTGGCCGGGGGCGAAAGGGAAGGGGGCCGGTTGGCGGAATGTGGGATGAATGGGAATCAGGCACGGCCCGATAGATCTCATGCCCCGGGGCTACGCCCCTAGCCCCCGTGAACAAGATAGGGCTTTCTGATGCAAGGTCCTTGCGCGTCGGCCATTTCCCCATCCCCCCAATTTGTCGTATTTTTAATGCACGGAATCAAGCCATAGCAAGCCATGCCCTTATACCACAAACTGGGGAGCATCCCCCACAAGCGCCATACCACCTTCCGCAAGCCGGACGGGAGCCTGTATTACGAACAACTCTTCGGCACCATCGGGTTCGACGGGATGTCATCCCTGATGTACCACGTCCACCGGCCCACCCAGGTAAAGGAGCTCGGGAAGACCCTCGACATCGCCCCCAGGGCCGCTGTGGCCCACAACATCCAGTCGCGTTTGCTCAAGGGCCTGGAACTGCCCCCCGTACAGGACTATCTCGAAAGCCGGGCGGTGATTTTGTTCAACAGCGATGTGAACATCGCCCTGGCCGCCCCCCGGGAATCGCAAACGGGGTATTTCTACAAAAACGCCGATGCAGACGAGCTGATTTTCATCCATGAGGGCTCCGGGGTCCTGAAGACCATGCTGGGGGAAATCCCGTTTGAATATGGCGATTACCTGCTCATCCCTCGCGGGATGATCTACCAGATCCATTTTGACGGACCCGAAAACCGCCTGTTTATTGTGGAATCGTACCACCCCGTGTACACCCCCAAACGGTACCGGAACTGGTTCGGGCAACACCTGGAGCATTCCCCTTTCTGCGAGCGGGACTTCAAGCTCCCCCAAAACCTGCAGACCCACGATGAAACAGGGGAGTTCCTGATGAAAGTGAAAAAGCAGGGCCAGCTGCACCACCTGGTCTATGCCACCCACCCCTTCGACGTGGTGGGCTGGGACGGATACAACTACCCTTACGGGTTTTCGATCCACGATTTTGAACCCATCACGGGCCGGGTACACCAACCGCCCCCCGTGCACCAGACCTTCGAAACGAGCGCCTTCGTGGTGTGCTCCTTCGTGCCCAGGCTATACGATTACCATCCCGAGGCCATCCCGGCCCCGTATAACCACTCCAACATCGATTCCGACGAGGTCCTGTACTACGTTGACGGCGACTTTATGAGCCGCAAGGGGATCGACAAGGGGTATATTTCCCTCCACCCGGCGGGGATCCCGCACGGCCCGCACCCGGGCACGTATGAGGCGAGCATTGGCAAAAAAGGGACGGAGGAACTCGCCGTGATGGTGGATACCTTCAAACCCCTGCAAATTACCCAGGCCGCCCTGAAGCTCGACAACGGGACGTATTACCAGTCGTGGCTAGAATAGGCCTTCCTGGTGCAGGACCCGGTGGATGAGGCTGGCTGCGAGCACGGCGGTCTGCCCGTCGCGGTCATGGGCCGGGTTGAGTTCGGCCACATCCATACTCCGCACTTTCCCGCTTTCCAGGATAAGGTCAAAACAGGGGAGGAAGGTATCGGGGGAGAACCCCATGGGGGAGGCTGCGCTTACCCCGGGGGCAAAGGCAGACGAAAAGCCGTCCAGGTCAATGGTCAGGTAGAGGGCGTCGAGGGGTTCCAGGAAATCCCTTATGGCGCTTAAGGCCCCCTCAAGGCGGCCGGGCTGCAGGTCGTTTCGCCCCACTACCCTTACCCCCAGGTCAGATGCCCGGTCCCAGAGTTCCATGGGGTTGGCATCGGGGCGCGCCCCGACGCAGGCATAGGAAAAGGGGAGGTTTTTTTCCCGGCAGTGGCGGGCAACCTGCAGGAAGGGGCTGCCGCTGTGACCCCTGGGTTTAGGCTCCCTCAGGTCTAAATGGGCATCGAAATTCAGGATGCCCAGGTGGACGTTCGGGCCGAGGGCCTGCTGCACGCCAATGAAATGCGCATAGGCGATATCGTGTCCGCCCCCCAGGGCCAGGGGGAAGCTCCCCTCCCGCACCAGCCGGCTCACCTGGGCGGAAAAGAACTCCTGGGTAGCTTCGAGGTCCCCATCGGGGCAAACCACATCCCCGGCATCCCAGAGCGGACGGGGGGCGCTGCGGAGCAGGGGCATCCGCCCCAGGGCCTGTCGGATGGCGTTTGGTCCTTCCGCCGCCCCCGGCCTTCCAAGGTTGCGGGACACCCCTTCATCGCAGGCATAGCCCAGCAGGACCGGGGTCTTCTCGTTGTGGTCGGGAAGGGAGGCGGAAAGGAGGTCCAGCACCCGTATGTTTTCGTGCACGTATTCCCGGCCGGAGGATTTCCGGCCCTGCCAGTGCGCGCGATCGGGAGGGCGATAGGGGGGGGTCATAGGGAGGGTTTGAACAGGTTGTCGAGGAGGGCGTCTTCCACCAGGTTGGGGAGGCTGACCTTCATCCCGGGGGTGCGGGCCAGTTCCCGTTTCAGGGCGCTGATGGCCCCGGGGTTCCGGGCCCAGCTGCGGCGGGCAATGCCGTTATTCACGTCGAAAAACAGCATGTTGGCCAGCCGCCTTTCGGCCTCTGGGGTACCGTCGAGCACCAGGCCGAAGCCCCCGTTGATGACTTCCCCCCAGCCGACCCCGCCCCCGTTGTGCAGGGAGACCCAACTGGCTCCCCGGAAGCTGTCGCCGAGGACGTTGTGGACGGCCATATCGGCCGTGAAACGGCTGCCGTCAAAAATATTGCTGGTCTCCCGGAAGGGGCTGTCGGTACCGCTCACATCGTGGTGGTCCCGGCCCAGCACAACAGGGGCCGAAAGGGAGCCTTCGGCCAGGGCCTCATTAAAGGCGCGGGCAATGGCCACCCTTCCTTCGGCATCGGCATACAGGATGCGGGCCTGGGAACCCACCACCAGGCGGTTTTGTTCCGCTTCCGCAATCCAGTGGATGTTGTCGTGCAATTGCTGCCGGATTTCCTCCGGGGCCCCTTCCAATTGTTTTTTCATCACCCGGAGGGCAATCTGGTCGGTCCGCCGGAGGTCTTCGGGGTCGCCGGAAGTGCACACCCAGCGAAAAGGCCCGAACCCGTAGTCGAAACACAGCGGCCCGAGGATGTCCTGCACGTAGGAAGGGTACCGGAAATCAACCCCGTTGGGGGCCATCACTTCCGCCCCAGCCCGGGAGGCTTCCAGCAGGAAGGCATTCCCGTAATCGAAAAAGTAGGTGCCCCGGGCGGTATGCCGGTTGATGGCTGCCGCATGCCGGCGCAGGGAAGCCTGTACCCGGTCCCGGAACGCCTCAGGGTCGCGGGCCATCAGGGTATTGGCTTCTTCAAAACCCAGGTCGGCCGGGTAATACCCGCCGGCCCAGGGGTTGTGCAGGGAGGTCTGATCGCTGCCCAGGACTACGGGGATGCTCTCCTCCGCAAAGCGTTCCCAAACATGGACCACATTGCCGACATAGGCCAGGGAAACCGATTCCCGTTCGGCAATGGCCTTGCGGGTGCGCGCCACCAGGCCGTCCAGGCTGGGGTGCAGTTCATCGACCCACCCTTGCTGATGCCTTTTTTCAGCCGCTGCCGGGTTGACCTCGGCGCAAACCGTGATGCAGCCCGCAATGTTGCCAGCCTTGGGCTGGGCCCCGCTCATGCCCCCAAGGCCTGAGGTCAGGAAAACACGTCCCCGGAAATCGCTTTCCCGGGGCAGGACCCTCCGAAAGGCATTCAACACGGTGATGGTGGTCCCGTGGACAATGCCCTGGGGCCCGATATACATGTACGACCCCGCCGTCATCTGGCCGTACTGGGTCACGCCCAGGGCATTAAAGCGTTCCCAGTCGTCAGGTTTGGAGTAGTTGGGCACCATCATTCCGTTGGTGACCACAACCCTGGGGGCGTCTGCGGATGAAGGGAACAGGCCCATGGGATGGCCCGAATACATGTGCAGGGTTTGGGTATCGGTCATTTCAGACAGGTACTGCATGGTCAGCAGGTACTGGGCCCAGTTTTGGAACACGGCCCCGTTGCCCCCGTAGGTAATCAGCTCTTCGGGGTGCTGGGCCACCTGTGGGTCGAGGTTGTTCTGGATCATCAGCATAATGGCCGCCGCCGTTCGACTGCGGGCGGGATAGGCCGAAAGGGGCCGGGCGTGCATGGGATATTCGGGCCTGAAGCGGTACATATAAATACGGCCATAGGTTTGCAGTTCTTCCAGGAATTCCCCGGCCAGTTCCGCATGCCACCCGGGGGGGAAATACCGCAGGGCATTGCGCAGGGCCAGCTTTTTCTCTTCGGGGGAAAGGAGGTCTTTGCGAACGGGGGCGTGGGAAACGGTATCATCCCGTTTCCGTCGGGGGGGGAGGGTTTCGGGGATCCCTTGCCGGATCGCCTCGCGGAATGCCTTCAGGTCGGTAGTAGCAGTCATTTCAGTCGGGGGGGTTATCCGGGACGCGCTGGCCGTTTTTCCATACCATGGAAGGCCGGAGCTGCCCCTGGTGGTAGAGGATTTCGTTATAGTGCGGGGCCGGGAAGACCACCAGGTCGGCCCGCTGGCCCCCTGCCAGGGTCCCCCGGTCGCTGAGCCCCAGGGCTGCCGCAGCCCGGAAGGTGATGCCGGCCAGAACCTCGGCATGGGAGAGCTTTTCAAAGGCGCCCAGCAGGGCGGCCTGGGTGAGGAGGTCGCCCATGGGGGCGGATCCCGGGTTGTAGTCGCTGGCAATGGCCAGGCAGGCCCCGGCATCGAGCAGGGCCCTGGCGGGGGCAAAACCGCATCCCAGGCCCAGGGTGGCCCCGGGCAGGGCCGTGGCAATGACCTCGCTTTTGGCCAGGGCTTCGATTTCCTTCGGCCCGCTGGCTTCGAGGTGGTCGGCGCTCAGCGCCCCGCAGGTAATGGCGACCTGGCTGCCCCCCGGAGTGAACTGGTCGGCGTGGACGGTGAGCCCGAAACCCATGGCTTTTCCAGCCCTGAAATAGGGTATAATATCCTCGGGCGAAAACGCACTTTGTTCCACAAAGGCATCCAGGCGGGAGGCGAGGCCCTCTTTTTGGAGTATGGGCAGGAGGTCCTGAACCAGCATTTGTAAATACTCCGTCGCCGACCCATCGAAGTCCCGGGGCAGGGTATGGGCCGCAAGGCAGGTGGCTACCAGGTCTGCGGCAGTTTTGGCATTGGCGGCCCGGACCACCCGGAGCATTTTCAGCTCTTCGGATACGCTGAGCCCATAACCGCTCTTGACCTCCAGGGTGGTCACCCCTGAAGCCAGGAACCGCCCGGCCCGCTCCAGCAGAAGCTGCTCCAGGGTTTCAGGGCTGGCCCGGCGCGTTTGTTGAACGCTGTCCCAGATCCCACCCCCCGCCGCGGCGATTTCCAGGTAGGTGCTCCCGCTATTGCGCAGGGCATAATCCCGGGCCCGGGTCCCGGCAAAACAGCTGTGGGTATGGGAATCGACAAACCCGGGGAGGCCCACGCATCCACCGGGAAGTTCCACCAGGGTGGCCCCCAGGGCCCGGGCTTCCTGTACCAGGGTTTCATATGCCCCTGTTTTCAGGATCCGATCCCCCTCCAGCAGCAGGCCGGCCCCCTCGATCACGGGGAGCCCGCTGTCGGGCAACGCGCCTTTGAGCGGCATCCCCGCCATGGGAAGCAGCTGGGTGAAAGGCCCGACCAGCTGGAGGGGTTTGCGGGAAAGGGGTTCAGGGGCAGCCATGCGCGTCAAAAAGTTTCAAAAAGGTGATCCAGGGGGGTTTTTAAAGATAGCTTTTTCGTTTCGGAAACGGAATTGAGCAGGCCGATGAGTTCCCGGCTGCGGATGATTTCCAGCCCTTTTTCAATGTCGGCGGCAAAGACCCGGTCTTCGCGGGCAAAGGCGACCCGACGGCGCACCAGGGCGTGGGCCTGTTCCAGGAACCAGCCCGATTTCAGCGGCTTGCGGAATTCAAAAGCCTGGGCTGCGGTCAGCAACTCGATGGCCAGGATTTTTTCCACGTTTTCCAGGACCCTCAGGGCTTTGCGCCCGCTGATGGAACCCATGCTCACGTGGTCTTCCTGCCCCATGGAGGTGGGGATGCTGTCGGCGCTGGCCGGGAAGCAAAGCCCCTTGTTCTCGCTGGCCAGGGCGGCGGAGGTGTACTGGAGCATCATATAGCCCGAGTTCAGGCCGGTGTTTTCCATCAGCAGGGCAGGCAGGCCGGTGCTGTTCCCTTCCAGGGCGAGGTAAATGCGCCGGTCGGAGATGTTGCCGAGCTCAGAAGCGGCCAGGCAGGCGTAATCCAGGGCCATCGCCAGGGGCTGCCCGTGGAAGTTGCCCCCGCTGATGGTGAGCGTTTCATCGATGATGACGGGGTTATCGGTGACGGCGTTGAGTTCGGTTTCCAGGAGCTCCTTCAGGTGAAGCCAGGCGTTACGGGAGGCCCCGTGCACCTGGGGGATGCACCGCAGGGAATAGGGGTCCTGCACCCGGTCGCAGTCGATATGGTCTTCGAGGATCTCGGAGCCTTTCAACAGGCTGCGGATACGCCCGGCCACATGCTGCACCCCCTGGAAGGGGCGCAACTGGTGGAGTTTTTTATGGAAGGGCTTTACGGACCCCTGCAACCCCTCGATCATCATGGCCCCGATAATGTCGGCCTGGGAGAGGCAGCTGTGCATTTTTTCAACTACTACCACGGCATGGGCGGCGATAAACTGGGTCCCGTTGATCAGGGCAAGGCCTTCCTTGGGGCCCAGGGCCAGGGGTTCCATCCCGCGTGCTTTCAGGACCTCCCCGGCAGGCACAATGGTTTCCCCCAGGTGCACTTCCCCCAGGCCGATCAGGGGCAGGAACAGGTGGGCCAGGGGGGCCAGGTCGCCAGAAGCCCCGACCGAACCCTGTGAAGGAACCACGGGGATGATCCCTTCCTCCAGGTGCCATAGGAGCCGCTTCAGGGTCTGCTCCTGTACCCCGGAATACCCCTGGGCGAGGGCGTGGAGTTTCAGGACCAGCATGAGCCGGGCGATCTCCTGCCTAACGGGCCGGCCCACCCCCACGCTATGGCTTTTCAGGATGTTGAGCTGGAGTTGGCGCGTGTCTTCCGAGGAGATCCGGGTGGTGCAAAGGGGCCCAAACCCCGTGTTGACCCCATACACCGGGTTGCCGGCGGCCACAATGGCTTCCACGGCCTGCTGGCTGGCCCTGACCTTGCGCAGCACGGGCTCCGAAAGGACCCCGCGGGCCTCGCCCCGGGCCAGGGACAGGGCTTTTCCTGCGGTCAGAGGGTCTTTTCCATAAGCAAAGGGCGGGGTGTTCTGGGGCATGGCCGGACGTTTGTCCCCTAAAAGTACAACGCCTTCTTGATAAGTATTGATACAAATAGTACCTTGTGTGATAGTTATGAGTAATCAAATAGAACTCCGCCACCTCCGCTATTTCATGGCCCTCTCCGACGCGTTGAATTTCCATAAGGCGGCGGGGCAGCTGCACATTTCCCAACCGGGGCTCAGCCGGCAGATCCAACAGCTGGAATTCCACCTGGGGACGGCCCTTTTTATCCGCAACCGGCGGGAGGTACGCCTTACTGAAGCCGGGAAATACCTCAGGGAGCAGCTGCTGCCCTCACTCAACCGCCTGGAATATCTGTTGGAACAGAGCAGGCGCATCGGGCAGGGCGAGACCGGGGAGATTCGCATCGGGTTCCTGGGCTCGGCCATGCAGGAGGTGATCCCGCGGCTCCTGCTGGACCTCCGGGAATCCTTTCCCGATATCCATACCAGCCTGGAAGAATTATCCAACCGCGCGCAGGTCAGGGCCCTGCTGGAGGAACGCCTCGACCTCGGGTTTGTGCGGCTCCGGGAGCTGCCCCCTGAGCTGGAAGCGATCCCGGTGGTGCGGGAGACCTTTTCCCTGGTGGTCCCGGAAGGGCACCCCATTGGCCCGGATTCTTTTCATTCCGTTGCCCAGTTCGCCGGCCAGCCCTTTATCCTGTTCCCCCCGGCCTATAGCCCGGAGTACTTCCAAACCGTGTGGGGCATTTGCGAGGATGCCGGGTTCCAGCCCGAAGTGTCGCATAAATCGGTGCATGCCCATACCATCTTTAAGCTGGTGGCAAACGGGCTGGGGGTATCCATTGTGCCCACCTCCCTGCAGCACGGCTTTGACCTGAAGATCCGCTTCCTCGAGTTAAAGGACATCCCGCAGCGGGCCGTCCTGTATGCGATTTGGAAAAAAGGGACGCACAACCGGGCCCTGGAACACTGTATGAATCGACTGCGCTTGCTTCAGGCCACAGACTAGTTGTATTTTTGGAAAAAAAACTTCCATGATAGAAGCCCTGATCAAAAACAGGAGGTCCGTATACCCGGACCAGTACAATGGCCGCCCCATTGACCGGGAAACCCTCGAGCGGCTGCTCGAAGCGGCCAACCACGCCCCGACCCACAAGCGCACCGAACCCTGGCGGTTCAAGGTCCTGCAGGGGGATTCCCTGATCCGGCTGGGGGAGTTCCTGCAAAAAAAATACCTGGAAACCACCGACAACCCCAAGCAGATTCAGGCCAGGAAATTCCTGGAAAACCCGTCTAAAGCCGGGGCCATTATTGCGATTTGCATGCAGCGGGACCCGGAGGAGCGCCTGCCGGAGTGGGAGGAGGTCGCCGCCACGGCCATGGCCGTGCAAAACATGTGGCTTTGTGCGACTGAACTGGGCCTGGGGGCCTACTGGAGTTCGCCGGGCCTGATCCGGTATATGGGGGAATTCTTCGACCTGGCCGGGGGGGAACGCTGCCTGGGGTTCTTCTACCTCGGGTATTTTGACGCCCCGGCAGACGTGGTGCCCCGGGGGGAAGTGGCCCTAAAGACGGAATGGCTATGAGCTACCCTGTTTAATCCAGGAAAGGGAATAAAGCCGAACGGAAGTCCCAGGCCCGGAAGAGGAATATCCCCAGGTAAATAACGCTTACCACAAACTTGAGGAAGGTGCCGGTAAGAAAGCCCACAAAGGACCCGAAGGCAGCCTTTAGGGCCTGTTTGTGGCTGGTTTTATTGATCAGCTCCCCTGCGATGGCGCCGATGAACGGCCAGATCACAATCCCGGCAAGCCCCAGGACCGGGAATACAATGGCCACCAGGAGCCCGATGGTCGTCCCGACCATCCCCGCCCGGCTGCCGCCGAATTTCCGGGTGCCGGCTACCGGGATCCAGTAATCCAGGGCAACCACGGCCAGGGCCACCACCCCTGTAATGGCGATCAGCCACCAGTCATTGGGAACGGCCCGGGTAAGGATGAGCAGCAACAGGCCAAGCCAGCTGACCGGCGGGCCGGGCAACACGGGAAGGAAACTCCCCAACAGGCCGATCAGCATGCAGAAGAGGCCCAGGATAAGGAGGAAAAGGTCCATAGGACGTGTTTTTGGTCCATCAGTCGCCGCCGGGCGCCACCCGTTACATCAGGGCAAAGGGGTTTGGGGTCTAAAAATAAAAAAAGGAGCAATACCCTGGGGTTTTTCTACAGGGGATATATCCCCGTTCGGCAGGGCAAAGCCGCAGGATCGGGGCTTTGTGTACCGGCCCGCCGGAAAGGAAGGGAGGGCCCGCCCATCTGTCAAAAAAATCGTAATTTCCGGCCGAGTTGCGCACCGTATGAAGCGAAGGGCTGGAATAACAGGGTTACTGCTGGGGCTGCTACTGGTTTCCTGCGAGTGGTTTCCTTCCCGGGAAGCCAGGACCCGCCAGCTGGTGGAGGAGGAAATCCGGAGTATCAACTGGAATGAAGTGGACCAGTTCCCCCTTTTTGAGGCCTGTGACGAGACGGCCCCCAGGGCGGAGCAGCGGGAATGCTTCCAGAATACCCTGGTGATGCACCTTTCCATGGCCTTACAGGATTTTGAGTTCCGAACCGAGGGCCCACTTTCCGACACCCTGTACGTAGATTTTATGGTAGACAACCAGGGCGGGGTTTCCGTCGTTTCCATGGAGGAAAATGAAGCGCTTAGCCGGGAAAACCCGGAGTTCGAACGAATCGTATCGGGGAGTTTGCGCAGCCTGCCCCGATTGCAACCCGCCCTGAAAAGGGGCATCCCGGTGGCCACGCGGTTCCGGATCCCATTGGTAATCAGCACCCATGAATAGACCTGCCCCTTCCGAAATGATCATCCTGGGGATTGACCCGGGGACCACCATTATGGGTTTTGGCCTCATAAGGGTTTGCGGCCGGCAAATGGAATTCGTGCAAATGAACGAACTCCTGCTCAGCAAATACGGCGACCCGTTTACCAAGCTGAAATTGATTTTCGACCGGACCATTGAACTCATCGACACCTACCACCCCGATGAAATTGCCATCGAGGCCCCGTTCTTCGGGAAAAATGTCCAGTCGATGCTCAAGCTTGGCCGCGCCCAGGGGGTGGCCATGGCGGCGGGCCTTTCCCGGCAGGTACCCATCACGGAGTACCTGCCAAAGAAAATCAAGATGTCCATAACCGGAAACGGCAATGCCAGCAAGGAACAGGTGGCCCGCATGCTGCAAACCACCCTTGGCCTGAAAACCCTGCCCAAAAACCTCGACAGTACCGACGGCCTGGCGGCTGCGGTGTGCCATTTTTACAACCTCGGCAACCCCGAGGTGGGCAAGGCCTATACGGGGTGGGAGGCCTTTGTGAAGCAGAACGAAGCCCGGCTTAAGAAGTAGGGGCCCCGGTTACGAACCCCCGGAGTTATGGGAAATTCGGCAAAGGGTATGGGCCGGGGAGGGGGATGGTGGTTCCAAAGGGTAATATGAGTTGGGGTAAGGGCCCCAACCCACCCATGGAACAAGATAAGCGCTACCCCTGCAACCCCCTTTCAGTTTTGAGGGCTGATACAACCCCTACCCAAAAATTTTTTTCCGAACCTATAGCCCTGTGTTGGGGGGCCCTGTGGAGCCCATGAAATCACGGCATGCAAGTAAGGTATCGGGATCGGCCAGCCCCGGCCAAACCACGGGGTAAATTTCCGTAATTTTGCCCCAGCGCACCGGGAAGGCGCCGGCCTGCCTCCCCGCAGAACCGAGCCGGTGGCGCCCGGCCCCCTGAAGCCCATGAGCGGTATCTATTTCCATATCCCCTTTTGCAAACAGGCCTGCCATTACTGCAACTTCCACTTTTCCACCTCCCTGAAGCACAAAGCAGGGGTGTTGAAGGCCATGGAGGAGGAAATGCGCTTATTTCACGAGGTAGGGTGGGGGTTCCCGGTGGAAACCCTGTATTTTGGCGGGGGCACCCCATCCCTCTTATCCCTGGCCGAGATTGAGCATTTTATCGGGTTGGCCGACGAACTGTTCGGCCTTGGGGAGCAGGCGGAAATCACCCTGGAGGCAAACCCCGACGACCTGACCCCGGAAAAGATAAAGGCCCTGGCCCAAAGCCCGGTAAACCGGCTCAGCATAGGGATACAGTCCTTTGATGCGGAGGAATTGCGGGCGATGAACCGCGCCCATACCCCCCGGCAGGCCCTGGAATGCCTGGAGGCCGTTTCCAGCCTATTTGATAACTTTTCGGTAGACCTGATCTACGGCATCCCGGGTAGCAACATGGAAAAATGGGCCCTGAACCTGTCCACCGCCCTCGGGTTCCGGCCGCCCCATATTTCGGCCTATGCGATGACGGTGGAACCGCGTACCGCCCTGCACACCTTTATTGAGAAAGGGATTTCCCCCCCGGTGGACGAGGAGGAGGCCCGGGCGCAGTTTGAATATCTCGCCGACACCCTCGAACAGGCCGGCTACGACCATTACGAAACCTCAAATTTTGCCCTCCCCGGCTATTATTCCCGAAACAATTCGGCCTACTGGCAGGGTAAACCCTACCTGGGGATCGGCCCGGCCGCCCACTCCTTTGACGGGGGGCGGCGCTGGTGGAACCCCGCCCATAACCTTAAATACGTCAGGGCCCTGGAGGAAGGGGTGTTGCCAAGGGAACTTGAGGAGCTCACCCCCCGCGACCGGTACAATGAGGCGGTCATGACCGGCCTCAGGAGCCGCTGGGGGGTGTCCCTGGCCCGGGTGCGGGAAGACTTCGGGCCCCATTACGAAGCCTACCTCCTGCAACAGGCCCGTCCCTTCCTGGAATCGCAATTGCTTTTTTTGGACGATGGGGTCCTTTACACCGGGCGGAAGGGGAAATTTCTGGCCGACGGGATTGCCAGTGATTTATTTATGATTAATTTGAAGTGAAAAGTATTCTGAAGGGCACATGACGGTACGTTTCGAACACCAGGGGTTGCAATGGGAGGCCGACCTGCAAAGGTATGTGGACCTGTCCATTCCCATAAGCCGCACCGGTCCACGGGCCTGGGGGCTGGGGGCGGCTGAGATCAGGCCGTATCGGCAGGGGGATTTTGTGGGCAGCATGGCCGCCGGGGCTTCCGTGAATTTCTATGACATCGCCTTTAACCCCCATGCCCATGGCACGCATACGGAGTGTCTTGGGCACATAACCCGCGACATCTATTCTGTGAACACGCATCCCCCAAAACCCTGGATGCTGGCCGCCCTGGCTTCCTTCGCGCCGGAATCCAGGGGAACCGACCGGGTAATTACCCTGGCACAGGTGGAAGGATCCTTCTCGGGGCCGGTGCCCCAGGCCGTTATCCTCAGGACCCTCCCGAATCCGGAAACGAAAAAACACGAGGTGTACTCGGGCACCAACCCCCCTTACCTGGAAGCGTCGGCAGCTGCCTGGCTGGCCCGGATGGGCGTGGAGCATCTATTGCTCGACCTGCCTTCCGTGGACCGGGAAGCCGACGGCGGGGCCCTGTCGGCCCACAAGGCGTTCTGGGGCCTGCCCGACCAACCGAGGGAGTCAGCCACCATCACCGAACTGGTGTATGTCCCCGACCACGTGGTGGATGGTACCTACCTGCTGAACCTGCAGGTGGCCCCTTTTGAGAACGATGCCAGCCCCAGCAGGCCCCTCCTGTTCCCGGTTCGCCGGGTGGACGGGACCTTGGCTGGTCTAAAAGAAGAATAAAGGGAAGCCCGCGTGGGGCTCTCCGGAAACCGTAAACGACGGCCTTATGGCAGAATTATTTTTGGGATTGTTGTTGGGTGCCCTGCTCATGTACTGGGGCTATGCCTTCCTGAACCGCAAAAAAGTAAAGGACCTCACCGTACACCAGTCTACCGTGCTGTTGGAGAAGGTCCGGTCGGTGTGCAAGCTGATTTCCGTGGAGGGCGATTTTGCGGAAATCTACCGGTTTGAGAACCGGAAGGGGCATTTTATGAACCTGTTCAGCAGCAAGAAGAAGGCCCTGATCGTGATTCGCGCCAAGGCCCACCTCGGGTATGATTTCAAAAAGCTGGATGTACTGGCCGACATCGAAAGGAAGACCATTTTATTGCGCAACTTCCCGCCCCCCGAAATCCTGTCCATTGAGCCCGAGCTCGAGTTTTACGACATCCGCAACGACCTCTTCAATGCCTTTACCCCGGAAGACATGACCAGCCTGAACAAGGAGGCGAAGGACCATATCCGCGAAAAGATCCCCGAGAGCGGGCTTATGGAAACAGCCCGGCACGAGGCCCTGGAGGCGGTGTTGCTGATGGAAAAGCTCGTGGAGACCCTGGGCTGGAAACTCGATTACCAGGCCCTGAAGATTGACGGGCCCCTGGTAAAGCTCCGGGAAAACCAACCCCGGGGGATTCCCCCTGAAACCAACCCTTAAACCTGCGATGACATGAAAGCCTTGCCAATTGCCTTGTTTGTGTTGGGCACCGCCCTCCTTCCAAAGGGCCTTCTTGCCCAGGAGGAACTGCGACCTGATTTCGACCCTGCTTTTGTGCATGTGGTATATTTCTGGTTGCACCAGCCCGACGACCCCGACCAGCGGGAGGCGTTCGAAACGGCCTTGAAGGCCTTCCTGGCGAACTCCCGCTATGCCAAAACCAGGTTTATCGGCCGCCCCCCGAAGGCAACCCGCGACGTGGTGGACGATTCCTTCACCTATTCCATGATTGTTACCTTTGAATCGGCCGGGGCCCAGGCCGCCTACCAGGAAGAACAGGCCCACCTGGATTTTATCGCAGGGGCAGGCCACCTTTGGAAAAAGGTAGTGGTTTACGATGCCCTTGGCCTTGATCCTTAAAACACCCCAGCCATGAACATTGAAGCATTCCGCGAATACTGCCTGTCTAAAAAGGGGGCGACCGAAGGCTTCCCTTTTGACCAGGATACCCTGGTCTTTAAGGTGATGGGAAAAATGTTCGCCATAGCCGCCCTGGAACGCATCCCCCCCCAGGCCAACCTGAAATGCGACCCGGAACGGGCCCTGGAACTCCGGGAAATCCACGATGGGGCCATCCTTCCGGGATACCACATGAACAAGGCCCTGTGGAATACCGTCCTACTCGACCAGCTCCCCGAAAGCCTGATCCGCGAGCTGACCGACCATTCCTACGACCTCATCGTCGCTTCCCTGCCCAAAAAAACCCGGCAAGCCCTGGAGGAACTCCCATGAAGGAACTGGAAATCACGTATGAGCAGCGGATCCGGGAGCTGGACCGACAGGCCAAAAAGAACCAAAAGCAGCTTTTCGGGTCGGGGGTATCCCGGCTGGCCCTCTTTGGCGGGGCTGCGGCCATGGCATACCTGGCCTTTGGGCAATCGGCCTGGTATGGGGTCCCTGCCCTGGCCTTGCTGGCCCTGTTTGCGTTTCTGGTAGCCCGCCACCAGGACCTGAAATACCAGTCCCGAAGGCTTCAGGAGCTGTTGCGCATCAACCGGACGGAATTGCAGGTCCTTTCCGGGCAGTTTAGCGACCTTCCCGACGGGGCGGAATACCGCGATGCGGCACATCCCTTCAGCGAAGACCTCGACCTTTTCGGCCAGGGGTCCTTTTTCCAGTACCTGAACCGCACGGGAATGGCCCCAGGGGCCGAAATGCTGGCAGGCGGGCTCTGCGCCAACCAACCCGGGGGTGTCGCTGGCAGGCAGGAAGCCGTGCGGGAACTTTCCCCCCAACTCGACTGGCGGCAGGAATTCCTGTGCACGGCCCGGTTGCTTCAGGTCCCTGTAACGCCCGGGGAACTGTACTCGTGGCTTGAACAATACGAACCCCAACTCCCTGAATGGGCCCGATACTTCCCGGCGATTTTCAGCCTCGGGTCGTTGGGGACTGCCCTGCTGGTGGCCCTGGGCCTGTTGCCCCCGGGTTTTCTCGCCGGGGTGTTTTTCGCGGGGTTGCTGATCACCCTGCCTTTCTCCAAACGGCTGGGACGCCTGGCGTCGGACACGGGAAAGGTGCAGGAGACCTTTTCGCAGTACCAGCGGCTGGTACAGCTGGTGGAAGGCCATTCTTTCCGCTCCGCAAACCTGCTCGCAGCCAAAGGAGCCCTCCTTTCGGAGGGAAAGCCGGTCTCCGCGCGCCTTAAGGAATTCAGCCGGCTGATCAGCGCCCTCGACCAGCGAAACAACCTGCTGGTGGCTCTGGCCGGGAATGGGTTTTTCCTGTGGGAACTCCGGCAGGGGGTGGCCGTGGAAACCTGGATCCGGGAAAACGGCAGGGATGTACGCGCCTGGTTTACGGCCCTGGCGCGTTTTGACGCCCAGGTTTGCCTGGCCAATTTCGCGTATAACCATCCCGGGTTTGCCTATCCGGAAATCCATCCGGGAACCCATAGACTCCGGGCCGAAGGGTTGGCCCACCCGCTGTTGCAAGAAGGGGCGGTCCGCAATGACCTGAGTATCGAGAACGGGCATTTCTTTGTGATCACCGGGGCAAATATGGCCGGGAAGAGCACTTTTCTCCGCGCGGTAGGCCTCAGCCTGGTCA
Source organism: uncultured Robiginitalea sp. (assembly GCA_964539905.1). Classification (GTDB taxonomy): domain Bacteria; phylum Bacteroidota; class Bacteroidia; order Flavobacteriales; family Flavobacteriaceae; genus Robiginitalea. The sequence goes on from CAZIJW010000010.1 coordinate 48,269, forward strand.
TGGCGAATACGGGCCTTCCTGTAGCGGCCCGAAAATACGCATACCACCCCGCTCCTTTGCTGAGCAGCATGCGCACGTCCGATTCCCTGTCGCGGCAGGAGTCGTATTTTTTTGCGGAACTGAAGCGGTTGAAAATGATCGTGGACCAAATCCGCAAAGAACCCTGTTTCGTGGTTTTGGATGAAATCCTGAAAGGGACCAACAGCCGCGACAAGGCAGAGGGGTCGCGCAAGTTCCTGGAGCGGCTCTCCGCGCTGGGGGCCACCGGCCTGATCGCCACCCACGACCTGAGCCTTTGCGAAGTGGCCGGGCACCTTCCGGGGGTCCACAATCATTATTTTGATGCCGAGGTCCGGCACGGGGAGCTCTACTTCGACTACCGCCTGCAACCTGGGGTTTCTACCAACATGAATGCCTCGTTTTTGTTGCGCAAAATGGGGGTGGTGGAGGAATAAGCGCCACTGTGTAAGTGGGAATTACACCTGGGGGGTGACCCAGGGGGGAAAACCTGCCAGGCTTTTACAGGGGAAACGGGTATCTTGGAATTGGGTGGGCGGAGGGGGCCCCTATAAGGTTAACCGCCTTCCATTCCTCCGCTTTCTCAAAGCCCTTCAATGAACCCCTGCCCCAACGCTTCCCTTTCCAGCCGCTCAGGCCCGGGCACGGCCCCTTACAACTGTTTCACCTGCAGGTCGTAAAACCGGTCGGCCTGCAACCGCATCAGGGCTTCGGCCTTTTCCTTTTTATGGGCATACACTGCCCGTTCTTCGGCGATTTCCCCATAGACTTTTTCATTCAGCAGGCGGTCGGTTTGCAGGAGTTGCTCCCGCTGGTGCACCTTTTGCGCCACCCAGGCGGCCACTGCCGTTTCTTCATCCTCCAGCTTAAAGTCGTAGGGCCCTTTCGGGGTCATGAGCTTGACCAGGATGGGGGCTGTTTCAATGGCCATGAATAACAGGAAAATAAAAAAGGAGGGGAACCACGGGAGTTTTCCCAGGGCATCGATACGGGCCATGAGCCCGTCAAACCCGTCGATGACCGGTTGCGAGGTTTCCACAGCCCCCGCATACCCGGTTTCCAGGGCTTCGATCTCCGCCTCAATCTGCGCAATGCGCCGGGTATTTTCCTCGCGCAGGGCCTGGAGTTCGGCCAGGGACGCATCGTGCTTTTCGCGCTTCTCGGCATACACCGGCCCCTTGCCCAGGAGCAGGGTGCCCTTCCTACCTTCGGCTTCGGCGATATAGGTTTCATAAAGCGTATCCGTGGCGGCTTCCTTAAGCCGGATTTCCTCCCTGAGCCCGGCTATTTCCGCTTTTTTCTGTTCGATGGCCGGGGTATACTGCAGGGCGATCTGTTGCTGGTTGTCCAGGGTCATCCGGTTTTTCTCCTCCAGCAGGACCTGGTTGATCTCTTTCTCAAAAATCTTGAGCTCCAGCGGTTTTGAAATGACCACGGCGATGATCACCGCCAGCAAGATCCTTGGGCTGGCCTGCAGGAGTTCCTTTCCGAACCGGTCGCGTTTTCGGATCGTGGAGACGATAAACCGGTCGAGGTTAAAGATCAGCAATCCCCACACCAGGCCAAACGGGATGGCGAGGTATACGGAATCAAAGACGGTGTACAGGGCATAGGCGGAGGCGATAAAGGCCATCAGGGCGGTGAAGAAAACCGTGGCCCCGATGCCGGCGTATTTGTTTTGTTCCCCTTCGCCACAGGATTGCAGCAGGGCCCTGTCCGCGCCGGAGCAGAGCACGAAGAATTGGCGTATCATACAGCGTTCGTTTTTTGATGTACCTATTAGAACGCAGGTAGGGTGGTTTTGTTACGCCAGGTTTCGTTAAATCCGAAAATCCGTAAAATGCACGGAGGCTCTAGTCTATCCTTTCGCCAGTTCGGTGTAGTAGTGGTAAAAATACGGGATGGTTTCGATGCCCTTCAGGTAGTTCCACACCCCGAAATGCTCGTTGGGGGAGTGGATGGCATCGCTGTCGAGCCCAAAGCCCATTAAAATGGTCTTGCTGCCCAGTTCCCTTTCAAACAGGGGCACGATGGGGATGCTGCCCCCGCCCCGGTGGGGCACCGGACGGGTGCCAAAGGTGGTTTCGTAGGCCCTGCTGGCCGCCTGGTAGCCGATATGGTCGATGGGGGTCACATAGGCCTGCCCGCCGTGGTGGGGGCGCACTTCGACGCGGACCCCCTCGGGGGCAAGGCTTTCGAAGTGGCGGGTGAAAAGTTCGGTGATTTCATGCCAGTCCTGGTTGGGGACCAGGCGCATGGAGATCTTGGCATGGGCCTGGCCGGGGATCACGGTTTTGGCGCCTTCCCCCGTGTAGCCCCCCCAGATCCCGTTTACATCCAGGGTGGGGCGGATGGCATTCCGCTCGTTGGTGGTATAGCCTTTTTCCCCGTATACGGCATCGATGTCCAGGGCTTTTTTGTAGGCTTCCAGGTCAAAGGGCGCTTCGGCCATCAGGGCCCTTTCCTGGGCGGTGAGTTCAACCACCCGGTCATAGAACCCGGGGATGGTGACCCGGTTGTCGGCATCGTGCAGGGATGCGATCATTTTGGCCAGCACATTGATCGGGTTGGCCACTGCTCCCCCGTACAGCCCGGAGTGCAGGTCGCGGTTGGCCCCGGTCACCGTCACTTCCACGTAGCTGAGCCCGCGAAGGCCCGTGGTGACGGAGGGCACGTCTTTGGCGATCATGCCGGTATCGGAAATCAGGATGATGTCGTTGGCCAGTTTTTCCCGGTTTTCTTTCAGGAAGGCCTCCAGGCTGGAACTGCCCACTTCCTCTTCCCCTTCGATCATGAATTTCACATTGCAGGGAAGCGAGCCCGTGCGGACCATGCACTCCAGGGCCTTTACATGCATATACATCTGGCCCTTGTCGTCGCTGGCCCCCCGGGCGTAGATGGCCCCTTCCGGATGCAACTCCGTTTCCCGGATTACCGGCTCAAAAGGGGGGGAGTTCCAAAGACCCAGGGGGTCCGGGGGTTGCACATCGTAGTGCCCGTACACCAGCACCGTGGGCAAGGCGGGGTCCACCGCCTTCTCCCCGTAGACGATCGGGTACCCTTTGGTATCGCATACTTCCACCGCATCGCAGCCTGCCTGCCTCAGGGCCTCAGCCACCGCATCGGCAGTGTTGAGCACATCCTGGGAAAAGGCGGGGTCCGCACTTACGGAGGGGAATTTCAGCAGTTCCAGGAGTTCCTGTATAAATCGCTCTTGATGTTCGGAGAGGTAGGGCTTTAGGCGATCCATTCGATGGTTTTAGTCGAACCCAAACTTACGAAAAAAGTACATTTTAAATGGAGGGCATAAGTCGTTGTATTTCAATGCTTTTTTGTACATTTCAAAACCAGGGGCTTCACTGGCCCGCACTTTCAACCAACCGAACATGAGAAAAAACCCGATTTGCCGTACCCCAATCCACCGGTATTGGCTGCTCCTCCTATGTGCTTTCTGCCTCTCGTCCCTGCCCGCCCAGCAGCAGGTGGGCCGGCCGTTGATTACAAATTACGAATATCAAAAATACCAGGGCGATCCAGGAAACTGGTGGGCGCTGGAAGACGATAATGGTATAATGTACTTCGCAAACAATTCAGAGGGAGTATTGCAGTATGACGGTGTTAACTGGAAGAGTCTGAATATCCAGGGAGACTGCAGGAGTATGGTAAAAGATGATAATGGGAGAATATATATCGGCGGAATAGGAGAATTTGGATATCTGGACTATTCAGAAACGGGGGAAATTGAATATGTTTCAATGGTTGATAAACTTCCGGAAGAGCACCGGATATTTAGAGATGTGTGGGAAATAGATTTCTATAAGGGCCGGGTCATTTTTCGTACTGAATTCAAGCTCTTTGCCTGGGATGGCAATACCATGAAAGTGATCGAATCGGAGAATGGATTTCATGTAGGTGCCATAGTTCATGGCACCTATTATGTCCGTATCTGGAACAGGGGCCTGTGTTATCTAACAGAAGAGGATACTCTTGAACTTGTACCGGCCGGTGAAGAATTTGCCAGTGAGCGTATTTATGCCATGTTGCCCTATGATGACATTATGCTAATTGGCACCCGTACCCAGGGTTTCTTCCTTTACGACGGAAACCAATTTACTCCTTTCAAAACGGAGGTGGACTCTTATGTCGAAGGGAAACTTTATTTGCCCGGCGTTGCCCTTAATGACGGCCGCTTTGTGCTCAATACTTTCAGCGATGGTGCCTATCTGATTGACCAAAAGGGGGAACTTATTCAGATGTATACTACAGAAAATGGCCTTCAGGATGGGGGAGTACAGTATGTATATGTCGATTCCCGGGGGGTGCTATGGATGGCACTCTCAAATGGGATTTCGAATGTCAATCTGAATTCTAACTTCACCTTACTGGATGCTGATATGGGGCTTACCACTACTGTTTTTGCTACCAGAAGGTTTGATGACACCCTCTACTTCAGCACGAATAATGGCGTCTTTTATCTGGATGAAGATCAGGGTGAAGTGAAAATGATTCCCGGAACCTTCGGGCAGGGGGGGAACTTTTTGGAGTTCCGTAACCGCTTGTATATATCCACTAATGGCATGGGATTTATCGAAATAAAAGGTACAAGTTTTCAACTGGTAAGGCCAAATATCAATTACGACTTTAGGGGTAGATTTATATACCCGTCTGACCTGGACCCGAATCGTATCTTTATTGACCATCAACAGGGCTTTAAAAGCTTCTATTTTGATGAGAAGGCCAAACAATTTTACGAAGAATCCACTACGGATAAGATTATTCTCGGGACTGGCGGTTTTATTGAACTTGAGGATGGATCCCTGTTTGTGGATACTACCTCTGATGGTGAGGTGGTAAAAATAATCCCCGCATATGTGGACGGTAAACTCGATCTTGACGCATCGGAATTTAAGTATTACGGCCCGGAAGACGGTTTGCCTGATGCCGGTTTGGGCATCAATGATAACTTCGGGGAGATAATTGTGAACTCCGCAGACGCCGAAAAGACCTATACATACAACAAGGAAACGGATCGGTTCGAGGAGAAAACCTTCTTTTTCGATGAATACAATGACTGGGATAACCCAGGGAGCTTTCCGGCTTTAACTGAGGATGGCAAAATAATTTTTAACCGGGGCTCTGGAATCATGGTGGCTGAGAAGGTAAATGGGGAATACGAAGTTACCAATACGGAAACCTTCAAGGAACTTAAGAATACAAGGATATTTACCATTTATCCGGAAGCCCAAAAGGAAGATGGTTCGCGTGTTATTTGGTTTTCTGGTCCGGATGGGGTGATTCGCTATGAGGGAAAACTGGAAAAACCCAGTATTCCTGATTTTCATGTTGATCTTCGCGAGGTTTCAATAGCTGGGGATTCACTGGTTTATGCTGGTAATGTAGATTTTCCTGAAAATCTCAAATTCCCTTTTGAAAAGAACTCGGTAAGCTTAAGTTACGCTGCCCCCCTGTTTATAGCCCAGGATGAAATACAGTACAGCACACAACTGGAAGGACTGAATGATACCTGGTCCGACTGGACTTCCCAGACGCTTCGCGAGTACATCAATCTGCCATCAGGGAATTATATATTTAGGGTACGGGCAAAGAATGTATACGGCGATATTTCGGAGGAAGCTTCGGTTTCATTTTCAATAATTCCCCCCTGGTACCGCACCTGGTGGGCCTATGGGCTGTACGCCTTTGGCGCCCTGGCCCTGCTGTACCTCATTGTCAGGGCGCGGACCCGGATTTTGATCAACCAGCGGAAAGCCCTGGAGGCCAAGGTGGAAGACCGCACCCGGGAAGTGCAGCAGCGCCTCAATGAACTGGCCACCGTGAATTCGGTCACCAAGGCCCTCAACGACAAGCTGGAACTGGACGAACTGATCCAGCTGGTGGGCAACAAGATGAAGGAGGTCTTTAATTCTGACATAACCTACCTGGCCCTGCTCGACCGGGAGACCAGCATCATCAATTTCCCCTATCAGGACGGGGATGACATGCCCCCCATGCAATTGGGCGAAGGCCTGACCTCGCGCATCATCCAGACCGGGGATTCCCTGCTGATCAACCGGGATGTAGACATCATGGCGGAGTATAACAAATACGGAATCCAACAAACCGGCAAACAGGCCATCTCCTACCTGGGGGTGCCCATTCCGGTGGAAGATTCCATCATCGGCGTGCTGAGCGTGCAAAGCACCCAGCACGAGAGCCGCTTTAACGAAGAGGACAAGAAACTGCTCAACACCATCGCCATCAACGTGGGGGTGGCCCTGCACAATGCCGAACTCTACGAAGAGGCGAAAGTTGCCAAGGCACGGGCCGAAGAGGCCAACGAGGCGAAAAGCGCCTTCCTCTCCACGGTGAGCCACGAGCTGCGCACCCCGCTGACCTCGGTGCTCGGTTTTGCCAAGATCATCCGCAAACGGCTCGAGGATAAAATTTTCCCGGCCGTGACGGTGGACGACCAGAAGATCAAGCGGACCATGAAACAGGTCAGTGAAAACCTCGATGTGGTGGTCTCCGAGGGGGAACGCCTCACCACGCTGATCAACGATGTGCTCGACCTGGCCAAGATCGAATCGGGCCGGATGGAGTGGAACATGAAGCCCCTGTTTATGCAGGATGTGATCAGCCGGGCGGTATCGGCCACCTCCTCCCTGTTTGAACAAAAGAAACTCGCGCTGAAAAAGCACATCGCCGCGGACCTTCCGCTGGTCAGCGGGGACGAGGACAAACTCATACAGGTGGTGATCAACCTCCTGTCCAATGCCGTGAAATTCACCCACAAAGGCACGGTGACCATCGACGCCTACCAGGATAAGAACCAGCTGATCGTGGAGGTGCAGGATACCGGGGTGGGCATCGCCGAGGAAGACAAGCACAAAATCTTCGAGCGCTTCCGTCAGGCGGGCGACACCCTGACCGACAAGCCCCAGGGCACCGGCCTTGGCCTGCCGATCTGCCGGGAGATCATCGAACACCACGGCGGCATTATCTGGATGAAGAGCGAACCCGGGGTGGGCAGCACCTTTTTCTTCTCCATTCCCGTGATGGGCGAGAGCGGGGATAAACCCATGCAGCTGACGCGCATCCTGAGCAGCCTGAAGAAGCAGATCAAACACACCTCTTCCCGCTCCACCAAGGAGCGCCCCACCATTTTGGTGGTTGACGACGACACCCCAATCCGCTCCCTGCTCCGGCAGGAGTTGTCGGAAGCCGGCTACCAGGTGAAGGAAGCCGCCAACGGCAAAGCCGCCCTCGACATGGTGCGGATCCACAAGCCCGACCTGATCATCCTAGATGTGATGATGCCCGAAATCAACGGGTTCGACGTGGCCGCCGTATTGAAAAACGACCCGGCCACCATGGACATCCCCATCATCATCCTTTCCATTGTGCAGGATAAGGAGCGGGGCTTCCGGATCGGCGTCGACCGCTACCTGACCAAGCCCATCGACACCGAAAAGCTCTTCCACGAGGTCGACGAACTCCTGGAGCAGGGGGTTTCCAAAAAAAGGGTTATGGTGGTAGACGAAGATGCCAGCGCCGTGAAGTCCCTCTCGGAAGTCCTCAAGGCCAGGGGGTACAAGGTTGTCGAGGCCAACCCCGACACGCTTTTTGAGATGGCTTCGGAGGTAAAGCCCGATATCATCATGCTGAAGGCCCTGGACCGGCACGATGAAAATACCCTGAAGGAACTCAAGATCCAGGCCGGGATGGAAAACGTCATGTTTTTTGTTTATCAGTAACCCGAACCCCAACCGTTAAAACCGCATACCCACATGAATAAAAAATTACTCATAGTAGACGACGAAGCCCATATCCGGATGCTGATCGAACAAACCCTGGAAGACCTTGAAGACGAAGGGGTGGAAATGCTGTTTGCCGAAAATGGCGAGCAGGCCCTGGAAATTATCCAACAGGAAAAACCGAACCTGGTCTTCCTCGATGTGATGATGCCCAAAATGAACGGGATGGAGGTCTGCGAACGGGTAAAGAAGAAATTGGGGCTCACGGAGGTCTACATCATCCTGCTGACGGCCAAGGGGCAGGAAGTGGACCGGCAAAAAGGCCTCGACATGGGCGCCGACCGCTATATGACCAAGCCGTTCGACCCCGATGAAATGCTGTCCATCGCCACGGGTATCCTGACCCCATAACACGGTTGCAACCGATGAACCTGAGCACCTCAACCAAAGCACTGAAGCACATCCTGCAAAGGGATGGGGCGTCGAGGGAACTGTTGACAACCCTTTGCGAGCGGCTGCAGGTCGAATTTTGTTTTGAGGACCCCGGGCAGAACTTGCTGTGGGGTACCCGGGACGGGCTTCAAAAAACGATTCCCTTTGAACACGAGCGGGTGTTGCTGGGCACGTTTTACTACCAGTCCGACAATGCCCTGGCCCTCCTGGACGCCCTTAAGCTCCTTTTTCAAAAGGAATGGGAAAAGAAAAAGATCGGGAAGGAGGTCCTAGGCCTCTACCGCGAGATCAATATGATCTACGACTTGAGCGAACTGATCTCGGAGAAAATCGATGCGGAATCCATCGCCCGGGTGACCCTGCAGGAAGCCTCCCAGATCATCCAGATGACCCATGGCCTTTTCCTGATGTACGACCCCGACCAGGACCGGGTCAACGAGGTGGCCCAGTTGGGCGACAACCCCCAGAGTCAGGCCTATATCGACCGGCAGCGCGATGTGCTGAAAGAATTGATCCAAAGGGGCACTTCGGCTATCGTGCCGGCAGAGCGGATTGCCAAAAACCCTGCCCTGCAACATTTGAAAACGGTGATGTACGCCCCGTTGAAGGTCAAGCACCGCACCCTTGGGATGGTGATCCTCGGCCATGAGGAAGAGATGGAATACACGGCGGCCGACCTGAAGCTGCTAACCACCATCTCCCTGCAGTCGGCTACGGCCATAGAGAGTGCCCACCTCTACCAGAAAGGGCTCCGGGAAGTGCAGGAACGGGAGGATGCCATCCGCAAGGTGCACGATGCGAGCCAGAAATTCGTGCCGTCGGAGTTTATCAAGTCCCTTGGAAAAGCGACGATTACGGAAGTCTTCCTGGGCGACCTGGTGGAAAGGGAAGTTACGGTAGTCTTTGTCGACATCCGGGGCTTTACCACCATCTCCGAGGGCATGGACCCCCGCGACAACTTCTTGTTCGTCAACGGGTTCAACAACCGGATGGGCCCCATTGTGCGACAGAACGGGGGGTTTATCATGCAGTACCTGGGCGACGGGTTTATGGCCCTATTTACAGGGGGGTCCCAGGGGGCCCTGAAGGCCTCGGTCGACATGCACCATGCGCTAAGGGACTACAACCGGGAAAGGCACCTGAAGAAGCGCCCCCCCGTCAGCATCGGCGTGGGGATGCAAAGCGGGAAACTCATTATGGGTATCACGGGCGATGACCAGCGCCTCGACGCCGCGATCATTTCCGACACCGTAAACACTGCGGCCCGCATCGAAGGGTTGTCGAAGCATTTCGGCACCTCCATCCTGCTGACCCAGGAATGCATGGAGAGCCTTACCCACCCGGAAGATTTTGATTTTCGCTACCTGGGGCAGGTACAGCTCAAGGGCAAGCAAAAACCCATCGACCTGTTTGAATGCATCAACGGGGACGCGCTGGAGCTGCAGCAACACAAGCTCGAAAACCTGGCCACCTTTGACCACGCCATGGAGCTCTATTTCAAGAAGGAATTTGCCATGGCCGCCGTAACCTTCCAGCAAATTTTCAAGAAGAACCCCGAGGACTATACCGCGAAATTGTTTTTAAACCGGTCGGCCCACCTCATTACCCAGGAAATCGAAGACAACTGGAAGGGCGTGGAGATCATGACGACCAAATAAGGGCAACGGCCAGGGTGCGCTTGCCTGCAGGAATTCTGCCCGATATTTGAAAATTACCCTATATTTGCAAACCTTTTGCAGGCGTGGTGG
>CAZIJW010000010.1:58341-80551 GCA_964539905.1 uncultured Robiginitalea sp.
CTGCCCGATATTTGAAAATTACCCTATATTTGCAAACCTTTTGCAGGCGTGGTGGAATTGGTAGACACGCCAGACTTAGGATCTGGTGCCGAAAGGTGTGGGAGTTCGAGTCTCCCCGCCTGTACAGAAGATAAAAACCTCCGAAACATCGGAGGTTTTTTGTTTCCATGAGTTGGGGGAGACGAGAAGTTTATCCCGAGCGCAGGGGAGGGAAGTCTCCCCGCCTGTACAGAAGATAAAAACCTCCGAAACATCGGAGGTTTTTTGTTTCCATGGGGTTTGGTTATTATTTCACCCAATCTCCTTTTTTCAGGTCTTTCCCTTGCATCCCATTCTCGAAGTCAATTTCCGTGGAGACCAACCCGTGTTCCCGAGTGGGGACCTTAACGTTAAAATGGAGGTGTGGCGTTGTGGTATAGCCCGTCATTCCGCTAATTCCCACAGGTTGCCCCTTTTTCACAAAATCCCCCATTTTTATTAATGCCCCCTTATAGGTAAGGTGAACGTATTGGGTAAACAATCCGCTATGCGGGTGATAAAGGGTAATGTAATTGCTTTTGTCGTTTTCCAACCATTTTTTGCCGGTTCCATATTCTTTATAGTCTTCAATGATCCCCACCACATAGCCGTCATCGGCACTGGTGATGGTGTCTCCAATTTTTAACTTAAAGTCTATGGCAAATTGGCTGTAGCGGGAGTTGTGGGTTAGTTTACCGTTATACCCCTGAATGACTTTGTATTCGCGCCCCCTGGGAAAGGGAAGGGCAAGTTTGTTTTTTTCGATCTGCCGGTTGAGGTCCCCATACCGCACGATGTAAGAAATTTTCGGATTTTTGGTCAGGTCAAGCTCGGGATAGGGAATTTTGATTACGGTGTCCTGGAGTTCCCGGAGGGTTTTATTTCCAAATAAAGCCCTCAACCCCGGTGTTGCGGGGTTCTCTGCCAGTTGTATGTCAACCGGACAGCGCAACGGATTTTTCAGGCTAAAGGAGAGCGTATCCCTGGCGAAATCCTGTTTGAATGCATAGCTGAAGGCGTAGTATTGTTCCTCCGGGACCCTGCGCAATTTTGCACAGGAAGCCAAAAGCAGCATTGCGATAAGAAGTAAGGTTCTTTGCAAGGGGTTCCTTCGGGTTTAAAACATTTGCAGAAGGTTCGGTAAAGCGATGCCGTGGCAACTAGCCTTTTAAGGAGGAGCGGGATTATTCCGCCACCCGCCTCACGATGATTTTTGCCAGGGCCTTTATATGCCGGCGGCCCGTTCTGAAATCCGTGGGGGACAGGATCAGGAGCCGTTCCTCCATTTCCCTGAGTTCCTTCCCGTCTCTGGAGGTAATCAGGTACAGGTTTTCCCCCGTGGGGGAATTGAATAGTTCATTCCACGAAAAAACCACTTTGTACTGATCTGCGGCAACGAAAACCAGGTAGAATTCACTGAACATTTTGGGGTTTTCCTCCCTGAGTTCAATGTCTTTCAGTAAATCCTTAACCAGTATGCCCGAAAGGTTCCTGGCCGTGCCCCTCGGGTCTCCCCTGTGATTAGTGATTACCACGTCGCCTATGGGTTGTGACGGATACCGTTCAATCTCGGCAACGGTCAGGAGCAATTCATTCTTCACCTCCCCGCTGACCATAAAACGGTCGGTAACCAGAAGGTCCTGTTGGCCCCGGGCGGCAAGGATGGGAAGGTACAGAAAAAGGAAGACAACTTTGTTCATTGTAAAAAGGGTTTAATATGACATTCATCTTAAACGATCGCAAATTCCGGTGTGTTTCCCAATCCTGAATCCGTTCGCTGAGCCGGTGTTTGCGGGGATTGGGGGGTGCTCACAGCAAAGCGCCTTTACCATTCCTATCCATCTTCCGCACTTCGTTTTTTAGCCTTTCTCATTTGAATGGGGCCAAACCAAAGCCAGAAACCGGTTACCGTAAAAGTGAGCAGGGAAAGCCCCATAATCCCCGTGTAAGCCAGTTTTATCGGTCCTCCGGTGGTGCCAAAATAATAATCCAGGATAGAACCATCGTGTATATTTTCAATGAAATCGGCATTTCTCCGCTCTATGTGCAGGAGTTCCCCGGTCGCCCCGTCGAGCTGTATACCCCAGTAGTGGTCCACAAACACGAACTTTACCATGCCCTTGTTTTTCCTGATGTCTATCCGGTCCAGGTCCAGGGAATAGTCCTTGGAGATGGAATCGCGGAAGACCCTGCACGCTATGGTATGCAGGCTATCTATGGGCAGCCAGTCCCTGAGGTCTGTTGAGGTCCCCTCGTACGACTTTGAATAGATTAACCCCCCACTGTTTTTCTTCCACCCGAGCAGCAGCCCGGTCACCGAAATGAAGAAAAAAAAGATAAACAGCAGCGCCCCTGTGGTTCTGTGGATTTTCCGGAAGGTCCTTAAAATCCGCGCCTGGTTCTTTCGCTTTTGGGTTTTTGCCATGCTGTGGCTGAATGGGTTTCTGGTCCGCTAAGGTAGGGAATCCTGATGCTATTTTATTTTGCTACTGGGGTTGCATGCTGTCGTCCGGGGAAAGGGGGGTCCCGGATCGTCGGACTAATTGACCTCCTTCCGGGAGGCCCAATTGACCAGGCGGAAAGATGCGTTCCTTCAAATGGGGAACCTCCTGGAACTACTTTTTTGACCGGATGAAAAGCATGGCAATTGCAGTGGTCAGCACGCCCATCACTAATGCGGCAATGGCCCCCTGCACCGCATAATTTTTGTAATTGAAATTGGCTTCGGCTTCGGCCAGGGTTTCGAAGTAGCCCAATTCCACGGAACGTTTGATCACGTTTGGAAAGTATTCCGGGGTAATGACGTAGGACGTAATCCATTGCGCCAGGGGGCTGAGCAGGGCTATGAAGACGGAAACCACAAGCCCCGAAAGGAATCCCTGTTTATAATCCATTTGGCCCCCATAAAAATTTTTCTTTTTGTCCTTCAGGGCCAACACCATCATCACAATGGCCGGGATGGCAAAGAGGTTGGTGAGATACAGGTGGTAATCGAGGTACCGGTCGTGCAGGCCTACAGCTTTTTCCAGGAGCATCCAAAGCAGGGTTACCCCGGTAAAAATCAGGGCCCATTTGATTTCGATCTTCAGGTTCTTCATGGGGTTGTTTTTGGTTGGGTTGTTGTGTTAGATGCACCTGGGTAAGCCGCAGGGGCATCTTTTTACCCTTAAGATACTATATTTCTAAGCACCTCCCCCCAAATATTTGTGAGGCAGACCCCCCTGGCAGTATAAAATATTTAGTACATTTGCCGCCGGTTTTGTACTTTTGTACTCCCGATGCAGGTGTGGTGGAATTGGTAGACACGCTAGTTTCAGGTACTAGTGCCGCAAGGCGTGAAGGTTCGAGTCCTTTCACCTGTACGTAAAAAGCCCGTCCGAAATGGCGGGCTTTTTCTTTGTGCCCAGAATGCATCCAAAAGCCCTTTTTACATTGCCTATCCTTCTTTTGAGCAATTGGGGGGGTAAATATTGCGTTTTCAAGTCTTTAAGGTCTTATACTTGATCATTTCAGGTGTGGTGGCCCCGATAGCTATCGGGGGGTAGACACGCTAGTTTCAGGTACTAGTGCCGCAAGGCGTGAAGGTTCGAGTCCTTTCACCTGTACGTAAAAAGCCCGTCCGAAATGGCGGGCTTTTTCTTTGGTGTGGCTCTATGGGAAAGCGGCCCCTTCCGGGCCAAACCCCAAAGGGGAATGCCCCCCAAATCTCGCCCGGATTGCCTATCTTTAGGGTTCAGCTGCACTATCGAAATCATGGAACTGAGCGAGATTAAAACCATTGAGCTGCAATACCTCGACCTGAAGGACTACAAAGAGCTCAAGGAAGTCATGGTATCAGCCTACCATACCATGCCGGAGATGTACTGGGAGGAATCCCATATCGCCTCCCTGTTGGAAAAGTTCCCCCAGGGGCAGGTGGTGGTAAAGGTAAACGGTCAGCTGGCCGGCTGCGCGCTTTCCATCATTGTCCGGTATACCCAGTTCGAAGGGGAGCATACCTACCAGGAAGTGACCGGGAACTATACCTTCAGCACCCACACGCCCGACGGGGACATGCTCTATGGGATTGATGTATTTATCAAGCCTGAATTCAGGGGCCTGCGCCTGGGCCGTCGCCTGTACGATTACCGTAAAGAGCTCTGCGAAAAATTGAACCTTAAGGGGATTGTTTTTGGTGGGCGAATCCCCAATTACCATAAGTATGCCGATCAGCTTAGCCCCAAGGAATACATCGAAAAGGTGCGCCTGAAGGAAATCGACGACCCGGTGCTGAATTTCCAGATCTCCAATGATTTCCACCCCCACAGGATCCTTCGGAATTACCAGGAAGGCGATGAGGCTTCCGGGGAGTACGCCGTGCTGCTGGAGTGGGACAACATTTATTACGAGAAACCCGACCGCAGGGCCAGGATAGAGAAAACAGTGGTGCGCCTGGGCCTGATCCAGTGGCAGATGCGCCCTTATGACCAGCTGGAGGACTTGCTGGAACAGGCCGAATATTTTATCGATGCCGTCTCGGGATACCGGTCCGATTTTGCACTATTCCCCGAGTTTTTCAACGCGCCCCTGATGGCGGCCTACAACCATTTGAGCGAGCCGGATGCGATCAGGGAACTGGCCCGGTTTACGGACAAGATCGTGGAGAAGTTCTCGGAATTTTCCATTTCTTACAACATCAATATCATTACCGGGAGCATGCCGGAGCTCCGCGACGGGGTCCTTTACAACGTGGGCTACCTCTGCAAGCGCGACGGTTCGGTGGAGCGGTATGAAAAACTCCATGTGACCCCCGACGAGGCCCGGGTTTGGGGCATGCAGGGGGGGGATGTGCTCAGGGCCTTTGATACCGATTGCGGGAAAATAGGAATACTGATCTGCTACGACGCGGAATTCCCGGAACTCAGCCGCCTGCTTGCAGACCAGGGCATGGACATCCTTTTTGTCCCCTTCCTGACAGATACGCAGAACGGGTATTCCCGGGTCCGCAACTGCGCCCGGGCCCGCGCCATCGAAAATGAATGCTATGTGGCCATCGCGGGCAGTGTGGGAAACCTGCCCAAAGTCCACAATATGGACATACAGTTCGCCCAGTCGGTGGTGTTCACCCCCTGCGATTTTGCCTTTCCCACCGACGGGATCAAGGCCCAGGCCACGCCGAACACCGAAATGATCCTGATTGCCGATGTGGACCTGGACCTGCTCAGGGAACTCAATGAGTTTGGCAGTGTACGAAACCTGAAAGACCGCCGGAAGGACCTGTTCGAGTTAAAGATGACCCGAAAAATCCGCTGACCGATGAAAAAGCCTACCCCGGTAACCAACATCTTCCTGCTGCTTTGCCTTGGGGTGAGCGTGCCCAGCGCATTCTTTCCCGAAGTTTTTGACGTGTTTTCGGGGGAACTCCCCCACGAATACTGGTTTCAGGATTTTACCCTGGCGTTCCAGCACGGTGCCAGGGGTTTGCCCCTGGCCATACTGGGGCACCTGGCCGTCAATATCTTCCTGCTGTTGACCTGCGGCCGACTCGTTGAGCGCCTGCTGGGGTCGGGCCGGTTCCTGTTGCTCAGCCTGGTAGCCTGGGGGGGCTATGCCCTGGCACAACAAGTGTGCTGCATCTGGATCAACGGGGCTTCAGGGATTATTTGGGCTTACAGCCCGTTCCTGTTGTTGCCCATCCGATGGTCGAGGTCGAATCCCCAGTGGAAAAGGACTGCCGGAACCTGCCTTGCCCTGCTTTTGCTTATGTGGGGGGCAGTAACCCTGGCCCTGGGGTTGGTCCCCTTCCTGTCAGACCCCGGACAGTCCCTGATGCGCACGTTTTTCTTCGGAAACCTCTTTCACCTTACGGCTACCGCCATAGGGTTTGTATTCTTTGCGCTGTGGTCCCGCAACCTGTCGTCTGCACCGGGGTCACCGGATTGACCCGCCGGGAACCCTTTCAGGTCGATAAAGGGATGCTGCTGGAAAGGCTGCTGTTTTTTGAAGGCCCCTTTTAGGGACGATTGCCGTATTTTTGCGCAAAAGAAACCACATGTGCGGGTTGGATCAGGCGGCGGAAATCATCAGACGCGGAGGGGTAGTGGCCCTGCCCACGGAAACCGTCTATGGCCTTGGGGCCAATGCCCTCGACCCGATGGCAGCGGCCCGGATCTTTGAGATCAAGCAGCGCCCTTCCTTTGATCCCCTTATTGTCCATATCGCGGACCTGGATCAACTTTACGACCTTACCCCTTCCCGTGACCCCCGGATTGCCCGCCTGGCGGAGGCGTTCTGGCCCGGCCCCCTGACCCTGGTGCTGCCGAAATCGGAAAAGGTACCCGACATCGTCACCTCGGGGCTTCCCACGGTAGGCGTGCGCATGCCGGACCACCCCATGGCCCTGGAACTGATACGTAGGGCCGGGTGCCCTATAGCGGCCCCCAGCGCCAATAAATTCGGGAGGATCAGTCCCACGGAGGCCTGGCATGTCCAAAAGCACCTGCCGGAAGTGGAGTGTATCCTCGATGGCGGAAAAACCCGGGTGGGCATAGAATCTACGATTATCAGCCTGAAGCCGGATGGCTTCCAGGTCCTGAGGCCGGGTGCAGTTACCCGGGATGCCTTGAGGCAGGTCATCACGGAGTCATCCGAAGCCCCTGAATCGGGAAGCCGTGAAGCCCCCGGCATGCTGGCTTCGCACTACAGCCCCTCCAAACCGTTCTATTTGTTTACCCCGGCCCTACTGGGGCAAATAGACCCTTCGCGCTATGGCTATATCAGCTTCAGGGGCGAGGTCCCCGGTCCTTTCCGGGAGGTACTGACGCTTTCCCCCGGGGGGGACCTGAAAGCCTATGCCACCCGGATTTTTGGGGCCATGCACTATTTTGAAGCATCAGGAGTGGAGGGCATGGTGGCAGAACCCGTGCCCGAAGAAGGTATCGGGATAGCCGTCATGGACCGGCTGCGCAAGGCGGCCCATGACTGGCGACCCCCCGGTGGGGCTATTTATAGGGTAAATGAAGCCTGACCGTCTGAAAACAGGGTCTATCGGTACCCCGGAAAAGACAAAGTCCCCCTTGGAGGAGGACTTCATATCGTTCCTTAATATGGTCGTGCTTTTTGGGGCAAAAAGTACGTTCAGGTAGCCGCTGCAGGCCCTTTCGGAGCGCTCAAACCACCCCGAATAAAGCCAGCACAAGGGTCACCAGGACGGCCCCGAGGATCAGGATCAGCACAAAGATCATTACGCTCAGGAAACCGTTAAGCAAACGGGTTCCGAAGGTTAGCTGTTTTTCCATTTTCAAGTGATTTCCCTACAAGATACTAAAAACCAGGGCAACCGTATTAAAACCGACCCGGATTTCGATCAAGGTAGGGATAAAAGCCACCACCGGTAAATGGTAAGGGGTGTGCTACAATGTTCATGTCTGGTTGCCCAATGGATGTGTTGCCGGGATTTTACGATAGGGGAAGCCTATGTCGTGCCTTCCCCGGTGAGGGTTCGGCTTAACTCCTCCAAAGACACCCCTTTGGTTTCCGGCATCATGTAGTGGACAAACAGCAACTGGAAAACCATCATCAGGGCGAAGAAGGCAAAGACAGGCCCGGCCCCCACCCAACTGAACAGCACCGGGATGGAAGAGGGGATCAGCCAGGCGAGTACCCAGTGCACGGAGGTCCCGAAGGATTGCCCCGACCCCCTGAGGTGGTTGGGGAAGACCTCGGAGATAAAGACCCAGATCACCGTGCCCTGCCCGATGGCGTGGGCTGCAATGAACAGGAACAGAAAGACCGGGACCATGATGCCGCTCCAGTCCAACAGGAAGGCTGCAGCCACCAGCCCCAGGGAGAGGATGTAGCCGAAGGAACCTATATACATCAACTGCCGCCGCCCCAGCCGGTCGATGAGGTAGATCCCCAGAAGCGTAAAGACCAGGTTGGTAAACCCAATCCCTATGCTGCTGAGCAATGCGGTGTTTTCGCCCAACCCGGCTTCTTCAAAGATGCGGGGGGCATAATACAGGAAGGCATTGATGCCTGAGAATTGGTTGAAAAGGGCGATCAGGAAGGCCAGGACCAGGGGGAACCGGTATTTTTTCATGAAGATATGTTCCTGCCTCCCCTGGGCGGAGCGCGACGCCTCCATGTCCTGGAGCAGGTGGGTTACATCCAGGTCGGATCCCAAACGATGCAGGACCTCCCCGGCTTCCCGTTCGCGCCCGCGCGTGAGCAACCAACGCGGGCTCCTCGGGATCCCCAGGGAAAACACCGTGTACACCAGGGCCGGAAAGGCCTCCACCCCGACCATCCACCGCCAGTCGTTTTCACTGATTCCGTTGAGGAGGTAGTTGGAGAAAAAGGCGATAAGGATCCCAAAAACGATATTAAACTGGTACAGCCCCACGAGTCTGCCGCGGTGGCGGGCGGGGGCAATTTCAGAGATGTAGGTGGGTGCGG
Organism: uncultured Robiginitalea sp.; assembly: GCA_964539905.1. Classification (GTDB taxonomy): domain Bacteria; phylum Bacteroidota; class Bacteroidia; order Flavobacteriales; family Flavobacteriaceae; genus Robiginitalea. Next base: position 66,796 of record CAZIJW010000010.1, read on the forward strand.
CAACGGTGGAAGCGCCGATCCCCAGCCCCCCCAGAAAGCGGAAGATCCCGAAACTGACCGGGTCGTTGGCGAGGGCCGACCCCACCGCGGAGAGGGTATACAGGACCCCGATCCAGAACAGCGTTTTCTTTCTGCCGAGTCGGTTGGTGGGGATGCCGCCGAACAGGGCCCCGATGACCGTCCCAAAAAGGGCCATCCCAATGACCACGGTACCGTGGAAGGCATCGGAGGTATCCCAGAGGGCCTGTAGTTTCTTTTCTGCCCCGCTGATGACCACCGTGTCAAATCCGAAGAGGAAACCCGCCAGGGCGGCAATCAAAGAGATACGGAGGATCTTTGTGTTCATGGGTTTCAGGACCTGATGATGCGGCTAAATCTAGTCAAAAAAACGTTAAGGTAGCCACCGCTAATGTTACAGGTACGCCTGCAGGCCCTTTACGATAACCTCGCTGGCCCCCTGGTTTGCCTGAACATAGTCATGATTGATGGCCCCCATTACGGTGCGTTTTTCGGGGTCTTCCATCAACGCCCCGCATTCCCGTTCGAAATCCGCCGGGGTATGGACCACTGCGATCCCCCCGGCAGCCACCAGCTCCCCGGCTTCCCGGAACCCTTCATACCCGGGTCCGATAAGCACGGGCACCCCGTACACGGCAGGCTCCAGGGTATTGTGCAGCCCGGTAGCCAGGCCGCCCCCCACGTAGGCGAGGTCGGCATGCCGGTATATACGGGTCAGGAGTCCAATCGTATCTACGATCAGGACGGAAGCTTCTTCCAGGCGATCGGGGGCCATACGGGAATACCGGACGTAGGGCCTGCCAAGGCCCTTCTCGATGGCTTCAATGGTTTTAGCATCGGTCTTGTGCGGGGCAATCACAAAACATCGGGTATCGCCTGCCTTTTCGATAAAGGGGAATAGCAGGTCGTGGTCTTCTGCCCAGGTGCTCCCGGCCACCAGGCAGGTGCGCCCCTTTTTGAAGGCCTCCATGAAGGGCAGGGGGGCAGCCGTTTCGAGGAGTTCCCCAACCCGGTCGAACCGCGTGTCGCCGCTTACGGTTACCCGTTTTAACCCAAGGCCCCCGAGCATTTGGGCAGACATTTCATCCTGTACGTAAAAGTGTTCCACCCCCCTGAGGGCTTTGCGCAGCAGCCCCCCGTACCCCTTAAAGTAAGCCTGGTGCGGGCGGAAGATCGCCGAGATCATAAAAGTCGGGATGCCCTGCCGATGCAGTTGCCGGAAGAGTTCCGGCCAGACTTCGTATTTAACAAAAAGGGCGATTTCCGGCCTGGCCAGGTCCAGGAAAGCCCGAACCTGTCCTGGGGTATCCATGGGCAGGTAGGCTACGAGTGCGTCGCCGGCGCGGCCTTTTTTCACTTCATACCCCGAAGGGGAAAAAAAGGTCACCAGCAATTGGTGGCCCGGATAGGTGCGGCCCAGGGCTTCCAACACCGGGGCTCCCTGTTCGAATTCTCCCAGGGAGGCGGTATGCATCCAAATGAGCGGTTTTTCCGGGTTCCGATGCTTTTTCAGGTAGGGAATCAGTTGCTTCCTGCCTTTTACGAACAATCGGATCTTCGGGTTGAAAAGGGCTGCCAGGTGAAGGGAAAACCAACTGAGGAGAACCGCCAAATGGTAGAGAAAAATCACGCGCCCGGGGTTTGGGGCTAAATTACGCTTCTTTGGGTAATTCCATTGTCGGCCATCCCCTATTTTTGTAAGTTTGTGGGAAGAAATCCCCGCAAATGCGCAAAATTCAGATGGTGGACCTGGTGCAGCAATACCAGGAGATCAAACCCCAGATCCAGGAGTCCTTTTCCGCGATACTCGATTCGGCTTCCTTTATAAACGGGCCGGAGGTTGCTGCCTTCCAGAAAGACCTCGAGCATTACCTCGGGGTGAAGCACGTCATCCCCTGTGCCAACGGGACCGACGCCCTGCAGATTGCCATGATGGGCCTGGGCCTGAAGCCCGGCGATGAGGTGATTACCGCAGATTTCACTTTTGCGGCCACTGTGGAAGTAATTGCATTGCTGCAGCTTATCCCGGTACTGGTGGACGTGGACCCGGAAACCTTCAACATCGACCCGGAGGCCATCAAAAAAGCCATTACCCCAAAAACCAGGGCCATCGTGCCCGTGCATTTGTTCGGGCAGTGCGCCCCCATGGAGGAAATCCTAGAAATCGCGAAGGAGCATGGCCTGTACGTTATTGAAGACAACGCCCAGGCGATCGGGGCCAACTACCAGTTTTCCGATGGCCGGTTGCAGAAGGCCGGAACCCTTGGACATGTGGGGGCAACTTCCTTCTTTCCCTCCAAAAACCTGGGGTGTTACGGCGACGGGGGGGCACTTTTCACGAATGACGATGAGCTGGCCCATACCCTTCGCGGCATCGTCAACCACGGCATGTACGAGCGCTACCACCACGATGTGGTGGGGGTAAATTCCCGTCTCGATTCCCTCCAGGCTGCGGTCCTAAGGGCAAAGTTGCCTCACCTTGACCGCTATTGCGAAAAAAGGAGGCAGGCAGCCCGGTATTATAACGGGGCCTTCGGGGGCCACCCCCTGCTGACGATCCCCAAAACCATGCGCGGGTGCGAGGGGATCTGCCCGACCTGCGACTGCCATGTGTTCCACCAGTACACCTTAAAGGTTGGGGGTGGAAGGCGCGATGCCCTGGCTGACCACCTGGCGGCCTCAGGGATCCCGTTCGGCATTTACTACCCCATCCCCCTCCACCTGCAGAAGGCCTATGCCGACCCCCGCTACCGGGAGGCCGATTTCGGGGTGACCAACCAGCTTTGTAAGGAAGTAATCTCCCTACCAATGCATACGGAACTGGATGAGGAGCAACTGGATTATATCACCGGGGCAATATTGGGGTTCATGGACCGTTGATAGGACAGGGCCGGGGAATGCCCGGAAGGCCCTATCCCTGAACACAAGCAAAAAACCACAATGAAGATACTGGTAACCGGAGGCCTGGGGTTTATAGGATCCCACACGGCCGTAGCGCTTCAACAGGCGGGCTACGAAGTAGTGATCATAGACAATTGTTCGAATGCCTCTGAAACAGTGCTCCATGGCATTGAAGCCATCACGGGCATACGCCCCCACTTCGAGAAATTCGACCTCAGGGAGAAGGGGAAGGTCAGGGAATTCTTTGGGAAGTATGCAGATCTTGCCGGGGTGATCCACTTTGCGGCCTCCAAGGCCGTAGGGGAAAGTGTGGAGCAACCCCTGCTGTATTACGAGAACAACCTGGCGTCCCTGATTTACCTGCTCCAGGAACTGGAGAAACTGGAAAGGGCCCATTTTATCTTTAGTTCTTCCTGTACGGTATACGGGCAGGCCGATACCATGCCCATCACGGAAGAGGCCCCGGTGAAACCTGCCGAGTCGCCTTACGGGAACACCAAGCAGGTAGGGGAGGAAATCATCCGCGATACCTGCAGGGTCCGCCCTGGCCTGCAAGCCATTTCCCTGCGGTATTTTAACCCGATTGGGGCGCATCCGTCGGCGCGTATCGGGGAGTTACCCCTGGGGGTGCCCCAGAACCTGGTCCCCTTTATCACACAGACCGCAATCGGGATGCGCGAACAGCTCTCGGTCTTCGGCGACGATTACCCAACCCCTGATGGTACCTGCATCCGCGATTACATCCACGTGGTGGACCTGGCCCGGGCACACGTAGTGGCCTTGCAACGCCTGATGGCCGGGAAGAACCAGGGGAATTACGAGGTCTTTAACGTGGGGACCGGGAAGGGAAGTTCGGTCATGGAAGTCATTCAGAGCTTTGAACGGGTCAGTGGGGTTTCGCTGAACTACAAAGTAGTCGACCGCAGGGCCGGAGACGTGATCCAGGCCTGGGCAGATACTACCAAAGCCAATGAAACGCTGGGCTGGAAGGCGGAGTCTTCTTTGGACGATGCCATGCGTTCGGCGTGGACCTGGGAACAGGAAATACAAAAAAGAAAGGCATAAGCCAGCTGCAGAAGGCCCCGGGTCGTGTTTGCGCGGCGCCTTGAAAAGGGTAGTTTGCAGCCACCGGGCATTGGCTGTCAGCGGGCTGCTTTCACTGTATTAACGCCATTTCCACCTTATGGAAACACCGTCAGACAACACCCCCGGGTGGTTCCTGGAGGTCCGGGAGCGCGGGCTGTATAAGGCATTGTTGCTCCAATTGAAAAAGGACTATGAGCGGGCGAACCTGCAATTTTTTCTACGCCTGGGCGAGGGGGAGGAACTGGTATCCCCCGGGGAACTCCTGCAGGGGCTTCGCGAAAGTTTATACGTGCTGCAAATGGAGCGGTTTGACCAGTACCTGAACCTGATGTATGCCGCGGACGTGCCGGAGCGCCAATTCCGTTCCCTTTCTGCTAAAGATCCTGTGGATGCCGCTACGGAGGTGGCATGGATGCTTTTGTGGAGGGAATGGCAAAAGGTCTCCCTGCGAAGTCGTTTCGGGTCGTCGCCGGATTAGAAAAACACCCGTACAAACGGCACCCAGGGATCGGCATACAGGCTCCGGTCGCTGTCGTGCAAGACATCGAAGCGGACCCCAAAAGTGACCGGCCCCGAGGTATACCCCAGGCCGAAGTACAGGGCCGGCAGCCAATACGATTCACTGGCAAAGCCGAAGTCGCGGTTCACCCGGAGCTGTTCAAACTCGCCTGAGACCTGCAGGGCGGGGATTGGGTTTACGAGCCCGATCACACTGCCCCCGAAAGCGGTGAGCCGGGTATCGAAAAACTTCGAATAGGTATAGTTCAGGCCCAGGCCGAAGGCCACGTACTCGTTGGCCTGGTAAATGGCGCTTGGGGCAATTCCGACCTGTACGGCCTCCCGCCCGAAGGCCAGCCCAAGGCCGCCCCCGTATCGCACATGAGACCAGAAGCTGGGGGATTGGGCCATGCCTGCGGAACAAATGCAGCCAAAAAAGAGAAGCCTCATCCAATTCAAAGGAACTGGAAAAAGTTTGAGCGTCAAATGAGTCATGAGCCTAAATTCAAAGTTTTCCACAGAGCGTTGCCGGGGCCCTAGAAGTTAGCCGTTACCCCAAAGGAAGGACCCTGGAAGGTCATATCAAAACTGCCATTCCATTGGTCCTGGGTGACAGTGGCGTAATAGTTCAAATAATGATAATTTACGCTTAAGCCAATGTTCCTGAATGCCTGAAAACTAACCCCGGGACTGAGGTTCCATAGCCCTCCGGAATAGTCGCCTACCTTTATGCCAAACCAGTCAATTGTCGCTGAAAACGACCATTTCGCAGTGGGGGCCCAGATGTACCAAACCCCAACATTCGGGAGGGGAAGGAATCCGCTTACGCTTTCCCTTCTGAATCCGGCTGAAGCATCATCAATAAAAGCCTCCCCTTCAATAAAGGCATTTGTGTTAAGTCCGTGAATACCCAGGCCTCCTCCAAATTCATGCCTGGGGCCAGTGCTTATGGCCCTCCCGAAGAAGACCCTGTACAGGGAAAGCCCATACCCTGCTTTGACCGAAGCGCCCGCCTGATACGTGACATCCTCCCATTCAATTTCCCGTTCCAAAGTGGCTTCTTTGGCCGCATTTACCCTGAAATACTGCCCCCTTACTGACCATAACCCGGATTTTGAGAACCTCCAGGTAAAATCCAGATTGAGCGTATTTTCCGTACCTCCCAGGTCAAAGTTCTGGCCAAAGTCTATTTCCCCTGAATTATCCGTGGATATTTCGCCTTCTGCGCCTACCCTTACTGTTCTATCGGGAACAAAGAAAGCCGCTCTCGCCGAAAACCTTTCCGTTAGGACAGGATTCTTATCACCGTCGGTTTGGGCACGCAAAACTCCAACACTTAGAAGGAAAACGAGCAAGTAAAGTTTATTATTCATTTCGATTCATTCTTAAAGTTCAATCCAATTGTACTCACCAGAGTCCCGTTTCCAGCAACTTTGAAGTTATAAAGCCTATTTACATGATTTCCATCTAATACACCGGAATACAGCTTAAATGTTGTATTTTTGATCCGTTTAACTTGTAGTGCCAAAGTACGACATTTAATGGAAAAGTATTCCTTTTTAAACGCGGCTCACACCGCTTTTTTTTCAGACCTATACGACCAGTACCTGGCGCACCCCGATAGTGTGGAACCGAGCTGGAGGGCCTTTTTTCAGGGCTTTGATTTCGGGATGGAAAGCGCCCTGGGGGAGTTGGATATCGATGCGGAGCAGGGGGTGGTTAAACCTTCGGGGGCAGCCCCGGTCGCGATGCCGGAATCCATGCAAAAGGAATTCCAGGTGATCCGGCTCATCGATGGCTATCGCAGTCGCGGGCACCTGTTTACGCGCACCAACCCGGTGCGGGAGCGCCGGCAGTACTCGCCTACCCTGGATATCGAAAATTTCGGCCTGGATGCATCCGACATGGATTCCGTCTTCAGCGCCGGCCAGATCCTTGGCATCGGTCCTTCCACCTTAAGGAAAATCGTAAACCACCTCCAGCATATTTATTGCGACGCCATAGGGGTGGAATATATGTATATCCGCAACCCGGAACGGGTGGAATGGATACAGCAGTGGCTCAATGTCAACGATAACCATCCCAAGTTCAGCCCGGAGCGGAAGAAACTCATCCTGCATAAACTCAACGAGGCCGTTTCCTTTGAGGCGTTCCTCCATACCAAATACGTCGGGCAGAAGCGGTTCTCCCTGGAAGGAAACGAATCCCTGATCCCCGCCCTGGAAATCCTCCTGGAGCGCGCAGCGGAGCTGGGGGTGCGCCAGTTTGTAATGGGGATGGCCCACCGCGGCCGCCTGAATGTGTTGACCAACATTTTCGGGAAATCGGCCCGGGACATCTTCAGCGAGTTTGACGGGAAGGACTATGAGCAGGAGATCTTTGACGGGGACGTCAAATACCACCTCGGCTGGACCTCTGACCGCCAGACGGCTTCCGGCCAGTTAATCAATATGAACATTGCCCCCAACCCCTCCCACCTGGAGGCGGTGGACCCGGTGGTGCAGGGGATTACCCGTGCCAAGCAGGATATGCACTTTCCAGACGATTTTTCAAAGGTACTCCCCATCCTGGTCCATGGCGATGCCGCCATTGCCGGGCAGGGGGTCGTCTACGAGGTAGTGCAGATGGCCAACCTGGACGGCTACCGTACCGGCGGGACCATCCATATGGTGGTCAATAACCAGATCGGCTTTACCACCAATTACCTCGACGCCCGTACCTCCACCTATTGCACAGACGTGGGGAAAGTAACCCTGAGCCCGGTCCTCCACGTCAATGCCGACGATGCAGAGGCCGTGGTACACGCAGCCCTTTTTGCCCTGGAGTACCGGATGCGCTATCAGAGCGATGTTTTCCTGGACCTTCTGGGCTACCGCAAATACGGGCACAACGAGGGCGATGAACCGCGGTTTACCCAGCCCAAGCTCTACAAGATTATCGCCAGCCATAAGAATCCCCGCGACATCTATGCCGAGAAACTCATGGCGGAGGGGATCATCGACCAGGAGTATGTGAATGCCCTGGAAGCGAAGTACAAATCGAGCCTGGAAGAGGAACTGGAGGTCAGCCGGAAGGAGGAAAAGACGGTCATCAAGCCCTTCATGGAAGATGAATGGAGCGGTTTCCAGCACGCCCAGGAAGCGGAAATGATGGCCCGCGTAGACACCCGGTTCCCCCGCGAAAAACTGGAACACATCGCCCGGGTGATCACCCGGCTGCCCAAAGGGAAGAAATTCCTCAGGAAGGTGGAGCGCCTGGTAGCGGACCGCAACAAAATGTTCTTTGAAACCAACAGCCTTGACTGGGCCATGGGGGAATTGCTCGCCTATGGGACCCTGCTGGAGGGCGGATATGGGGTGCGCATGACGGGGCAGGACGTGGAACGGGGGACGTTTTCCCACCGCCACGCCGTGATGAAAGTGGAGGAAAGCGAAGAGGAAGTCATGCTGTTAAACCACATTTCAGAAACCCAGGGACGCTTCCAGATTTACAACTCCCTGCTTTCCGAATACGGGGTAATGGGGTTTGATTACGGCTATGCCATGGCCAGCCCGAACACCCTGACCATCTGGGAAGCCCAGTTCGGGGATTTCGTCAACGGGGCCCAGATCATGATCGACCAGTACCTCTCGGCAGCCGAGGATAAATGGAAGCTCCAAAACGGCCTGGTGCTATTCCTCCCCCATGGGTACGAGGGCCAGGGGGCAGAACACTCCTCTGCAAGGATGGAGCGGTTCCTGCAGCTCTGCGCCACGGACAATATGTTCGTCGCCGACGTGACCACCCCGGCAAACCTCTTTCATTTGCTCAGGAGGCAGATGCTGGTCAATTACCGGAAACCCCTGGTGGTATTTACCCCGAAAAGCCTGCTGCGCCACCCGAAATGCGTCTCCACCGTAGAGGACCTCACCGACGGCAGTTTCCAGGAACTCATCGACGACAACATGGTAAAACCTGCCTCGGTCCGCACCCTGGTATTCTGTACCGGCAAGTTTTACTATGACCTGTTGCAGGCCCGGGAAGAGCAACAACGCATGGATGTGGCCCTGGTGCGGGTCGAACAACTCTTCCCCCTGCCTACGGAACAGATGGATGCCATCCTTGGGAAATACAAGAAGGCAGACGACCTGGTGTGGGCCCAGGAGGAACCCAGGAACATGGGCGCCTGGAGCCACTTACTGATGCATTACCCCGAAGCCCGCCGCTTCCGGGTGGCCTCCCGACGGTTTTACGCCTCCCCGGCAGCCGGAAGCACCGTCAGGTCGAGGATACGGCACCAGCAGGTAATCGATTATGTCTTTGATAAAACAAAGGACAACCAGAACCTTAGAACCCGGTCATAGTACGCCCCATGAAACCGTTAATGATCCTTTTCCTGCTCTTGTTCATCCATCCGGTTATCGGACAGGAAGAGCAATCCCGGTACCGCGCTGCGGCCGGGGGATTCATGACGGCGTTCAATAATGAGGATTACCAGGCCATCTTTGACCAGTTCGATGCGGTGATGCAGGAAAGCCTTCCCCTGGAACAGACGCGGGCCGTTTTGGGCCAGCAAATTCGGGGAACAATGGGTGATATCCTCACCATGGAGTTCTACAGGCTGCAGGGCCCGGCCCACGTTTATAAGACCACCTTTACTGGCGGTGTTTTGGACATCCTGATTTCACTCGACGGCACGGATCATATCAATGGGCTCTATTTCACCCCGCATCAGGAAAGGGGGGAGCAAGCGGCACAGGTGCTGGAACGCAATACCACCCCCATGCGCCTTCCCTTCGACGGGGAATGGTTTGTGTTCTGGGGAGGGGAAACCGAGGCCCAGAATTACCACATGGCCAACAAGAACCAACAGTATGCCTATGACCTTCTAAAGGTGGCCAACGGGGCTTCGTATGTCGGGGACCCACTTAAAAACGAAAGCTATTTTGCCTTTGGGGAACCCATTGTGGCCCCTTGTGACGGCAAGGTCGTTTTGGCCATTGACGGGGTCCCGGACAATATCCCCGGGGAAACAAACCCCATTCACCTCACCGGGAATACCCTGGTGCTGGAAACTCCCGAAGGGGAATATATCCTGATGGCCCACCTGCAGGAAGGTTCCCTGAAGGTCGGGAAAGGGGCGGAGGTCTCCCGGGGCCAGGTTTTGGCCCGGTGCGGGAACTCCGGCAACAGTACAGAGCCCCATTTGCACCTGCAGCTGCAAAATACCCGGGACTTCCATAAAGCCACGGGGGCCAGGCTGTATTTCCAGCGGCTCATGGCCAATGGGGAGCCCAGGGAAGCGTACCTCCCGGTTAAGGAGGATTTTATAGAGCATATCGAATGAACCACTAAATACTGCATTGCATGATTTTAGAAATGAAAGTTCCCTCTCCCGGGGAATCCATTACCGAGGTTGAGATCGCCCAGTGGCTGGTTAGCGACGGGGATTATGTGGAGAAGGACCAGGCCATCGCCGAAGTAGATTCCGACAAGGCTACCCTGGAGCTGCCGGCGGAAGCCAGTGGCGTGATTACCCTGAAAGCGGAAGAAGGGGACGCCGTGGCTGTCGGGCAGGTGGTCTGCCTGATCGATACCGGGGCCTCAAAACCGGAAGGGGCCGCCAAGGAGGAACCCACTTCTTCAGGCAAGGCAGCCCCGCCCCCTGCTTCGGAGCCGGAGCCGGAAATTAAGGAAACAAAAGCAGCCCCTGCCAAAGAAACCTATGCCAGCGGTACCCCGTCCCCGGCCGCCCGGAAGATCCTCGATGAAAAAGGGATTTCCCCGGCCGGGGTCAGCGGCAGTGGCAGGAATGGCAGGATTACCCGGGAAGATGCCGTAAATGCAACGCATTCCATGGGCACTCCCGGAGGCGGCCCCAGGGGCGAGACCCGTACCAAGCTATCCATGCTGCGCCGCAAGGTGGCGGAAAGGCTGGTCTCCGCCAAAAACGAAACCGCCATGCTCACTACGTTTAATGAAGTGGACATGTCGGCCGTTTACGACATCCGCGCCCGGTACAAAGACGCCTTCAAGGATAAGCACGGGGTGGGCCTCGGGTTCATGTCGTTCTTCACCAGGGCGGTCATCCGCGCCTTACAGGCGTACCCGGCCGTAAATTCCATGATCGACGGCAAGGAGATGATTTCCTACGATTTCTGTGATATCAGCATAGCCGTTTCCGGCCCCAAGGGCCTGATGGTCCCGGTGATCCGCAATGCAGAGGGCCTGAGCTTCCGCGGCATCGAAGCCGAGGTGAAGCGCCTGGCGATCCGCGCAAGGGACGGCCAGATTACCGTGGACGAAATGACGGGCGGCACCTTTACCATTTCCAACGGGGGGGTATTCGGCTCCATGCTGTCGACCCCCATCATCAACCCGCCCCAAAGCGGGATCCTGGGGATGCACAATATTGTGGACCGTCCGGTAGTGAAGGACGGGGCCATTGCCATTGCCCCGATCATGTACGTGGCCCTTTCCTACGACCACCGCATTATTGACGGAAGGGAATCCGTGGGCTTCCTGGTCGCCGTCAAGGAAGGGATTGAAAACCCGGTGGAACACCTCATGGGCGGGGACCTGAAAAAGGCCCTGGAGCTCTAGGGTTGACCCCGGCAGCAGTGCCCCATCCGGGCCAGCCTTCTGGCGGGCCGGGATGGGGTTTCTTATTTCAGGTAGAGCCGGTATTTCCGGTAGTCGATCACGGCTTTTCCCCTTTTCAGGATGTCGGCGCCAATGATGCCGTCCACCGCCCCCGATTCCTGGGTGGTCAGGGCATGGTTAACGTGGCTCAGGTCGAAGAGGACCACCTGCAGGCGCGATTTTTTCCAGGGTCCGAGCTGAAGCGCGTTCTTTCCTGAAACCCGGGCCTCCATATCCACAGCCCCTGCCCCGGCTGCCTTTACTTCTGAAGCCTCTGAGACCAGGCCGAATTTTTCCGCCCGATCGAGGCTGACACAGGTGTTGGACGCCCCCGTATCCACAATAAAGCGGCCTTTAACGCCGTTCAGGGTTGCGCGGATTTCGAGGTGGTTTGTGGGGGTCCGCTTCAATTTCACCGAAACAAACCCGCTGTCCTTCAGGAACTTTTTAAGGGAGGCCATTGCCGTTTTTTGGTAAAGATAATCCTATTTTTGTGCCATGCTGTTAACCGACACCCATGCCCATTTGTACCTGGAGGCTTTCGAGGAAGATCGCCACGAAATGATGCAAAGGGCCCGGGACGCCGGGGTAGGCCGTTTCTTCCTCCCTGCCATAGATTCCACCTACCTCCCTGCCATGAAGCGATTCAGGGAGGAGTTCCCGGGGGAGGCCTTCCTGATGTGCGGGTTGCACCCCACCCACGTAGGGGACGGGTATGAAGCCGAACTGGCGGTAGTGGAGGCCGAGTTGGCCGCAGGGGGCTACGTGGCCGTCGGGGAAATTGGGATCGACCTGTACTGGGACACCTCCCGCCTGCAGGAACAGCAGGACGCCTTTGCCAGGCAAATCCGGATGGCGGGGGCACACGACCTGCCCATCGCAATCCATTGCCGGGAGGCCTTTGACGAAATATTTGGGGTGCTCGAAGCGGAATCCCACCCCGGCCTGCGGGGGATTTTCCATTGCTTCACAGGTACCCTCGAGCAGGCGCACAAGGCCATCTCCTTCAATATGAAATTGGGCATCGGGGGGGTGGTGACGTATAAAAATGGAAAGATCGACCGGTTCCTCCACCAGATTCCCCCTGAACATATTGTCCTGGAAACGGATGCCCCGTACCTGGCCCCGGTACCGTTTCGCGGCAAGCGGAATGAAAGCGCCTACCTCAAAGAAGTGCTGGGCAAAGTAGCGGAACTCTACGGGCTTCCCGAAGCGGAGATCGCCCGGATCACCACGGAGAATTCCAGACAGGTTTTCGGGTGCTAGGCATTGCCCCCGATGGATGTTAAAAACACAGACGTTGAAAAAAAAGACACCACAAATCCTGCTGATTTACACCGGGGGTACTATTGGGATGGAGCGGGATTATGTTTCCGGCCACCTGAAGGCCTTCGACTTTGAGAAACTGGTGGAAAAAATCCCGGAACTCTACCACCTGGGGTGCACCATCCATTCGGTGTCGTTCCAGAAGCCCATCGACTCCTCCGATATGAACCTTTCGCACTGGAAGGTGCTGGCCAGCCTCATCGGGACGCATTATGAGGCGTATGATGGCTTTGTGGTACTGCACGGCAGCGACACCATGAGTTATTCGGCTTCCGCCCTGAGCTTTATGCTTGAAAACCTCGCCAAGCCCGTTATCTTTACCGGCTCCCAATTGCCCATTGGCGACCTTCGCACCGATGCCAAGGAAAACCTGATCACGTCCATTCAGATTGCTGCCTTGCAGGAAGGAGGACGGCCTGTGGTGCAGGAAGTTTGCCTTTTCTTCGAGAGCAAGCTTTTCCGGGGAAACCGGACAACCAAAATGAGCGCCGAGCACTTCGAGGCCTTTGGCTCCCCCAATTATCCTGTTTTGGCCAGTTCAGGGGTGCATCTGCGGATCCACGAAGAATACCTTTGGAAGCACGGGAATCGCGGCCCGATGCAGGTGCATACCCAACTCGATAACCGCATCGGCCTGCTTAGGCTTTTCCCGGGCATGCACCCCGACTGGGTAGGCAACCTCCTGCAAAGCCCGGAGCTCAAAGGCCTGGTGCTGGAAACCTACGGGGCCGGGAATGCCCCGACAGACCCCTGGTTTATAAGGATCCTCCGCGAGGCCGCAGACCGGGGGCTCCCGATGGTCAATGTAACCCAATGCCCGGGGGGCAGCGTGCTGATGGGCCAGTACGAGACCAGCGCCGCCCTTGTGGAGTTGGGTTTGATCGACGGTAGGGATATCACCACGGAGGCGGCCCTGACCAAACTGATGTACCTTCTTGGAAGCGGGGTTTCCCCCAGGTCGTTCAAAACTATTTTTGAAACTTCCCTCAGAGGGGAAATGTCCTAAATTCTTCCCCTAAAATTTTCTATAATCCTATTTTTTTTGTTTCTTGGCCACCCTGTTTTCAGGGATCTTTAGAGAGGTGGCCGAGTGGTCGAAGGCGCACGCCTGGAAAGTGTGTATGCACCAAAAGTGCATCGAGGGTTCGAATCCCTTCCTCTCTGCTCAAAAGGGAATCCCGCGCAGTAGGCGCGGGTTCCTTCCCCCCGGGCCGCGTCAAAAGCTCGCTTTTGTAAGCGGGCCGGGGGGAAGGAAGCCAGATCGGCGAAGGCCGATCTGGGGATTCCCATGCTTGTCCGGCCCCCT
>CAZIJW010000010.1:80651-93890 GCA_964539905.1 uncultured Robiginitalea sp.
GAAGGGTTTTGGAAGCCAGATCGGCGAAGGCCGATCTGGGGATTCCCATGCTTGTCCGGCCCCCTGTATGGGAACCGGGGATCAGCGCAGCTAATCCCGGTTTGTTCCGGCTGACATTTTGAAGGGTTTTGGAAGCCAGATCGGCGAAGGCCGATCTGGGGATTCCCATGCTTGTACGGGAACCGGGGGGAATCGGGCCCAAAAAAAATATCCCGGGCACGGCTCAGAATGCCGTTGAAGCCGTTTTGAAAGATTCGCAAGGAAATCCGTCCAGGGAGGCAAAGTCTCCCGAAAACGCCTTGTTTTTTTAGTATTCTCGGGGTTCGACCCCTTTAAATTTAATTTTTTAGTTCCAATTTTTTTTTATCTTTAGCCCTAATAACTAATCTAAATTTAAGTTTGAAAAAATGAAAAAAGTATTCTCCATCCTGGCCATGGCTGGGGTATTTGTCCTTAGTGCAAATACGGTAAGCGCAAACGCGAACGTCATTCCTTCGAACATGTCTTCAACCCTGGCCACTATGACGGTAATGCTTCAGGACGAAGCCGCCGCAGCGTCAGAGGATCGAGGGTTCACTCAGGTTCTTAAAGAACAGTTCATACAAGGAGGTGCAGGATTCATGGGAATCGTATTGTTGTGTTTGATCCTCGGCCTTGCCGTGGCGATTGAACGGATCATCTACCTGAACCTGGCCAGCACCAATACCAATAAATTGAAAAAACAGGTAGAAGATGCCCTGGCTTCCGGTGGAATCGAAGCCGCCAAGGAGGTTTGCCGCAACACCAAAGGGCCTGTTGCCTCCATTTACTACCAGGGCCTCGACCGTGCCGGAGAGAGCATTGATTCCGCAGAGAAAGCAGTAGTTTCTTACGGAGGGGTGCAGATGGGACAGTTGGAGAAAAACGTTTCCTGGCTTTCGCTCTTCATCGCTATCGCCCCTATGCTTGGGTTCATGGGTACGGTTATCGGGATGATCCAGGCGTTCCAGAAGATCAGCGCGGTGGGTAACCTTAGTGCCTCCCTGATCGCAGGGGACATCCAGGTAGCCCTTTTGACCACGGTTTTCGGTCTGATCACCGCGATTATCCTGCAGATTTTCTACAACTATATCATTGCCAAGATTGACAGTATCGTCAATGACATGGAAGATTCGTCGATCACCCTGATCGATATGCTGGTAGATCACAAGAAGTAAGTCGGACCCTTTAATACCCTTGGTATGAATAAGATTGTAAAAATTGCCTTAGCCGTATTGGGTGCTGCCGCCGCTATTTTGTGGTTGCAGTTGCCGGGAACCGAAGTCCCGGTTGGGGAAGCCGTTGAAAGCGGCGCCATGCACTGGATGTTCATGATCACGTATTTGCTCTTGGCATTAGCCGTGGCCTTTAGCCTGGCGTTCACCCTGAAGCACATGTTCTCAAACCCCCAAAGCCTTAAGAAAACACTCACCCTTATTGTCGCCTTCCTCGTTGTGGTCGCCATTTCCTATGTACTCTCCAACGGAGCCGACGGCACTGTGGAGGTTATGGCCAGTCGCGGGGTTGCCACTACTGAATCCGTGGTGAAAAATATCGGTGCGGGATTGAATGTCTTCTTCCTCCTTGTGATCATCGCCGTGGGTGCCATGGCCTGGGGAGGGGCGCGGAAAATGTTTAGTAAATAAAACCTGGATTATGCCTAGAAGAGGAGCACCACCAGAAGTAAATGCAGGGTCCATGGCCGATATCGCCTTCCTGTTGTTGATATTTTTCCTGGTAACCACCACTATAGAGACAGATGCCGGCCTCGACCGGATGCTGCCGCCTATAGAACCGCCCGACACGGACGTAATTATCAGGCAGAAAAACATCTTTACGGTGAATATCAACAAGAACGGGCAGTTGCTCGTGGAAGAGCAGTTGATGGAACTGAAGGACCTTCGGGAGGCCGCTATCGCATTCCTCGATAACGGGGCTGACGGCACCTGTTCGTATTGCAAGGGCCGCAGGGATGAAGCTTCCTCCGACAACCCGACCAAGGCGATCATTTCCCTGAAAAACGACCGGGAAACGCGGTACGGTACCTACATTACTGTACAAAACGAGCTCGTGGGGGCGTACAACGACCTTCGGAACAGGGAAGCCCAACGGCTTTTTGGGCGCGATTTTACGGATATGGAGGCGCAGTACCTCAATCCCGAAACGCCGTCCGGTATACGGGATGACCTGAAGGATAAAGTAGCCAAAATCCAGGAACTTTTCCCCCAGAAACTCTCCGAGGCCGAAACCAGCAGCAGCACTAATTAAAATAGGAATTCATGGCAAAGTTTAATAAGAAAAAAAGCGGAGACCTGCCAGCAGTATCCACGGCATCGCTACCCGATATCGTGTTTATGCTCCTGTTCTTCTTTATGACGGTAACTACCATGAAGGACAGTTCGCTAATGGTGGAAAATACCCTTCCGAATGCCAGTGAGATCAAAAAGCTGGAAAAGAAGGACAGGGTGGTTTACATCTATGTGGGGAAGCCGACCAGCCAGTACCAGAAAGTCTTTGGAACGGAGCCCAAAATCCAGTTGAACGACAAGTTTGCCTCCGTTTCTGAGATTGGGGATTACATCCTTCAGGAGCGGGCCAAGAAGCCACAGGAATTACAGAATGTGCTCACCACGGCCCTTAAGGTAGACAAGGAAGCCAACATGGGCCTTATTTCAGACATCAAGCAGGAGCTCCGGAAAGTAAATGCCCTTAAGGTGAACTACACCACGTACGAGGGGGATGCCTTCCGGAACCTCCAATAGCATTTTTTCAAACCGATTCGAAAAAACGCTTCATTTGATGAAGCGTTTTTTTTTGAAACCCATGCCGATGAAATACAGGGTACTTGCGTTATTCCTTTTGGGTCCCCTCTCTGTTTTGTCACAGGATCCAAAGCCCCCGGCTGAGAATGCCTTCTACCGGGAAGACCAGTTTTACCTGGGGCTCAGCTATAACCTGCTTCTCGATTTGCCAGAGGGCGTTTCCCAGTCAAACCTGCCGTATGGGCTACAGGCGGGGTTTATCCGCGACATTCCTTTAAACCCCGGGGGAACAATTGCCCTGGGGGTCGGGTTGGGCTACGGGGTGAATTCGTATTACACGAACCTGCGCGCCCTGCAGGAGGAGGATGGCATACGGTACGAGGTTCTGCCGGCGGGGTCTGAATACCGCAGGAATAAGGTTGAGACCCATATCATCGAACTACCCCTGGAGTTCCGGTGGCGGAACTCCACCCCGGTCGACTACAAATTCTGGAGGATTTACGGGGGTCTGAAGCTCGGGTATGTGGTGGGGTCCCGTTCGAAATTCGTTACCAGGGATTTTATCGATAGCTTTTACAATACCGACACCCGGAATTTTCGCTACGGGATCCAATTGAACGTAGGGTACAATACGTTTAACCTGCATATTTATTACGGCCTCAACGACCTGTTTGAAGACGGGGTCGCAGGGCCTGACAATGCCCCCCTCGGGATGCGTCCGCTGCATCTCGGATTGATGTTTTACATCCTTTAAATGCCCCTTGGGAAACCCCTGGACCCGGCATGGCATACCGGGCTACAGCCAGAAACGCAACAGGAGGAGTTGGGAGAGCAGGCCGATAAGCCATCCGGTAAGGACTGAAGCCCTCCCATAGGCTTTCAGGTAAAGACGGGCGCTGGCCAGTATCCCGGTGGCCAGGGTACAAAGGCTTACGGCGGCCACGATATTCTTCTCAAAGTGTAGGCTCAGGGCAACCAGGAACATCAGCAGGCTTCCCATGCCGGCCATGTGCAGGCTCACCACGCGTCCACCCAGGGCGAGTAACAGGCAGGTGGCGTTTACCAAAGCCATGGCCAGGAAAAAGAAGTAGAGCTCTTCTGTATACCGTTTCGAAATCACCCGCACCACTACGAACAGCAACAAGGTCAGGTAAATCAGCAAAGGGTACACCCTTTGCCCTGCAGGGAGCCACGCCAGCGAACGCAGCGCTCCCAGTTGACGGAGTACCACAAATCCAAGCAGCGGGATAAATAGGGTAAGGACCGCCACCGGAACGATAATCCCCAGCTTAACGTCCGGGGGGCTGTATTTTGGGGTAACCAGCAAATAGAATAGCGTCCCGTAAGTAGGTACAAAGAGGGGGTGGAAGGCGTAGCTGATGATCAGGTTGAAGGTACGCATCATATTTCTTTGCGGAGCCGGGCGACCGGGATACCCAGTTGCTCGCGATATTTGGCAACTGTCCTTCGGGCTATGGGGTACCCTTTCTCCTTGAGTATGGTTGCCAGCCGGTCGTCTGTAAGGGGCTTGCGCTTGTTTTCGTCCCCGATAACCGTTTCGAGGATTTTTTTGATCTCTCGGGTGGAAACATCTTCCCCCTCCACATTTTTGACTGCCTCTGAAAAGAAATCCTTAATGAGCTTGGTCCCGTAGGGGGTATCCACATATTTGCTATTGGCCACCCTGGACACCGTGGAAACATCCATCCCAATCTGGTCGGCTATGTCTTTCAGGATCATGGGCCGGAGGTTGCGCTCATCCCCTGTGAGGAAGTACTCTTTCTGGTACTCCATAATGGCGTTCATCGTAATGTAGAGGGTCTGCTGCCGCTGCCTGATGGCATCGATAAACCACTTGGCGGCATCGAGCTTTTGTTTGATGAACATCACGGCGTCTTTCTGGGACTGTGACTTGTCCTTTGCGCTCTTATACCCGGCGAGCATTTCCGAATACCCCCTGGAAACATGGAGTTCCGGGGCGTTACGGCTGTTCAGGCTGAGTTCGAGTTCCCCGTCCACGATGCGGATCGTAAAGTCGGGGACCACGTGCTCCACGATCCGGTTATTGCCGGAATAGGCCCCTCCCGGTTTTGGGTTTAGTTTTTCGATTTCCTGTATGGCACCCTTTAATGCTTCTTCGGAGATGTTGTGCCGCTGCATGAGTTTTTTGTAGTGCTTCTTGCTGAAATGCTCAAAAGATTTCTCCAGGATGTCCCGGGCCAGTTCCACCGAAGGGGTGGCCTCTTTACGTTGCAACTGCAAAAGCAGGCATTCTCCCAGGGTGCGGGCACCGACCCCGGGGGGGTCCAGTTGCTGGACCTTCCGGAGCACTTTTAAAACGCTGGCCTCATCGGTGAAAACGTTCTGGGTGAAGGCCAGATCGTCTAAAATGTCGGCCACCGGCCTGCGGATATATCCGCTTTCATCCATGCTGCCGACCAGGAATTCAGCGATTTGCCACTCCTCATCATCCAGGTATTCGGTGTTGAGCTGGCTGATCAGGTACTGGGTGAAGGATATTCCGGCGGCATAGGGCACCTGCTTTTCTTCTTCCTCCCCATAATTGCTGCCTCGGGTCCGGTAATCGGGAATTTCGTCGTCGCTGAGGTAGTCGTCGATATTGATATCTTCGGTATCGATCACCTCCCCCTCTGTTTCATTTTCAAAACCCTCGTCAAAATCGGCCTCTGCACCTTCGGCTTCCTCCCGCCCGGGCTCCAGGGCCGGGTTTTCCTCCAGTTCCTGCTTCAGGCGTTGTTCAAACGCCTGGGTCGGCAGCTGGATCAGCTTCATGAGCTGGATCTGCTGGGGGGAAAGCTTCTGGGACAGTTTGAACTGCAGGTGTTGCTTCAGCATAAAAGGGGTGCGTCAGGAAAATAGGCCTACTTAAAGTTACGGATTTCCGTTTAAAATTCGGCGTTTTGCGGGGTCCGGGGAAAGGGGATCACATCCCTGATGTTGCCCATTCCCGTAACAAATTGCACCAGCCGTTCGAAACCGAGGCCAAAACCGCTATGCACAGCCGTTCCGAAGCGCCTCAGGTCAAGGTACCACCAAAGTTCTTCCTGGTCGACCCCCATTTGCGCCATCTTCTGCTCGAGTACCTCCAGGCGTTCCTCGCGCTGGGAACCCCCGACGATCTCCCCGATCCCGGGAAACAGGATGTCCATCGCCCGGACCGTCTTGCCGTCTTCGTTCAGGCGCATGTAGAACGCCTTGATCTGGGCAGGGTAGTTAAAGAGGATTACCGGGCATTTAAAGTGCTTTTCCACCAGGTACCGCTCGTGCTCGCTCTGCAGGTCGGCCCCCCAGGCGTCTATGGGGTACTGGAATTTTTTCTTCTTGTTGGGTTTGCTGTCCCTCAGGATTTCTATGGCCTCGGTATAGGTTACCCTTTTAAAGGGCTGGTCGGTTACAAACCGGAGTTTTTCGAGCAGGGGCATGTCGCTGCGTTCGGCCTGTGGCTTGCCCTTTTCTTCTTCCAAAAGCCGCTTTTCAAGGAATTCCAGGTCCTCCCGGCAGTGCTCCAGGGCGTACCGGACCACTTCCTGGATGAAATCCTCGGCCAGGTCCATATTGGCATCCAGGTCGTAAAACGCCATTTCGGGTTCGATCATCCAGAACTCCGCCAGGTGCCTGGAGGTGTTGGAATTCTCTGCCCTGAAGGTAGGGCCGAAGGTATAGACCTTGCCCAGCCCCATGGCATAGGCTTCTGCTTCCAACTGCCCGGAGACCGTAAGGTTGGTCTGCTTGCCAAAAAAGTCTTCCCGGTAATCGACCTCCCCGGTATCGGTCCGCGGCGGGTCGACGGGGTCCAGGGTGGTCACCCGGAACATTTCCCCGGCCCCTTCGGCATCGGCACCGGTGATGATGGGGGCGTGGAAATAGTAGAAGCCATGGGTGGTAAAATACTGGTGTACGGCAAAGGCCAGGGCCGAACGAACCCGCATCACTGCCCCGAAGGTGTTGGTGCGAACCCTCAGGTGGGCCTGTTCCCTAAGGAATTCCATGGAGTGTTTCTTCGGCTGTATCGGATAGCGGTCGGGGTGGGCATCGCCCAAAATTTCCAGGTGTTTTACCTGCACTTCCACCTGCTGGCCCTTGCCCTGGCTTTCTACCAGCGTACCTTCCAACTGGAGGGCTGCCCCGGTGGTAATGCGCTTCAGTACGCCTTCCGAAAGGCTTTCGAAATCGACCACGCACTGGAGGTTCTGCAGGGTCGACCCGTCGTTGAGCGAGATAAACCGGTTGCTGCGAAAGGTGCGTACCCACCCGGAAACCCGGACGTCCTGCAAGATTTTCGGGTCGGCAAGCAGGGTTTTTATACTGGTGGCTTTCATGGATTCAATGCTGTGGATTTGCGGGGCAAAGATACGGCATTGAGGGAAATCCGCGTGTTGAAAAAGGCCCCTAAAAACCGGGCCGCCCTTATTTTTCAGGAGTTGGTGCTGCTTGCTTCGCCCTCTTCCCCCCCGGGGAGGATATCGATCTGGGGCTCTTTGAGGATGTTTTTGTCGGCAATATTGCGTTCCAGGGAAAGGAGCAGGGAGGGCAGCAGGATCAGGTTGGCCAGCATGGCAAACAGGAGGGTAGCCGACACCAGGGCCCCGAGGGCCACCGTGCCCCCGAAACTCGAAATGATAAACACCGAAAACCCGAAAAACAGCACAATGGAGGTATAGAACATACTGACCCCGGTTTCCCGCAGGGAGGCATAGACCGATGGCCGGATTTTCCAGCGGTGGGCGACGAGTTCCTGCCGGTATTTGGCCAGGAAATGGATGGTGTCATCCACCGAAATCCCAAAGGCAATGCTGAAGACCAAAATGGTGGACGGTTTGATGGGGACCCCCGCGAAACCCATCACCCCCGCAGTGATGAGCAGGGGCAGGAGGTTCGGGATCAGGGAGATCAGGATCATCCGGAAGGAGCGGAACAGGTATGCCATCAGAAGGGCGATCAGGCCGATAGCCAGCCCAAGGGAAAGCAACAGGTTCCGCACCAGGTATTTCGTCCCTTTCAGGAACAACAGGGCCTTCCCGGTCAGGTAGACCGTATAGCGTTCCGGGGGAAACACTTTCCCGATTTCATCCAGCAACCCCTTTTCTATGGCTTCCATGCGGTCGGTTTTCACGTCGCGCATATAGGTGGTCATGCGCGCTACCTGCCCGCTGCTGTCGACAAAGCTCTTCAGTAAATTGCTGTTCTCACGCGATTTTCGGGCCATATTCAGGATGAAGTTGCTCTCCTGGGAGGTCGGCAACTGGTAATATTTGGGGATGCCGTTGTAAAAGGCCTGTTTGGAATACTTTACCAGGTTTACCACCGATACCGGCCGGGAGAGTTCAGGGACTTCCTCGATATGCGCGTCGAGCTGGTCCATGCGCCTGAGGGTGGCGGGTTTGAGCACGCCGTTGCGCTGGTTGGTGTTGATGACCACCTCGATGGGCATGATGCCGTCAAATTCAGACTCGAAAAAACGGATGTCCTTTACAAAGCCCGACTTTTTGGGCATGTCTTCGATGACACTTCCGGAAATTTTGATCTGGTAGATCCCGATGATGCTGGCCACCAACAGGGCCACGGAAACAAAATAGACGGCAATCCGGTGGTTGCGGACGATGCGCTCCATCCAGTTGACAAAGGTGTCGATCCACCGCTTGTTCAGGTGCTTGAGGTGCTTGGTCTTGGGAAGGGGCATGAAGCTGTACAGGATGGGGATGATCAGCAGCGAAAGGACGAAAATCCCAAGGATGTTCAGGGAAGCCACGATCCCGAATTCGGTAAGCAGTTTGCTGTCGGTGATGATGAAGGTGGCAAAACCGGAAGCCGTGGTGACATTGGTCATCAGGGTGGCATTCCCGATCTTGGTGATCACCCGCTGCAGGGAGAGCGCCTGGTTGCCGTGTTTGTTTACCTCCTGTTGGTATTTGTTGATCAGGAAGATACAGTTCGGGATGCCGATCACGATAATGACCGGGGGGATCAGGGCCGTCAGCACCGTGATTTCATACCGGAGCAGCCCCAGGGTGCCGAAGGCCCACATGACCCCGATGACCACTACGCAAACCGAAATAAGGGTCGCCCGCACCGAACGGAAGAAGAAGAAGAAAATCAGGGAAGTCACCGCCAGGGCGGCGAAGATGAATTTTCCGATTTCGTCGATGATGTTTTGTGCATTCATCGTCCGGATGTAGGGCATGCCCGAGGTATGCACCTCCAGTTGGGTTTCCTTTTCGAATTCCCCGATCAGGCTGGTGAGGTCCTGGAGGACAAAATCTTTACGCACACTGGTATTGACCAGGTCCTTGTCGAGGTAAACTACGGTGCGCAGGGTCTGGCTTTCCTTGTTATACAGGAGTTTATCGTAGAAAGGGAGCTCTTCAAACAGCATCCGCCTGAGGCTGTCCACGGCCGCTTTGTTTTCCACAGGCCCTGTGATCCAGGGCTTTAACAGGAATTCTTCGTTCTCAGGGTCTTTGACCAGGCGCTGCAGGTTTTCCGTGGAGAGTACAAAGTCCACTTCCGGGAAGGCTTGCAACTGCTTGCTCAGCACATTCCACCGGTTGAAATTTTCCGGTTCAAAAAGGGCCGGGTCCTTAACGGCCAGTACGATGGTGTTTCCCTCCTCCCCGAATTGGGAGAGGAAATCCTGGTATCGGACATTTTCGGGGTGGTCGTCGGGTAGCAGGTTGGCTTCCGAGTTGGAAAAACGCATGTGCTCCCATTGCGTGGAAAGCGCATAGGTTAGGGCGGCGATCCCCAGAAGGATCAGGATCCTGTTCCGGAGGATGATGCGCGCGGTCTTTGCCCAGAAGCCCTGTGTGAGTTTTGCCACCATGGGGATGAATCCGGCGGCAAAGGTAGAAAATCATCCCCAGTGCGCCCAACAAATTGGCAAATAGGGCCGCCCACAAAAAAAGCCCCCTGGGGGAGGCTTTTTTGCACGGCAACAGGAGCCGGTCAGACTTTCATAATTTCAGCTTCCTTCACTTCCAAAACCTGGTCGACTTTTTTGATGTAGGTATCGGTCAGCTCCTGAATGTCGATTTCCGCATTCTTTTCAAGGTCTTCGGAGACGCCCAGGGATTTGACTTCCTTGTTGGCTTCCTGCCGGGCACTGCGCACGCCAATCTTGGCTTCCTCAGCTTCGGACCTAGCCTGTTTGGCCAGCTGTTTGCGGCGCTCCTCCGTCAGGGGGGGGACGTTGATGATGACCATTTCCCCGTTGTTCATAGGGTTGAAGCCCAGGTTGGCGGTCATGATGGCGTTTTCAATGGCCGGGATCATGTTTTTTTCCCAGGGTTGCACCATGATGGTCCTCCCGTCCGGGGTGTTGATGTTCGCAACCTGCGATAGCGGGGTCATACTGCCGTAGTATTCCACCATGACCGAGGAGAGCATGGCCGGGCTTGCCTTGCCGGCCCTGATCTTGACCAGCTCCTTTTCCAGGTGGGCCATGGCCTTTTCCATATTCTCCCGGGTGGTTTCCAGAATAAAATCAATGTCTTCGTTCATGGGTCGTATGTGATTGAAAAGGTTTTTCGACTCGCATTTAGAGATTTACCACCGTCCCGATATTTTCGCCCGATACGATCTTCAGCAGGTTCCCCTTTTTGTTCATGTCGAACACCACAATCGGGAGTTCATTTTCCTGGCTAAGGGTAAAAGCGGTGGTATCCATCACCTTCAGGCCCTTGCGCAGGACTTCCGCAAAACTGATGGTATCGAATTTGGTGGCGGTTTTGTCTTTTTCCGGGTCGCTGGTATAGATGCCATCCACGCGGGTCCCTTTCAGGATCACATCGGCCTCAATCTCGATGGCCCGGAGTACGGCAGCCGAATCCGTGGTGAAATAGGGGTTTCCGGTACCTCCCCCGAAAATAACCACCCGGCCCTTTTCCAGGTGCCGCATCGCCCGCCTTCTGATAAAGGGCTCCGCTACCTCATTGATCTTTATGGCCGTCTGCAGCCGGGTATCCACCCCTTTGTCTTCCAGGGCCGACTGCAGGGCGAGCCCGTTGATGATGGTCGCCAGCATGCCCATGTGGTCGCCCTGTACGCGGTCCATACCGCGACTGGCACCAGCTACCCCGCGGAAGATATTGCCCCCTCCGATCACGATAGCTACCTCTACGCCCTGGTCCACCACTGATTTGATTTCATCGGCATAGGTTTCCAGGCGGCCCGGGTCAATTCCGTATTGTTGGTCGCCCATCAGGGCTTCACCGCTTAATTTTAAGAGAATCCTCTTGTATGGCATGGCACGGGCTTAAATCCGGACAAAAATAATCAAAATTATTTTGGTTTTGGGGCGTTCAATGCCGCAGGGCACCGGATGTTTTACCGGGTCAGCGCATGTGGGTTTACCCGGATGGGGGGAAAGGGGTCCCGCGAGGGATGTCCGGGGCCCGGGGCGGCTGGCGGTGGGGCAGGGGGCTCAAAAAGCAAACGCCCCGGGAGTCCGGGGCGTTCTTTTTTTGGGGTGTGGACCGGGTTACCCCAGGGCCACCCGTGAAAAGCCGGTTACCACCAGGTTGGGGGCGGCAGATTTCACGTATTCGGCAACGCTCACCTTGCTGTCTTTGATGAATTCCTGGTTGACCAGGGTGTTGTCCTTGAAAAAACGCTGCAGTTTCCCCTGGGCGATCTTGTCCAGCATGGCTTCGGGTTTTCCTTCCTGACGGAGTTGGTCCTTTGCGATTTCAATCTCCTTTTCGATAATCTCCTGGTCTACCTGTTCTTCATTCAGGGCTACAGGGTTCATCGCAGCCGCCTGCATGGCGACATCCTTGGCGATCGATGCTGCATCGGCCACGGCCTCAGAAAGCCCGGCCAGGGTGGCGATTTTGTTTCCGGCGTGGATGTAGGACCCGACGAAAGGGGCACTGAGCTTCTCGAAGCCCCCGATCTCGATCTTCTCGCCGATTACGCCGGTTTGTTCCATGAGCTTTTCCTGAACGGTGATGCCTCCGAAATCCGCCGCAAGGAAGGAATCCCGGTCTGCATACTCCAGGGCCAGTTCAGCCAGATCGTTGGCCAGGGCCACGAAACTGTCGTTCTTGGCCACAAAATCCGTTTCACAGTTCAGGGAAATGATCACGCCCTCGGTATTGCTTGCATTCACCTTAGCGATGGCCGCACCCTCCGTGGACTCGCGGTCTGCCCGCTTCGCGGCAACCTTTTGTCCTTTTTTGCGAAGGATTTCGATGGCTTTTTCAAAGTCGCCATCGGCTTCCACCAGGGCGTTCTTGCAATCCATCATCCCGGCACCGGTGGTTTTTCTCAGATTATTTACCTCAGCTGCGGTAATATTTGCCATTGTTGTTGTATTTGTGGAACCCATGGGTCCCGATTCGGTATTGATTACAATTTTTCAGCGACCGGGCGGCTTATTCTATTCCGCCTTTGACTTCCTCCTGCCATGCATTAAGGGCATCCCATTCACCGTCTGCCGCCATTTTGGCCTGCTTTGGCCAGCTGCCCGGGTCGAGGTGGGCCAGGTGGGAACTCGATTCCGTGAGGAGGTCTTTTATTTTTTCAGGGTCTGCTGCTGCCAGGGCTGCATAGGTGGCCAACCCGGCCTCTGTCAGGGCTTCAGCCGCCTTGGGTCCGATTCCCTCAATTTTCGTAAGGTCGTCAGCCGGGGCGTCAATGACTTGTTTTTCCGCTTTGGGAGGGGCTTCAGCTGCTGCACTCTCGGCTCCTGCTGCCTCGACCTCCTTAACCGCACTGGCCGGGGCTTCGGCGCGGGCCGTTTTTTCTTCGGCGTCCGCCGCTTTTTCAGATTTCCGCTCCGTAAGGCCTTCGGCAATCGCATCGGTGACCTGTTTCATAATGATCTCGATGGATTTCGAGGCGTCATCATTGGCAGGGATGATGTAGTCGATAGGACGCGGGTCGGAGTTGGTATCCACCATAGCAAAAACCGGGATATTGAGCTTCTGGGCTTCTTTCACGGCAATATGCTCCCTCATGGTATCAACCACAAAGATGGCGCCGGGCAGGCGGGTCATCTCCGCGATGGAACCCAGGTTTTTCTCCAGCTTGGCCCGGAGGCGTTCCACCTGCAGCCTTTCTTTCTTGGAAAGGGTGTCGAAGGTGCCGTCTTTCTTCATCCGGTCGATGCTGGTCATTTTCTTGACCGCCTTGCGGATGGTGACGAAGTTGGTCAGCATCCCGCCAGGCCACCGCTCCGTGATGTAAGGCATGTTGACGGCGGACACTTTTTCGGCCACGATGTCTTTTGCCTGTTTCTTGGTGGCCACAAAGAGCACCTTGCGCCCGGAAGCGGCAATTTTGGTCAGGGCCTCGCAGGCTTCATCCAGCTTGGCAACCGTTTTGTACAGGTTGATGACGTGGATCCCGTTGCGCTCCATGTAGATGTAGGGCGCCATGTTCGGGTTCCATTTACGGGTGAGGTGTCCAAAATGCACCCCAGCTTCTAAAAGATCTTTTA
>CAZIJW010000011.1:0-92906 GCA_964539905.1 uncultured Robiginitalea sp.
GTTCCGGTAGGTCCGGGCTCCTTCAGGGTTTCGGGTTCGCTTGTAGCCTCCGGCGCTCCGGCGGGTTCGGGCTCCTTCAGGGTGTCGGGTTCGCTTGTAGCCTCAGGCTCTCCGGCAGGTTCCAGTTCTCCATCGGTCCCGGGCACCCCGGTACTTTCAGGTTCCGCGGGTTCCGGAGCCTTGTTTTTACCGGTATGTTCCGTTGTGCCTTCCCCCCCTGCAGCAGGCTGCAGTTCTTGTTTTTCCTCTTCCGACATGCGTCTGAATTTACAGTAATGCTGCGATCTCCATTCTAAGATACTAACATGGTGGCTTATCACAAAGGTAAAGCCATGTTTTTTCGGCCGGCCCCTCAGCGGTTCCAGAGTTCCCAGGAGGCTTCGGCCTGCAACCGGAGCATTTCCAGGCCATTCTTGGTCCGGGCTCCCTGTTGTGCCCCCCGCTTCAGGAAGGTGGTCTGGTCCGGGTTGTAGATGAGGTCGTAGAGCAGGTGGGCAGGGGTCAGGGCGGCATAGGGGATGTCAGGGGCGCTGGAAACGGCGGGGAAGGTGCCCAGGGGGGTACAGTTGACCAGGATCGGGAATTCCTTCAGGGTTTCGACATCCAGCGCCTCATAGGAAAGCTGCCCGTGGGCAGGGTCCCGGGAAACCATCCGGAAGGGGATGCCCAGCTGGCCCAGCGCATAGGCAACCGCCTTCGAAGCCCCACCGGTACCCAGGATGAGGGCTGCCGTGTCGGACTCCTTCAACAGCGGCCTGAGGGATTCCCTGAAGCCGATCACATCGGTATTGAATCCCTTTAGCCCCCCGGGGGATACCCTTATGGTATTCACTGCTCCAATGTCTGCTGCCGTCGGGTCCAATTCCTGCAGGAATGAAAGCACTGCTTCCTTATACGGGATGGTGACATTCAGGCCTTCCAGGTCGGGATGGCGCCTGAGCAGGGCGGGGAATTCCCCGATTTCCTTCAGGTCGAAAATGTCGTAGCGGCAATCGGACAGGCCCATGCGGAGGAATTTCTCCCGGAAATACCCGGGGGAAAAAGAGTAGGAAATGTTTTTCCCGAGAAGGCCGAACCTACGCATTGTTCAGCCTGTATTTGCCGTACCACTCCAGGAAGACCAACAGGGCGATGCCGGCCAGGATAAAGCCCATGGCCCATGTCGTTTCCGCCGAAAAGAGTTCGGGAAGGTACCTTTCGTAATTGACGATAATCCGGTCCCCATTGGAATCGAGCAACAGGTTGCCCGCCCCGTCCTGGAGGTATATGGTTTTTTTCCAGGGCCAGACCACCCCCAGGGAACCGGTAATGAACCCGATGATCGCCGCCGTGGTCATGTGCCTGAAATGTTTTAGCACATACCCGAGCAGGTGCGACAGGCTCACCAGGCCGGTTGCGGAACCCGCCGTGAAAACGGCCAGGATAAGCAGGGTATGCAGGCGCTCCCGGTTGCGTACAAAACTGAAATCGCCCTGGAAGACTTCCGCAATGGTGTCGTAAAGGGCATTCACCGAATCGACCAGCAGCAGCACATAATTCCCAAGCAGGATGAGGATAAAGGACCCCGAAAGGCCCGGGAGGGTCATCCCGGAAACACTGATGATCCCGCAGAAAAAGACAAAAATCAGGTTGTCGTTTTCCCTGGCAGGGCTCAGGAAACTAATGGAAATGCCGACAAGCAGGCCCAACAGGCCTGTGGGGAGGGTTTTTTTATTCCAGTGCTTGAAGTCGTTGGAAATAAAATAGATCGATCCGATGATCATCCCGAAAAAAAGCGACCACACGTAGAGCTCCTTCCGTTCGAGGAAATAGTCCAGGACTTTGGAGACGCTGAAGTAACTGAAAAGCATCCCCATGATCAGCAGGGAGAGAAACGGGCCGTTTACATACCGGTAAAAGCTCTTCCACCGCCCGCCCAGAAGGAGTTTGAAAGCCTTGAGGTTCACCTTGCGCAGCGAATAGATGAATTCCTCGTAAAACCCGACTACGAAAGCCACAATGCCCCCGGAAACCCCGGGCACCTTGTTGGCGGCCCCCATGGCCAGGCCCTTGATGAACAAAAGCACTTTGTCCGATAGCGATCTGGGGTGGTACATGCCGGGTCAGGGATTTTTTTCTGAAGCGAGGCGCTCCAGGACAAAAATAAGGCAAAATCCGAGGATGGCCAGCCCAAGGGCTGCCGCCCACTGTGGGTCCTCCGCATAGTGCCAGGGGGCCACGTTGGCCTCGCGGACGACAATGGTTTTGCCTTCGAAAACGCGGGTTTCCAGGGTTTCTTTCCAGGGCCAGATTTTCGGGAGGGAACCAAGGATAAAACCGGTCAGGAGGGCAAGGGTACCATCCCTGAAGCGGGTAAACATCCATTTCAGGAGGCGCGAAAAGGTAAGCAGCCCTACTATGGCCCCGGCCCCGACCACGAGGATGATTTGAAGGTCGCGCTGGTGGACGGCATCCAGCACGCTTTTATATGACCCCAGCAAGACCAGGATAAAGGCCCCGGAAATCCCGGGGAGGATCATGGCGCATATGGCCAGGGCCCCGGAAAGGAAGAGGTAGGGGAGGGTGGCCTGTCCTTCGGATACCGGCAGGGACACCAGCCCGTAGGCCACAACCATCCCGAAGACGCCCATCACCAGGATGCCTGGGCTGCGGACCCGGATGCTTTTGGCCACATAGAGCACACTGGCCAGGACCAGGCCGAAAAAGAAGGACCAGACCAGTACCGGCTGGTGTTCGAGCAGCCAACTGATCCCTTTCGCCAGGGAGGCGACGCTAATGGCAATCCCTGTGAGCAGGGCCAGGAGGAAGCTACCGTTGGCGGCTTTCCAGAAGGCCCCAAACCCTTCCTTCTTCCAGGTAACCAGCAAGGCGGGGCGCAGGTTGTTCAGGGAGCCGATGAGTTCTTCATAAATCCCCGAGATAAACGCAATGGTACCCCCGGAGACCCCGGGGACCACGTCGGCTGCCCCCATCGCCATGCCCTTTAGCACAATCCATACGTAATGAAGGGGGGGTCGTACAGCCATATCCGGTGAAAAAGCAAAAATAGCCTTTTTATTTGGAAGCCTTCTGGCATTCCCGGATAATGCGCTGTACCCCTTTAGCCCGCGAAATTTCTGGAAAAGCCTTCTTGAACAGGGGTAGTTTTTCCGGGGCCTCCTTCAGGGCCTTCCGCAGCAGGCCCTCCCCTTTTTCTACCTCCCGGAGCAGCAGGGTAACCCCGGCCAGCTGGAAGAGGAGCTCCACGGCATCGGGGTGGAATTCCAGGCCCTGTTGCAGGATGGCAGCGGCTGCCTGTAGTTCGCCGCACTCGCCCAGCACCTCTGCCCAGAGGAGCCAGGAATCCATTTCGTAGTTACCCAGCTCGGTAGCCTGCTTAAAGGCAAAATCGGCTTCGTGCCACTCGCCCAGCGCTTTGTGGATAATTCCCGAGCGTTTCCAGTAGGTGGGGTTTTCCCCGTCTATATTCAGGGCTTTGTCAATGTACTCCCGGGCCTTCAGGTAGTTTTTTTTGCGAAGGTAATAGTCCGTGATCGCCAGCCATCCCTTGTCCAAAAGGGGGTCCTCGTGCACGGTAAGGTAATAGTAATGCCGCGCCCGGTCGTCTTTGCCCAGTTTCTCATAACACCGCCCCATCCTCAGGTAGGCGTGGGAGGTAGGGTCCTCCATTTCCGTGGTGGCGGAATAATTTTCAATGGCTTCCCGGTACCGCCCCAGTTTTTCCAGGACGCGCCCTTTCTCGAAATAGGCGCCCAGGAAGGTATCGTCTGAGATAATGGCGAAGTCGAAGGCGGCCAGGGCCTCCTCATAGCGCTTTAACGTGTAATACTGCTTTCCGAGCTGGTGCCAGGCAATCTGGCAATACGGGCTGGTCTCCAGGTAGGCATTCAGGTACCGGATGGCCCCGTGGAGGTCATCGAGGTATTCGAAGCAGTAAATGATGTTATACAGGGAGGCATAATCCTCCGGGTCCGCCTCCAGGCACTGTATAAAGCAATCCCGGGCGTCCGCGTAGGCATCCATGAAAAGGTACTCCATGCCCAGCAGGGAGTAGAGGTCTGCATCTTCTTCGGCGATTTCCAGGGCTTGTTTGAGGAATGCAATGGCCCGCTCGTGGTTGTCCTGCTTGGAGCAGATGTTGGCCCGCTGCACATAGATTTCCTCGTTGTTGGGGTCGAGCAGCTGGAGTTGGTCGAGGACCTTTTCCGCCTGGTCGAACCGGTTTTCAAAGACCATTACCTCCACCTCCAGCAGCCGGATGTCCAAAGAATGCGGGTGCTGCTGCAACCCCATACGGATGGCTTTCTTGGCAAGGGAGATTTTCCCATGGTTCAGGTAATGGTGGATGATGTCTTCAAAGTCCTCAGCGTCAAAGAAATAGACGTCATCGGTCTTCAGCATGGATTCAAACTTCGAAATGGGGGGGGTGGGTTGTTCGTTCGGATCAGACGACATACATACCTTTTTGGGTTCCGTATGGAACTAAAAATATTTTTTTACGGGCTTGAAGCCCGTTGCCCCATGGGTTTCTTATCAACAAATTAGTTAACACCCGGTTCGGGGGCGGCATCGAGAAGTTGGAGGATCAGGGCGCAGCCTTCCCGGATTTCGCGCTCCGAAAGGGTAAGGGGGGGGCTGATCCGCACCGCCCTCTTCTCAAAAAGGAGCCAGAAGAGCAGGAGCCCGGCTTCCAGTGCCTTTAACACCAGGAAGTTGGCGGTTTCCGGGTCGTCCAGGATCAGGGCCAGCATCAGGCCTTTCCCCCGGACCTCCCGGATGCGTGGGTGTACCAGGAGCTCCCGGAAAAGCCGCTCTTTTTCCAGGGTTTCTGCAATCAGGCCCCCTTCCCGGAGTTCCCTCAGGGTGGCCAGGGCCGCTGCAGCTACCACCGGGTTGCCCCCAAAGGTAGTGATGTGGCCGAGGCTGGGATGCTCCGAGAGGGCCTCCATGTGCTTCCGGGAGGCGGTAAAGGCCCCGATCGGCAGGCCGGAAGCCATGCCCTTGCCCATGACCAGGATATCGGGGACGCAGTCGAAATGTTCAAAGGCGAAGAGTTTGCCGGTGCGGCCAAACCCGGGCTGGATTTCGTCGAGGACCAACAGGGCCCCGGTCTCCTTACAGCGCTGCTGCACCCGGGCCAGGTAGCCCGGTTCGGGAAGGATAAACCCGGCCCCGCCCTGTATCGTTTCCAGGATCACGGCAGCCGTTCTTGAGGAGATTCGTTCCAGGTCGGCGAGGGAGTTAAAGCGGATATGCCGGACGTCGGGCAAAAGGGGCCGGAATGGCGCCTTGCGCTCCTCATAGCTCATCAGGCTCAGGCTGCCAAGGGTATTGCCGTGATAGGCGTTTTTTGCGGCCAACAGTTCCGACCGGCCCGTCACCCGCCGCGCCAGCTTGATGGCGCCTTCCATGGCTTCCGTCCCCGAGTTCACCAGGTAGGTGGTCTGCAGGGGCGGGGGAAGGGCGGCGGCCAATTCCCGGCACAGCTCCAGGGAGGGTCCCTGTATGAATTCCCCGTACACCATCACGTGCATATACGTTGCGGCCTGCTCCTGTATGGCTTTAACGACCCTGGGATGGCAATGCCCCAGGCTACAGGCCGATACCCCGGCGATAAAGTCGAGGTATCCCCTGCCGTCCCGGTCGTAGACATAGCTGCCTGCTGCCCGGGTGATTTCCAGGCCCAGCGGATGCGGGGTAGTCTGGGATTGAAAGGCGAGGAAGTCGGGGATCATGGCAGGGTTTTCGGGGGGCGGGCTTTGGCCTTTTCATCAGGGGCTTTGGGGGGTGGGGCCAGGGGGTCGGTAGGCTGCCCGTTTTCCCGGGGTTCACCCCCCTCCCGGTCGATCGGTCCTTCCAGGCCCCGGATGACGGGAAGCACCAGGTTGTTGTCGTCTTCGTCGAACAGCGCCTCTTTCGAACGGATGCGTTCCTCCCCCCTCCAGATAAACCCCTTCAGGATCCGGCTATTTTCGGGAAGGTCCTTTTCGGGGAAGATGTCCCCGTCGGGGTTGGTAAAAAAGGTGATCTCTTTGATGTCGCTCTGCTCGAGCAGCAGCCTGATTTTACTGCAAATGGTTTTGTTGATCCCGGTCAGCACCTGGTCATCGTCGTACATATAGTACAGGACCTCCGTATTGCGGACCAGATCCACAATTTTCAGCTCATCCTCGATAAACTTGCCGTAGAGGTCCATCCCCTTGGCCTGGTTGTAGCCCCTGAAGCCTACGGTATCTTCCGAGATAATAAAGGCGTTTCCGATCACCTTGAGGGAATCCATTTTGTCTGTTTGCAGGTCGCTGATCAGGTGGATGCTGTCGCCGGTCATCTGGTTTTCGAGGTTCCACAGCACCGGGTTGCGGATGAGTTGGGTAACCCCGGTGCGCTGTTCGAAATGGATGCTGTCGCATTTCCCGCTCAGGTCCGTTTTGTAGAATTTTGCATTCCGGAATGCGCGGAGGATCCGCTCTTCCGGTTTCCCGGTCACCATCAGGGTGTCGCCGTGCATGTAGAGCGAATCCTGTTCCACCAGGCTGATGGATACGGCCCGTTTGGTGGCGAAGACCGAATCGCGGGCCCGGTGTACCTCGGCATAATGGGCGCGGATGACCCCATTGTTTAGCGTATCGGTGACCTGGATGTTGTTGGTGGCCGAGGCGAATTCAGCGGCTTTGTCAAAATACACGCTGTCGCCCTCGATGATCCGGTTGTTGTAATGGATTTCGGTATTCCTGATCCCGTATCCCCGCTCTACCTGGGTGTCGTAGAACCCCCGTTCACAATACAGGCGGTAGGTTTCCCCGGTGATGGTGGAAGGCCCGTACATATAGGCGTTTTTGGAGGTGGTGTAATAATCGAGCCGGCTCGATTCCAGGGTGTAATCGGGGTTGTTGATCAGGACGCTGTCGAGGAACTGGTATTTTTTCGTAACCATGTCGTAGCGGCCGATGCGGCTGGTCAGGGTGTTGACCGAATCGACGATTTTCCCGTGGTGGTTGTAATACGATTCCTGTTTCTGGCGGTCGAAATAGAGGGTATCGGTGGTCAGGGTCATACTTTGGTTGGTCAGCCTGACTTCCCGGGAGGCTTTGGCCAGTTTCTGGTTTCCGTCGTACTCCACGTAGCCGCTGGTCATCAGGATGGAGTCGCCCTGTTTCAGCCGCACGTTCCCGATGGCCTCAAGGCGGTTTTCCTTCTGGTAGAGCAGTGCATAATCGCACCAGAGGTCTGCCCCCTGGTGCTCAAACTGTACCTGTCGCTGGTCTTTGGAAAAGATGGAGGCCCCTGGCCGAAGCGATTCATCTTTGGTGAAGCTGCCCCCGTAGACGATATTGATTTTTTGTCCCTGGTCAGGCCCCTGCTGCGCCCCGAGTACAAGGGGCAACCAAAGGAGTACCATAACTATGAGCCGAGTCTTCACCCTGAAAGTTTCGTCAAAGGTAGCCATTTTAGTCCTTGCCCGTGCGCGGCGCCCCCGCTGCTATGCGTTGCGGTGGATGGTCTGGGTCCGGTCCGGGCCCACAGACACAATGCGGATCGGCACCTCCAGTTCCTTTTCCAGGAACCGGATGTACTGCTCCAGCGCTTCCGGCAGCTCCGAGGCACGGGTCATCCCGGTCAGGTCCTCATTCCAGCCCGGAAGTTCGGCGTACACCGGGGTAAGGTACCGGGCCTCGATGGAGTAGGGCAGGTGATCGATTTGTTTTCCCTGGTAATGGTAGGCGGTACATACCTTGATGCGTTCAAAACCGCTCAGCACATCGGCCTTCATCATCATGAGCTGGGTGACCCCATTCACGCGGACCGCATATTTGAGGGCTACCAGGTCGAGCCACCCGCAGCGCCTTGGCCTTCCGGTGGTGGCCCCGAATTCGTTGCCCACCCTGCCCATGGTAGCTCCCTCTTCGTCAAAAAGCTCCGTGGGGAACGGACCGCTGCCCACGCGGGTGGTATAGGCCTTGAAAATCCCGTAGACTTCCCCGATGTTTCCCGGGGCAATCCCAAGGCCGGTGCAGGCGCCGGCCGCCGTGGTGTTGGAAGAGGTCACGAACGGATAGGTTCCAAAATCGATGTCGAGCAGGGAACCCTGGGCGCCTTCAGCCAGTATTTTCTTGCCCGATTTCAGCGCCTGGTACAGGTATTCCTCGCTGTCGATGAACTGGAGCTCCCTCAGGTGCTCAACAGCGCTCAGGAATTCCGCCTCCAACTCCTGCAGGTTGTATTCGATGTCCACATTGTAGAAGTGGATCATAGCCTGGTGTTTTTCCGACAGGGTGCGGTATTTTTCTTTCCAGTCGGATAGTTCCAGGTCCCCGACGCGTAACCCGTTGCGTCCGGTTTTGTCCATATAGGCCGGCCCGATCCCTTTCAGGGTGCTGCCGATCTTGGCCTTGCCCTTGGCCGCCTCCGAAGCCGCATCCAACAGGCGGTGGGTGGGCAAAATCAGGTGGGCCTTGCGGGAAATCAGCAGGCTCCCTGCAATATCGATATCAAACCCCTGGAGTTTTTCCAGTTCCCTGCGGAAGATCACCGGGTCGATCACCACCCCGTTCCCCACCACGTTCACTGCATTTTTGTGGAAGATCCCCGAGGGGATGGTATGGAGCACGTGCTTGATCCCATCGAATTCCAGGGTATGCCCTGCATTGGGCCCGCCCTGGAAACGGGCGATGATGTCATAGCCCTTCGTGAGCACGTCGACAATTTTTCCTTTTCCCTCGTCCCCCCACTGGAGCCCGAGCAGCAGATCTACACGCATGTTTGGCTGGGTTATTTTGTGGCTTTTTTGTTCTTGTTGCGGGTGCCGTAAAAATAAAGCGAGTGGTTGTTAATCTCGATGTCGAAAACTTCTTCGATGGTCTTTTTGATCGACTCGATCCTCGGGTCGCAGAATTCCATCACCTCCCCAGTATCGGTCAGGATCACGTGGTCGTGTTGCCGGTCGAAGTACGATTTTTCGTATTGGGCCTGGTTCTTGCCGAATTGGTGCTTGCGGACCAGTTTGCATTCGAGCAGGAGTTCGATGGTATTGTAGAGGGTCGCACGGCTGACCCGGTAATTTTTATTTTTCATTTTGATATAGAGCGATTCTATATCGAAATGTTCTTCGTTGTCATAGATTTCCTGCAGGATGGCATACCGCTCCGGGGTTTTCCGGTGCCCGTTTTCCTCCAGGAAGGTGGTGAAGACATTTTTGACGATCTCCTGGTCTTTTCTGTTCATCGAAGCAGTTCTACAATCCGACCACAAAAATACGGCTAAAAAAGGGAATAGGGGCGAAATCCTTCCCGGAATTTGACTCCCCCGGCCGCCTCAGACGCGTACTACCTTGTCGATGCCGTTGATCTGCTTCAGGTTGGCCATCAGCTTCTTGAGGATTTCCTTGTTCTTGACCACCACCTTGATCCGACCGGTGAAGGTGCCGCCGTCGGTATTGAAGTTGATGTTCCGCATGTTCACATGCATTTCATCTGAGATGATGTCGGTGATGTCGTTGATCAGGCCGATGTTGTCAATGCCGCTCATCCGCAGCTCCGCCGTGAATTCCTCCTGGGTGGAATCGATCCATTTGGCGCCGATGATGCGGTAGGCGTAATTCGACTGCAGGGAAATGGCATTCGGGCAGTCTTTTTTATGCACCTTGATCCCGTCGTTTACGGTCACAAACCCAAACACATCATCCCCGGGGATGGGGTTGCAGCAGTTGGCCAGGGTGTAGCTGAGTTTTTCTTCTTCCTTCCCGAAGACCAACATGTCGTAGGTAGCGGTAATTTCCTCCCGGTCGATGGCTTCGGGGACGGGTTTCCTGCGCATCCGGTTCTTGAAGAAGTTCAGGAATGCATTGTTATAGGAGGCCGCGAACTCCCGGATTTTATGGTTGTCGATCACCCCGTTGCCTACCCGGAAGAACAGGTCGAGGCTGGTGTTCAGTTTAAAGTAGACCACCATCTTGTTGACGACCTCCTCATTCAGGGTGATTTTAAGGGATTTCAGCTTCCGCCTGAGGATTTCCCTCCCTTCCTCGGCCACTTCTTTCTTCTCCTCCCGCAGGGTCGACCGGATTTTAGACCGCGCCCGGGCCGTGGTGGCATAATCGAGCCAGTTCTGGTTCGGCTTGGCATTCTCAGAAGTGATGATTTCCACCTGGTCGCCGCTTTTCAGGGGGGTGTTCAGGGGCACCAGTTTGCCGTTCA
This sequence comes from uncultured Robiginitalea sp., assembly GCA_964539905.1. Taxonomy (GTDB): domain Bacteria; phylum Bacteroidota; class Bacteroidia; order Flavobacteriales; family Flavobacteriaceae; genus Robiginitalea. Next base: position 10,194 of record CAZIJW010000011.1, read on the forward strand.
CTTTGGCGCCCCGGGTATGCATCCCAACCTCCGTGTGGATGTTGAAGGCAAAATCCATGGGGGTGGCGCCTTTGGGCAGGGATTTCAACTCGCCCTTGGGGGTAAAGACAAAGATTTCCTTGGCGTAGAGGTTGAGCTTGAATTCCTCCACGAAGTCCACCGCATTCCCGTTGGAGCTTTCCAGGGCTTCCTGCAGGCGGTTCAGCCAGATTTCGATCCCCTGTTCCTTCTGGTCGCCGTGCTTGTATTTGAAATGGGCTGCGTAGCCTTTTTCGGCGATTTCGTGCATGCGCTCGCTGCGGATCTGAACTTCCACCCATCGGCCCTTGGGCCCCATCACCGTGATGTGCAGGGCCTCGTATCCAGTGCTTTTGGGGGAGGAAATCCAGTCGCGCAGCCGCACCGGGTTGGGGGTAAAGTGGTCGGTGACTATGGAATAGATTTTCCAGGCGAGGAATTTCTCATTCCTCCGATCGGACTGGTAGATGATGCGGATCGCGAATTTGTCGTAGATCTCGTCGAAGGAAACGTTCTGGGTCAGCATCTTCCGGCGGATGGAATAAATGGACTTCATCCGCCCCTTGATGGTATAGCTGAGGTTTTCTTTATCGAGGGAGTCCCGGATGATGTTGGAAAAGTCCTCGATATACTGCTTCTGGTCTTCCTTGGTATCCTCGATCCTGCTCTGAATGTCGAAGTAGACCTCGGGCTCGGTGTATTTCAGCGACAGGTCTTCCAGTTCCGTCTTGATATTGTACAGCCCGATGCGGTGTGCCAGGGGGGCGTAGATGTACAGGGTTTCCGAAGCGATTTTAACCTGTTTGTGCTCCGGCATGGAATCCAGGGTGAGCAGGTTGTGGTAGCGGTCGGCAATTTTGATGATGATCACCCTCACGTCGTCGTGCAGGGTCAGCAGCATCTTGCGGAAGTTCTCGGCCTGCTGGGAAATGTTCATTTCCTTTTTCAGGTGGGCGATTTTGGTCAGCCCGTCCACGATACGGGCCACGGTCTCCCCAAACAGCCGCTCAATATCATCCAGGGTATAGGGGGTGTCTTCCACTACGTCGTGCAACAGGGCAGCCGCAATGGAGGTGGCATCGAGGCCGATTTCGGAAGCGACAATCTTGGCCACGGCAATGGGATGCAGTACATAGGCTTCCCCGGATTTCCGCCTTTGGTCCTTATGGGCATCCACGGCCACGTCAAAGGCCTGCCGGATCAGCTTCTTGTCCTCATCGGACAGCATCTGATAGCTGATGCGCAACAGTTCCTTGTACTGTTTGGCAATCTCCTTGTTTTCCTGTTCTATGTAGGCCTCGGTGGGCATAAAATTAAAATTAGCACAAATCCAAAGGGGAAACAACAAAAATCGTGCCCCGGCTATTTTTGTCAGCCAAGCGTCGGGTACGGGCGGGAAAGGGTGCCCTTCCAGGGACAGGTTGCCGGGATTTGGGGGGCTGTCCGCGGTTTAGGAGACCTGCCAGGTCCTATCCGCCGTAAACCACCGCTTCAGGGATTTCGTACCGCTCGCTCCCTATTCGGATGATGTAGAGGCCCGATTCCCTGCTGGCATGGAAATCTCCCGTATCCCCCTGGCTTTTGTCGTATCCCACGGCCGTGCCCCCCTGGAAGTAAATCACCCGGATGGCCCCATCAGACCGGGTCACGTGTACATCCGCTTCCCCCTCGCCACGCCGGACCACCCCAAAGGCACAGGTGGTGGTTGGCCGGCCGCTGCCCATGGTACAGGGGACGTTCCCCGTGGCATTGTAATCGGTTCCGGATACCCTTGCATCCCCGGAGGAACCTGATTGCCCGGAACCGCTGACAATCATCTCCAGGCGATAGTCAGCCCGTGTGTCCCGCGCACCCTTCATCAGGTAGACGCGGATGCGATAGTCCCCACTTTTTGCAGTGGTCCCTTCAAACTGGTTTCCGTTGATGGAGCCGTTGTAGATTGCCACGTATTCCTCACCCGGCTCCATGAGGTTGAAATAAACGCCCTTGTTTCCGGAGGCCATCCTGACCTTCATGGTCTGGCCCGAACGAACCTTCAACAGGTAATCCACGGTTTCACGGCCCGTGATGGAACCTTCCACGGTGGCGCTGCTTTCACCCGTTGGGAAACTTACGCGTTCCGTCCTGAGGTCCTGTGCCGGGAGTGTTGTCCCGAAGGCACCAAAGAGCAGGAAGCCTGCTGCCAGGAGCAAGCGTTTTCCGGAGCCAGGGGTTGTTTTCATTTTCAGTAAAATTAAAAGAGAAAAAGGTTTAAAGAACAAGTGTAAGGTACCCATTCGGGGTCATTTAATCATTATCCCGAACTTAGAAATTGACATATGGGTTCCAAAGGATAGGCAGGGTCTACAGGCAAAATAAAACAGGCATTTCGGTAATCCTTAGCGGCCGCTTTATCCTGCTTCCCCATAGGCCGCAGCCAGCCAGGCCTTGAGTTCGGCGTCCACCTCCCCGACATTCGAGAGCCTTACCCGGTGGGTGCACATGGTTCCGAAAGGGCCCGAATCCTCCAGCCGCCCGGCTGAAGGCGTTTCCCGAAGCTTGAGGCCAAGGTCGATCCGGGTTTTGGTGGCCGGACTGATCAACGCAAACTGCTTTTTCCTGACCAGGCTGACGGTGGTTTTTTTTGGCACCACCTGGACTTCAGACCCGAAACCCCGCACAATTTCAAGGATTTTATCGTAAATAGGGATCAGGGTTTCTTTCCCTTTATACTGGGCGGCTACCAGATCGTCCCCGGTGGCCCCTGAATCTTTGGATAGCGCTACGATCGTATTGGCATACCCGTGGGTCACCCCGTATTCCTCTTTGAGGAAGTTTACAGCTTCGGAATGCTTGGCAAAAGGCCTGGAGGCCAGGATGAATATCCACTGCTGCAGGGATTTCCCGGTTTTTTCCGGCATGTTGTCTATCATAGCTTGCAGGGCCTTATCCATAAAAGTGGTGTTTTTGGGGTCAGGGATCGGTTACTGTTTCCTTGTAGGGGTATTCGTAGAGGTCGCTGGTCAAATAGTGGTACCAGTTCCAGAACTTCCAGGGCTTTGCCTCGAAGGTTCGGTATAGCCTTTGGCCACTGCCTTCCGGGTTCAGGCGGAGGTACTTCTCGAATTCGCGTTCCATCCGGGCGATTTCGGGTTCCTGTTCAGGCCCTATCGCGTACTGGAACCCTTCGCTTTGCGTTTCGAAGGTATAGATTATGCCTGGCCCTTCGGTAAGTACGCGGATGTATGCCGAAAAAACGTTGCCCAGGACCACCAGGGCCAGGATGGCGATTAGGGAATATTTCCAGATTTGTTTCACTTGTCGCCCGTTTGCCGGGGTTACCTAAAGATACAAAAAAAAGATGGCAGGCGATTGCCCCCCCGGCAATGAGCCTATCCGTCCGGTTTCCTTTGCCCCCCTTGCCGGTTAAGCGCCCGGATGCGCGCTGCAAGGGGTGGGTGGGAATAGTGGACAAATACGTAGGCCGGGTGGGGGGTAAGGTTGCTGAGGTTGTTTCGGGAAAGTTTCTTGAGGGAAGCTACCAGGGGTTCTGCTGCCAGGGTTTCCCGGGCGTAGGCATCGGCCTCGAATTCAAACCGCCTCGAAAGGGCGTTCATCACCAGGCCCGTCGCAGCGCTCACCGGGCTGTACAGGAGCGCAAAACTGAGCAGGGCAGCGTGTGATCCCGGATGGGAAGCCGTTAAAGTCTGTCTCCTGGGTATTCCGGAAAGTACCAAGGAATCTGCCACCTTTGAATGGAAGGGAACCAGGTCGGATGTCCCGGGCCATCTTCGGAAGACATCCGGGATTCGCACTAATGCCTCACGATTCTGGCTTCACTTCCACAATTTCATACATATTTATCCCATCTACCTGGATGGGTTGATAATAGGTTTCCCCAAACTTGACATAGGTCCGGTCGCCTATTTTTACTTCTTCCCCTCCTTCCGGAAGGTGGGGCACAATGGTCCCTGCCGTGGCCGGGACCACGGTATATCCCTCGGCATTCTTCTCGTAATATGCGCCGCCGTAGTAGTAGTTGTAGGTGTTTTCTGTCACCTCCACCTTTTGGGCGGTATCGGGGATTTCGGGCACTGTGGCACCTACCGGCGCCTGAACCACCTCAAAACCGTCAGCGGTCTTCAGGTAGTAATTGCCTTCTTCATAATGGTATTCCTCCTGGTTTCCGCTGTCATTGGTGATGCTCACAATGATGGCCGTAGTGGCGAGCGTGGTGACAAAGAAACCCCAGGGGTGCCATACAGGCCCCCAGAAGTACGGCCGGTACGGATGCCAGTAATACGGGCTGTGGCAATAGAAATGAAAGCCTCCCCAGACGTAGGGAGGGCGCACATATACCCTGGGACTCGTGCGCACATAGGTATTTCTGCGGTTGACGTTAACCGTCCGGCTATTGTCGATGTTGATGTTGGTGTTGCCCCTTCGGCTGTTGTCGATGCTGACGCGATTGTTTGAAATGTTGTTGGCCCGGTTCCGGTCATTGCCCCTACTGGTGGTTACTTCCCGGCTGTTTCCCGGTTTTATTACCTCTGAGGTCCCTGGATTCCGGTTCTTTTCCCTGCTTGCGGACCCGCTCCTGTCAGGGGTCGCAGGCCTGGTTTGGCCGGTTGCCGCCCTCGAGAGATCCCGGCTGGCATTTTTTTGGTATCCCCCGTTTATGCTGGAGTGGGACGGCGATCCGATTGCGGGTCCCCTGGAGGTACTGGCAGGAGGCCTTGATACTTGTTTTGAAGCTGGCCGTGACATGCCTGCGGAGGGCCGGGACATCGACCCCCTGGATGCCGCATGACCCATGCGTTGTGCCTCGGCCTGAAGCGGTGCCAAAAAGAGGAGTAATAAGGCAGGGATTGCTATCTGGTGCAATAAGGTTGAATATCGATTCATGGAGCTGGTAGTTAATTTTTAATTTTTTGCCATGATGCTGATTAGGGTGGCATTTTCAGGCGGCGAAAATTCAAAGGTTCCATCGGGAAGCAAAACCATCGTATTCCAGGCAGTAAAGGTACCTTCGATGATTGAAGGGGTTTTGCCCTTGCGAAGGAACAGGAATTTCTTTGGGAGGTAAATGGCCCCGTTTTCAATCCACAATTGAAAATTGGAATCCTCGTTTTCCGCAATAATGTGAAAACAGTCAGTACCCTCCACGCTTTTTATTCCTGCAAATTCAATCCGATCAAATTCCTCAATCAGATCGTCTGCGAAGGAGGGGTAAAAGATATCGGCCGCCGGAAAATTGAGCCCAAACACTGCATTGACACTATCAATGGTTTGAAGGCTTGTGGCAGGAGCAGGTATGGTTACAAAATTGTTTTCATCATAGGAATACCAGGTAAGCTGCGAACCGTTATACCAGTAGCCGTAATTCCCTTTATCGCCCCGGGAATGAATTACCATTTTATTGGGTCCCCTGAAATAAATCTGGTGTTCTTCGAACTTCCGTTCCATCATTCCAGCTTGATTTACATCGTCGTGGACCGAACGCAGTTCAAATCCGCAGGATTCCAGTGAGCCGATGATTTCCCCCATCTTATCGACGAGGGAAATAGCCACCGGGTCTACCGATTTTTCATTCTGGGAGTGCCCCCATAACGGGAGCAGGAAAAGGACGCAAAGGAAGTACTTCATGGAACTGCGATTTTTTCAGATATCGTTCAACGTTTTCCGACTCAGCTTCAGGGGTCTGCTAAAGGGCCATAGTCCCAAAAGTCTGAAGTAAATGTACATGCATTATCAATATTATGCAAAAAGTGGATCATGAAGTCTTCAATGCCTCAAATAACCGGGAAGTGCCTCCCCGTATGGGGTCAGGGAGACTATACATCCCGGATTCAGTACGGTTCCTTTTAAGCGGATTGACGGGATGTGCAATTACATAATGGCTATCTTCCATCCTCCAGTGCCCGGATGCGCGCTGCAAGGGGTGGGTGGGAATAGTGGACAAATACGTAGGCCGGGTGGGGGGTAAGGTTGCTGAGGTTGTTTCGGGAAAGTTTCTTGAGGGAAGCTACCAGGGGTTCTGCTGCCAGGGTTTCCCGGGCGTAGGCATCGGCCTCGAATTCAAACCGCCTCGAAAGGGCGTTCATCACCAGGCCCGTCGCAGCGCTCACCGGGCTGTACAGGAGCGCAAAACTGAGCAGGGCAGCGTGGAAGCTCGGTTGGGAAACCCCGATGGCCAGGGCGAGTTCCGGATTATTGATAAACAGGGAAAGCAGGAAAAGCGTCAGCCCGGTCAGGGCCACGGAGGCTGCCAAATTCACGGCGATGTGTTTCTTTTTGTAATGCCCCACCTCATGCGCCAGTACTGCAACGATTTCCTCTTCCTCCAGGTCCTGGACCAGGGTATCGTACAGGGCCACCCGTTTTTCGCGCCCCAGGCCTGAGAAATATGCATTGGCCTTGGTGGAGCGCCTGGAGCCGTCGATGACGAAAATGTTTTTAAGGGCAAATCCCACCTTGCCTGCGTAGGCCTCGATCCGGGTTTTCAGGCTGCCTTCCCCCAGGGGTTCCTGCTTGTTGAACAGGGGTACGATCAACCGGCTGTAAAACAGGTTCAGGAGCAGGGTGAACAGGGCCATAAGCGCCCAGGCATAGATCCAGAAGGCAGTGCCCGCCCACTGGTAAAACCAGAGGATCCCTGCCAGCAGCCCGGACCCCAACAGCCCCATGAGGGCCCATCCTTTGAGTTTGTCGGCAAAGAACAGGGACGGGGTGGTTTTGTTGAAACCAAAACGCTCTTCGATCACAAAGGTATGGTAGTAACTCAGCGGGGTCGCGAGCAGGTCGCTTCCAAGCCCGAGGATCCCGAAAAAGACCAGCGCCCTGGGGAGGGGTTGGGAGCTCACGGAAGCCGCTACCCGATCGGCCCAGCCAAACCCGCCGGCGAGCAAGAAGCCCAGGAGGAGCACGAGGGAAAGGCCGGAAGCGAGGATCCCAAATCGGAAATTCACCTTCTTGTAGGCCTGGGATTTGCGGTACTGCGCCGGGTCGTAAAGGCCTTCCAGTTCCCCGGGCACCGGGTCGTTGAACTTACGGGCGTTGAGGATTTCCAGGGCGGTTTCCACGACGTATTGCAGGACCAGGATGCCGATGATGCTATAGGAGAGTGCCTGGGATGTCATGTCCATGTGATGTGGTTCCAAAAATAAACATATTTTCCGCAGGGCGATATAGGCGGCACAGGGCTCCCGGCAGTGGTGGCGCTACCCCGGGATCAGGGCATAAACCCCCGCTGCCTCCTGGCTTCGAATATCAGGACGGCGGCGGCTACCGAAACGTTCATCGAGTCGATGGCCCCGGCCATGGGGATTTCCACACAGGCATCCGCTTCCTCCTGCCAAAGCGCGGTAAGGCCCTCTGCTTCCGTGCCCACCACCAGGGCGGTAGGCCCCGTGTAATCGGCCTGGTCATACCGGACGGCTCCCCCAAGGCTTGCGGCGAGCACCTGCATCCCGCGGTCCCTCAGGAACGCCAGGACCTCCTGGCTGCTGCCCATGCCTACCGGCACCGTAAAAAGGCACCCTACGCTGGACCTTATGATGTTCGGGTTATACAGGTCGCCCTGCAGGTCGGCGATAATCACGGCATCGAGCCCGGCGGCATCCGCGGTACGCAAAAGGGCGCCGATGTTCCCGGGTTTCTCCGGGGCTTCGGCCACCAGCACCAGGGGGGCTTCGCGCCGGAAAACAAGGGTTGCAAGGTCGTGGTTGCGGGTAGGCACCAACCCGATCACCCCCTCGGTCTTTCCCCGGTAGGCCAGGTGGCGGTAGACTTCAGGGCTCAGGCTGACCAGGGGGCACGTCTCCAGGCCGGGCACTTCCCTCAGCCGCTGCTCCGGAACGATTTCCGGGCAGAAGTACAACTTCTCGGGCTGGTAGCCGCCTTTCAGGGCCAACTGCAGCTCCCGCAACCCCTCCAGGACAAAGCGGCCGTCGCGGATCCGGTCCCTCGATTTGCGGTTCCAGTGCTCCAGTTGCCGGATTTCCGGGTTTTGGGTGCTGCTGATGTGTTTGATCCCTGCCATGGTCCATAAAAAAACGGAACGATATCGACGATCGCCCCGTTTTCAAAGATACTATTTATTGTGGGTTACTGCCTGGCGTATTTCCCCATATAGCGCTTCCAGAGTGCTGTTTGGTGGGTTTCCAGGGAAACCTCCCTGCCGTCGATAAAGGCATGGGTGAGCTGGTTCCCCCGCATGTCGAGGGCGTCGCCCCCGGAAATAAACAGCGTTGCGCTCTTGCCCTCGGCCAGGGTGCCGTACCGGTCGTCGATACCAAGTATTTTGGCGGTATTCCCGGTGATGAGCTGCAAGGCCGTTTCCCGGTCCATCCCCTGCCCGACCACCTGCCCGGCATAAAAGGGGAGGTTGCGGATCTGGTGCATCATGGTCCCGTCGTTCTGGAGGCCGACCAAAAGCCCGGCATCCACCAGGAGTTTGGGGAGTTTATAGGGCAGGTCATAGTCTTCATCCACCAGGTTGGGCAGGGAATGGGTGTGTTGCACCAGTACGGGGATATCGTGCTTTTTGAGGAGTTCGGTTACTTTATAGGCCTGGTATCCGCCCACCAGGACCAGTTTCCGGACCCCGGCTGCCTTCAGGGAGCTTATGGCGTCGACTATTTCCCGCTCCCCGTCGGCATAGCAATACAGGGTTTTGGACCCGTCGAACAGCCCTTGCATGGCGGCAAAGGCGGGGTTGACCGCTTCAGGGGAACCGTCCCCGTAGGCCCGGGCATTTCGGATAAAGTCCAGCACCTCGTCCTGCTGGCCGCCGTATTCCTTATTGGGCTGGTAGCCCCTGGGTTCCCCCATCCACCAACGGCCCTGGCGGAAAGCGTTAGGCCAGTGCAGGTGTATCCCGTCATCCTCTTTGACGATGGCGTCTTCCCAGTTCCAGGCGTCGAATTGCACGATGGAGGAAGTTCCCGAGATCCGCCCCCCCTGGGGGGTCACCTGCCCGAGCAATACCCCGTTGGGGCGCATGCTCTCCACGATTTGCGATTCGGCATTGTAGGCGATGATGCTCCGCACGTGGGGGATCATATTGCCGATTTCCCCCTCGTCATCCGTGGCCCTGACGGAGTTGATCTCTACCAGGCCAATGGGCCGGGCCGGGGCGATAAACCCCGGGTAGACGTGCTTCCCGGTAGCATCGATCACCCTTCCGCTGGATGCGATTCCGGCCCCAATGGCCGTGATGGTCCCCCCGGAGAACACCACGGTGCCGTTTTCGATGGTTTCCCCGTTGCCCAGGTGCAGGGTGGCCCCGGTAATGCTGATGGTTTCCGATTGGGGAGGGGCGGGGGTCTGTTGGCTCCTGCCCGTTACGGGGAGGAAAAACAGCAAGGCGATAAGATATGGTATATGCGATTTCATAAGGTTCGTTTTTTCGATCAATAAAGGCTTAGAGGCTGTCACAGGTAAAGGCCCGCCTTGCGTTTTGTGCAGGGCTCCTCAGGGGGGAGCCTCCTTCTTTTTCCTCCAGCATGAGGTTGATCAGCTGGTTCCTTTCTTCGGCCATCTGGCGTTTCAGGGCAGCATCCTGCTGGCGGTCGAAATACGGCACCCCTTCGATAAAGGTGGTTTCTGCCACGGCATAAACCGAAAGGGGGTTATCCGACCAAAGGACCAGGTCGGCATCCTTGCCTTCCCGGATGCTTCCAACCCGGTCGTCGAGGTGCAGGAGTTTGGCGGGGTTCAGGGTCACGGTCTTCCAGGCTTCCTCTTCAGAGAGCCCGCCGTATTTGACCGTTTTACCGGCTTCCTGGTTCAGGCGCCGCGACATTTCCTGGTCATCGCTGTTGATGGCTACGGTTACCCCCTGGCTGTGCATGATGGCCGCGTTGTGGGGGATGGCATCCTTCACCTCGTATTTATAGGCCCACCAGTCGCTGAAGGTGGAACCGCCAACCCCATGGGCTGCCATCTTATCGGCAACCTTGTACCCTTCCAGGATATGGGTGAAGGTATTGACCTTAAAGCCCATTTTGTCGGCGACTTTCATCAGCATGTTGATTTCGCTCTGCACGTAGGAGTGGCAGCTGATAAAGCGTTCCCCACGGAGGATTTCGGCGAGCACTTCCAGTTCCTCATCGTGGCGGTAGGGCTTCCCGGAATCCTTAAGGGCCTGGTATTCTTTGGCCCGCTGGAAATAGTTCATAAATACCTGTTCCACGCCCATGCGGCTCTGGGGAAAGCGGTTATAGCTCTCCCAGTTGCTTTGCTTCACGTTTTCGCCCAGGGCGAATTTGATGAATTCGGGCATGTTTTCATAGAGCATCTCCCGGGCGCTCTTTCCCCATTTCAGCTTGAAAATGGCGGAACGGCCCCCGATCGGGTTTGCCGAACCGTGCAGGAGCTGCACGCTGGTCACCCCACCCGCCAGGTTTCGGTAAATATTGATGTCTTTCGGGTCGAGCACATCGGTCATTTTCACTTCGGCAGAGGAATTCTGCCCGGCCTCGTTGATGGCCAGGGCCGCGATATGGGTGTGTTCGTCGATGATTCCCGCCGTCAGGTGTTTCCCGGTAGCATCCACTACCCGGGCCCCACCGGCCGGGAGGCCTTTCCCGACGCGGGCAATTTTCCCCTTGCGCACCAGCACATCCGTATTTTCGAGGATGCCAGCGGCTTCCCCCGTCCAGACGGTGGCATTTTTAAAGAGTATGTCTTCCTGCCGCGGCAGGTTCCGATAGCCGTATCCCACATTGGGGTAATTCAGCGGGACCATTTCGGGGGCCGTTTTTTCTTTTTCCCCTGCTTTTCCCTTTTTGGGCTCATACGCCCCTGTCTTCCCGGCGGTGAAGGTCGATTCCCTGCCGTCGGGGAGCACGATTTTCCCGGACAGGGCATCGCTGTCCCTGCGCACCAGGCTGGTCATCCGGTACCGTTCCTCCCCATCGGTGAAGGAAAGGTCGACCCAGTCGCCCGAGTAGCTAAGTTTGGATTTTAGTTTGGCAGTATCGCGGGTGACCTCGAGTTTCGGGGCTTCCGCCTTTCCGCTCACCGAAAGGGTGAATTCCTTGCCGTTGGCCTGCAGGCGGTAATCGCCCCGGATGTCTTTCTGGTCGATATCGGAAAGGACATGGCGCTCGCCCATGACCCAGTTTTCATACAACGTCGTTTCCTGATCGAAGACCGGCCCGGAGGTGATCAGCAAATTGGCGTACCTTCCCGGCTGCAGGCTTCCGATCTCGGACGATTTTCCGAGCAACCGCGCGGGCTCCGTCGTCAGGGCCTCGAGGGCTTTCGCTTCAGACAGCCCGTATTCCAGGGCTTTCCGGATTTTTTTGTGCAGGTCTTTGGCGTCCTTCAGCCCATGCAGGGTAAAGGCAAAGGGCACCCCGTTGGCTTCCAGGACGGCCGGGTTGGAGGGGGCATGGTTCCAGTGCCGCATATCCTCAAGGCTCACATACTGGGCCTGGTACGGGTTGGAAACGTCAAAGGCATCCGGGAAGTCCAGGGGGACCACCAGGGAAGCCCCTGTGGCCCTGATCTCCCCGATATTCTCGTATTCCTTCCCGCCGGCCAATATCACATATTGGATCCCGAAGGCATCCCCGATGCCATCGGCACGCAGCACATGGCCGTTATCCCCGGCGGCAAAGAACTGCACCAGGTTTTTATTCTCCAACAAGGCTTCCAGGGAAAGGTCGGTGGTCGGCACCTTGCCTTTGCTATACCAGTCTGCGTCGTGGTAGAGTTGCCGCAGCAGGGCCATGGCCCCCATCAGGGAGGTGGGGTACGACTGCTGTTTTTGTACGCTGCGCTCAAAAGAGAAGTACTGCCCGGAGGCATCTTCCAGGATGCGCTGGGCATCGTTTCCCTTTCCATTGAGGGCGATCAGCACCCCGCTGCCCCGGGCAATACCGTCCTGGATGTGGCTGTTGACCACCCCAAACCCGGCTTCGCGAAGGGTACCGGCTTTCTTGTCGTCGTATTTATAGGCCGCGATGGCATCGGCCTCCGGCATAATGTGGTCGTTCCAGTAGTACCCATCGCGCGTGGGGTCATACTGGGGCGACCTCCTGCCGCCCCCGCTGCGGGTGGGTTGCTCCACCCCATAGGCCGAGAAGACGTCTATGAAGGAGGGATATACGGATTTTCCTTCCAGGTCCATGACCAGGGTACCGGGCGGGAGGTCCACCCGGGCCCCCACTTCCACGACCTTCCCTTCGCGCATCAGCAGGGTTCCCTGGTCGATAACCTGCCCGGGAGCCACGTGGATCCGCGCGTTGGTCAGGGCGGTAAAATTGTTGTTGCTGGCTTTTACCCCGTCATTTTTCGGAAAATAGTCCTGGGCAAAAACCACCGGGCCCAACCCGAGGAGGGCCAGGAGAGCGATTTTCAATTTCATGAGAAAAGAGCATTTGAATTAGTCGTTTTAAATGTAGGATAATCCCCCGGGCTGCCCGGGGAGACCTCTCATTTTAACGTATTTTTAAGAAATATTAAGATCGGTTTGCAGGCCGTAAAGGCTTACAGCCCCGGGGATTCCCGATGGTACGCCACCATCAGGGAAACTACCCGGTTATAGCTGCGGATCCCGTCTTTCTGGCGGTTCGCTTCCAGGTACTGGTTAAAGATCGCTTTGAAAACCGGTTCCATGGGGTTTTCATAGGCTTTCCAGAAATCCTGTAACTCCCTGAAATTCGCCCGCACCCCCGGATGGAGTTGCCCAAGCAGCCTCGTGTAGGCTTCCGGGTCCCGGCGTTTGACTTCGGAAAGGCAGTGGCTGAGCCCAAAGGCGAGGGCGGAGTACCGGAAATAAGGGTCCTTGCTGCGCAGGGTCACCAGGTACCCGATAAAGTTGGTCTCGTTCTCTGCGGAATACCCCAGCTGGTGGCCCACTTCGTGGCCGCAGACCACAGGATACCGGAACAGGGGCAGGCGGTGGTTCACCTGGGCTTCCCCGGTAAACGGATTCAGGTAACCCCCGTAACCCATATAGGAAAGCAGGGTGCTGAACAGCGAAGGTTTCAGGCTGGGGGGGTAGTACCTGAAGGCGGGGAATTCTTCTGCCAGGCCTTCGTAGGCCTCCAGGGTTTTTGCCATGATTTCCCGTTTGCTGTAGGGTAGCCGCACCGGCTGGAGCGTATCCGTTGCCAGCCGGCGTTGCAGCAGGTTGGTTTGCTCCGCCAGGCCTGCGGTAAGGCCGACGAGTTCGTCGGTGGTATAGGATTCCTGAAGCCCGAGGGCGTGGGAGAGGGGCATCCTGAAATAGTTCAGCCCCCACAGGAGGTAAAAAGAAAAGTAGAGTACGGCGGCGGCCGCGGCCGCATCGCGGAGAAAGGACCAGGGGTGGTCCAAGATCCGGTGACGCTTCCGGATGGCCCACGTCAACCCGGCGACCCCGATCAGGAAATAGCAAAGGTCGCCCACGGAGAAGGGGACCCATCCGTACAGGTACCTGAAAAACGCGGAGATCAGGGGGTAAACGCCCTGGCTGTAGGCCGATTCCACCCCCTGCGGATGCCCCGATACCCAGGCAATCAGCCCCACCTGCAAGGGGAGGGAAAGGGCAAGGCCATTTTTCAGGGGGTGCGCCATGGGGTAAAAATAGCCAATTCCGTTTCATCCTGCCCGGGAATGGTTATTTTTGACATCCTAAACCCCACCCCTCCATGTCCGATACCATCGCCCAATTGGAACCCACGTCCCTCTGGAAGCATTTTGCCGCCCTGAACGCCATCCCGAGGCCCTCCAAAAAGGAGGGTCGGGTCATCGCATTTATGATGGACTTTGCCGCCTCCCTCGGACTCGAAGCGTCCTGCGACGCGGTTGGGAATGTGCTGATCCGCAAACCGGCCAGCCCCGGGATGGAGGGCCGAAAAACCCTGGTCCTGCAGGCCCACCTCGATATGGTCCACCAAAAAAATAACGAAACGGCCTTTGATTTTGAGGCCGAGGGCATCCGGATGTTCCTCGATGGCGACTGGGTCCGTGCTAAGGGCACCACCCTGGGTGCCGACAATGGGCTGGGGGTGGCGGCTATCATGGGGGTGCTCGCCTCAAATGCCATTCCGCACCCGCCCCTGGAAGCCCTGTTCACCATCGATGAAGAAACCGGGATGACCGGGGCCAAAGGGCTGAGCCCTGACCTGCTGAAAGGGGAAATCTTGCTGAACCTCGACACGGAACAGGACAATACCCTGGAAATCGGCTGCGCCGGGGGGACGGACGTTACGGGGACGGGGGAATACACCCCTGTACCGGTAGGGGAAGGCCATACCGGGTTTCGGTTTGAAGTAAAGGGACTGCTCGGGGGGCATAGCGGGATGGATATCCACAAGGGCCTGGCCAACGCCAATGTCCTGATCGCCCGGATCCTGATGGCAGCCCGGGAGCAGGTCCCCTTAAGCCTTTCGGAGCTCCACGGGGGCAACCTTCGCAATGCGATCCCGCGGGAAAGCGCTGTGCTGCTGGCGGTACCCGAGGGTGGGAAGGAGCGCTTCCGGGAAGCCGCGGCTCGGGAAATGGACGCCATCCGGCAGGAGTTTGGCCCGAGGGAGCCGACAATGCAGCTGGTCCTGGAAGAAATCCCCGCGCCGGTTTCAGGGATGGACCCGGAAGCCACAACAAACCTGTTATATTGCCTTTGCGGCCTCCATAACGGGGTTTATGCCATGAACCACGAATTCCCGGGCCTGGTGGAGACCTCCAACAATGTGGCCCAGGTCTCCGTCCAAAACGGGGCAATCCGGATCGGCTGCCTCACCCGCTCCGCACGGGAATCGGCCAGGGCATACCTGGTTCGAAAACTGCGTGCAGTGTTTTCCCTGGCCGGTTACCGGACGCAAACCAGTGGGGAATACCCTGGTTGGCTGCCCGACCCCTCCTCGGAAATCCTGTCGCTGCTCCGCCGGCGGTATGAGGCCCTCTTCGGCCAGCCCCCCGTGGTGGGGGCCAGCCATGGCGGGCTGGAATGCGGGATCCTGAAGCACCATTACCCCGAAATGGACATGGTCAGCTTCGGGCCAACCATCCTGGGGGCACATTCCCCCGATGAGCGGGCCTCGGTGAGCTCTTCGCAGAAATTCTGGAAGTTGCTGCTCGATGTGCTGCAGCATACCCCGTAACCCGAAACATAAAAAAGCCCGGCCAACGCCGGGCTTTATGCTGTTTAAAGGGATGTAGCGCCAGGGCGCGTTTTCCGCTCCCGGCCCGGGGTGCTGACTTATTCAGCAATGCTCACCATTTCCACATCGAAAACCAGGTCGGTATTGGGGGGGATGGGCCCGCTCCCCTGGCTGCCATAGCCCAGGTGCGATGGGATGAAAATCCGCCACTGGTCGCCCACCTTCATCTGCAGCAAGGCTTCCCTAAACCCGGCCACCAGGCCCATATTGGGGCTGAAGGGAATGGTGAAGGGGCTGAAATCACCCCGGTGCATGGCAAAAAGTTGTTCGTATTTGCCGAATTCCCGGGCGATGGAATCGTTGCTCGTGTCGAAGAGGGTGCCATCTTCGAGCCATCCGGCATAGCCCACGGTTATCCGCTGGCCTTCCTTTGGCGCAGGGCCATCCCCTTCTTTCAAAACGGTATATTTCAGGCCCGAAGGAAGAGCGGTAGCCATCTCCTTCTGCCTGAGCAATTCCTCCCCAAAAGCCCTGATTTTTGCCTGGAGGGCTTCCTCTTCGGCGAAATAAGCCGAAAGGATCTGAACCGCGTCAAACGCTTTTGCCGACTTGCCCTGCCGCACGATTTTCACCTTGTCCATCAGGACCGAATCTACCGGGCGGTCTGTGGCATCCGTGGGCACGGCTGCGATGGAATCGATGACCTCCAGGCCGGAAACGACCTCCCCGAAGACCGTATGCCGTCCATTGAGCCAGGGAGTTTCCTTGTGGGTGATGAAAAACTGGCTTCCATTGGTCCCGGGCCCCGAATTGGCCATGGACAGGATGCCTTTTTTGGAATGGGTGAGGGAAGGGTCGGTTTCATCCTTGAACCGGTACCCCGGGCTTCCGCTCCCCGTGCCCGTCGGGTCCCCGCCCTGAATCATGAAATCGGGGATAACCCGGTGGAAGATGAGCCCGTCGTAGTAGGGTTTCCCCTTGTAGGCCTCGCTGACGAAGGGGTTGTTCCCCTCCGCCAGGCTCACGAAGTTGGCTACCGTAAGCGGGGTTTTTTCCTGTTCCAGGCGGATGATCATGGCGCCTTCGGAAGTCTGCATTTCTGCGTAAATCCCCTCCCCGAGTTCGGCGTACTGGTTCGATTTGCAGGAGGTGGCGGCCAGGACCACCAGGAGGCCAAGGGCCATGGTAAACGTTCTCATAGGACACTTAATTTTCATCGGTTTGTTTTTCTATTTCGAGTACGGTAAGGGTGCATTTGATGGGGACATTGGGGCCGATCCGGTCATTGTCGCCAGGGTACCCGAAGGCCAGGGAGGAAGGGTATAAAAATGTGGCAGTTTCCCCTGCCCCAAGCATTTTCACGCTGGCCCGCAGCCCTGGGAACAACTCCATTTTATCGACCTTGTAGCGGATAATCCCCACTTCTTCGCGCGTGTACAGGGTATCCTCGTTCCAGGTCCTCAGGTCGTAGGTGAGGGTGACCCAATCGTCCGTCCGGGGCCGGTAGCCCCCTTCGCCCTGCCGGGAATCGTAATAAAAGCGAAACCCGCCGGAACTGTCCAGGTACTCGTGCAGGCTGTCCCTGGCGATTAACTCCTGCATGAGGGTTTCCTCGCGGGCGAGCAATTGTTTGTTGCGCGCGGCGGATACTTTCAGGAAACTTCCGCTTTTTACCTCAATGGGATGGCGCGGTTCCTGTTCCGCACACGATAGGAAGACCAGCGCAAGGCCGGCGAGCAGGATACACTTCTTCATTCCGTCAGGGCATTTTGGTATTGCGGCAGCAGGCCGGCAAAGCGGGCCACAGTGTCCTCCAGGCTCTCAGTGCTTTTCCCCCCGGCCGCATTGATGTGCCCGCCCCCTTCGAAATGGGCCCGGGCCAGGGCATTGACCGAAAAGCTTCCCTGGGAGCGGAAGGAAATCTTGATGATCCCTTCCTCGCGGTTTTCGATAAAAATGGCGGCCAGCACTACGTCTTTCAGGGAAAGGCCGTAGTTGACGAATCCTTCGGTGTCCCCTTTGTGGAACCGGTGCCGGTCCAGTTCGTCCTGAGACAGGGTGATGTAGGCGGTCCGGTATGGCTTCAGGATCACCAGGTTTTGCAGGGCACAGCCCAGGAGTTGGAGCCTTTCGGGCCGGTTGGTGTCATAGATGTGCCGGTGGATGTCGGTATGGGGGGCGCCCCGTTCCATCAGTTCCGCGGCGACCCTGAGGGTGGTGGGGGTGGCCGCAGCGTACTTGAAGGAACCCGTATCGGTCAGGATGCCCGTATATAAACAGGAGGCGGCAGCCGGGGTAATCGCTTCCCCCAATCCCAGGGCCTGGATCACATGGTAGACCATTTCGCAGGTGGAGCTCATCTCGGGGTCTGAAATCGCAACCTGCGCATACCCGTCGGGGCTCTGGTGGTGGTCGATCATCACGAAAGGGGCCGCCGATGCCCGCAGGGTTTCGGCCATGGGCCCGATGCGTTCGAGGGTATTGAAATCGAGGGTGAAAACCACCCCGGCCGAGCCGATCAGCCCTTTGGCCAGGGCTTCTTGTTTTTCATAGATGACCACTTGATCCGCCCCGGGCATCCATTTTAAAAAGTCGGGGAATTCATTGGGCGCTATTACGGTAACGTCATGGCCCTGGTCCGTGAGCAGGTGGAACAGGCCCAGGCAGGCCCCCATGGCGTCCCCATCGGGGTTCTTGTGGGGGACCAGCAGTACCCGCTGGCGAAGGCGGAGCAATTCTCGTAACGATTGGATGGCTGACGGATTCATGCGGTCAAAGATATCCTTTTTTTAACGAATGCCTGATTCAAAAATCCTACATTTAAGCCCTGAACCCAAGCCTTTTTTCCATGAAAAACCTGGTTTTCCTTTGGTGCTCCCTCGTGTTGCTGGCCAGCTGCAAAACGAGTAAGCCAGTAGCGCCCGCGGCCCCGGGGGCATCAGCCGGGACCTTCCGGATTGCCCTGGGCTCCTGTAATGATACCGACCGGGAGAACCGCCTGTGGGACGACGTCCTGAACCTGAATCCGGACCTTTGGATCTGGGGGGGCGACAACATCTATGCCGATACGGGCGACCCGGATTCCCTGAGGGCCTTTTACCAGGCCCAGAAACAGGTTCCCGGATACCGGGCCCTGGCGCAAAGTACCCCGATTATCGGCACCTGGGATGACCACGATTACGGATTGAATGACGGAGGGGTCGAATTCCCTGCAAAGGCGGTGAGCCAACAGGAATTCCTGACTTTTATGGGGGTTCCGGAAAACAGCCCCCGCCGGCAGCAGGAAGGGGTGTATACCTCCCATACCTATTCCGTTCCCGGGGGCACCGTAAAGGTGATCGTATTGGATACCCGGTATTTCCGCTCCCCCCTGACCCGGGACCCTGGCGGCAGCAAACGCTTCGTCCCCAACCCGGAAGGGGAGGGGACGGTGCTGGGGGAAGCCCAGTGGGCCTGGCTGGAGCGCGAACTGCGGGAGTCGGATGCGGATTTCAACATCCTGGTGAGCAGCATACAGGTCCTCTCGGGCCAGCACGGCTTTGAGACCTGGGGGAATTTCCCCCATGAAACGCGCCGCCTCCTCCAGCTTATCGGCGATTCCGGGGCCCGGGGCGTATTGGTCCTTTCCGGGGACCGGCACATTTCGGAATTTTCCCGCACGGCTTCCCCCCCGCTGGCCTACCCCCTGGTCGACTTCACCTCCAGCGGCCTAACCCATGCCTACCGGGGGTTCCGGGGCGAGCCGAACCCCTTCCGCGTCGGGGAAGTCGTCTCCACGGAAAGTTTCGGTTACCTGGTCCTTGATTTCAATGCGAACCAGGCCCTATTCCGGATTGTTGGGGACGGGGGGGAAACCCTCGGGGAGCTGGCCCAGCAATATTAATCTTGCGGGTTGGGCCGGGAAAGCGTACTTTTGCCGAAAATTTTTAAAAATGGCAGGAAACAGAACCTTTACCATGATCAAGCCCGATGCCGTCGAGAATGGGCATATCGGACCCATTTTGGAGAAAATCACCGCGGCGGGGTTCCGGATCATTGCAATGAAATATACCCAGCTCAGCCGCAGGGATGCGGGGGAATTTTATGCGATCCACAAAGAGCGTCCGTTTTTCGGGGAACTGGTCGACTTCATGACCCGGGGACCGATTGTGGCAGCCATCCTGGAAAAAGAGAATGCCGTTGAGGATTTCCGGGCGCTGATCGGGGCAACCAACCCGGCTGAAGCAGCCGAGGGAACCATTCGCAGGCTCTACGCCAAAGACATCGGCGAGAATGCCGTCCATGGGTCCGACAGCGACGAAAATGCCCTGATTGAGGGGGCATTCCATTTCTCTGGCAGGGAAATCTACTCCTAGTGGTCCCGCGATTCTAAAACAAGATGCCCCGGCCCAAGGCCGGGGCTTTTTTATTGAAGTCGCAGGGTTTTTACCAAATCCTTGCCCAGTTCCGCATTCAGCAGGTCGATGATCCTTGAGGTACCCAGGCTGAGTTCCTCCCGCAGCACCGAAGAGTTCAGGGCCACATGGAGGGTGGTGCCCCGGAGCCTGACTTCCCGGGTATACCCGGCCACTCCCGGCCCCATGGCCCTGGCCCAGGCTTCGGCCACACGCACCTGGTCAAGGCCTTCCTCCAGGCGGTGCCCTTTGAGGAATGACTTCAGGGCATCGCCCAGGGACTGCTGGTTTTCTTTTTTACCCACGTTACGGAGTTGTTATCAGGGGTTTGTATCGCGTGTATTCATAGCGCAGGCCGTTTTGGTGCAGGGTAACCAGGGTTTCACGGTCGAGTTGCCGCACTTCCTCCTCCCACCGTTGGCCCTCGCCGGAGAACGCCAGGAAAAGGCGGCCCTCCCTCCACGTTATTTCCATGGGCAGGGCGTCGTCGGAGGTCAGGTAGGTGCCCTGTACGGTGGGCTGCACCTTTTTTCGGTACCCTTTGCCATCCTTCCAGTGGAAGTACTCCACCGTGCTGCTGGCCTTGTATTCCTTACTGCCACCGTCTGGAAAAACCACTTCCCGGATTTCCCAGTACCCGTTGAGCCATTCGAGGTCCTCCGCAGACGGGGCCTTGCGGCACGACAGCCCCAAAAGGAGCAGGGCCAGGGCAATAACGGATTCAGAGCGAGATAAAAGCATAGGTCTGGTGGATTTCCCTGACAATATTTTCGGTGCGTTCGGCATGGGTGTCGCTGATAAATATTTGCCCGAAAAGCTCCTGGTTCACCAGGCTCACAATGTGCGCCACCCGGTGTTCGTCCAGTTTATCGAAAATGTCATCGAGCAACAACAGGGGGGTGCCTTCCAGCCGGGCTTTCATAAACTGGAACTGGGCAAATTTCAGGGCGATCAGGAACGACTTTTGCTGCCCCTGGCTGCCAAATTTTTTAATGGGGTGGCCCTCGATTTCCATGCCCAGGTCATCTTTGTGGACCCCCTGGGTGGTGTACTGTAACATCCGGTCTTTGTCCAGGCTGCTTTTCAGGAGGTCTTCCAGGGGTGCTTCGTGGAGCTGACTTTCATATCGGAGGCTAACGGGTTCATCGCCCCCGGAGATGGCGCGGTACTGGGCGCTGAAGATAGGGGAAAAAGCCTCCATAAAAGCCTTCCTCCTCGCATGGATGCGTTGCCCGAGCGGCCCGAGCTGCAGGTCATAGACCTCCAGGCTGGCCTTCTCGAAGGTATGGTTTGCCGCGAAATATTTGAGCAGGGCGTTGCGCTGGGAAATGAGTTGTTGGTAATCCAGCACATCCTGCAGGTAGGCCTTGTCGGCCTGGGAAATGACCCCGTCGAGGAACTTGCGGCGGGTGTCGCTCCCCTCTACGATGAGGTCCCGGTCCGCAGGGGAAACAATCACCAGGGGTACCTGCCCGATGTGTTCCGAGATGCGCTCATAGATTTTTCCATTGCGCTTGACCACCTTTTTGGTCCCCTTTTTGAAACTGCAGACGATGGTTTCCTGCCTGTTTTCTTTCTCAAAGGATCCTTCTATCACGAAATATTCCGCCCCGTGGCGGATGTTCTGCGTGGTGACCGGGTTGAAATAACTCTTTCCGAAGGCCAGGTGGTAAATGGCATCCAGGACATTGGTTTTTCCCACCCCGTTGGGGCCTACCAGGCAATTGATCTTGGCGTCAAACTGCAATTCCCTGGCCTCGAAATTCTTGTAATTCAATAAGGATAAACGCTTCAGGTACATCATGAAATCGGCGGAAAACCTTGTGGCAGGAGGCTGCAAATTATTGAAAAATAACGAATAATTTGCCTTCTGGTTTTGGATAAAACCGTTATTTTTGCGCGACCAATATTACGAAAAATGGCGACATACAAAAAGCGTGGGTATAAACCGAAAAGCAAGGAAGAAGAGCATGAGCTCGACATGAGGGAGAGTACCACCGCGGAGGTTTTCAATACCCTGGATACCAGTGCCTCTAAAACGGAGCAATGGGTGTCGAGGAACCAAACCTATATCCTCGGGGTAATCGGGGTGGTCGCCGTGGGCGTACTGGCCTATCTGGGGTACCAGCAATTCATCCAGAACCCCAGGGAAGACAGTGCCAGCAATGAGCTCTTCTACCCCCTGCAATATTTCACCCAGGCCCAGCAAAACCCCGCTCAGGCCGACTCGCTTTACACCCTTGCCCTGGAAGGGGCGGAGGGGAAATACGGCCTGCTGGATATCGCCGAGGAGTATTCCGGCACCCGGGCAGCCAACCTGGCCCGCTATGCCGCCGGGGTTTCCTACATGAAGCTCAACCAGTACCAGAACGCGATCTCCTACCTGGAAGGCTTCAACTCTGATGACGCCCTGCTCGGGCCGATCGGAAACGGGAACATTGGGGATGCGTTCATGCAGCTCGGTCAGCCCAACGATGCCCTGGGCTATTACGAAAAGGCGTTTAACGAAGACCAGAACAATTTCACCACCCCCCTTTACCTCCATAAGGCCGGGGTCGCCGCCCTGGAACTGGGGCAGTATGAAAAGGCCCTGAAATACTTCCGGCGCATAGGCGATGAATTCCCGCAATCTGCCCAGGCTACCGGGGTAGAAGCTTACATCGCCATGGCCCAAAAGGGGAACTGATGGCCACCGCTGGCAAGAACCTCTCCCACTTCGATAAGGACGAACTCCCTGATGCGCGTCAGATGCGCATTGGCCTTGTGGTCTCCCAGTGGAATCCCGAAATCACCGAAGCCCTTTACCAGGGGGCCCGCGACACCCTCCTGGAATGTGGGGTCAGCGACGGGAACCTCCTGAGGTGGGACGTCCCCGGGAGTTTTGAACTCCCTTTTGGCTGCAAGAAGATGATCCAAAGGGAACAACCCGATGCCGTGATTGCCATTGGCAGCGTAATCCGAGGGGAAACCCCCCATTTTGACTTTGTCTGCCAGGCTACCGCCCAGGGGATCCAGGCGTTGAACCTCCAGGGGGAAGTTCCCGTAATTTTTTGCGTGCTTACCGACAACACCCTCCAACAGGCCCGGGACCGCTCCGGGGGCCGGCACGGAAACAAGGGGGCAGAAGCCGCCGTAGCCGCCCTGAAAATGGCAGCCCTCTGAGGGGGAGCCCAACCGACTTCCGGGCATGCCCGGTTCCCTTGCTGTTAACAAATTTTGGGAAGCCTTCCGTGGCACTCTTTTTGATTTTAAGTACTTTTGAAAGGTGCGCTATGGGACGATTCTCCAAACTCCGAAAAAATAAAAAATACGATTACAAGCCGAGGTTTTTCGATGACGGGGGGGAAGGAAGCCCTTTTAAAATCGAGCATAAACTGGACCGGTACCGCTCCACGGCAGACGCGCCGGGAGGCCTTAAAAACCGGTTCAGGAATGCGATGTCCGACCTGAAACAGGAAGGCGACCGCCACGCAACCCTCAGGTTCTGGATTATCCTCCTGGTGCTTATTTTGATCGTGTTGTATATCCTGGATTTTGACCTCTCTATATTCTTCCCCGGGTAATGGCAGATCGCATTCAACTCTTACCGGAACACGTAGCCAACCAGATCGCGGCAGGGGAAGTGGTACAACGCCCCGCCTCCGTGGTGAAGGAATTGATGGAAAATGCCATCGACGCCGGGGCGGACCAGATCCAGTTGGTGATCAGGGATGGGGGAAAGGCCCTGGTCCAGGTGGTCGACAACGGCGTGGGCATGAGCCCGGGAGATGCCGAACTCAGCATTCAACGCCACGCCACCTCCAAGATACGGGAGGCGGAGGACCTTTTTAGGATCCACACCAAAGGGTTCCGGGGGGAGGCCCTGGCTTCTATCGCCGCCATTGCCCGGCTCGAACTCCAGACCCGCCCGGGGGAAGCTGCCCTGGGGACGTACCTGAAGGTTTCCGGCGGGAAAGAGGTCTCCATTGAAGAGGCGGTGGCCCCGAAAGGGACTTCCATCAGCGTGAAAAACCTGTTTTTCAATATCCCGGCCCGCAGGAATTTCCTGAAATCGCCACGGGTTGAATTCCGTCACGTGCTGGATGAATTCCAGCGGATTGCCCTTGCGCATCCGGAGGTGGGCTTCAGCCTGCATCACGATGAGGCCGAACTGTACCAGCTTCCGGCATCGAACCTGCGCAAGCGCATTGGCCACCTGTTTGGCAGCCGCATGCAGGACCGCCTGGTCCCCGTAGAGGAGGACACCCAGGTAGTCCGGGTTTCCGGCTTTGTCTGCAAACCCGAATTTGCCCGCAAAAGCAGGGGGGAGCAATTCTTTTTTGTGAACTCCCGCTTTGTCAAAAGCTCCTACCTGCACCATGCCGTCCTCAACGCTTTCGAGGGGCTGCTCCGGCCGGAAACCGTCCCGGGGTATTTCCTGTTCCTGGAGGTCCCCCCGGAATCCATAGATATTAACATCCACCCCACCAAAACCGAAATCAAGTTTGAGGATGAAAAGAGCGTATACGCCATTCTGAGGTCGGCCATCAAGCATAGCCTCGGGCAGTTCAGTATCCGGCCCGTCCTCGATTTCGATTCCGACCCGAACCTGCAGACCCCCTATTCCTTCAGGGACCGGGAGGCGGTATCCCCAGGGGTGACGGTCGACCGGGATTTCAACCCCTTTGCCGGGCCCCGCGTTTCCCCGGGTAGGTCGGCCCCTGCGGGCAAGCCGGCAGCCAGGGGGTGGGAAGTGCTGTATGAAGGGTTGCAGGAAGGCGGGCCCCAGGCCAGGGAGGGGCAGGAGTGGACCGTGGAATCGGAGGCCCCAGACGGGACCCTTTTTCCGGGAGAAGCCCTGCAGGACCTTGGCGGGATTGCCTCCTTCCAGATCGACCGAAAGTATATCCTTACCCCGGTGAAATCGGGCCTGCTCCTGATCGACCAGCACCGGGCCCACCAGCGGGTGCTGTATGAACAGTTCTTAAAAAGCCTTTCTTCCGGCCAGCCGGTGTCCCAGGCCCTCCTCTTCCCGCTCCGGCTGGAATTCGGGCCCGGGGAACTGCAGGTGCTGGAAGCCCTCAGGGAGCCCATGACCGCCATGGGATTCCGCTTTGGAAAGCAGGATGGGGAATCGCTCGAAGTGGTTGCCCTGCCCGCCCTGATCCCGGAATCGGAGGCAGCATCCGTCGTTGACGGCCTGATTGCCGGGTGGCAACGGCAGGAAGGGGAAATCGGGTTTTCGACGGGGGACCGGATGGCAAAAATGCTTGCCCGCGCCCTGGCGATCCCCCCGGGGAAGGTGCTGGATGCCCCTTCCCGACAAGCCCTGATCCATGACCTCTTCGCCTGCAGGGAGACCCTGCGGAGCCCGTTTGACAAAATAATCCGCACCTCCCTTACCGTGGAGGAACTTGAAAAAAAATTGCACTAGATGGGACGATTGACCGACGGGATCAGGCACCTGCTGATCATCAACATATTATTCTTTGTGGGGACCATCCTGTACGGGGACCTGTTTTATGAATGGTTTTCCCTGTGGTACCCCCAGAACCCCAATTTTTCGCTATGGCAGATCCTTTCCCACATGTTCATGCACGGGGGGTTCATGCACCTGTTTTTCAACATGTACGCCCTGTGGGCCTTCGGCTCGCCCCTGGAGCGGATGTGGGGGACGCGGAAATTCCTTTTCTTCTATTTCTCCGCCGGCCTTGGAGCTGCCCTGATCCATACCGGGGTGAACTATTACACCGTGCAGCAGGGGATCGATGCCCTGAAGGCAGCCGGGGTTTCTGAATCTGAAATCTTCGGGCTGCTCGACCAGGGGAAATACAATGAATCGTGGATGCAGGTGGCCCCCCGGGGGGTGGTCGATAGCTTCCTCCAGACCTTTTATACCCCTGCGGTGGGTGCCTCCGGGGCGATTTATGGAATCCTGGTGGCCTTTGGGATGATGTACCCCAACAGCGAATTATTTTTGATATTTTTGCCCGTCCCGATCAAGGCCAAATATTTTATCCCGGTACTTATCGGGTTGGACCTTTTCTCCGGGGTGACCGGATATTCCCTGTTCGGCTCCGGGATCGCCCACTTTGCCCACGTGGGAGGGGCCCTGTTCGGGTTTATCATGATGTGGTACTGGAAGAAAAACCAGTTCGATCGAAATCGCTGGGACTTGTAAATGAGCAACGGAAACCTTAAATACCATTTTGCACGGCTGAATGTGGCCGAGAAGCTGATCGTCATCAATGTGGCGGTCTTCCTCGTATTCCGGTTGCTGACCTTCCTGTTCAGGTTGCCGGCCTGGTCTTTGGAGCGGTGGCTGGAGCTCCCCAGGGATTTCTTCGATTTCCTGCTGCAGCCCTGGTCGTTGGTCACCTATTCCTTCCTCCATGGGGGCATCTGGCATATTCTCTTCAATATGCTGTTGCTGTATTACACGGCGCGGATCTTCCTGAACCTTTTCGGGCCCAGGCGGCTGCTCAATGTTTACTTTATGGGGGTCATGACGGGTGGGGCGTTTTTCCTGCTTTCCTATAACCTGTTCCCTGCCTTTCACAACAGCCAGTCGCCCCTGATTGGGGCTTCTGCGGGGGTGATGGCGGTGCTTATCTTTGTGTGTACCTACATGCCCAACCAGGAGGTTCGGGTGTTTTTTTTCAACCTGAAGCTATGGTATATCGGGGCTTTTTTCGTCCTGCTCGACCTGGTCCTGATCCCGACCGGGGCCAATTCCGGGGGCCGGATCGCCCACCTGGGCGGGGCCCTGCTGGGGTATCTCTATGCCCGGAAATCCCTGGAGGGAAAGGACCTTGGCGCGGGGTTTTCCCGCTTTGTGGACCAGGTGGCGGCCCTTTTTGAAAAGCGTAAAAAGGCCCCCATGAAAACCGTCTACCGCAAAGGGCAGGACGGCTCCCCCCGCGCCGCGGATTACGAAAAGGAAGCGCGCCAGCGGAAAATCGATACCATCCTGGACAAAATCAGCAAATCGGGCTATGACAGCCTTACCCGGGCGGAAAAGGATTTCCTGTTCAAGGCCGGGAAAGAAGAATAGGCCTGTGAAGCTTTTCCCCCTGTTGCGGACATCGGTTTTCTGGGTTGGGGCCCTCGCTGCGGCCCTCCTGGCCCTGGAGTGCCTGGGCTACCTTTTTTTGAGTCCCCTGGTGCCCCTCCTTCAGATGCTGAGCATCATCACCCCGTGGCTGATGTTGGCAAACTTCGTTTTGCTGGCTTTCTGGGTCCTGGTGGATCGCCGCAAGCTGTGGATCCCCCTGCTGGCCCTGGGCCTGGCGGTATGGAGTTTCGGTATTGTGTATCAATTTGAGCCTAATATTGGGAATATGGAAAACCAGGGGATCCATATAATGACGTTCAACGTGCGTTCCTTTAGCGATAGCCGTTATGTGCCGCGGCGCGACAGCGACAACCGCATCGCCGCCTTTATCGCCCGGGAAGATCCCGATATTGTCTGCCTACAGGAATTTTCCCGGATCAAGCAAAGGGAATTCAAACAGTATGCATACCAGTATACTACCCCTCTTTTCAGTGAAAAATCCAACCAGGCCATTCTTTCCCGCTTTCCGATAGTCGGCCAGGGCGAGGTGCGTTTTCCGGATACGGGGAACAATACTTTGTATGCCGATATTCTGTTGGGGCCCGATACCGTCCGGGTCTATAACGTCCACCTGCAATCCTACAATATCGGATCGAGGAGGTTCCTTTTTCGGAACTTCGGCGTGGATTTCATCAGGAGGATGCACGCCACGTCCAAACGGCATCTCCAGCAGGCCCGCCTGGTGAAGGAGCACCTTCGCAGCTCCCCCTATCCATCGATCCTTTGCGGGGATTTGAATGCCACGGCCTATTCCCATACCTACCGGATCCTGAAAAGGGGCATGACGGATAGTTTCAGGGAAAAGGGAAGCGGATGGGGGACTACTTTTTACCTTAGCGGCACCTACCCTTTCCGAATCGATTTCATCCTGGCCGACCCGCGCTTTGAGGTGCAGGAACACCGCAATTACCCCGATAAGCTCTCCGACCATTTGCCGGTATCGGCCTGGTTAGCGCCCGCAGGCGAGCATCCAGCAATCGACGGTATCGGCCAGGATGTGGATCAGCAGGGCCAGCCCGAGTAACCGGGTCCTTCGGAAGGCCAACAGGCCGAAATACCCGGCAATGGCCAGGTAACTGTGTAATGGGTGGAAACCAATGCTACAGCGGTTGGGGTCGAAAACCGGGTCGGCCAGCAGGTGGTCTGCGTCGATCAGCAGGCCAGCGAGCAGTACCAGGGTAACCCTGAGCCGGTTCCCCGGAGCCGCCAGCAGGCCGATCCCTATGGGCAACAGGAAATGAAGGCCGTAATGCAGCAGTTCCCTACCCATGCCAGGGCATTTTCAGGGCCTGCAGGTAGTCTGTAGCTGCCGGCCCCTCGTTGAACAACAGGTCGAGGGTGCTGAGGTTGGGCAGAAAGCCCTGCCGTTCCACAAATACCTGGGGATACGGGGGGAATTCCACGGGAAAGGCCCCTTTGGCCGATACCAATATGCGCCCGTCCGTAAGGGGTGCCGGATCCACCCGGTAGGTTTCGCTTTTGGCATCGGGAAAGGGGAGGCCCAGCAGGGAACAGAGGCAGGCAATGGTTTCCAGGTTCAGGTCCAGCAGGAAGCGGAAGGGACGTTCAAAAAGCGGCCTCAGGTCCGCCTCGTAGAACTCAAAAAAGGGCGCTGCCCGGTAGGCAGTTTCCAGGCTTCGCCAATGATGCCGCTGCCAGGCGCCGGAAGAAGCAATCTGCACATCACGGAAGGCTTGCCGCCCGGTAGCCCCGCCCACATGGCTTATGGGCAGGTTCAGCAGGAGGGCCCCCTGGTCGGTGGCGATATAGCAACGGTTGCGGTAGGTCTGTTTCTGGTAGTTGCCGCATACCTCCCAGACCACCGCTTCCTGCACCAGGGCAGCCATAGTGAGGCAATTCGGGAAATAAGCGGGGTAAAGCAAAAGGGCCATATTATCCCTCCTTTTTGGACCGCCTGCGCTTTCGAAGGAAATCGAAGGCGAAATACGCCACCAGGGCCAGCAGGAAATACCGGAAATACGAACGCGGCTCCCCGTCGCCGCCCACGGTGGTGAAGATGCGGTCCCAGCGGGGGCGCCAGTTGGCCATCCCTTCGTTGAAATTATCGAAGCTCATCCAGATAAAAACCGGCTTGCCCACAATGTGGTCTTCCGGCACATATCCCCAGGCCCGGCTATCCTCCGAATGGTCGCGGTTGTCCCCCATCATCCAGTAATAATCCTGCCTGAAGGTATAGGTGTCAGCAGGGGCGCCGTTGACCAGGACCTGCCTGCCTTCCACCGCTACGGTGTTCCCTTCATAGTCGCGGATGATCTTCTGGTAGAGGGGAAGGGTTTCCGGGGTCAGGGCTACCCGGTCCCCTTCACCCGGGATGTAGATGGGCCCCAACTGGTCGTAGTTCCAGGGGTAGCGGGGGTCCTGGGGAAAAATATTGTAACCCGCCTCCCCCCTCGGTTCCAGGAGCCGCACCACGGAGTCTATGGAAGGGCTTTTTTCAAGGGTGGCGACCATCTCACCGGTCAGGGTGGCTATACGTTCCCGGGGGGTCACCTCCCGGATGGAGGCGATGCCCGCTTTTCGGATGGTCTCAATGGGAAAGCCCCGGGCATCGGTCAGCAATTCGATTTGTCCGTCGGGTCGGGTATTCACCCCGCGCAGGTGCGACCCGCTGAGGATTTCGAACTGGGCCCGGGTGAGGGGGGAAGTTACATAGGTACGGGTGAAATCATCCGAACCGGCCTGCTCCAGGAGGCGGGAGGAGACCCCTTTCTCGCTGTAAACAGCATAATCGTACATGGGTTTGGCCCGGCCCGGGAGCTGGAGGCGTTCCCCGTTGATAAAGACATACCCGTCGCGCACTTCCAGGGAATCCCCCGGGACGCCCACGCAGCGCTTCACATAATTGGATTTTTTGTCAATGGGTTTTTTCACCCCTGCTTCCACCTTGAAAAACTGGCGTACGGTGTCTGCCGGCCAGCTGAAGACCACCAGGTCGGTCCGGGAGACTTTCTGGAACCCGGGAAGCCGCATATACGGCAGCTGGGGCTTTTTCAGGTACGAGCGCACCCCGAGCACTGGAAGGGTATCGTGCACCATGGGGGCGGCAAGGGTGGTCATGGGCACCCGGGCCCCGTAATGGAACTTGCTTACAAAGAGCAGGTCCCCGATCCGCAGGGTCCGTTCCAGGGAGCCGGTCGGGATGACGTACGGTTGGATGAAGTAGGTATGCACCAGGGTTGCCGCGACCACGGCAAAAACCAGGGAGCTCACCCATTCCCCTGAGGCGGAACGGGGGTTGAGGTCCCGGTCCCCAAGGTACTCTACCTCCACGGCATAGTTCACATAATAAATATAGAACCCGAGGGTCAGCAGCACGAGCCAGGTATCCGAAAGCTTGTTGCGCCCAAAGCTCCGCAGGGTTTCCACCCAGACCACGGGAAACATCATCAGGTTGATGATGGGCACAAAGAGCAGGACCACCCACCAGGCCGGGCGGCGGATGATGCGCATCAACACCACGGCGTTATAGATAGGGACGGCGGCTTCCCAGGCCTTCCTTCCGGCCTTAACGTATAATTTCCAGGTCCCCAGGAAATGGATCACCTGGACCAGGAGTATAAAGAGGATCCACTGTGTATAGTCCATAGTGCGCTTTTGTCTTTAAAGAACGCCAGCCAATGGCGTTTTCATTCGGTTTTTAACGGAGGTTTAACACGTCTTTCATACTGTAAACCCCTTTTTTCCCCACCAGCCATTCTGCCGCCAGCAGGGCCCCAAGGGCAAAGCCCTCGCGGGAATGGGCGGTATGCTGTATCTCGATCCGGTCCACCGGCGAGTCGTAAGCCACCCGGTGGGTGCCCGGGGTGTCCCCGATGCGCTCCGACCGGATGGGGATAACCCCTTCCCCTCCCTGGTCTGCCTGCCAGGCGTGGTATCCCCCCTGTGCAATGATGCCTTCGGCCAGGCTGATGGCGGTCCCACTGGGGGCATCCAGCTTCCGGGTATGGTGTATTTCGGTCATCTCAACCCGATAGCCCGGCGCAGCGTTCATCAGGCGGGCCAGGGTGGCGTTCAGTTCAAAAAAGAGGTTCATCCCCAAACTGAAATTGGAGGCGTAGAGAAAAGCCCCCCCCAGGGCCTCGCACAGGGCGGTAACTTCCCCAAACCGCTCCAACCAGCCGGTGGTCCCCGAAACCACCGGGACCCCGCTGCGCAGGCAACGGATAATGTTTTCCGGGGCAGCTTCGGGCTGGCTGAAATCCACGGCCACCTCCATGCGGTCAAAGGGCACGTGGTCTGCCGGGCCGTCTACCCGGGCGACGATCTCATGGCCCCTGCCCGGGGCGAGGCCTTCGATCATCCTGCCCATTGTTCCGTATCCGAAGAGTCCGATTTTCATACCAGGTCAGAATCGTATGGCCATGGAAAGGCCATAATTAGGGCCCATGGTCACCGGAAGGGTTTCCAGGTAGGGTTGTACCTTCAGGCTGAGGTCCTCGTTAACGTTGTATTGTTTCAGGTGGGCGTCCACATTGGCGTCGATGATGTTCAGGGCGTACAGGGCAATGGTGATCAGCAGGGCCAGGTCCCGGTCGCGCTGGTAGCGTTCCTGGGCGCTCTGGAGGGCCTCGTTGGAAAGGTCCGGGTTGGTGGGGGTGAAATCGTCGGAGGTGTTCAGGTCGTAGAATTCATCGTCTGTAAACCCGGCCCTCCGCCGCTTGAAGGCCGTCCTGAAACGGTCGTACAGGTCGTCGTTATACAGGTAAACATAGGTGCCCGTGCCAATGGCCCCCCAGACGATGGGAACTTTCCAATACCGCTTGTTGTAGATTTGCCCAAGGCCGGGCAATACCGCAGAGTAGAATGCCGCTTTACTGGGTGCCAGTGGGTTGATGGGACGCTTTTCCACGCGGTCGAATGCCACCCCCTGACTTTCAACGGCCTGTTTCACCGAGTCCGTTTCCGAAGGGGCCGGCTGCTTTTCCTGGGCCCCGCAGAACAGGCCCGCGCCGAAAAACCCCAGGACCATCAGAAGTCTACGCACCGGTGATCAGTTTTTTCAAGCGCTCGAATTCGTCCCGGTCGCTAAAGGAAATGCTGATTTTGCCCTTCCCGGCCCCGGAGGAAACCACCTTTACTTCGGCTTCGAGGTACTCCTTTAATTCCCTGAGGCCTTCGCGGGCAAATGCCGGGGATGCCGCCGCTTTTTTACGCTGGATCCCGCCACTACCCGGCGCTTTGTCGTGGTAGGAGCGGACAAGGGCCTCCGTATCGCGCACGGAGAGGTTTTTCCCCACCACTTTTTCGTAAATGGCGATCTGGTCCTGTTGCGATTCCACATTTACCAGGCAGCGTCCGTGGCCCATACTGATAAAGCCGTCCCGCATCCCGGTCTGGATGATGGGGTCAAGGCGCAGCAGCCGGAGGTAATTGGTGATGGTTGACCTTTTTTTGCCGACCCGCTCGCTGAGTTTTTCCTGGGTCAGCCCGATTTCCTCGATCAGCCGCTGGTAGGAAAGCGCGATCTCCACGGGGTCGAGGTCCTGTCGCTGGATGTTTTCCACCAGGGCCATTTCCAGGGATTCCTGGTCGTTGGCGATTCGGATATAGGCGGGAATCCGCTCGAGGCCGATTTTTTTAGAGGCCCGGTACCGCCGTTCCCCCGAGACCAGCTGGAAGCGGTTGAAGCCCAATTTCCTGACGGTAATGGGCTGTATGAGGCCCAACTCGCGGATCGAAGATGCCAGTTCCTCCAGCGACTGGTCGTCAAAGTTTGAGCGGGGCTGGAAGGGGTTGACTTCGATGCTCTCCAGATCGAGTTCCACGATGCTGCCCACCACCTTTTCGGCATTTTTGTCCGAAACGGACTGGATGTCGTTTTCCGGGTCTTTCAGCAGGGCGGAAAGCCCCCGGCCCAAGGCCTGTTTTCGGGTTGCTTTTGCCATTATACCACCTGCCTGTTTTTCTGCAACAATTCATGGGCCATATTCAGGTAATTGGCCGCCCCTTTGCTGCTTGCGTCGTATTTGATGATGCTTTCCCCATAGCTTGGGGCTTCGCCAAGGCGCACATTGCGTTGGATAATCGTTTCGAAGACCATGTCGGCAAAGTGCTTGCGGACTTCTTCGACCACCTGGTTGGAAAGCCTCAGCCGGGCATCGTACATGGTCAGGAGCATCCCCTCGATGTCGAGGTCCGGGTTGTGGATGCGCTGGACGCTCTTGATGGTATTGAGCAGTTTCCCGAGCCCCTCCAGGGCAAAATACTCGCATTGAATGGGAATAATCACCGAATCCGCGGCGGTAAGGGCGTTGAGGGTCAACAACCCAAGGGATGGCGCGCAATCGATCAGGATATAATCGTACCGGTCTTTCAGGTTGCGGATGGCCTTTTTAAGCATGTATTCCCGGTCGTCCTTGTCGACCAGTTCGATTTCGATGGCCACCAGGTCGATGTGGGCCGGGATCAGGTCCACATTCGGGGAATTGGTGCTGATGATGGTTTCTTCCGCCGTTCTGGTGTGCTCGAGCAACTGGTAGGTACCCAGGGAAATCCCGTCTACGTCAATGCCCAGTCCGGAGGTGGCGTTGGCCTGGGGGTCTGCGTCGATCAGCAGCACCTTTTTTTCCAGGACCCCCAGGGAGGCCGCCAGGTTTACCGTAGTGGTGGTTTTGCCGACCCCTCCTTTCTGATTGGCAATAGCAATGATTTTGCCCATAGGTAGCGTAAAGTTAGGGGTTAAAAATACGATTATTTGGCGTGGCAGAAAACGTATTTTGTTAACAGGACGTGAATAACCACCCCTGCCCGGGTTAAAGTTTTCCAAAAGCACGCGCTCCCGTCCGAAACGGGTTATGGCCCCATGGGCATCCGTTCCCGTGGGCCGGGGAACGGTTATTCCATCAGGAGTTCAAGGATTTGTATGGCGGCATCCGGGATTCGCGATCCCGGGCCGAAAATCCCCACTACCCCGGACTCGTACAGGAAATCGTAATCCTGCCTGGGGATGACCCCGCCAACCACGACCAGGATGTCTTCGCGCCCCAGGGATTTCAGGGCGCTGATCAGCTCCGGTACCAGGGTTTTATGCCCGGCTGCAAGGGAGGAAACCCCGAGGATATGGACATCGTTTTCCACAGCCTGGCGGGCCGCTTCGCCCGGGGTCTGGAACAGGGGCCCGATATCCACGTCGAAGCCCAGGTCGGCATAGGCCGTGGCGACCACTTTGGCCCCCCGGTCGTGCCCGTCCTGCCCCATCTTGGCAATCAGGATCCGCGGCCTGCGGCCTTCCTTAAGGGCAAAGGCATCCGAGAGGGCCCGGGCCTTCTGGAAGGAAGCGTCTTTTTTGATTTCTTTGGAATACACCCCGGTAATGGATTGCACGCTGGCCTGGTGCCTGCCAAAGGCATGCTCCATGGCCAGGCTGATTTCACCAAGGCTTGCCCGATGGCGGGCAGCCGTTATTGCCAAAGCTAACAAATTTTCCCCTCCCCGACCTCCGGCCTTGGCCCGTGCAGCCGCTTCCAGGGCGCCCAATGCCCCGCTAACCGCTTCTTCATCCCGTTCGCGCCGCACGTTGTCCAGGCGGGCAATTTGCTGCTCCCGTACCCGGGAATTGTCGACTTCCAGAATGCTAAGCAGGTCTTCCTCCTCGCTTTTGAACCGGTTCAACCCCACGATGATGTCCTGGTCCCCGTCGATGCGCGCCTGTTTCCGGGCAGCCGCTTCTTCAATCCGAAGCTTGGGGATCCCCGCCTCAATGGCTTTGGTCATCCCGCCGAGGGTCTCGGTTTCCTCGATCAGCTCCCAGGCCTTCCGGCAGAGTTCCGCGGTCAGTTGTTCCACGTAATAGCTTCCCGCCCAGGGGTCCACGGTTCGCGTAATCCCGGTTTCCTCCTGCAGGACGAGCTGGGTATTGCGGGCAATGCGGGCCGAGAAATCCGTGGGAAGGGCAATGGCTTCATCCAGGGCATTGGTATGCAGGCTCTGGGTACCCCCGAAGACGGCGGCGGCAGCTTCCACCAGGGTCCGCGCCACATTGTTGAAGGGGTCCTGCTCGGTAAGGCTCCACCCGCTGGTCTGGCAGTGCGTCCGCAGGGCCATGGATTTGGCGTCGGCCGGCGAAAACTGCGCGACGATACGCGCCCAAAGCATCCGTCCGGCCCGGAGCTTGGCGATTTCCATAAAATGGTTCATCCCGATGCCCCAGAAAAAGGAGAGGCGGGGGGCAAACGCATCGATGGAAAGCCCTGCCTTCAGGCCGGTGCGCAGGTATTCCAGCCCGTCGGCCAGGGTATAGGCCAGTTCGATGTGGGCGGGGGCCCCGGCTTCGTGCATGTGGTAGCCGGAAATGCTGATACTGTTGAACCGGGGCATGTGCGCGCTGCAGTATTCGAAGATATCGGCCACCAGTTGCATGGATGGGGCAGGGGGGTAAATGTAGGTGTTCCGTACCATGAACTCCTTGAGGATATCGTTCTGGATGGTCCCCGAAAGCCTGTTCGGGGCAACCCCCTGTTCTTCGGCGGCCACGATGTAGAACGCCATGATAGGGATCACCGCCCCATTCATGGTCATGGAAACCGACATTTCGTCGAGGGGGATGCCGTCGAAGAGCTGTTTCATGTCTTCCACCGTGTCGATGGCGACCCCGGCTTTTCCCACATCGCCCCGTACCCGTTCATGGTCGCTGTCATACCCCCGGTGTGTCGGCAGGTCGAAGGCTACGGACAGCCCTTTCTGGCCGGCGGCCAGGTTCCGCTTGTAGAACGCATTGCTTTCTTCTGCGGTCGAAAACCCGGCGTACTGCCGAATTGTCCAGGGCCTGCGCACGTACATGGTGCTGTAAGGCCCCCTCAGGAAGGGGGGGATGCCCGCCGCATACCCCAGGTGGGGCAGGCCACGGGTATCCTCAGGCCCGTATACGCGTTTCAGCGCAATGCCTTCTGCCGTCACGGGCCCTTCCTCAGGGGTGCCAGAAAGGGCCTTTCCCCGTGGGCTGACGCTTTTCCATTGGAGTTCCTGTGCCCTTGCTCTACTCATCGGATAGTCTTTTTTGTTCATAGGTTTCGGCAAGGCGCGAGGGGAGGATGGGTTCTATCAGGGTTTTTTCCCGTCGTTGCCGGGGGAAGGGGGAAACTTCCAGTTCCCCTTTCATCCGGTCACCGGGGTTCGGGTATTTGTTCGAACCCACCAGCACGCGTTTTCCTTCATCGAATGCCTGTTGTTCGATGCGGGCGCTTTCCCGGATCTTCTTCTGGATTTTGTGCGCCTTAAGCTGGCTCAGCAGGCCCCCGCCTTTTTCGAGGGTCTTGAAGAGTCCCATCGCCTTGCTTCCCAGTTGGTCGGTCAGGGCCTCTATATAATAGGCCCCGTCGGCCGCATTGGACACCCCGGAGAAGTAACTTTCATGCCTGAGCAGGAGCAACTGGTTCCTCGAGATGCGGTCCCCGAAGGAATTCGGCCGGTGGTAGAGGCTGTCGTAGGGAAGGTTGCAGACCAGGTCGGCCCCTCCGATTACGGCAGCCATGCATTCGGAGGTGGTCCGCAGCATGTTGGCATTGTAATCGTACAGGGTTTTGTTCCTTAGGGTCGGCTGGGCGACCACCAGGCAGTCCCCGGAATACCCGTAAGGCGCTGCCAGCAGCTTCCAAAGGGTCCTCAGGGCCCTGAGCTTGGCAATTTCAAAAAAATATTCATTCCCCATGGCCACCAGGAAAACCGGCGTTTCCAGGAGCGGCCTGAGCCGCGGATCGGCTTCGGCCTGCAGCAGGTATTCGTGCCCCTGCGACAGGCTGTACGCCAGTTCCTGCACCCGGTCGGCCCCGGCATTCTGATACAGGTCTGCATGGATGGCCATCCGGATCCCCCCGGGTGGGGCGACCTCCGCGAGTTGTACGGGGAATGCCAGGTCGGCCTCCTGCCCGGCGGTCCAGTTTCCCCGTGCCGCAAAGCTCCCGATGGGGTCGGCAAGCCACCGGATGTTGCTTCCGCTGAGGGCCTTAATCCCTTCCAGCCACTCCGCCCCGATTCCGGACAGGTCGAAAAGGAGGGGCGCCCTGAGGTTTTGGAGGGTCGGCAGGGCTTCGGGGCCAGCCTTTCCCGGCCGAACCAGGAGCTTCTCCGCCCCTCCCTCCAGGGCCTGCCCGGCCCGGACGGCGGCCCCTTCCTGGTCCAGGTCGAGGCGATACCCGATTTCCCAGTTCCCGGGGTGCAGGCCGGAAGGCCCGTCAGGGCCTTCCGGGAGGTCTTCCGCAGTATAGAATGGCTTCACTGCGATGCCTTCAGGGGAGTGCCAGATGAGCAGGTCGTTGTAATCGCCCCCTTTCAGGTCGGCCTGGATTTGTTGCTTCCACTGACGGGGAGGGACAGGTTCGAAACCGCCAAAAGGTTCAGTTTTTTTCATCCGTATCGGCATTTAGGCTGTCCTCGAACTCAATGAGGAAGATTTCTTCATCCTTGCGTTTGAGCAGGTAGGTTTCCCTCGCAAATCGTTCGAGTTCCTCCGGGTCCGACAGGCGCTCGATGACTTCCTTGTCTCGGGCGATTTCCTCCCGCAGGAATTCCTGTTGTTTTTTGAGTTTGTCGATTTCCCTGCGCAGTTCCAGGTGGATCAGCAGGGAATTCGTGTCGAAGAAGACCATCCAGATGGTGAACACCGTGAGCACCAGCACATAGAGGTTGCCCAGGAGCCCAAACCATTTTTTTGCCTTCAGTTCCTTCCAGTTCATGAGGCCACCAGTTTTTCAGAGATGATGGTACGCACGATTTCAATGGCCACGGTATTGTATTTGTTGTTGGGGATGATGAGGTCGGCAAATTCCTTGGTGGGTTCTATAAACTGGTCGTGCATGGGCTTGAGGGTATTCTGGTACCGGTCGAGGACTTCGGAAAGCCCGCGGCCGCGCTCGGCTATATCGCGTTTCAGCCGTCGGATCAGCCTTTCGTCGGAATCTGCGTGCACGAAAATCTTGATGTCGAACAGTTCACGGATTTCCGGCTGGGTCATGATCAGGATCCCTTCGACGATCATCACTTTCCGCGGGTGGGTCAGCACGCTTTGCCGGGTGCGGTTATGGTCTACAAACGAATAGACGGGCTGGTGGATTGGTTTTCCCGCCTTCAGGTCGCGCAGGTGCTCTTCGAGCAATTCAAAGTCAATGGCCCGGGGGTGGTCGAAGTTGATCCGTGTCCGCTCTTCATAACTGAGGTGAGACAGGTCGCGGTAATAGGAATCCTGGGAAATGATGCCCACTTCGTCTACGGGCAGTTCTTCGATGATTTGGTTCACTACGGTCGTTTTTCCACAACCGGTCCCCCCCGCAATCCCTATGGTTAACATGTGCGATGGAATTTACATCAAAAATAGGAATTTAGATTCACTCCCCGGGCTTCCAAACCCCGAATCGACCCCCCTTTTCAGGCCTTTGGTTCGGCAACCCCGGGATTGTGGATAAAAAATCCCGCGGCCACCGGGGGAAATCAGGGCCAACCCTTACTTTTATACACCATTCAAACACGGCAGCTTATGGAAACCCCTTACCAGATAGAAGTCAACGGGCAATGGACTTTCGGGATGCAGGCCGAAGAAGCCGGCCAATTTGACGTGGTAAGTCTCGGGCAGGACGCCTATCATGTCCTGTATCGGCACCAGCCCTTCGACGTACGCATCACGGCAGTGGACTTCAGCCGGAAAACCTACGAGGTGGAGGTCAACGGCAACCGGTATTCTGCCCGGATTTCCGATGACCTGGACCAGTTGATTGCGCAGATGGGCTTTGAACTGCACAGCAGCAGGAACGTATCGCGGATCGAAGCTCCTATGCCGGGCCTGATCCTGGACATCCAGGTGTCGGCAGGGCAGGAGGTGAAGGAAGGCGACCCCTTACTGGTCCTGGAAGCCATGAAGATGGAGAATGTGATCCTTTCCCCCAGGGACGGGATCATCAAAAAGGTGGCGGTGCAGATTGGGGCTGCGGTGGAAAAGAAACACCTGCTGGTGGAATTTGAATCGTGAAAAAGTTCAGGAAATGAAGAAAATACTGGTAGCAAACCGGGGGGAAATTGCGATTCGGGTCATGCGGACCGCCCGCAGTATGGGCATTGGCACGGTGGCCGTGTACTCTGAGGCAGACCGCGATGCGCCCCATGTGCGCGCTGCGGATGAGGCCGTATGCATAGGGGAAGCCCCTTCGGCCAAATCGTACCTGCGTGGAGAACGGATCGTGGAGGTGGCCCTGTCCCTCGGGGCGGACGCCATACACCCGGGGTATGGGTTTTTGAGCGAAAATGCCGGCTTCGCCCGTAGGGTTGCCGAAAGCGGCCTTGTGTTTATCGGCCCCGGGCCGGAAGCCATCCACACCATGGGCGACAAACTCGCCGCCAAGGAAGCCGTCCGGGCCTACGACATCCCCATGGTCCCCGGGACGGACCATGCGATTTCGGACCTGGGGGAAGCCCAGGAAGTCGCGGCCTCCATCGGGTTCCCTATCCTCATCAAGGCGGCTGCCGGGGGAGGGGGAAAGGGGATGCGCATCGTGGACTCCGAAGGGGAACTGAAATCCCAGATCCAGCGGGCGATGAGCGAAGCGCAATCTGCCTTTGGAGACGGGTCGGTCTTTATCGAAAAATACATCCGGTCCCCCCGCCATATCGAAATCCAGGTAATGGCCGACAGCCACGGGAACATTGTGCATTTCTTCGAGCGTGAATGCAGCATCCAGCGGCGCCACCAGAAGGTGGTGGAGGAGGCGCCGTCTTCGGTCCTCACCCCGGAGCTCCGCGACCGGATGGGGCAGGCTGCGGTGAATGTGGCCCGGGCCTGCGGCTATGTTGGGGCCGGCACGGTGGAATTCCTGCTCGATAGCGAACACAATTTTTACTTCCTGGAGATGAACACCCGGTTGCAGGTGGAACACCCGGTTACCGAACTGATCACGGGGCACGACCTGGTGGCCCTCCAAATTCGGGTGGCCCGGGGGGAGGCCCTGCCCCTGAAGCAGGAAGACCTGAGGATCACCGGCCACGCGGTGGAGCTGAGGGTCTATGCAGAGGACCCGCTCAATGACTTCCTCCCCTCGGTGGGGACCCTTTCCACCTACCGGTTGCCGGAAGGCCCCGGGATCCGTGTCGACAACGGCTTCGAGGAGGGCATGCAGGTCCCGATTTACTACGACCCCATGCTTGCCAAGTTGATTACCTACGGGCCTGACCGCCAGGCGGCCATCCAGCGCATGCTGGAAGCGATTTCCATGTACCGGGTGGAGGGGGTGCAGACCACGTTGCCCTTCGGGGCCTTTGTCTGCGGGCACACCGCCTTCAGGAGCGGGAACTTCAACACCCACTTCGTGCAGGATTACTATTCGCCCGACCTCTTGGAATCGGCCCATCGCGAGGAAGCCCGGGTAGCCGCAGCCGTGGTGCTGAAACGCTACCTGGAAGACCTTAACCGAGTACAAATCCCTATCCGGAACCCATGGACAAAAAAGTAGAAGAATTACAGAAACGCCTGGCCCTCGCCCTGGAAGGGGGAGGGCCAGAGCGGATCGCGCGCCAGCATGCCCAGAAGAAACTGACGGCGCGGGAACGCATCCGGTACCTGCTCGATGAAGGTTCCTTTGAGGAACTCGGGGCGCTGGTCACCCACCGCACCACCGATTTTGGGATGGAATCGCAACAGTTTTACGGAGACGGGGTGGTCACGGGGTACGGCACCGTAGCGGGCCGTTTGGTCTATGTTTACGCCCAGGATTTCACGGTATTTGGCGGCTCCCTTTCGGAAACCCATGCGGAGAAAATCTGCAAGGTGATGGACCTGGCGGTGAAGGCCGGGGCCCCGATCCTCGGGCTCAACGATTCGGGCGGAGCCCGGATCCAGGAAGGGGTACGCTCCCTTGGGGGGTATGCCGATATTTTTTTCCGGAATGTACAGGCTTCCGGGGTGGTCCCCCAGCTTTCTGCCATCATGGGGCCATGTGCTGGCGGGGCCGTGTATTCCCCGGCCATGACCGACTTTATCCTGATGGTGGAGCAGACCAGTTATATGTTCGTAACCGGGCCCAACGTGGTCCGCACGGTCACCAACGAAGAAGTTACCTCCGAAGAACTGGGGGGGGCGGGCACCCACGCCGCCAAATCGGGGGTGGCCCACCGCACGGCCCCGAATGACGTGGCCTGCCTGGAAGACCTCAGGCGACTGCTTTCGTACCTGCCCCAGAATAACCGGGAAAAGGCCCCGGAGCTTCCCTTTGTCCTGGACGAAGAGTGGCGCGAAGAACTGGGGGAGATCGTCCCAGACAACCCGAACAAGCCCTACGACATGCTCCAGGTCATCGAGGGGATTATTGACCGGGATTCTTTTTTTGAAATCCATGGGGACTATGCCGAAAACATCATCACGGGCTTTGCACGCCTGGGGGGGAAGAGCATTGGGATCGTGGCCAACCAACCGCTGTTCCTCGCCGGGGTCCTCGACAGCAACAGCTCCCGGAAGGCGGCCCGGTTCACCCGTTTTTGCGATTGTTTCAACATCCCCCTCCTGGTATTGGTAGATGTCCCCGGGTTTTTGCCCGGGACGGACCAGGAATGGTCGGGGATCATCATGCACGGGGCCAAACTCCTTTACGCACTGAGCGAGGCTACGGTACCCCGTATTACCGTGATTACCCGGAAGGCTTATGGGGGCGCCTATGACGTGATGAACTCCAAACATATCGGGGCTGACCTGAATTTTGCCTGGCCCGGGGCTGAAATAGCCGTAATGGGGGCCAAAGGCGCGAGCGAAATCATCTTCCGCAAGGAAATCAGCGAGGCAGAGGACCCGCAGCAGGAACTCGCCAAAAAAGAGGCCGAGTACGCCAAAAAATTTGCCAACCCTTACCGGGCGGCCCGGCGCGGCTTTATCGATGAGGTGATCCTCCCCCGGGAAACCCGGCGAAAGCTGATCAAGGGGTTCGCCTCCCTGGAACACAAGGAGGTGGTCAGGCCCCGGCGGAAGCACGGGAACATCCCGTTGTAGGGAATTTCCGCCCCTGGTTTGGACAAGAGTGCGGATACAGGCGCTATGCGCGTTTGAATCTGGTCCGGAGGCAATTGGATCGGGCCAGGGATAGTCTTTGTCCGCAGGTCCCTGGGGGGCATTTAAAAACGGGTGGCACCCCCCCGCCCCCGGAACCAAAGTTCGTTCCGCCCCCTGAAAAAACCTTGCAATTTCAAAGATGGGCCCCGCCCCGGCGCCGGGCACCTTTCCCGGGCGGGAAGGCATTTAGGGTCAGGACCGCTCTGGCAGGTCCGTATACATGGTCGGTTTACCGTTGGGGACGTTTCCCGCCCCCCCCCGTTCCAAATTTCGATTACCCCCCTGAAAACCCCTTGCAATCCCGTTAAAAAACCGCCTGGTGATCCCCCGACATCGGGCCGGAAGCCTTTCCCGGGCGGGATTCCCCGGTCTTCAGGGCAGGTAAACCACCCCCGAACAGGAGTCCCTTCGCGCCCCGGTGACCGAAGCCAGGACGTTGGTCTGGCCTTCCAGCCGCAGGGCTCCCAGGAAAGCAAAAACCAGGGCTTCTTTGAAGGAAACCAGTGTCGGTTCGGGAACCACAAGGGTCAGGCCTTCCCCCAGTTCCCCCTGCAAGACTTCCAGCAGGTAGGCATTGTAGGCCCCTCCTCCGGTAACCAGGACCTCGCCCCGGGATCCGCCCCCGAGGCGCTTGAGTTCTTCCCCGATTTTTCGGGCAATGTGGAGGACAGCTGTATGGAGCTGGTTTTCCGGCGTGTCGGGGTAGCGGTCGAGCAACGGTAAAATGGACTCCCGGAACCATTCATACCCGGTGGATTTGGGAAAGGGCTTTTGGTAGTAGGGCAGGCCGTCCAGGGCATGTAGCAGGGGCAGGTTGGGTTTCCCGATGCGGGCCATGGCGCCGTCCCGGTCAAAGTCCAGTCCCAGGGGGATGCAAAGGTGGTTGAGCAGCATGTTGGCGATGCCAATGTCGAAGGCCAGCCGTTCACCTTCCACTTCAAAAGAGACATTGCAGATACCCCCGAGGTTCAGGCAGAAACGGTACTGCCCGAACAGCAAGCGGTCCCCTACGGGCACCAGGGGGGCCCCCTGACCGCCCAATGCGATATCCAGCGACCGGAAATCCCCGATGGCGGGCAGGCCGCTGCCCAGGGCCACCTGCTGAGGGCACCCCAGCTGGAAGGTAAAGCCCAGGTCGGGCCGGTGGTGGATGGTGTGCCCGTGGGTGGCAATGGCATCGGGTTTCACCGGGGTCCCTTTTAAGAAATCAGCGGCTTCCTTCCCGAGCCAAGCGCCGTATTCCCGGTGGAGGGCCAGCAATTCCACGGCGGGATAACGAATCGCTTCCTGCAGTTGTTTTCGGGTTTGTGCCCGGTATTCCCTGAAACCGGTTTGGACCACTTTGTAGGTCCACTGGCCTCCCCGGGTTTCAAAAGTGCACAGGGCCATGTCGAGGCCGTCCAGGGAGGTCCCGGACATCAGCCCCAGCAGGTGGAATTTTTTCATTTCAATGCGGTTCTAACGAAATCGGGAGCCTGCCCTGAACACTGGTCTGGCCCAGGAAATGCGATGCCGCGATTTCCAGGAATTCCGCCAACGGCTGATGGGTGCAAAGGGCCCCGCGCAGTTGGTCCAGGGGCAAATAGCGCAACAGATAGGGGTTCCCGAACAGGTATAAAAATACGTTTTTCTTTTGGGCCAGGGCGTCGATGGCAGGCCCCAGGTTCGGGGGAAGGCCAAAATTTCCATGGGGTTTCATGCTGGGGGGCTGTATGGTGAGCAGCACGTTGGACGCGGTCGGGAGGAGCGCTTCCCGACCCGGGTCGTCCATGGCCCCCCAGGGCCGCTGCTCAAAGTCCATAACGCGTTTCAGGCCGTCGATAAAGGGCGTGGGGCGCTCGCCCACAAACAGCAGGCAAAACCCTTCTGCCCGGAACCGTTCAAGGATCATGGGGTTAGGGCTCAAATCGCAGAGGCAATTCCGGCCCAATTCCCGATTGAGGGCTGCTACCGTATATGCTGACTTTTGCGGGGGGGGCGCCTTCCGGAAGATACGCTCTTTCAGCGCCCAAATCCTTTTGAAGGAGGCTTCTACCCGGTCCGGGTCCGCCCGTTCCAGGATCCGCTCAATACTTTCCCGGACCTTACCGGCAAAGCAGAGCAGGTCGTTG
Organism: uncultured Robiginitalea sp.; assembly: GCA_964539905.1. Taxonomy (GTDB): domain Bacteria; phylum Bacteroidota; class Bacteroidia; order Flavobacteriales; family Flavobacteriaceae; genus Robiginitalea. Next base: position 53,924 of record CAZIJW010000011.1, read on the forward strand.
CCGGCCTCCAGGGCCATGAGGTTCAGGTTCACCGGATCCCGTTCCACTCCGCTCAGGGCCTTCATGTTCAGCGCATCCGTGATGATGACCCCCTCGAACCCGAGGTCCTTTCGCAAGCGCCTGATGACGGGTCCTGAAAGGCTGGCCGGGAGCCCAGAAGGGTCGAGCTGTGGCAGGGAAAGGTGTCCGGTCATCACCGAAGGGGCCCCTGCCCGGACCCCTTCCCGGAAGGGGAGGAGTTCTTCCTCCCAGAGGGATGCCATTCCTTTTTTGAGCACGGGGAGGTCGAGGTGGGAGTCCACGGCCGTATCGCCGTGCCCGGGGAAATGTTTCAGGCAACTCAGGATCCCCCCGTCATGGAAACCCCTGAGCAGGGGCAGGGCCCGGGCGATGACAGCACCCGCATCGCAGCCGAAGGCCCGGTATCCGATTACCGGGTTGGCAGGGTTGGTATTGATGTCCACTACCGGCGCGAGGTTCCAGTGGATCCCCGCTTCGCGGCAGTCCTGTGCCATCCGCAGGCCCAATTGGTACAGCAGCTCTGTGAACGGCCCTGTAAGGGCTCCCAGCGACAGGGCATAGGGGTAGGAAGGGGCGTCTTCGACCCGCATCCCCAGGCCCCATTCTGCGTCAACAGCGATCAATAGTGGGATCTCCGCTGCTTCCTGGTAGCGGGTAATGAGGTCCTTCAGCCGGCTGAGGCTGCCAACCTGTGCCCGGGAGTCGCCGGGTTTTCCGAAATTGGTGGCCACACTGGCCCTGCTGTGGAAAAAACACAGCCCGCCCACCTGCTGGTTCCTGACCAGGGATTCCAGGGCCTCGATTTCTTCTTCCGTATCGTGGATGTATGCAGCAGGCATAAACAGCTGGCCCACCCGGGCAGCCAGGGACAGGGTCGATGATGCCGTGGTATAGGTGGGGAATTCAGGCATTGTCGGGGCGTTCTTTGCGGCCGAAGTCAGCCGGATAGTGGATGTGACGGAGGAAAAACAAGACGGGGAGGGCGGCCACCAGTACCCAGAGGAAGAACCCCGGGTACCCCAGCCATTGCTGGATAAAGCCGCTGGCCATTCCCGGCAGCATCATGCCAAGGGCCATGAACCCGGTCGCCAGGGCATAATGGGCGGTCTTATAGGGCCCGTCGGCCAGGTAAATCAGGTAGACCAAAAAGGCGGCGAACCCAAAACCGTACCCGAATTGTTCGACCATCACAGTTCCGGTAACGGCCCACAGGCTGCTGGTTTGGAACCAGGCCAGCAGGGCGTAGAGGGCATTGGGCAGGTTCAGGGCGAGGATCATGGGCCACATCCATCGGCCCAGGCCATCCCGGGAAATCAGCACGCCCCCGAGGATCCCCCCGGCCGAAAGGAAAATAACCCCCAGGGTCCCGTAGATGGTCCCCACCATTTCGGTGGAGTAGGCCAGCCCCCCCTCTGCCCGTGCATCGAGTAGGAAGGGGGCCGCCATTTTCACCAGTTGCGATTCCCCCAGGCGGTAGGAGAGGATGAAGGCGAGCGCCCAGCCAATGCCCGGCTTTTGAAAAAAGCGCTTGAAAATGTCGAAAAAGCCCTTCCCGGGTTCCCGTTCAGCGGCCTCATAGGAGGGGGTCGCAAAGAAATTTCCGGCCGTGAGCAGCACCATCAGCAGGGCGGTAAAGACCATGGTCAAGGACCAGGCTTTGGCCGGGTCGCCGTACCGCTGTTCCAGCAGCCCCGCCAGGATCACGATCAGGCCCTGTCCGGTGATCATCGAGAGGCGGTAAAAGGTACTGCGGAGCCCCACGAAAAAAGACTGCTTCCGCTCGCTCAGGGCGATCATATAGTAGCCATCCGAGGCGATATCGTTGGTGGCAGAGGCAAAGGCAGCCATCCAGAAACAGGCCAGGGTAGTGGTGAAAAAGGCTTTGGTGGGCAGGGTGAGCCCGACCCCGAGCAGCGACAGGGCAATTAGGAGCTGCATCCAGAGGAACCAGCGCCGTTTGGTCCCTTTCAGGTCCACCCAGGGGCTCCAGAGGGGTTTGAGGACCCAGGGGAGGTAGAGCCAGCTGGTGTACAGGCCAATGGCGGCATTGGAGACGCCCAGGTTCTTATACATGATCACCGATACGGAGACCACCACCACATAGGGCAGGCCCTGGGTGAAATACAGGCTGGGTACCCACCACCAGGCATTGCGGTCTTTCGGGGTCATGGAAGCATTTTGCCCTAAAAGTATGAAATTGGGGGCGATTTTAAGGGTCCTGTCCCGCCCGGTCCGGGGAAATCCCTATCCGGGGACCCCCGGTAGGAAATGGTACCGGACAAAGCCTTCAATGGCTTCGTATTCCGCCATTCCCAGGGCGTTGTAGCGATCCGCCGTCTCTTTGTTTCGCTGTTCGGCCCGCTGCCAGAATTCCCGGTCGTCATGGCCGGGGAACATGGCGCTGTCCTTTTGCGACTGGTGCTTGAAGATGGCGTTGCGCTTGCGCTCCAGGTCTTTCGGGCCGATGGGTACGGCCATTTCCATGTCGGCGATGTCCCATTCCTGCCAGGCGCCCCGATAGAGCCACACATAGCAGTCCTTAAGCCAGTCTGCCCCTTCGCCCTTCAGCCGTTCGAGCGACTGGAAGATGATCTGCAGGCAAACCCGGTGGGTCCCGTGGGGGTCCGAAAGGTCGCCGGCTGCGAAAATCTGGTGGGGCCGCAGCTCCCTGAGCAGGTCGCAGGTGCGTTCCAGGTCGGCCTCGGAATACGGGTTTTTCTTTACGGTCCCCGTTTGGTAGAAGGGCAGGTTCATAAAATGGGCATTCGACTCCGGGACCCCGCAATACCGGCAGGCCGCCAGGGCCTCCCCCTTGCGGATCAGGGCTTTGAAATCCTGGATCTCCGGGCTGTCGACGTCCCCGGGGTTCTTGCGGCCCAGGAATTCGCGCACCTCCCGGAATTGCTCCTGCAATTCCCGGTTTTCTTGCTGCACCTCGGTGGCGAAGTCCAGAAAGCGGATCACCTCGTCGTCAAAGACCGCGATATTGCCCGAGGTCTGATAGGCGATATGTACCTGGTGGCCCTGGTCGACCAACCGGAGCAGGGTGCCGCCCATGGAAATCACGTCGTCATCGGGGTGCGGGCTGAAGATCAAAACCCTTTTCGGATAGGGTTCCCGTCGTTCCGGGCGGCTGCTGTCGTCGGCATTGGGCTTGCCCCCGGGCCAGCCGGTAATGGTGCGCTGCAGGTCGTTGAAGACCTTCAGGTTCAGGTGTTCTGCCGACCCGATTTCGGCTACCAGGTTGCCCATGCCGTATTCGTTGTAGTGTTCGTTGGTGAGTTTCAGGATGGCCGTGTCGAGCTTTTGGGAAAGCCAGATGGCCGCTTTTTTGATCAGCGCATCGTCCCAGTCGCATTCGCTCACCAGCCAGGGGGTGGCTACCCGGGTTAGGGAGGAAGCGGCCGCCCGGTCGGCGATCACCTGGCAATTCGGGTGCTGTTGCAGGAAGGTAGCCGGAACCGATTCCCGTATTTTCCCCTCCACGGCCTGCTTGATGATGCTTGCCTTTCCCTCGCCCCAGGCCATCATGATGATCCTGCGGGCCGAGAGGATGGTCCCCACCCCCATGGTAAGGGCCTTGGTCGGCACGTTTTCAAGGCCGAAGAAATCACTCGCCGCGTCGAGGCGCGTAACCCGGTCGAGGCGCACCATGCGGGTGGTGCTTCCCAGCGATGACCCGGGTTCGTTAAAGCCGATGTGCCCGGTGCGGCCAATACCGAGGATCTGTATATCCAGGCCCCCGGCCTCCCGGATCTTTGCTTCATAGGCCTTGCAGAAATCCCGGACGTCCTCTTTCTCGAGGGTCCCGTCAGGGATGTGGATGTTTTTTTTCGGGATGTCGATATGGTCGAACAGGTGTTCATTCATGAACCGGACGTAACTGTGGATCGAGTCGGGTTGCATGGGGTAGTACTCATCCAGGTTAAAGGTGACCACGTTTTTAAAGCTGAGGTCTTCTTCGCGGTGGAAGCGCACCAGGTATTCGTACATCTTGGTTGGGGTGGAACCCGTGGCCAGGCCGATAACCGCTTTTTTCCCCTGCTTTTGGCGCTGCCGGATCAATTGGGCAATCTCGGTGGCCACGTAGAGGGAAGCCGCGTCGGAATCCTCATAAATACGGGTTGGGATCTTCTCGAACTTCAGGGCTTCTTCCTCGGTGGGGATGGGTTGTGTCGATAAGGCAAAGGCAATCTCGGGCATGGGCTCAGCGATTTAAGGGTTCTTGCGGACAAAAATAAGGGATTCAAAAGAATATATGCTGTTTTGTGCTGTTAAAGTTGCAATAAAATGCCGTATAAAAAGATTTTAAAGAATCAAAACGACAATAAACGGCACATTATGGTTTTTCCTATCTTTGCGGAAAGCCGAGACATGCTCAAAGAGGAAAGACAGCGCATCATCCTGAACGAGGTAGCCCTCCACAACCGGGTTTTGCTGACAGACCTCGCGGAACACCTGGAAGTCTCCATCGACACGGTGCGCCGGGATGTCAAGGAACTCGACGCCCAGCAGAAATTAAGGAAGGTTCACGGGGGCGCCATCTCCCTTGGGTTTGTCTCCCCCGCCGCGGCCAATACCAATACCTATGCCCTCGAAGAGAAGATTGAGATTGCACATAAGGCCCAGGGCCTGCTTCGAGACGGTGGGGTGATTTTTATCGACGGGGGGACCACCTGCCTGGAATTTGCCCGGCTGTTGCCCGAACGTTTGGAACTCACCTGTTTCACCGTTAGCCTGCCCGTGGCCCTGCAGTTGCTCAACAAACCGAGGGTCCGGGTGATCCTTTTGGGGGGGGAAGTATCCCGGGAAACCCAAATTACCTCGGGTTCCCAGGCCATCCATGCCCTTTCCGGCATACAGGTGGATTTCGGGTTCATCGGAACGGGCTATGTGGATGCCCTGCACGGCCTGACCGAATTTGACTGGGAGGTGGTACAGGTGAAAAAGGCTATCATCAACGCTTCCCGGAAGGTGGTGCTGCTCTGTATTTCAGAAAAACTCAACTCACAGCACCGCTACCGTACCTGCGACATCCACGCCATCAATACCATGGTCACTGAATTGCCCCCCGGGCATAACCGGCTGAACTCCTTCCGGGAACACCAACTCCATATCCTCTGATCTTATGCCCGATTTCGAAAAAATCACCGAACGACCCTCCCTGTACGACCACCTGGAAGAAATGGGGGTCTCCGCCCTCCTGCAGGCCATCAATCAGGAGGACCAAAAAGTCCCCACGGCCGTCGGGGCAGCCATACCGGCCATTACCCACCTGGTCGAGGCCCTGGAACCCCGTTTTTTAAGCGGGGGAAGGTTGTTTTACATCGGGGCCGGCACCAGCGGCCGGCTGGGCATCCTGGATGCCTCTGAGATCCCCCCCACTTATGGGATGCCCCACGACCGGGTCATTGGCCTGATTGCCGGGGGCGACCAGGCCATCCGCAAGGCCGTCGAACACGCCGAAGACGATCCGGAGCAGGCCTGGGCAACCCTGCAGGCCCATGGGATTGGGCCGCTGGATACCCTGGTGGGCATTGCGGCTTCCGGGACCACCCCGTATGTACTGGGTGGGGTCCGCAAGGCCAGGGAGGCAGGCATCCTGACGGCCGGGCTTACCAACAACCCGGGGTCACCCCTGGCCGTGGCAGCTGAAATTCCGATAGAAGTCCCGGTGGGCCCGGAATTTGTGACCGGGAGCACCCGTATGAAAAGCGGTACGGCCCAGAAGCTGGTGCTCAACATGATTTCCACCGCCCTGATGGTCCGCATCGGCCGGGTACAGGGCAATAAGATGGTGCATATGCAATTGAGCAACGACAAACTCATCGACCGGGGGACGCGTTACCTGGTGGAACACCTGAACCTCCCCTATGAGGAAGCCTGGGCGGCCCTGCGCCGCTACGGGTCGGTTCAGAAGGCCCTGGAAGCCCTGGAGCCATAAACGAGCCGCCGCCCTGTCGGTTTGCTACTCCGACTCCGGGTTTAAGCGGTAGATCCCCTTGCCTTCCACAGCCACGTAGATGAGGCCATCGGGCCCCTGGCGCACGTTGCGAACCCGCCCGATGCCGTCCATAAGGCGTTCCCGCTTCACTACCCGCGTGCCGTCCATTTGTAGGCGTTCCAGGTACTGGAAGGAAAGGGAACCCACCAGCAGGCTTCCTTTCCAGCCCGGGTAGTTGTCAGAGGTTACAAAACACATCCCGCTGGGGGCGATGGAGGGGACCCAATAGTGGATGGGTTGTTCCATGCCTTCCCGTTCCGTTTCATCGGTTATGGACGTGCCGCTATAGTTGATGCCATAGGTGATCACGGGCCACCCATAATTGGTGCCCTTGTTCACGATGTTGATTTCGTCCCCGCCCCTGGGCCCGTGCTCGTGGATCCAAATTTCGCCGGTTTCCGGGTGCTTCGCCATTCCCTGGGGGTTTCGGTTGCCATAGGTGAAGATGGCCGGGCGCGCCCCTGCCGTATTTACAAACGGATTGTCGGCAGGAATCCTCCCGTCGTCATGAAGCCGGTAGACCTTCCCCCCGTCTCGGTTCAGGTCCTGTGGGTTGACGTCGCGTTCCCCCCGTTCCCCAATGGTAAAATAGAGGTAACCCGCGTCATCGAATTCGATCCGCGATCCGAAGTGCTGCCCTGCGGTGGTGTTGGGTGCGGCTTTGTAAAGTACCTGGAGGTCGGTCAGTTGGTTCCCGCTCAGGCGCGCCCGCGCGATAGCGGTATGGCCCCCTTTTTCTTCCCCCTCCTCGGAGGCATAGCTCAGGTAAATCCAGCCGTTCTGGTCGTAACTGGGATGGAGTTCGATGTCGAGCAGGCCTCCCTGACCCCGGACGTAAACGGGAGGGAGCCCTTGTATTTCCGTACGCTCTCCGTCTTTGAACCGAATCAGGGAACCTGATTTCTCCGTGATCAGCAGGCTGCCGTCAGGCAGGAACACCATCCCCCAGGGGATGTCGAGGCCAGGGACAAGCAGCTCAGCCGTAAAACGGGTCTCGGAAGGCGATTCTGCGGTGTTGGGTTCGTTTTGCGCACAGGACGCAAACGTCATTACAACGAAAAAGCACAGGTGGGCGATACTATTCTTCATAGGGATTCGTTGAATTAATATTAATTATCGTTGAAGTACAAATTAACGGGGCATCAGCCTCAAAGATAACGCGATTTTATTCGAAAATAGTATTACACCCGGGGGAATGGCCGGATCCCAAATCACGGTTTTTCCCTTTACAAGACGACTTAACCTATGCTCCCAAAGAAAACCAGGCACTTCTGGTATGCCCTGCTGGCAATAGGGATTTCCATAGTAAGTGCCTCGGCCGTTGAGAACAGCCCCGTTTACCGGATCCTGGAGCGTTTGAGTACCCCTTCGGACGCCGGGGCCCCTGAATCGGACGCAAACCGCCCCCAGGAACCGCTGGGGGCCGATGCCCTTGCTTTCCCGTTGGGGACGGCCGAAACCCCGCCCATGTTTTTTACCACCATCCTGCAACAGGCCGATGAGGAAGTGACCTGCAGCGATAACGGCTTTACCATTGCCCGGTATAACCTCTGTGGCGACTTTGATAACCGGGTCCTTTCCGTGGCCGGGTCCCATGGCAGCTACCAGTGGCAGCAGCTGGTGCCCGGGGGTAGCTGTACCTTCAACATCAACGATGACTGCCCGCCCATTATCGGGAGCGAATGCAACCCTTACTGGCAGACCGTGGGGACTTCATCCACGTTCACGCTGTCCGCAGCGGCCATCCCCGCCTCCGTCGGGGCGGAGTTCCGGGTACGGGTAGACGGCGGGGCCTATTATTATTTCAAAGTCAAGAAAAGTACGATTACCCAGACCTATGTCAAGCGCGATTTCATCTGCGGGGTATCCGGGCGGATCCAGGTCACCAACCTGTCCAGCGCCTATGAATACAGCCTGGATGCGGGCAGCGGCTATGGCCCCTGGCAGGCGTCCCCCATTTTTGACGGCCTGGCGCCGGGGACCTACCAGGTAAAGGCCCGCCTGCAGAACACCCCCAATACCTGTGAGTACCCCTATGAAACCATTACCATCGAACAGCTCGACATCGACATCGACGTAACCTTTACCGATGCCCAATGCTTTGGCGACACCGGGAGCATTACCGTAACGGTCAATAATGTCCCCGGGCCCTATAAGTATACCCTACTGGACCAGAATGGCGTGCCGCAGGAGTTTACCACCTTTATCCCCAACAACCCGTATACCTTTGCTGCCGTGGGCCTCGGGACCTACAGCGTACAGGTGGAAACCCAGCAATGTGCGGGTGACCCGGGCAACGGGATCCCGCCGCCCCGGGAAAGCCTCGATACCAGTGGCAACCCCATTGTCATCGGCGATGGCCTGGTGGCCCTCGGGGCCTCCACGGAAGTGAATGAGAGCCTCAGTACCGACCCGGCTTGCGGGGCCAACGATGCCGATATTATCGTCCGCACTTCCGGGGGTGTTCCCCCTTATACCTTTACCGCCAGCGACGGGGGGACTTCCGGGGGCACCTATACCACACAGACCACCTATAACGTTTCGGCAGCTGGCACCTACGAATTCTATATTACGGATGCCAACGGCTGCACAGTCACGGCCACGGCCAGCGTGGAAGAACTGACCCCCCCGGTGGTCACGGCTTCAGGGACCGACGGGGATTGCAGTAGCGGGGCCCGGATCGACATCAATGTGGTCGATGCCCGGGGGTACAACCTCTCCTTTCGCGCAGACCCGGCCGACCCCTGGTCCACCAACCCCGTGCTTACCGTTCCCGACGGGACGTATAATGCCATACAGGTCCGTTACCGGCAGGGGGCCTTTGAGTGTATCTATACCCTGCCCACCACGATTGCCGTAACCAATATCGGGGCCATCTCCGGAAATGCCGTTAAGGTGCAGGACCGCCAGTGCGATGGCAGCGGGGGGGTAGACGGGGGTATTATCGAATTCCAGGGCCCCTTTTCCGGAGGCTCTGGGAGCGGATATACCTTTAGCATTGATGGCGTAAATTTCAGCAGCCAGCTGACCTACACCAACCTGTCGCCGGGGACGTACACCCCTATTATCCGCGATTCAGGGGGGTGCCGCCTGGAACTCACCCCCATAGATATCCAGGAGGCCGACCCGCCCACCGACCTGGCTTTTGTGCAAAGCACCATTAATTGCGCCTCCGGGACCTCTGACGTCCAGCTCACGCCAACCAGCAATGCCCCGGTGGTCCGCTATGAGATCCTCAGCCCGGCCTACTTCGACAATGGGGGCAGCGACCTGTTCAGCGGCCTGGGCATCAATACCGCCTATACCTTCCGGATTACCGATGCCAATGGGTGTATCTATACGGAAAGCTTTACCCCTGCCGTGATCAGCTCCATCAGGGCGCGGGTAAAATCCGGGGGGGATACCCGGGTATGCCCGGGGGCTTCCGACGGTAGCGGGGCCTTTATCATCGACGGCTTTTCATCGGGCTACACGTACAACATCAACGGGGGCCCTGAAAGTGCCCCACAAAACGATACGGAGGTTGCCCTGCCCCCCTCAGGGGCCGGCACCTACACGATTACCGTGACGGATGCCGATACCGGGTGTACCGACACGGCCAGCTTGCAGGTGGAGGAACCCGCCAGCCCGCTGGGCCTGACGGGTACCGTAACCCCTATGAACTGTTCCAACGGGAACACCGGCCGGGTGGTCGCCAACGCCACCGGGGGCTGGGGTGCGTACCGGTATACCCTGGAGCTTCCCAACGGGACCTTCAGGGGCCCCAGGAGCGGCCGGGTTTTCGGCAGCCTGACCCTTCCCGGGGATTATATCCTGACTGTGGAGGACGCAGAAGGGTGTACGGCAACCTTTGCCTTTACCCTGACCCCCATTGACGCCCCAACCCTGGCCCTGGATGCCGGGGCCACAGACCTGTGTTACGTGCCCGGGCCCGGGGCCACCCTGGCGGTAGTTTCCACCGCGGGGACTGCCCCTGCAGGGACGCACCAGTACCGCCTGGCAGGGGGCAGTTTCCAGGCCAGCCCGGTTTTCAGCGGCCTGGCCCCGGGTACCTACACCATTGAAGTAGTGGACGGCAATGGCTGTAGCGATTCGGTCACGGCAACGGTGAACCCCCAACTCCGGGTAACCGCATCCATCGATACGGAAATCCCCTGCGGGGGCCCTGACGGGGCCCTGCAGGTACAGGTTTCCGGAGGGTACCTCCTGGGGGCCGGGCCCAAACAGTACGAGGTGAGCGCCGATAACGGGGTTACCTTCGGACCGGCCATCCCGTTAACGGCCAATACGTTCCTGTATAATACCAATATCCCCGGGGATTATGTGTTCCGGGTGACGGATAACCAGGGGTGTGTGGCCCTTTCCACCCCCGTTACCCTCAACCCCCCGGTCAACATTGACCCTGCGGCCGTGTCCGTCATCCCGGCCAGTTGCGGGCAAACCGATAATGGCATCCTGACGATCACCCCCGATGCCACCAGCGGGGTACCCCCTTATGAAATCAGCTTCGACGGGGGTCCCTTTGGTCCCCAGAGCGTCTTTTCCGGCCTGTTGGCAGGGCAGACGTATTCCTATGTGGTGCGCGATGCCCGGGGGTGTGAGACCCTCCCGGCCTCTGTGCTGATCCCTACGGACGGCACCCCGCCCCCGGATGCCACGGTGGCCCCGGTAACGGCAACCTGCCTGGCAGGGGTTGTGGAAGGGCAGGTAGCCGTGACCTCAGTGGCCGGCGGGACTCCCGATTTTACCTATATCCTTCAGGATGCTTTCGGAAACGAACTCGACCGGATTGGCCCTACCTCCAGTACAGCGGAAACCTTTACCGGACTTGCCCCCGGCCCCTACCGGGTAGTGACCCTGGACGCCTTCGGTTGCCGGGATGAAGATTCTGTAGTTGTGGACCAGACCACCCTGGATGTGGTCCCGGACCCCATACCCCTGCCGGTTTGCGATGCAGCAGGCTTTTCCAACACCGTGGAAATTGTCGGAGGGGTTGGGCCCTTCCTGATCCGGCTCGCTACGGACCCGGCACCCCCGGTAAGCCCGAACAGCCCCCCCAGGAGGCATACCTTCAACGGGCTCCAGTTTGGCGTGGCCTATGTGGTGGAAGTGACCGACCTGGGTACCGGGTGTATTTACCTGGATGAAATTGCCCCCATCGACGGGCCTTCCCCCCTGGAAGTCACGGCAAGTTCCACCCCCGGGTTCTGCGACCTGAACCGGAACGGGCAAATCACCTACAACGTGGATGGGTTTACCCCGGGCGCCAGCCTGCTGATCGAGTTGCTCAACACGGACGACGGTACCCGAATAACCCTGGAGAACCCTGTAGGGGTGTCCCCGGTATACAGCAATACCTACGAAACCCTCCCGGGAAATTACCAGGTCATCGTTACGGACCTAACCAATGACTGTACGGATGCCGTTTCGGTAACCATTGACCAGAACCTGCCCTCCATAGACATCCTGGCGGAGGAACCCGCCAACTGCAACGCCTTTGGGCAGTTTACCGTGCAGGGTTCCGGCGGGGGCGGCGGCCCTTACGACTTTGCCTATATGGCTGGCGGGGCAACCCCGACCCCGGCGGACTGGACCCCTCAAACGACCTTTGTGGGCCCGGCCGGCACCTATGATGTGTACGTACGGGATGCCACCGGCTGTACCTCCTTTGCCATTGCCACCATCATCGCCCTCGACCCCGACCTGCCGGCCCCTGTTTTTGTGGTCGAGAACCAGTGCGATGTAACGGCAACCAGTTTTGACATCCTGGTGCGCATGCCTTCCAGTGTGGATACCCCGCGCTTCAACCTGAATGGGGACGAGCAATTTGGCGTGCTCAACGGCAGTTTTTATGAATATACCTATACGGTGGCAAGCCCTGGCGACTACCTCGTGAGCGTGGTGGACGCCAACGGCTGTACCAGCCAGGATACCGCCAGGGTATACGAATTCCTCGCCGCTTCGGGAGGCTTCACTACACAGCCTTCCTGTAACAGCAGCGACGGGGAAATCATCATTACCACCATGGGGGGCAGTGGCGATTTTACCTATGAATTGCGCGACGGCAGCGGCACCTATATCGCCGACAATACCACCGGGGTGTTTACGGGATATGCCCCCGGGGACTACGAGGTACTGGTTACCGACAACCTGGTGGTGGATGCCACGGGCAACTGTACCTTCCTGGTGGACCAGATCACCCTGGATGCTGCCACCCCCCCGGTAATCAGCACCATCCTGGAATCGGACATCTCCTGCCATGGCGCCAATGACGGCAGTATCGATGTGGTGTTGCAGGCCGGCACGGATGTGGATGCCCCCCTGGTCTATACCCTCTATGAAGGGGGTACGGCCGTGGTGGTCGACCAGAATAATTCCGGATCCTTCCCGGGCCTCAACCCAGGGGTCTACGATGTAACCGTGGTTTCTTCGAGGGATTGTGAAGCCCGGTTCGATGGGATCCAGATCAGCGAGCCCGCACCTTTTTCCATCACGGCCAGTGCCCCGGCCTTTGCCTGTGAACCGGGGGCCAACCGTTTCAGTTCCACGGTGGTGACCGTTTCTGTGGTGGACCCCGGGACGGCTGCTGGCGGATACCAGTTCAGCCTCACCGGCTTTGGGAATTACCAGGGCTCCAATACCTTTGAGGTCGTGGATAATGGATCCCCCCAGACCCTGACCGTCTACGCCATCGACGGGAATGGATGCCAGGCGACCTTTACCCTTCCGACCCTGAACCCCCCTACGGATGTGGTACCCACCCTTACCGTCGAACAGGCACTGACCTGTACCACCCCCGAGCAGGTGCGCGTGCAGGTAGTCGGGACCTCCGATTTTACGGTATCCCTGACCAATGGGCCGGGGGCCGTAACCCCGGTTACCAACGTACCCGGAAATGATTTTGTACTGCTGGACCTGCCGGTAGCCGGGGGGTACCTTCTGGAAGTAGCCGACAATACGGCGGGGTGCAGCTACCCGCTGCCCCTGCACGAAGTGGTAGAGCCCACCTATCCCCTGGCGGTTATCAGCGAAGCCAACCCCGTGCGGTGCGCCGTCCCCGGGAATGACGGGGCCCTCTTTATAGAGGTTACCCAGTATACAGGCACCTATACCTACCAGGCCTTCCAGGTCGACAACAACGGGAACCGGATTTTGCCCGCAGTGGCCAGCGGGAGCTTCGATACGAACAATTTTCCCGATGCCAGCGGGGACCCCGCGCGGATTACCGGGTTACCCGGCGGGAACTTTATCGTCGAAATCACCTCTGTGGATGCCCCGGGCTGCCCTGCCGAGAGCAATGTGGCCACCGTCCGCGCCCCGAACGGACCGCTTGCCGTGTCCGCCGTTGAAGAAGGCAATGTGAGCTGTGCCGACAATGCAGGGGTTATCGCCGTTACGGCGTCCGGGGGCTGGGATACCTTCCCTTATGAATACAGGCTCCTGGTGGAGGATGCCGGGGGTACCTTTGTGGAAGTGGCCCCTTTTGGCCCTGCGGACCGCTTTGAAAACCTCGCCAGCGGCGCTTACCGGGTGGAGGTGCGCGATATCGAGGGATGTACGGAGCAGACGGACATTACCCTGGATGCCATCCCCCCCATTGCAGTGGGCATCCGCGAACCCCAGGGCCTGGTGTGCCCCGGCGGCAACAATGCCGTCCTGGAAGCCTATGACCCTGCCACGGGCGATGCCATGACCGCGGCTCCCGGGGCTTCTGGAGGGGTGGCTGGTGCCGGATATAAGTACCAGTTGATCTATCTGGGAAGCAACGACCTTACCGATGAGCTCTCCCGCAGCGGGCTGCAGGATTCCCCGACTTTTGCCGGAACGGCCGGGGTAGGGTACATCAGCACCGGGTGGTATGCCATCGAGGTGTCGTCGAGCTATGCCTGCGTGGGGGTAACCGCCCCGTATTTCGTGAACCCGCCCCCGCCTGTCGTCCCCAACCTGGTACAGGTGCAGGCCCCTGGATGCGGCGGGAACGGCGAAATGCGCCTTTCGATTACCAACCCCGAGGCGGGCTTCGATTACGAATACCGGCCCGTTGGGGCAGCGCCTTCAGATCCCTTTGTTTCCATGGGGGCCGGGGTAACCTCCGTCCTGATCCCCGGGGGCCCGGGCTTCTACCAATTCGATGTGCGCAAGGTCAATGCCGCCAATACCTGCGATGTGGTGCGTTCCAACGGGCTTACCCTGATCGATGCCCAGGACCTTGACCTGGTGGTGAACCTTCCCGACGATATTTCCTGTGCCAATGAACTGGACGGGCGTATCGAATCCTTTGCTTCCGGGGGGGTGGGCAACAACAGCTTTATCCTCTACAATGGGGATCCCGGGCCCGACCCGTTCAATCCGGCGCCGGGCGCCGTGGTGGTCCGCGGCCCGCAGCCCGAAGGGACTTTTGAAGGGCTTCCCGACGGCACGGAATACTACGTGGCGGTAACCAGCGGCAGTACCTGCGGGGATGTGGAAGGCCCCCTGGTGATCACGCGTCCGGACCCCATCCTGTTTACGGCCACCAGTACGCCCGTATCCTGTTCCGGGGAAGCCGACGGAAGCATTACCATTGAAGTGGCCAGCGGGGGGCAGGGGTTGCTCCAGTTCGCCATAGAGCCCAATTTCACCGAATTCTTCAGCGATCCGGCCACCCCCGGGGTCTATACGTTCACCGACCTGGAAGGGGCCCCCTTCCCGGGCAGGGAATACGACATCCTGATCCAGGATGAACAGGGTTGCTCGGAACTGGCCACCGTACGGGTCGTGGAGCCTGATCCCCTTGACCTGTCCTTTACGACCCTGCCGGAGACCTGTATCGGGTTTGCCGACGGCAGCGCCAGGGTGACCATCAGCGGAGGAACCCCTTTTACGGATGCCGGCGGGGCCACCTACTACGAAACCAGCCTGAATTCTGCAGACGACGCGGATTTTGTGCGCAACGACGCCCTGCTTTTTGAAAACTTGCAAGGGGGGGAATCGTATGTGGTTTTTGTGCGCGACGCCAACGGCTGTACGGCCAATGTGGTCATCCCCGTGGAGATTGGGGTCGACCTGACCGCTGAAGTTATCCCGCAGTACGGATGCGACGGTATTTTCCCGTTCAGCACCGTTACGGTGGACCTTCAGGACGGCAGTGTGCTGGATGAGGTCCTTTTCGCCCTTGATCCGGCGGACCCCACCGACGCCGTTACCGCCAATGCAGACACCATTCGCACCTGGGGCGACTTGCCGGCAGGCGACCACGTAGTGTACATTTACCACGAGAACGGGTGCACGAATTTCGTGGAATTTACCATGGAGGCGTACGAACCCCTGGTCCTGGACGCACAGAAGACCGGGCCAAACGAAATCACGGCTACGGCCAGCGGCGGCTTCGGGGGGTATGAATTCTTCTTCCAGGGCGATTCCTATGGCAGCCAGAACGTATTTACCCTGAATTTTGACGCCAATGTCAGCATCAGGGTGGTGGACCGCAACGGGTGTGAGGCCAGCGTGACCTTTCCCTTTGATTTTGACGGCATGGTGGAGTTCCCCAACTTCTTTACCCCGGACGGGGATGGCATGAATGACTTCTGGGCGCCGCTAAACCGGGAATTCTTCCCGGGCATAGAAGTCAAAATTTTCGACCGGTACGGCCGCGTGGTGGCCATCCTAGACCAGGTGAAGAATTGGGACGGCACTTATGAAGGCAAAGAATTGCCCACCGGGGACTATTGGTATGTGGTCAACGCCAATGACAACGAAAGGCAGCAGTATGTAGGGCACTTCACCCTCTATCGCTAAGCAGGGGTCCCCCCCCTGAAAGCATAAAAGCCGGCAGTCCCACAGCTGGGGATGCCGGCTTTGTTGTTGTGCCTGCGCGGGCAGGCATTACAAATCGTTTTACGGGAGGATCACCCCGTCTTCCAGCAGGACGTCATACGAATACCCGGCCCCAAAATCGCGGTTCAGGTGTACGATGGCCCTCAGGGTGATGTTTTCGCCTACCTCTGCCATGGAGGTGCTGGTGACCACAAGGTCGGCCCCTTCGGCGCTGCCATCGGTGACATGGAGCCAGTTCCGGCCGAGGATCGCTTCGTTCACCTTGGTACAGGTGACTTTTAATTCCACCACCTGGTTTTCATACTTTGCCGGATCAGCCAGTAAGTCTGCAATGCTCAGTGAGGTGGCTTTCCCTGCCAGGGGGCTGCTGTGGAACCCGGTTTTGGCAGGCTCGCCTGCCTGTTCGGGCGGGGCCGGGATTTCCCGGACCGGTTTGAGGCCTTCCCCATGGGCTTCCGGCACCATGCGGGTTACCAGGTAGAGGGTATCGAAGACCCGCCCCATTTCCTTGCTCTCAAAATCGGTTTTGACCAGGGCCTCGTTGTAAAAATAGGTCTGGCCTTCGGAAACCTCCGAAAGCGCCGTGGCCACCCAGTATTCCCGCCCGCCTTCGGTTACCTGAAGGTAAAGGTATTTCGAGGTGGGGACGGCTTTGCGGACCACGATCCGGTGTACGTCCAAAACGAGGTCTTTATGGGCAGCCACCGCCTCCCCGTTTTCCTGGATGGGGAACGTGCCCAGTTCTTTCGGTCCCGTGTTGCAGGAGATCCCTGCCAACACCAGGCCTGAGGCCAAAATAATCCGGCCCATTACGCCAGCGCGATTGCTCATAATTCCTATATTTATTTGGATTAAACGGCCTGAAGGGGAAGGTTCCGCCAGACAACTTCATGCATCTGCGCCTCCTCATACAGGGAGGCAGGGTTTTTCAGGAGTTTGCGCACCATCCGGTTAGCCAACTCGTCCAGTTCTTCTTCCCTTAAGCCTGCCCCTTCCTGCTGTGCGATTTCGGAAAGCAGGGAAACGACTTCTTGTTTCCGCCCGGCCAGCAGGTCCCGATACGGTTGTTTGGCGTGCCATTCCATAAACGCCTCCCATTCCTGTGCGATGATCCGCTCTACCTTTTGGGTCGCGGCCAAACGGGCTTCCTTATTTTGCTGGATGTGGGAAGCAATATGGTCGAGGTCGGCCAGCAGTACATTCGGGGCTTTCCCCAGGGCGGGGGCGATATTCCCGGGAACGGCCAGGTCTACCAGCAGTACCTTTCTATCGCGGGGGATCCCTTTATGGATCAGCGCTGAGGCGTTGCTCACCGCACTGATGACAACATCGAACCCGGCAAGGTCATTTTCCAGCAAACGCTCCCAGGGCCATGCAGCCGCCCGGTGGGCTTGTGCCAGGCGCTCGGCCCGGGCCTGCGTCCGGTTGGTGATCCACAGGTTGCGGTAGCCAAACTTGGTGTTATACTTGAAAAGTTGCCCCACGATGTCGCCGGCCCCAACGAAAAGGATCTTTTTGTCCGCTGCCCCGGTGCCAAAGGTGTCGCCAATGAGTTTCAGGGCCTTATAGGCCGTGGACGTGGTCCCGTCGCGAAAAGCGGTCTCGTTGCTCACCCGTTTATGGAATCGGAAAACCGTTTGCAGGCAGCGTTCCAGCACGGAACCCTGCAGGTTGCGCTCCAGGGAGAAGTGATAGGCTTTTTTCACCTGGTGGATGATTTCTGCATCGCCCAGCACGGAAGATTCCAACCCGGCCGAAACCCGCAGCAGGTGCCTGATGGTTTCCCCGGTTTGGTCACTAAGGGTGAAATCGGCCCGGTCTTCCGGCCGTACCTGCCCCAGCCGCTGTTCCAGGAGGAAATCCCTGACCCCGGCAGCCGGGGTGCCGTCTGCTTCGAAGTACACCTCGGTACGGTTGCAGGTCACCAGCAGGAGCAGGGAGGTAATCCGCGGGAAGGCCTTGCAGAGCGCATCGGCGACAGCCCCCTTTTCGGGGTCGGCAATATAAAACCGTTCCCTTCTGCCCAATGGGGCATTTTGGTGCGAAATACTGATGAATTTGAAATGAGAATCCCTGTTCAACATCTTGTGGAACGTCGTTTGGTTAATAGGTAAGGCAGGGCAGCGCGCTTTCTTTCCGTTCGGAAGGGCCTATTCCTTCAAGGTCTTCATATAGTTTACGATCAGCCACATGTCTTCTTCATCGGGGATTTTTTTCTCATAATTAGGCATGTCCCCTCTTCCGATATAGCTTTTATAGAAGATTTCACCATCGGTTTGCTGGTGGAACTCCTCGGAGGAGAAATCCCCCAGGTCACCCTTCAGGCCACCGGCTTTGGGGCCGTCCCCGTACCCTTCGGCCCCATGGCACGACTGGCAGTGCTTTTTGTATAGGGCTTTCCCTATATTCAGGTCTACGGTAGGGTCGGTTGGGTTCTTCTTATTAACGTATTCCGCGGGCACTACCCATTCATCCTGGTAATCTGAAGTAAATGCGACCAGGGCAAAAGAAGCTACGAAAAGCATTAATACTACTCGGATTGTTTTCATTTTAATGGATTTGATTATAGTTGTTGTTAATATACACTTCAAAAATGAGACCAAAAAATACTAAAATTCCCCGTCTGAGTCTATGGCTACTATTCTGCCTTCTTTTTTGATTTTGAACAAATGAAAAACAGTATAGGCGAAGTTGGCCCAGACGCCTACCAGCAGGATGGTCAGGACCACATACATCCATGTCGGGGCCACTTCAGACCACAACATATTGCTTTCCTGCTTTCTTTCGAGCTGGGGGATGCCCCATCCGATCGTTTGCTTTTGGATAACATTCCCGAAGGTGTCGCTGTCGTCTATGACCGCGAACACCGTAAGGTTGCCCTCCGCATTGCCAGGGAGGCCTGAAGGGAATTCCAGCTGCAGCTCGCCATCTTCGATCAATTCTTCCCCAATGGGCATCCGGGAAAGCATCCCCTCAACCGATAGGGCAACAAAGGCATCGCTGACCGGGATTTCCACCCCTAAGCTGTCTGTGGTCAGCGCATTGACGGTAATGGTGCGGACGCTGTCCACTTCCGAAAGGTCAAGGCCTAACTTGAGGTCCATGATACGCAGTTCTTCCGATTCTCCGTCAAGGGCATCATTTCCTTCGAAAACGGCCCTGAAGTTCATGAAGCCCTCCTGATCCGTAAGGTAAGTATACCCTGCCGGAACAACGATCTCGGCAATTCCATCTTGTGACGTCTCAGCGCTTCCCAATTTCACTTCCTGATCGTCAAGGATGTTTAAAAAAAGGATTTCTGCGCCATATACCGGCAGCTTGTCCTGCCGGTCCTTTTTGTTGTTTGCGGTGAATTCCGCTTTAAAAACCCTGGTATTATCGGGCTGTTTGGTAACGGTGAAACCAAACCTAATGCGGTACTTGGACGAATCAAAGTCTTCCTGGGCTATGGTTGACTGGATAGCAAAACCATTGAAAACCAGGAAGAGCGCCAGATATTTATGAAGGGCCGGGGTCATTTCAGTTCAGCTTTAAGTGAATGATTCTGAGTTGCCATTTCTCTTTCGTCATCGATAATACCCGACATCGGTATGACGGGAACCAGTTTTACAATCAGGATAAACATCAGAACGAAAGATGCCACACCCCCTGCTGTCAATGCCCATTCCACCCAGGTAGCCGAATAGTGAATAAATTCAGGCCGGGTATCCTGTATGGGGATGTAAGGGGTTTCCAGCGTGGGTACCACAATCAGATAGCGGTTGAACCAGAGCCCAACAATGGCCACCAGGGCAGCGAAGGTGATGGATTTAATCGTTCTCAGCCTCTTGAAGAACAAAATCACCAGGGGGACCAAAACCCCTATATAGTTGGCAAAAATGAAGGTCCAGAAATACCGGCTGAAGAGGGTGTTCAGCAGATCCTCATCGTGGACTTTATGGCTGAACCACCTTGAAAAGTATTCGCTGAAGGTAAAATAACCATACAACAGGGAAACAACAAGAAGCGCGAACCCGGCACGGATAAAATGGGCTTCCACAATGTATTGCTCCAGTTTGAGGTATTTGCGAAGCAGGAACATGGCAATGATGATCACGGCCACCCCGGAGTAGATACCGGCTACGATAAAGTACGGGGCGAAGATGGTGCTGTTCCATCCCGGTTGGAGGGTGAGGCTGAAGATCCAGGCCAGCACGGAATACGCTACAATGGCCAGCATGATGATCATCACAGACATGGTCCGGATTAGTTTATGGAGCGTCTCTCGCTGCTTTTCGGTATCCTGATAGTTCATCGCCAGGAAACGATAGAGTTTATGCCTCCAGGGCGGACAGTCCCTGCAATTGTCGCGCAAAATGGCAAAGTCCGGAATAAAGGTCATATACAGGTATATGAAACAGCCCACCAGGTCGGTCATGATGGCGATGATGTCCCAGGTGATGGGCGACTGAATCCTTGGATACAGGAAGAGGTAATGCAGGCGGTCCAACCTTCCGATACACAACAGGATAAAGATCGGACCAACAATGAGGGAGAGGACCGTAATGATCTCCACAATCCGGGAAACGGAATTTTTCATGGGGGTTTTCGAGAAATGCAGGATTCCCGAAATAAAGGCCCCCGAATAACTCAGGCAAACGAAGAATATAAAGTTAATGATATAAATCCCCCAGACTACATTGTCCCGCATCCCGGTAATTTCATGGCCCTTGACTACCTGGAGCACGAAGGCGACAAAACCCGTGGCAATAAGGGCCAGCAGCAGGCCGATCCATAGTTTGGTGAATGCCCCAAAACGCATCAGGCCAGGTTCAAATTCCTGAACCAACTCCCGTTTTCTTTTTGCTATGTCCATAACGAGGGCTCTAAAAGGTTATTCCTTGGTTTTGGCTTTATACTCCTGTACTTCCGGTACGTCATCATACCGGTCGAGGATTTCCTCATCTATTTCGAAGCCGCGTTCCAGTGGGAATTGCTTATTCACGGGAGGCAGGTAATAGACGTTGGGTTTGGTGCCCAGGTGTTCCAGGTGGCGATAACCTCCCCGTTCCTTGATCAGTTCGGAAAAACGGACAGTTTCCACGCCATTGGTCACTAGGTCTTCATTCTTGTCCCCGAAATAAATTACACCCATGGGGCATGCCTTGGCACAATGCGGCAATTCCCCCTGCCGGAGGAGGTCCGGGCAAAAATCACATTTCATGACCGTGCCCTCAGAAGCCGGCACACTGGTTTCAGGAGAGTAGGGGATGTCGGTGTTTTCAAATTTTTCTTTATGTCCCCAGTTGAACAGACGGGCTGAATACGGGCAACTGGTCATACAAAACTTACATCCGATGCACCGGTCGTTGTCCACCAGCACAATGCCGTCTTCCCTTTTGAAAGTGGCCCCGGTGGGGCACACGGTGACACAGGGAGGCTCATCGCAATGATAGCAGGGCTTTGGGAACCAATATGGTTCTCCCTCCTCATTGTCCCGTAGGAGTTGAACCTTCATGAATTCCTCATGACGATCCAATTGATGGGCTTTTTGGCAACTTTCAACACATTTCCTGGCATTGTTGCATTTTGCCAGGTCAATCACCATCACAAATTTCCGGTTGGGAATGCCTTCCCTGGACTCTGAGGGAGTAATATGGGCTTCCGGGTATTTGTTGATGTTCTGAGCATCCACCTCAACCATCCTCCCATCCGGGGTTAAAACCCTGATTTTCTCTCCTGAAGCCTTTAATTCGGGTTCAGAAGCCAGGTTAGACAGCAAAGTAACCCCTGTTAGTCCGGTGACCCCGGACATCAATCCCAGTTTCAGGAACTTCCGTCTGTCGTTGTTGTTATTTTCAGGTTTTTGCTCTTTCATGATACAAGCGGCGTTAACACGTTAAAAGTTGTAAATCCTTGTGATTGTGAAGCCCAGAAGGATACTGTCAAACCCATCAAAGAACTGGTTGTCGTTGAAGAAGTAATTCGCCTGGGGTGTAATCCCTTTCAGGGACGATAAGTATACCTGGAAGGCGTGGGAGGAAGTCACGAATTCCATCCCCAGGCTGAACCCGGGAGTGGGGTTTGTAACCCCTTCAAAGGACTCATCCCAATCCGTCATCGGCATACTGTATTCCATGGTGATCGCCGTGTTTGGGGTTACCTTGTAACGCCCCCCGAAGGCCAACCCGAAAACATCGTTTTGGGCCCCTTCCGGAACTGCGTTAAAGTGGGAGAGGCTCGGGACGACCTGCAGGGATAAATTCGGGGAAAACCGCCTCGAAATAATCAACGAATGAAAATAGGAATAGCGGTGCTGGTCGAGGGCAAAGTTTTCCTTTTTGCGGGCGTCAATGGCCACGTTGCCGTAATAGCTCACATTCACGGGGATCCTGCCGGAGCGCGTTTGTTGCAGCAGGCCCAGCTTCAGGTTAAAATCCTGGAGTTTCCGGTTTTTTTCAGTCCCGAAACCGATCTGGACGCGTTCATGGAGGGTATAGGCGACCCCGATCCGGATGTTGGCCGCCCCGTATATCCCCAGCAGGTCGTTTTCCCCTCCGGAGATGGTACCGAAACGGTGCTGGAAGACCACTTCCAGGCTATTTTTCAGGTAGAGTTTGTCGGTAGGGTTGTCGATCAGGAAATTGCTTTCAAAGGCCGGGCGTTCGGGTTTGTCCACCACCTTTACAGAATCGGGTTCCGCATCCTGCGCAAGCAGGCCCAGGGGGCAGAAAAAAGCGATCAGTAAGAGGGAATATAGGAATCTCATCGTATCGGTTCTTTAGCGTTAGTTATTCTCAGCGCCCCGATCAATCCAGGCCCCGATTAGTGCAATTTCCTCCGGACTCATAGCGTAACCCACATCGAAGGGGTGTCCGCGGCCCGGCAGTTTCTGGAAGAGCTCGCTTGCTGCGGCATCCCCTGCGACCACATAATCGGGTACCAGGGCGTTGTAGGCCCTTCCGGTGCGCAGGTCGGGGTCGGTGGTGCCGTTGTGGCAGACTGTGCAGTCCCGGCCGTTCTGGCTGAACAGGGGCTCGATATCCTGTGCAAAGGAGATTTCCTCCCCGTCAGGGATTTCAGGCAGTTCTTCCGCCACAAGTTCGTCGTAATAACAGGAAGCGGAGAACATCAGGAGGCAACCTGCCAGGATAAGAAGTGCTTTTTTCTTCATTTCATAAGGTTTAAGGAATACCCTGGATATTTGTGGGGACCAATCCTTTTCCATGGGGTACACGAATCCCTCCGGAAATCCCGGCCCGTGCCCGTGCACCCCATGGTACAGGGTTTAATTGTTCTGCAGCGCCTCGATGGAATTGTTCAGCAGGGCCCTGGAATATCCGGGGTTGTGGATGCCGCGGCTTTGATCCTGTTCCAGGGTCTTGTAATTCCAGGCAGCCTGGGCGGCTTCGGTGGGCCAGATTCCGGGTCGGGCACTGCCGTTCACGATGATCCCTACAATCGGCACCCCGGTACCTACAAGGTTTCCGTCAGCATCTTCCGCATACTCTTCTCCCACTACATTGGCGAGGAGTTGGGCAAGGGTCGCCATGCCTTCGGTAAACCCGTTCATTTCGTCAGGAATGCCGTTGGGGTGGCACTGGATGCAGGATTCATCCGTAGGCAACCAGGAGTGTCCGCCCAAGTCGGCCACGTTGGATTCCCCCATGTGGCAGCTTACGCAAGAGGCCGCAGTGCGGTGGGTTGCGGTACCCGCACCGGGATAGGCCGTTGAACCTGCAATCGGCGCCCCGAGGATGCCTTCCAGCATGGTGGATTGCGGGCCGTAGTGTGGGCCAAAACGCGAGCTGGTGATGATATAGGTCCCCGAGGTGTTCACCGCAGGGATTTCATAGCTGTTTCTCGGCTGGTGGCAGGTAATGCAGTTGTTGCTGGAACCTCCGAAGTCAATAGTATAGGTTGGGTCCAGGACAAGGTTTTGGGCATCCGGGTTGCGGAGGGCGAAATCGGGGCCGTCATTTTCAAAGTCGAAAGTACGGTGGCTGCTGTGGCAGGTGGCGCAGTTAAACGGAACAGCCGGGCTGTAAGCCCCGGCAGTCGTATCGACCGCCCCAATCGTAACATAGTCAATAAACCCTTCGCTTCCGTGGCATTGTGCGCAATTGGCGCTGGAACCCCTGCCAAAGGTAGTTCCCGAGCCATGCAGGGAAAGTTCGAAGGAAGCCAATATGGGTTCCCGGGTGCTGTTGGAGTGGCAGGAAACACAGGAAGCGGTTCCGCTAACCCCATCCTGGCCGTCAACTCCGTCAACCCCGTCTATCCCATCTTGTCCGGGAGGGCCGGGGATCGGGTCACTGGTACATTGGACAAACAGAAAACCTGAGACGACGATCATCAGGAGCCTGAAAAAAGGGTGCGATTTCATAAGGAGTTTGTTTATTGATTGGTATTGCATGTTTAATCAAAAGCCATTTTGGCCTTTAGGGTCACTTATAAATTCCTTTAGTAAACTACTAAATTTGTGTTAAAGTAACAAAGGTTACACGCGATAACACCTGATATTTATCAGGTTTTTGAAAAGTCTTTTCATCGGGTTACGGGCGTGATATCGGACCCCGGGAAGCAACCCGGGGGTACGGGCCCAGAGAATGCCGGGGTTGGTTGCGTGCAATGGGGTCCTGCCGCGGCATTCAAACCATGAAGGCAGAGGAGGCAATAAATAAATAGTCTAAATTACTATTGAGCTTTCTGTTCCCTGTACATCACCAGGAACCCGAAATGCCCCCCAAATCATGACGAAACCCCCACGGTTTTAAGGGTGTTTAGTTTTTTTTGCTTCATGGTGAACAACGCCCTTGTGTCCCCTTATTTCTTTTATGGAGAATTCCCCAGAACCCTTAGGAAGAAATCTAAGGATTGTTTTATATTTGCAAGCCGAAAGGAAGACCTGAGCATCTGGGAATTCATTAAGGTGCCTTTGAAATACATTCTGAGCAGCGAACGCCGGCGCACCGCCTGGCCCCTCGCTGAAAAAGGTCCACCGGACCTTTTTCGTTCGCTCTGTCCGGGATGTGGCGCAGTCTGGTAGCGTACACGCATGGGGTGCGTGTGGTCGCTGGTTCGAATCCAGTCATCCCGACGAAGCAAACCCCGACGGCGAAAGCCGTCGGGGTTTTTTCATTCCCGCAGGCGCCGAAGCTTGCTTCGAAGCGCCGCAGGGAATCAAAAAACCGAATTTCTGCCACTGGCAGAAATCGGGGTTTTGCTTCAGGCCACCCCCACTCTGGATCACGCCGCCCCGATAGCTATCGGGGGCGGCGTAATCCAGTTCAGTATGAAGTGGTAGATCCCAAAGAAAGCTCGCTTGAGACTTCGGACGAAATGAAAAAACAAGTCAGCGCCTTGGCGCTGCCCGGGGTTTGATTCAGGCCACCCCCCTCACGAACTCATCCATTCCTTAAAATCGCCGGCCTTGGCCTTACTGACCACGATGCGCTCCCTGGCGGGTGGGTCGACGGTAAGGATCAGCTTGCCGTTGAAGTAGTATTTGATGTGGTGGATGGCATCCCGGCGCACGATGAACTGCCGGTTGGCCCGGTAAAAGAGGGAAGGGTCGAGCTGGGCTTCGAGGTCTTCGAGTTTCTGGTCCATCGTGAAGGATTGCCCGTCGGAGGTGACGGCCTTTACGACCCCGGTGTCGATGTGGAAATAGGCGACCCGTTCGGCCTTTAAAGGGATCAGTTGGTCGCCCCGGGCGACCAGGAAGGTCGATTTATAGGGCCGTGCCTCCTTGCGGAGCATCTCCAAAAGCCCGCCCACCTGGTCGCTGCCCACCTCCTTTTGCTGGTGCTGCACCCGGTACTGCTCCAGGGCGCTGGCCAGGTCTTCTTCGTCAATGGGTTTTAAAAGGTAATCGATGCTGTTGACCTTAAAAGCCTTGAGGGCGTACTGGTCGTAGGCCGTGGTAAAGATCACGGGAACGGTAACCGGGGCCTTTTCAAAGATCTCGAAGGATAGCCCATCGGCCAGGTGGATGTCCATAAAAATAAGGTCAGCTTCCGGTTTTTCCGAGAGATACGAAACCGCGGCCCTGACAGAGTCGAGGACGCAGACCACCTGTATCTTCGGGTCCAGTTTCCGCAACAAGTAGGCGAGGTTTTCGCTTGCCGCCAGCTCGTCTTCCACGATGACTACTTTCATGTGTTCCTGGTTTTTAAGGGCAACGCTACCCTGAAGGTATCGTTAGTCCTGGAAATGCCGATATCGGCCTTTTTGATGATCGCGAATCGCTTCTGCAGGTTGGCCAGGCCAAAGCCGGTCTGTTCGGGCATGGAAGTGCGCTGGTGGATTTTATTTTCCACAAACAGGGTGTCCCCTTCGGAATAGATATGTACCCGCAGGGGATGGGTCTCTGAAATTTCGTTGTGTTTTACGGCATTTTCCACCAGCAGCTGCAGGGCCAGGGGGGGGATGGTCGCCGAATACAAGTCGGGGTCGATTTCCAGGTCGACCTGAAAGCGCTCGCGGTACCGGGTTTGGATCAGGTAAATGTAGTTCTGCAGGAATTTGATTTCCTCTTCAAGGGTCACCAGGTCCGATTCCCCGCTTTGCAGGATGTACCGGTACATCCGCGACAACTTGGCGACAAAATTCGTCGCCTGTTCGTTATCGCGCACCAGGGCGGCCAGGGTATTGAGGGAATTGAACAAAAAGTGCGGGTTCACCTGGGTTTTCAGGGAGGCCAGTTCGTTTTTCAGGTTTTCCCGCTTCAGTTTTTCATTGATCAGTAAACTCGCCTGCTGGTCGCGTTGCAATCTCAGGATGCGGGCGATGAAGAACAGCACGAGCAAAAGGATCGCATAGCGGAACCTCACAAAGCCAATGTCTTCGCGGGTGAGTTCGTTTTCCAGCAGGAAGGAGTGCAGCCATTCCCAGAGGGCCAGGGTAAGGATCAGCAGCCCTATGTCGAGCACGATGAGGGCCGAATAGCGCCGGGCCGGGGGCGCGGTTATCCGGGTGTAGGCCAGGTTGGCATTCAGGTACAGGATTGCCCATGAAAAGCCGAACAGGAAGGCAATCCGGAACATAAAATCCACCAGCCAGATCCCTGAGAAATCCAGG
This sequence comes from uncultured Robiginitalea sp., assembly GCA_964539905.1. GTDB lineage: Bacteria > Bacteroidota > Bacteroidia > Flavobacteriales > Flavobacteriaceae > Robiginitalea. Next base: position 80,826 of record CAZIJW010000011.1, read on the forward strand.
TTTTCGACACTGATGGTTTTGTACAGGTAAAAGTTTCTCGGGAGCGAAACCAGAAGGGCTAGCAGCAGGGAAATCCGGACGAGGGTCTCCTGTTTGACGGGTTTGGCACGCATGGGTTTCAGGGCTTTGGCTCTCTGGTAAAGGTACGATAATTCTATGGCCGGGTCATTTTCGGGCGGGTGCAAAAAAGGCTTTCAAACCAGTTGAAAGCCTTTGGGCAGTGCGGGGGTGTTGCCCGCTTTTCAAACACCAATTCCTTATGGTGTGCGGCTTTGGGTTTACCTGGACAGTTCCATGCCCCTAAACGGATCAAAGCCGTGCGGGAGGTACAGGGCCGGGTCGAACCCCAAATCGAAGTCCGCTTCTTCCAGGTCTTCCACCTCGATCAGCTCCGGAAGGTCGTAGGAGGCGATTTTACCAGCCAGCGGATCGAATCCGGCAGGCAGGTAGGCCGAGGCGTCAAACCCGAGGTCGATCGCTTCTTCTGACTCGTAGACGGTGAGGTTCGAGGGGTCCAGGACCAAGGTTTGATCCTGGGCCCGGAGCCTCGCTTCGAACTCGCGGGTCATCTCCTGAAGCAGGGCGGTTGTGTCATTGTTCTTCCCGTCGGTACAGGGGGCCTTACAGGCGATAACTGGCGACCAGGTATAGAGGCCTAAAAAGAGGGCCATTAGTGCAACTTTCATAATGATGTGATTTAAATGCGTTTTTTTGATTGACTTTTATGGTGCAAATTTAGGTAGCAGGCAGGGCTTCCCGGGGCGATTTTTAAGTGAACCGTCCGAATTCGAAGGTGAGGCGACCGCAGGGGAAGGCGAAGTTTTTGGGGCTGTTCAGTGGCCTCCTGAAATTATGGATTCTTTAACGTTTTCAGGGGTTTAGACCCACAAAAAGGGGAGTCCCGAAAGGGGCTTCCGGCAGGCGATCAGGGATCCGGGGGATCGATGCGCTACCGCCCCGGGGGCCTGACCCGGTTCCCGGTGCTGCGGCCTTCGGCAAAGTCGCGGATGTTCTGCAGGGTGGTGCGGGTAATTTCATCCAGGGCCTCCCGCGTGAAGAACGCCTGGTGGGCGGTCACCAGCACGTTGGGGAACGACATCAGCAGGCCGAGGGTATCATCGTCGATGATTTGCTCCTGCAGGTTCTGGAAGAATACCCCTTCCTCCTGTTCATAGACGTCGATGCCTAGGTAGCCCAGTTTTTTGGTGCGAAGGGCCTGTATGGCATGTTCCGCATTGATCAACCCGCCCCGGCTGGTGTTGATCAGCATCGCGTTGTCCTTCATCATATTCAGGGTTTCCCGGTTGATGATATGGGCCGTTTCCGGCAGCAGGGGCACATGGAGGGAAAGGATGTCCGATTCCCTCAGCAGGGTGCTGAGGTCCACATAGGGATATCCTTTCTCCTGCATTTCGGCGTTCGGGAATTTATCGTAGAGCAGGACCCGGCACCCAAAACCCTTCATGAGTTCGGCAAATACCCTGCCGATCTTTCCAGTCCCAAGGACCCCGACGGTTTTCCCATGAAGGTTGAAACCCACCAGGCGGGAGAGGGAAAAATTCCCGTCGCGTACCCGGTTATAGGCCTTGTGGATTTTCCGGTTCAGGGTCAGGATCAGCGCCACGGCGTGTTCGGCGACGGCATGGGGGGAGTATTCCGGCACCCGGTACACAGGGATTCCGTGGGCTTCGGCGGCTTCCAGGTCCACATTGTTGAACCCGGCGCAGCGCAGGGCGATCATTTTGACTCCTATGGCTGCAAGTTCTTCAATGACTTCTTTGCTGAGGTCGTCATTGACAAAGGCACAGATCACGTCGCTTCCCTTGGCGTAATGAACCGTTTCAGGTACCAGGCGCACCCGGAAGTAATCGATCACCAACCCTGAGTCTTCCAGGTAGGGGTCAAACCATTCCTTGTCATAAGATTTATAGGAGAAAAAGGCGATTTTCATGGCTGCTGTGTAACGGGGTAACAGGATTGAAAAGAAATCCCCATACCCCTGTGAACTGCAAAAATAGGGCAGAAAAATTCCGGAACCGCGGATTTGTCTTCCACAATAGCCGGAAACTGCACTCGAAGCTTAAGGCCCGGAGCGAGCCCCCCATTACCCCTATAATCAAAAGGGTTACTGCCTCCCCTCTAGAACTTAAACAAAAAGGACACTTTGGGCTTTGAAAGTATCCGCAATACCCCCGGGATTTTCTAGCTTTACGCAACCCCATCCAAAATAGGAAATTGTGCGAAAGAAAATTGTCCTGGGATTCTTGCTTGTACTGATCACCTTTCTGGTGGCCCTGGTGGTTGTAAACCTTTATACGCCTTATGAAGACATCCCGGAGGTGGACATAACCCACGGGAGGGAACCGGCAGGGCAGGACCGCCCCTGGTGGGAAGCCACTACCGTGTACCAGGTCTATCCCAGGTCTTTCCAGGATTCCGACGGGGATGGGATTGGCGACATTGCGGGCATTATCAGCCGACTCGACTATATCAGGGAACTCGGGTTTGAGACCATCTGGTTTTCCCCCTTTTTCAAAAGTCCGCAGAAGGACTTTGGCTACGACGTTAGCGATTACTACTTACCGGATCCTGTTTATGGCGATACCACCCTGGTCGACAGCCTGATCCGCGAAGTCCATAAAAGGGATATGAAAGTGGTTTTTGACCTGGTGCTTAACCATACCTCGGAGGAGCACCCCTGGTTCCGGGAGTCGCGCTCGGGCAGGGACAATCCGAAGAGCGACTGGTATGTATGGCGGGATGGGGAAGGAGACCACCCCCCGACGAACTGGCACAGTGCCCTGGGGATGAATGGCTGGCATTTTGACGACACCCGGCAACAGTGGTATTTTTCCTCATTTCTATCCTTCCAGCCAGACCTGAACTGGCGGAATCCGGAGGTAAAGGAGGCCATGATGCAGGTCGTCCGGCACTGGCTCGATAAAGGGGTGGACGGGTTCCGCCTCGATATCTTCAACTATATCTTCGAGGACCCGGAATTCCGGGACAATCCGTTTACCCTCAGGGTAGTGCCTACGCAGGATTTCACTAAAATGCTCTGGCAGGAGAAAAAATATACGATGAACCACCCGGACGATTTTGACCTTGCCCGGGAGTTGAGGAGCGTGCTCGACACCTATGATCCTCCCCGGTTTATGGTGGGGGAGGTATTTGGGGACCACAAAACCCTCAGGAATTTCCTGGGTACCGACCAGGATGGCCTGAACCTGGTATTCCTCTTTGATATTTCGGCCCTCGAGTGGGATGCCGGTTTTTTCAGGGATAAAATCAAGCGGATTGAAGCCTTTTACCCCTATCCGTATACCCCGACCTATGTCTTCAGTAACCACGACCGCCCGCGTAGCATCACCCTCCTGGAAAATGACGTGCAGAAGGCAAAGACGCTTTCCCTTTTACAGCTGACCCTGAGGGGTGTGCCTTTTTTTTACCAGGGGGAGGAAATCGGGATGCCCACGGGGGAAATTGCTTTTGAAGCCGCCCTGGACCCCCTGCCCGCGGCCTTTGACTGGCTGCCGGATTTTGCCCGGGGCATGGTGTTTAACAGGGACAATTGCCGGACCCCCATGCAGTGGGAGGCCGGAACAAACGCCGGTTTTTCAGGGCGGGCCGTTGCGCCCTGGCTTCCGGTTTTGCCCGGGTCGGACAGTATTAATGTGGCCTCCCAGCTGCAGGATTCCCAATCACTTCTTATGGTGAACAAATCCCTGCTTCGGCTCCGGGAGCAGGAACCAGCCCTGAAATGGGGCAGCCTGAAATGGATCGAGCCTTACAACAGGGGGGATATCCTGGCCTATTCGCGTATTTACCGCGACCAGTCTCTCACCGTCCTGATTAATATTTCCGGGAAGGCCCGGGACCTGTCGCTATCCGAAAACATGGAGCTTCTTTTTGCATCAGGCCCTGCTGCCCTGGATGGAGGGAAGTTACGGCTGGGACCCGATTCCGGTGTGATACTCAGGTAAGCCGGGCTTTTGCACCGGTGGATGCCCGTGGTTTCAATGCCACCCCTCATTCGGGGGGTATCGTTATTCCAGCGTGACAAACAACTGGGATTTTATTTTCCACTGCCCGGATTCCCGGGTCCACATGGCCGAATAGTTCCCCCCGACCACGGCTGTTTCCTTTATCCCGGGGTCAAAACCCTTCCAGGCGCCGGTTTCCCAGGCCAGCCCCAGGGCGTTATTGACGGAGATCGCAGACGGGGTGCGGACCCAGTACATTTTGCTGTCGGGGTCACCGGCGATATAGGCTTCAAGGGCCTTTTTTCCGGAAAGCAGGGTCCCGGCCCCGGTAGTGGTGAGGATATCGTCGGTAAGGAAGGAAAGCACCTTCTGGTGGTCGTATTCCCTTAGGGCCTGGTTTGAAGCTGCCCGAAGGGAACGGATCCGGGCTTCGTCATCCTGGGCGCTGAGCGGAGCCGCCAGGAGGACGGCAAGAAAAAACAGATGGATGCTGATGGGCTTCATAAATCAAGTTTATTTTCAATTTCCGGATGCCCGGAAGGTACAAAAAGTACTCATGGTACAAATGAGGACCTTTCGCAGCCAGGGGGCCAGGCGGTGCGGTGGCGGGCGCCCATGGCGCTTCTTACTTTTTATTCCCGTCCGCTTTCAAAAGCGAGGTTTTGAGGGATTTCCTCGCTGTGCTCGGCAATCCGTTCCATCCCTCACTGCAAATAAAAAAGTGAACGCTGACGCGTTCCGACTTTTTTCGTTTAGCCTGACTTTCGAAAGTAAACTTTCGGCGCAGGCATAAACGAAAAAAGTGGTTTGCTCTCGCAAACCACTTTTCTGCTTGGTCGGGATGACAGGATTTGAACCTGCGACCCCTTCGTCCCGAACGAAGTGCGCTACCGGGCTGCGCTACATCCCGAAAAAGTGCGACAAAAATAGCAAATTCCTTTACATTTTTATGGTGTGGAAGGAAAGGTTTGGGCATGGGATAGCAGATTAAGCCGGAACGCACCCTGAAGCCTGGCCTGGCCTCACAGGGATGCGGCAGGGGTCCGGTGAATCGGGGCGGTGGGTATTTTCGGTCCTTTTTTTGGTTGCACTTTAGCCATCCAGTAGAATTTCATAATATCTTTGCCCGAAGGGAGGAACACCATTTTCCTGTTCGGGGTTGATAACCAAAGGGGGGGAATCGGACTCACCTGCAGGTTCCCAGGGGAGATGGAATTTAAGATTGCATCCCGGAATCAAAAAGCCCCCCAACAGGTTTAAAAATTTTCTTCTAATAGTAACCTTTTAATAATCAAAATATTATGAAATACTTTCATTCCCTTTTAGTCGTACTGGCACTGTCCCTTGCCGGCTGCGGCAGCTCTGTAAAAGTGCTCAGCTCCTGGAAGGGCGAATCCGGAACCATCGAAAAATTCAAACAGAAAAATGTGCTGGTAATCGCCCGTACAGCCGACAACCAGGCCCGTACGGCCTTTGAATCTGAAATTGTTAGGGGCATGACCGAAAGGGGGATAAAGGCTACAGAAAGCTATAAGAAGGTCCCCAGGCTGAGCCCCCAGCGGGAAGTCAGTGAAGAACGGGCGCAACAGGTCCTCTCCATGATCCAAAGCGAGGGGTTTGATGCGATTGTGTTGACCACGGTAAAAGACAAACAGCAAACTACCCAAACCACTACTTCCGGGGTATCGGTTGGTATGGGGTATGGCGCCTACTACCCGGGTCATTATGGGGGCTTTAACAGCTATTACCGCTATCCGTATGCCTATGGGCCTTACTATAGCGCCGGGGGCTACATCCCTACCGGTAGCACCACCACAACCTTTACCACGTATGTCCTGGAAACGGTGGGCTATAACCTCGATGAGGCCGAGGAGGACCAACTGGTCTTTGTGGTGACCTCCGAATTATCCGATCCGAAAGACGCCTATAAGGCTGCGGAGAAGTATGTGGCCAAAATCACGGAGGCCCTGGGCGGGGAGTAAGTTTTCCCGGGCACGTATCGACCTAAAAAAAGCCGCCAGGGAAACCGGGCGGCTTTTTTCATGAGGGTTCATGGCATTAGTCGTCCAGTTCCCCGATAATGGGGATGCTCTCGAATAGTTCGGTCCGTATCTCGGCCTGGATGTAGGACTCGAGTTGGTGGAACTGGGCCGCTGCTATGGAACCCACTTCCTTCCTGATCTTCTTGTAGTACGTGTCTACCAGTTTATTGTTGGCATTGCGAAGTTTGATGGCCCTGGCCATAAGGACATCCGTTTGTTCGGGGGTGATCCCGCTATACTCCTCCGCATACTGCTTAATCAGCTCATATCGCTCTTTGCCAAGAAGTTTTCGTTTTACCTCATATTCATCGTATAAGTTCCAGAAGGCCTGGGCCTGTTGGCCTTCCAAATTGATGAACATGGAGGTGATTTCTTTTTTCTCGGCTCCGAAGATGGACTGGATAAAGTCGATTTCTTCTACATTGGATTGGGCATTGCCCGCTAATGTCCCGAGGATCAGGACGGACATGGAAATAAGGAGTGTTTTCATACGGGTATTTTAAGGTTAAAAGGTGTGGTTCAATAGAGTCAGCACTAAATGTACGGTTTTAATTGTTCTTTCGGAATCGAGGGCATTGCCGGTATTGCAATTTTCCGATAGTGTCCCCGGGGGCCAACCTCTACAAACAGCCCATCCCACGTGTTGTGGGCCAGCAGGAAGGAATTTGTTGTTGTTCGGAGGCCATTCACAACCAGCAGGAGGGCCCTGTATTACAACACCCAACCCTTTGCTACATGGCCCGGGCAGCGGGGCTGGTGAAGACAGGGCGCTATCTTTTTTTTGCAAAAATTTTGCATCATGGGCGGGTGAATTGGAGGAAACCGCTAGCTTTCAACCGTTAAATGCCTCCGGACGTGTTTTTTCTTCCGGAGAAGGAACGAATCCAAATTGGCTTAAAGGCCCTGATATGAAAGGATACCTCAACACTACCGCCTTATTCCAGCTGCTGATGGTCCTGCTGCTGGTGGCCTGGTGCTTCTTGATCGTGCAGCCTTTTTTGCTGTTGATTACCTGGGCAGTCCTGCTGGCCGTTACCCTCTTTCCCCTGTATCGAAAATGGGTAAACTGGTTTGGCCCGGCCCGGAAAGGGTGGGCCACCCTGTGGTTCGTGATGGCTATGGCGCTTGTGCTTTTAGTCCCGCTCTACTACATGACGGGGGCCATTGTCGATGCCTCGCGGGGGGTTGTCGGCCAACTCAGGGAAGACGCTCTGCATATCCCAAAACCCGATCCAAGCCTTGCAGACTGGCCCATCGTGGGCGAGCGAATCTACTCGGAATGGCGCGATTTAAGTGAAAGTGTTAAAACCTATGCGCTGAAACACAAAGAGGTCCTCCTGGAAAAAGCAGGCCCGGTCCTGGAGGGGTTAACCAGTTTCTTTGGATCCCTGGCGCTGTTTGTCATTTCCTTTTTCCTCTCAGTGTTCTTTATGTACCATTCGGAAAGGGGCCATCGGGGCGCACAGCTTTTTTTAACCAAACTGGTCGGGCCAGGGGCGGAGGAAATGGTTATTTTGTCCAGAGATACTATTCGGAGTGTTTTTAAGGGCATATTGCTTGTAGCATTCATCCAATCCCTTCTGGCCCTTATCGGGTTTGAATTGGCCGGCATTCCCAGGGCTGGGCTTTTTGCACTGGCGGTCCTGGTTTTGGCCATTGTTCAGGTACCGGTTTTGCTGATCATGATTCCTCCCATTCTTATGGGCTTTTCGAGCCTGGAGACCTTCCCCGCCGTCCTTTTTTCAGTATATTTAATTGCAGTAGCCCTTAGCGAAAACCTTTTGAAGCCTGTATTGATGAACAAGGGCCTGCACACCCCTGTAATCATTATCATGATTGGGAGCCTGGGGGGTATGCTGTTCCACGGGATCGTCGGGCTCTTTGTAGGGCCGGTAATCCTGGCCGTGGCCCACCGGTTGCTCCTTTTATGGGTACAAAGCCCTGAGGGGGCAGCGAAAGTTCAGGCCAAAGGGAAGGAGGCCTGATTCGGTCAAATAGTTATGAGTGTCTACCAGCTTAACACGATAATGTCAACCCCGATTTCATCGACCAAATGGGAGCGACTACAAAAACCATTATTCCTTTATATCAGCGTATTTAACCCTTTCAACAATCCAGTATTATGAAAAAAACGATTCTATTTTCAGTCTTTATGCTTCTGTGCCTGTCGGTGGGTCATGCCCAGGCCATCGAAATTACCCCAACGTACGGGTACCAGTTTGGCAGTAAACTAAACTACGGTCCCAACTATATAAAAGTCGACGACAGCGGCATGTTCGGGATATCCCTGGGTTATGAAATCCGATCCAATTATATGCTGGAGGTCACTTATATCAACATGAGCACCGAACTGCGCATCCGCGACCGGATAGCCAGCCCATCCGAAAGCAGGTTGTCTGACCTTAATGCCGATTGGTTTATGCTTGGGGGAACGCGGTATTTCGGAAATGACAAGGTCAGGCCGTTTTTCGGTGGGCAGATTGGGTTCTCGGTTTTCTCGCCCGATAACGTGGATCGCGATATCGCGCCCCGGGGCCTTGACAGTGTCACCAAGTTCAGTTTCGGGCTCAAAGGGGGTGTGGTGTTTATGTTTTCGGACCGTGTGGGCCTGAACCTGCAGGGCAACCTGTTATTCCCGGTCGAATGGGGCGGGTTTTACGTCGGCGCGGGCACCGGGGGGGTCAGTTCCGGCGTAAACGTCGGTAGTACAATTGTAATGGGCGGCTTCAGCGGGGGGCTGGTCTTCCGGTTGGGCACCTAGGCGGTTTTCATATTCTGATTGGCATTACAGGCCTTTATTCCTGCGGTACTCCGGTTGGCTCCTGATTTTTTCCGGGGACTTGACGTCCTTACCGGTGTAGATTCCCCTGGAACAAAAACCATCTCTATTCCGAAATATTTCTTATCTTGGATTGGTTCCCAGTAAGTAAATGCCTGCATTCAGTAGTTATGGAAGTACCTCAACATTTTGTGGCCAGGGATATTGATGAATTGGCCGGCGCCTTTGTAGGCTGGCAGATGGATGTTATACAGCAGGAAAAAGGGGCTTTCGAGGGAAACCTGAGGGGTTTCTCGCAACTCGACGGGAAAGTAAATTTCTACTCGGCGTACACCGGTAAACGGGTATTTGCCAACGGCCACCACCTGAGGGGTAGTGTGATGTTAACCTTTATCGATTGCCCGAACAAATGCGTCTACAACGGGGAAGAGGTGACCCGGACAAAACTGTTGGTCACCAATGCGGAAAGGGGACTTGATGTGGATGCGGGTTCTGGCTTTACCTCCTTTTCGGTGAGTATTGAAGAGGCGCTTTTGGAGACCTGGTTACGGGGTGAAGGGATCCCCTTGCCCCTGAGTTGGAATTTCACGATCGATTTCCCATCGGCCAAATGGCAAACCCTGGCAGGGAACCTGAAACGGATCATCGATAAAGCGATCCGTTTTGGTGACTTTGAAGCTGCGGAATTCAAATGGGCCCTTTTCGAGGTCCTGAATCCGGAGTGCCAGAACTGCATGAAGTACATAGCCGTAAATTTTGTTCCCATACACGAAATCGTCGAATACATTCATCAGACCATACGGACCGGGAAGGAAGTAGACGTGGAAACCCTGGTGTCTTTGTATGGCGGGCCCATGCGCACGTTTTATTACAATTTCAAGAAATATACCGGGTTTACCCCCCATAGATACATCAAGAACCTGAGGCTTGCCATGGCTCAGAAACTGCTCAAAATTGCCGATCCCTCGCTTACAGAGGTGCGCACCATTGCCTACCAGTTGGGATTCATGCATTTAGGCCAATTTTCAGGCGATTATAAAGGATTGTTTGGAGAAGTGCCTTCTCAAACCCTCAAACGGGGCCGGTTGTACCTGTAAGGGGGATATTCCGGGATGCACGGTGTTGCCCTGCTTTCAGACCAGGCTGGAAATCCGGAGTATGCCTTCCCGCCTACGTTCCAAAAGGTTTGGAATAGATGGTGTGATATGCCGGGATATTGCAAAATCTTGATAGTGCCGTAGTCAAAAAGTAGTTTCTTCGAAACGGGATTAATCGGTGATTTCTCCTGAAGCTAAGAGGGTATGCCATGAGCCTGATCAGCGCAGTTTTAAACCTTGATTCAATCAACCTAAACTTTTAATCTTTATGAGAACATTTGCCAATTGGAAATCTGCTATTCTACTCGTCCTTGTACTGGGGGCTTCGGCCTCCCTCCAGGGGCAAAAGAAGCCGAATATCCTTGTAATCTGGGGCGATGATGTGGGCTACTGGAACATCAGCCACAACAACCACGGCATGATGGGATATAAAACCCCGAACATTGACCGCATCGCCAAAGAAGGCCTTTCCTTTACCGATTATTACGCCCAGCAGAGTTGTACGGCCGGAAGGGCTGCATTCTTGGGTGGAAACGTGCCCGTGCGCACAGGGATGACCAAAGTGGGCATGCCGGGGGCTCCTGAAGGCTGGCAGAAGACCGATGTAACCATTGCAACCGTCATGAAAAGCCAGGGCTATGCCACCGGCCAGTTTGGAAAAAACCACCAGGGCGACCGGGACGAACACCTGCCGACAATGCACGGATGGGATGAGTTTTTCGGGAACCTGTACCACCTCAATGCAGAGGAGGAGCCGGAAAATGAAGATTTCCCCCACGGCTTAATGTTGGCCAATGGCAAGAAATTCGAGGAGGTATTCGGCCCCCGCGGGGTCCTGCATACCTGGGCAGATGGCAAGGGCGGACAACGCATAGAAGATACCGGGCCTCTTACCAAAAAACGGATGGAGCGCATCGATGACGAGACCGTGGCCGCTGCCAAAGCATTCATCAAAAAGCAGGTAGATGCCGGCGAGCCGTTTTTCACCTGGTGGAACGGCACGCGCATGCACTTCCGGACCCATGTGAGTGAAGATCGCCGCCATCCCGGCAACGACGAGTACACCGACGGGATGATCGAGCACGACATGCATGTGGGCATGCTGCTGGATTATTTGGATGAACTGGGGATTGCCGACAATACCATTGTGTTCTATTCAACTGACAATGGCCCGCATTACAATACCTGGCCGGATGCAGGGACCACGCCGTTCCACGGTGAGAAGAACAGCAGCTGGGAAGGTGCCTACCGGGTTCCTGCCTTTATCAAATGGCCTGGTAAATTTCCTGCCGGGGAGACCCGCAATGAAATTGTGGCCCATGAAGACTGGCTGCCCACTTTTGCTGCTATAGCAGGCAATGCCCAGATCGCTGATCAGATAAAAAAGGGGACAACCCTGAATGGAAGAAGCTACAAGAACTATATCGACGGGGTGAACCAGTTGGATTATTTGTTGGGCAAAACAGAGGAATCGCCCCGGAAAGGGTTTATCTATGTCAATGATGGGGGAGAAATCGCAGCCCTGCGCTTTGGGGACTGGAAAGCCATGTTCCAGGAGAACCGGGCCGATCAGCTGCAAATTTGGCTGGAGCCTTTTGTCAACCTGAGGGCGCCTTACCTGTTCAACCTTAGGAGGGATCCGCTTGAGAAAGCGCTTCATGGCTCAAACACCTATTATGACTGGTATATTGACCGGGCATTCATTCTAGGAGGCATGCAGTTTTATGCCCTGAATTTCCTCAGCACCTTCAAGGAATACCCGCCCAGCCAGCTGCCGGGTGACTGGAGCCTGAGTTCCCTTGAAGAGCAGATCAAGGGAATGACCGTGAAAACCCATTGAGATTTCACTGGATTGAATAGTACAAAGCCGTCTTTAACCAGGCGGCTTTTTTTTTAATTTTATTAAATCATTGGATTATGAAAACCCGTATTTTCTTCAGACTGCTGCTTATTTTTTTTGTAATCGGCTATAGTTGCAATCAACGGGAGGCCGGCTCCACCAAGGCAGCTGGTGCAGGGGAGGCCGCAACATCAGACCCCCTGCCTTCATGGCATGAGGGGGCGGTAAAGAAGTCCATTACCGATTTTGTGGAAGCCGTGACCACTGAGGGCAGCCCGTCTTTTGTGCCTGAGGCAGACCGCATCGCCACCTTCGACAACGATGGAAACCTCTGGTCGGA
>CAZIJW010000012.1:0-84789 GCA_964539905.1 uncultured Robiginitalea sp.
CTGCACGGCATCGGCAAACTGTTTCCATTGGTTTACGGTGTGGTTGATCTCCTCTACAATTTCCGCGGCTTTCTTGCAGCGAATGGAGGCTCCAATCACCAGCAGGTCGGCTTTGGTGATGTGGTTTCGCTTTCCGTTGATGCTCAGGGCGTGCTGGCTTACCCACTGGCTCCCCGGGCGGTAGGCATGGCACAGGTCATAGGCGGGGGCGAGCTCCCAGCGGCCGCCCTGCTTCAGGATAAAGGCAAAGTTCTTGGTATGGTCGTCACAGTTGCGGGCGATGACGTTGAAGACCATCCTGCGGAACATTTGCTCGGCATCGGCATAGGTGAGTTTAAGCTCGCGCATGCATTGGAAGAGCTGCTCGTAACTGAAGCTGTTCACCAGGTTGTAATCGAAGTGCTTTAAGGCGCAAAAGGTCTGCACGTGGTGCTTTACCTCCCCATCGTCCCGGTCGAAGCGTTGGGTCATAAAGTGGGCCCGGCCATGCTCTTCCAGCAGGCGCGAGGGCATCATCTGAATGCCACAGGCTTTGGCCATGTGGTAATAGGCCATTTCTACCCTGCCGTACCCATGGCTGCTCCCCAATTGCACATCGCTCACGCCATCGAGCTTGATCAGCCAGTGGGCAAAGCCCCTGGGGGCTTTGGTCTGCCCGGAGCGTACTTCCCCGGTTTTTTCATTCCAGGCAATGACCGCTTTCGGGCGGGCGCCCCCCGCTGAGGTCCCGATCTTCAGGATCTCCTGTACGGCCTGTTCCTCGTCCTTTTGGAGGTTGGCGGTGAAGGCTTCGCGCCGGTCCAGCATTTTTCGGGCGATATCCACAAGGCTATCGACCTCTATGGAAAACGTCCGTTTGTGCTCCTTCAGGGTAGCCGGCTCAAATTCAAGCGCGCCCATACCGCGTTTGCCAATAAAACAAAGCATTTCCACCGGGTTCAGACTGTCCTGCGGCCGCCCTTGTTGGGCAAGCCAGAGGTTGATCAGCTGGTTGCCGTATTTGTCGGGCAGGGAATCGGCCAGCAGGCCGGGCAGGCCCTTGAAGGTATCTAAGGCGGAATCCCGGTTCGTGCGCAGCTCCGGAAAGACAAACTGGCTGCGACGATCGGAAAGGGGCATTTTAATGGGCGCCAGGTCCCAGCCCATGCTCTTAAAGCCGGGATCGTACTCAAAAGTCGCCAGCCCGGTGGTATCATCCCAGGCTACGGCCCCTGCCAAACGGCCCCATATATGTACTTCCGCTACCTGCACGGCTTACCAGTCTGTTTCATGGTTGTTTTTCCCGGGTTTCTTCGATGCAGGGCGCACCCGCTGCCGCTTTTCTTTTTGCAGCTTTGCCAGGGCCAGCGGACTCAGTTTTTCCTGCACTTCAAAGGCATGCAGCACCTGTAACTGGTCCAACACCCGTAAAACCTGCAAGAGGGTGGCTATGGTAACCGTTTCGCCCCGTTCCAGCAGGCTCAGGGTTGAACGGCTGATGCCGGCTTCCCCGGCGAGCGTTTCCTGGGTCTTTTGCTGCTCCATGCGGTGGTGCCGGATAAAGGCGCCTATCTTTTTGGCTATGGCCTTGTCGCTCATAGATGTCCATTCCGCGAATGGTTTATCATTCATTAATCGTGTTTTTTATGATAATGTATGAATTATGACGCAAACTTAGTGGATTCCGTTCAAAACAGCAACAGTTTGAATGAGTATTCGTTCGCTAAGGTTGTTGAAGGGGCTTAGTGAATGGGTTATGATTCATTGTCTGCATCGTAACCCATCCCTTTCGCCGGACTACAGGTTAGACGATATTCTATAATTAACCCTCTGGTTTTAGGTTTGGGGAGAATTTCAAATACCCGATTAGGTGGAGTGTAATGATCCTGCGTGGATGATTAGGTATTGTTTGTTTATGAAAACTCTTTCAGGTACCGGTAGTGCCGGAACGGGGTATGACTTTTTGCAATAGTACAGTTGGTTTTCTCAGCGAATATTATTCAGATCCTGCTTGCCAATAATGGCCATAATTTCCACGACGCCATCGCCCGCCTTGTAGAAGATGGAATCCGAACCGCAGACACACCTGCGGTAACCTGGCTTTATGTATTCCGCAGATTCAAATGCGAAAGGTTGTACTGCAATTAATTCGAAATGCTCAAAGAGGGTATTGTAGTATTTCTCAGCCTGGGTTTCCCCGAAGGTCGTTACGCCATATTGAACTATTCGGATTAGGTCTTCTTTAGCCTCATTGCTTAGGATATACTTAGCCACGCTGCCTCGATTTTGCCTCTTTCAGGATATCGGCTTTTGAGTCTGTAGTGAAGCCACTGCCTTCGGCCTTATCTAATTTGGCGCGAATCCAGTCGATCTGGATCTGTTGTTTCCTTGCCTGGCGAATTAAGTCATTGACCAGTTCACTTTTGGTTGAATACTCTTTTTTATCAATCTGTTCTTTTAACCACTCATCGTTAGGCTCCGTGAAGGAAATGCTTTGTCTTGCCATATTTCCTGATTTTGGTGTAAATATACACCAAATACGAATCATTTTAGGTCTTTATCAGCCATTGTGGCTGACTTATTATATGCTCATAGCGTCAGCCTTTATTCGGGAACCCTGACCCGTAACACTTGACTGGGCATGGAAATACGCACAAAAAACGTTTCTCCATCAGTAGTATATCTGCGCTCAGCAGCGGCTTTGAGCCTGACAAAAAGCCGGGGGCATCCCGCTAAAAAAGGATACGGGAGGTTGATCAGTTTTAAGAAGATTGGTTAACTTTAAGAAAGCCCTTTCGCTATGACCGCTAAAAAATCTCTTTTCGTCAAGACGATCCTGATACTTGCCATATTACTTTTTAGTATTCATGCGGGAATATTATTATCCGAATACCTTTCCCATGGAACATTCGACAATTGGATTTTTCCGGTTGGAAATATGGTCGTAATGTTGCTGGTAATGATTGTGGCTTTCTTGCAATGGAGAAAGCTCGCTTCCGCTTCCTCTGATTGAGGAACCCCAGGAAGGCTTTCCGTTGAGTCGTCAGTACTCAGGACTTGGTGTACCCCCTTTTTTCGGGCCGAAGGTTAGACGACATTTTTTTCTTGTTCCGTAGGACTAGCTAACCTTAACCGAACCGGCAGATATTCAGATGGCCATTCGAGATTTGAAAACAACACTCCAACTGTCAATAGAATGAAATCAGGTTTAATCTTTATAGTGTTTTTCGTTTCGGTGATGTCAGGTTGGGCTTTTCAGCAAGATAAACTGGTAATCCTTTTTGATTCCAAAAGCAGTAAAATACAGGAAGATTCTCAATATTTGACATACAGATTTGATCCCAATCGTGTTTCCTTTCAACACGATAAAAAACGTCACCGGAAACAAACTATTTCCAGGGATTCCATTAATGCCGATGTAATATCCTACAAGGAGTTATTAAAGCGCATATCCAAAAAGGAGTTTCCTGAAGGCTATCGAAACTATACATTCTTTATTGCCCTCGAGAAAGGAAGCGATACGTTCAGTCTGGTTGAAGTCGAACCTATTTGGATTATTGACGAGGAAGAATATTAATTTGTTTGCCCTGGGCTGTGGCTAGTTTGGGGGTGCTTACGGTTAAAGCAATGATTTTGAAATCTTTTCTGGCTGTCTTAATTGTTTGTTTGCCCTTTATAGAGACCTCTGATGAATCAGGCTTTTTACAAAGCGCTGGACATGAATTTCAAGAGTGTTTAGATCGTTCTGATGAAGAAGCATTGATAATTACAATCCTTTCAGAAGAAAAGCACATTAAAGGTTATTTGGGATCTTTAGAAAGTGTTGGACGAGATACCATTGGCATAACAATCCCGAGCGACTTTCATGCAAGAAAAATTAAGATACAGGAATATCAACTCTATTTTGTCCCGGGCAATTCGCATAAGACAACCTTAGAAATTGAACTATCTGAAAACTGTTCTTCTGGACATTTTAAGTTTGGTGATCGCAAGTACATTGTGAAAGGGGGTCTTTTAAGGTCAAATAATCTTTGGTCCATTCACGGTATTTCTATTATAGAAATTAACTAAGCAGGTATCCTTGCGCTTGTCTCTGAACCCTAAATAACCTGAAGATCATGAACGACCTGGGTTCGCAGGAATTCCACTTCAATGAAGTTTTATCCTTCTTTCCTGCCTGGGTTCATTCACTGCGTGAATGGACCAGTTCGTCTGGTCCGCATTGGGGAACTACCTCGAGCTTATTAGCCACCTGGGTTCGCGGGCAAAGCCCGCGCGACCAGAGAAGTCCCGCTCCTGCAAACCTGTCCCGACCCGAAGGGAGGGATAGAAAACTTTGCGCATTTAATCCGCCTGGGTTGGTACGCCCTGCGGCGTACCGACCAGAGCAGTCCCTCTTCTGCAAATAGAAAACCTCGCAGCCCATTCGGGCTGCGGCTCTTTTTTGATCGCCGCCTTACAAAAACGAGTTTTTGACGGCGTCTCTCCAAAAAAGAACCCCACGCTTTCGCGCGGGGTTTTCTGCTTGATGTGGTCCCACCTGGGCTCGAACCAGGGACCCTCTGATTATGAGTCAGATGCTCTAACCGACTGAGCTATAGGACCATTGGGTGACCAAGACGTTATGAACTTATGTTTTTCGGACCTTACCCCTAAGCGAGCTTTGCGCTAACTTGGGGATTGCCCTGTAATGCGCTTTGCGGTACTTAGGGCTTGCCCTGTAGTGAGCTTCGCGCTACTCGGGGCTTGCCCTGTAGTGAGCTATGCTCTACTACAGGGCAATATTACCACTATTTTCCCGGGGTCGCAACAGGGTTTTGCTTACTCCGGCGGGGCGTCCTGGCAGAGTTCAATCAGGACCCCGTTGGTGGTTTTGGGGTGCACAAAGGCGACCAGCTTGTTGTCGGCCCCTTTTTTCGGGGTTTCGTTCAGGACGGTGAACCCCTCGGCTTTGAGGCGGGCGATCTCGGCGTGGATGTCGGCCACGTCGAAGGCGATGTGGTGGATGCCCTCCCCCTTGCGCTCCAGGTATTTGGCGATGGGGCTCTCGGGGGTGGTGGCTTCCAGCAGCTCAATTTTGTTCGGGCCCGCCTGGAAAAAGGACGTTTTTACGCCTTCAGAGGCCACTTCTTCCATCTTGTAGGGGGGTTGCCCGAAGAGTTTTCCGAAAAGGGCATTGGAGGCCTCCAGGTCGTTGACGGCAATGCCGATATGTTCGATTTTTCGCATTCTGCCCCGGTTTCCCACGAAATTACGCACTTTTGTCTGTATTTTTGCGGTATGGAGACCCAACGACAGAAAAAAATTGCAGGCCTGGTGCAGCAGGACCTGGCCGAAATCCTGCAGCGGGCCGCCGTGGACGGCGGGCTGAAAGGGGTGATCCTTTCCGTCTCCAAGGTTACCGTTACCTCCGACCTCTCCGTGGCCCGGGTGTACGTGAGCATCTTCCCCCCAAAAGAAGGGCCTGCCCTGCTAAAGGGGATCCAGGCCGATAAGGTGAAAATACGCCACGAACTGGCCCAGCGCACCCGCCACCAGCTGCGACGCGTGCCCGAGCTGATGTTCTTCCTCGACGACTCCCTCGACTATATCGAAAACATCGAAAAGTCGCTCAACGAAGGGGAGAACCCCATCGAAAACCCCGACTTGCTGGAACGCCGCAAAAAGTCCTGAGGGTGAAGGTGCCGCTGTACATCGCCGGCAGGTATGTGCGCTCCCGCAGCAGCCAGAACGCGGTAAACATCATCAACGCCGTTACCTTCGCCGTAATCGTAATCGGTTCCGCAGCCCTGTTTATCGTCCTCTCGGGCTTTTCGGGCCTGAAGTCCTTCAGCCTGTCGTTCAGCAACACCTTCGACCCCGACCTGAAGGCCGCCCCCCTTACCGGCAAGACCTTTACCCTGGATCCCTCCGTTTCCCGCGCCCTGATGGACCTGCCCGAGGTGGCCTCCCTTTCGGCCGAACTGGAAGAGCGCGTGTACCTGACCCACAAACAAAAAAGCCGCATTGCCTGGATCAAGGGGGTCGACAGCGCCTATACCCGGGTCACGGGTATCGACAGCACCCTCTTCCTGGGCCAGTGGGACCTCATAGGCCAACAGACCGTCACCGGCATCGACATCGCCAACCTGCTGGGCCTGAGCATACAGGACTACCGCAGCCCCCTGGTGGTGCTGGCCCCGAAGCCGGGCAAGGGCAGCCTGGGGGCCGGCGGGCTGGGCGAAAAACCCTATAACCAGCTCTCCCTGGTACTCAGCGGGGTCTACCAGCTCGAAGAGAACCTCGACAAGAAATACGTCTTCGCCGAACTCCCCCTGGTGCAGGCGCTCCTGGAGCGGGGCTACGACCAGGTGTCGGGCCTCAACATCCGCCTGCAGCCCGGGGCCGACGAGGCCAAAGCCCGCCGGGCCGTGCAAGCCGTGCTGGGCCCCGGGGTGGGCCTGAAAAACCGGAAAGAGCTGAACCAGACGCTCTACCGCATGCTCAACACCGAAAACCTGGCCACGTACCTCATTTTTACCCTGGTGCTCATCATCGCCCTGTTCAACGTGGTGGGGGCCATCATCATGATGATCCTCGACAAGCAACAGAATTCCCGCACCCTGTATTCCCTGGGCCTTACCCTGAAAGACCTGCGCCGCGTCTACTTCATCCAGGGGGTGCTGGTCACCAGCGCCGGCGGGGTGATCGGCCTGCTGATCGGGTCGGCCCTGATCGCCTCCCAGCTGTTTTTCGGCTGGCTGAAGATCACCCCCTCCCTCGCCTACCCGGTGGAATACCGCCTGGCCAACGTGGGCATCGTGCTGGCAACCATCCTGGTGCTGGGGGTCATTGCCGCGAAAATCGCGAGCACGCGCATTACCTATAAGCTTTTGAAAGGGGCCTGACCGTCAGGCAAACACGTGGTCTGAAAAGGCTTCCAGGGCTTCCTCGAAGGCGGCGAACACCTCGGAGGCATCGTCGCTGGTGACCATCCGCGCGCGGAAGGGCTTGAAGTTGGGGATGCCCTTGAAGTAGTTGCTGTAGTGCCTCCGCGTTTCCAGCACCCCCAGGGTTTCCCCTTTCCAGGCGATGGCCATCTGCAGGTGCCTGCGGGCGGCGTCCACCCGTTCGGCCATCGAAGGCGGGGGCAGGTGTTCCCCGGTTTTGAAGTAGTGTTTCACCTCCCGGAAAAACCAGGGGTAGCCAATGGAGGCCCGGCCGATCATGGCCCCGTCGAGGCCGTACCGGTCGCGCATGCGCATAGCTGCCTCCGGGGTATCCACGTCGCCGTTGCCGAAGACGGGGATGTGCATGCGGGGGTTGTTCTTCACCTCCGCAATGGGCCCCCAGTCGGCCTCCCCCTTGTACATCTGCACCCGGGTGCGGCCGTGGATGGAAATGGCCTGTATGCCCACGTCCTGCAGCCGCTCGGCCACCTCCACAATGCGGATCGATTCGCTGTCCCACCCCAGGCGGGTTTTCACCGTTACGGGCAGGTGGGTGCGTTTGACCATGGCCTCGGTAAGCTTCACCATCAGGGGGATGTCGCGCAAAATGCCCGCCCCGGCGTTCTTGCACACCACTTTCTTGACCGGGCACCCGAAATTGATGTCGATAATGTCGGGGCCCGTGGCGGTCACGATGTCGATTGCCTGCAGCATGGAGTCCATCTCAGCCCCGAAAATCTGGATGCCGATGGGGCGTTCCTTCTCGTAGATATCGAGCTTGAGGGTGCTTTTGGCCGCATCGCGGATCAGCCCTTCCGAAGAGATGAACTCGGTGTACATCAGGTCGGCGCCCTGCTCCTTGCAAAGGGTACGGAAGGGCGGGTCGCTCACATCCTCCATGGGGGCGAGCAACAACGGGAACTCCGGCAGGGTTACAGGGCCAATTTGCGGCATGGGCACGGCTTTGGATGGGCAAAATTACGAATTACCACGGAATTGTACCGAACCTACTCGTTCTCAATTCGTTGTAATTCCTGTTTCTCCAGGTCCGAAGAGCGGTTCTGCAGGCGGAAATTCCCCAGGTTCCAGGTGACCCCCAGGCGCACGAAACGGGTCTCGGGGCGGGCGAAAAAGAAGTTGTCCTGGTTGTCAAACCGGGTGGTGTAGGTGGCGTTGGCCCGGCCCAGCAGGTCTTCCGCCGTGAGCGACACCACGGCCCGGCCGTCCCACAGGGTCTTGCGCAGGCCCAGGTTCCAGGTAACGGTTTCCGACATCTGGTACGACCCGTCGAGAAAGCCGCTTAAATACAACAGGGAGGTCTCCGCCGTAAGGCTGCCGTCTTTGGAAAGCGTAAAGGAATTGCTCACATACCCGTAATACCCGGTCACCTTGTTGGTAAAGGTCTCCACGTTGCTCTGCACGGCCAAAAAGGTTTCGTCTTCGTAGAACACCGAGTGGTAGGTGTACAGGTACCAGAAGGGGAACAGGGAGGCTGACACTGTGAAGTCGATGCCATAGGAGGTGCTCTCCAGCACGTTCTGGTTAATCTGCACCAGGGTTTGGTTGGTGTTGTCCTGGAAGCTGAGCGTGCTGATGTACCGGCCGTTGTCGCGGTAATAAAAATCTATGAAAAAGGTATTGTCGAGGGTGAGGTTCAGGTTCAGGTTGTGGCTGAAATTCGGGACCAGGTTGGGGTTCCCCTCGTCGAAGTCATTTTCGTTCAGGAAAAACCGGAACGGGTTCAGGTCGGCGTAGTTCGGGCGGGTCAGCCGCCTGCTGTAGGTAAAGGAGGTGCTGTGGTCCTCGCCCAGCTTCCGCTCCACAAACAGGGAGGGGAACCACTCCAGGTAGCTTTGCCGGTTGATCTCCTGCAGGGTCACCGACCGCGCTTCCACCTCGGTCTGTTCGGCCCGAAGGCCTGCTTTCAGCGACCAGCCCCCCCATTGCTGGGCCAGGCTCGCATAGGCCGCATACACGTCCTCATCGTACTGGAACCGGTCGGAAAGGGCGATGTCGAACGGGGGCAGGGTGTTGTTCACATCCAGGTAATCGATACGGCTGTCGGTGCGGATAAAAGAGGCCCGCGCCCCGGTTTCCAGGGTACCCGCCCCCAGGGGGGTGGTGTAATCGGCCTGGCCGGTGAAGATGTCGATGCTTTGGAAGGCGTCGGTGGAAAAGGAAAAGTTCCGCAGGAAGGCCCCGCCCGGGTCGAAGTAGTCGGTGCTGCCGTCCTGGAACCGCCTCAGCTCATAAAAAGTGTAGTGCCCGTTGGCCTTAAGGCTGGCCCCTTCCTTCCCCAGGGTGCGCTCGTAATTCAGGTCGAAGGAGAGGTTTACCTGGTCGTCTTCCACCACCGAGCGGGTGCGCAGGGTGGAGTCGACGGCCCCCTGGGCGTTGCGCATTACCGTCCCCAGGTCGAAGGCGCCCGTTTTCCCGGGGGAATAGGCCAGGTTGGTGGTGAGGTTCAGCCGGTCCTTTTCCGTGGGGGTGTAATCGAAAATCAGGTTGGCCTGCTGGGCCTGGGAGCGGGTGGTTTTTTCAATGTCCGTATCCCAGGCCGCAAACACCTCCCCCTGGTCGTCAATCCAGTTCACCCCGCTTTCGGTGTCCTTGAATTCCTTCCTGGGGTTGATGGTATAATTGGCAAAAAACCCGAATTTGTCGGTTTTGTAGTAGTGGCTGGTCCCCAGACTGTACTTGGGGAAGACGGCCTGCTCCCACTGGGCCCTCACGCTTCCCTTGTACCCCGGCACGATGTTCTGCCGGGTGCGGATGTTGAGGATGGGGCCGTCCGCCGCCCCAAAGCTGGCCGGCGGGATGGGGATGACCTCCACAGAGGAGACCAGGTCGCCGGAAAGGCCCTTGAGCAGTTCGGTTACCTCTTCGGGCGCCAGCTGCACCTTGCGGTCGTTCAGGTACACGGTGGCCTGCTGCCCGCGGATCTCCAGGTTGTCCTGTACGGTGATCACCCCGGGGGCATTGCGCAGGATGTCCCAGGTGTTGCCCTCGCTGGCCAGGGTGTTCTCCACCTTGAAGATGATGCGGTCCGATTGGCGTTCCACGGTGGGCTTCTGCCCGGTAACCACCACCTCGTCGAGTTCGTTGCTTTCAGCCTCCAGAACCAGGGCGCCGATACGCACGTCCTGCCGGACTTCCAGGGGGACCATAATGGAGCGGTAGCCAAAATAGCTGGCCTGCAGGTAATACAGGTCTGCCGGCACGCCGGCCAGGGCAAAGCGGCCTTCTTCATCCGAGGAAATCCCCTTCACCTGGGCGCTGTCGGCCACCCTCAGCAGCAAGACGTTGGCATAGGGCAGGGGCTGGTTGTCCGTGTCCTTCACGGCACCGGAAATCTCGTAGGTTTGGCCGGCAAGGCCTAAGGGGAACAACCCCAGCAAAAGCAGGTACTTGAATTTCACGATTTGGTTGGCCTGGCCTAAAGCTATAAAATTTTTCTTACAGCCCATTGCAGGAACCCGCATCCTCGTCCATCGGCATGCCCGGGTATCCATCGCCCTGCTGCCCGCCTAAAAACGGATGCCGGTGGAAATCGTGTCGGCCTCCCGCGCCACCACCACAGTGGTGCTGTCGCCCGCCTTGAAGGCGGAAAGGGCGCGCATGTAGCTCATCATGTCCACGATGGTGCTGTCGCCCAGCTGTACCACGATGTCGCCTTTCTGCAACCCGGCCGAGGCTGCGGGCCGGCCTTCGGTGACCCCGTCGATGCGCATCCCCTTACCCGAAAACAGGTAATCGGGCATCACCCCCATGGCCACGGTAAAGCGGGGCGTTTCCTCGCTTTCGTTTTTGGTCTTGCGGAAGGCCACTTCCTGCTGTTCCTCCATGGCCCTGACCAGGTCGAACAGGTAGGTGGCAATCTGCTCCATCCCCTCGTAATTCAGCCGTTCGGCATCGTCGGAGGGCTTGTGGTAGTCTTCGTGCTGGCCGGTAAAGAAGTGCAGCACGGGGATGTCTTGCAAATAAAAGGAGGTGTGGTCGGAAGGCCCGACGCCCGACTCGCGCAACACCAGGTTAAAGCCGGGGTTCAGGGAGTTGAGCAGCTGGGGCCATATCGGGGTCGTGCCCGTGCCGCTGATCGACAGGGTTTTCTCCCCGTTAAGGCGGCCCACCATATCAAGGTTGATCATGTAGGGCACGGCCTCCAGGTCGAGGGTGGGGTTCTTGGCGAAATAATTCGACCCGAGCAGGCCCATTTCCTCCCCGGAAAAAAGCATAATCAGGTAATTGTCGCGGGCCTCCGGCCACTCCTGAATCCGCTTTGCCAGCTGCAGCAGCACGGCCACCCCGCTGGCATTGTCGTCAGCCCCGTTGTGGATGGCGGGGTCCCCGGCGTGCAGGGAGCCTTCCCCGCCCATGCCCAGGTGGTCGTAGTGCGCCCCGAGGATCACCGTACGGGAGCCGCTGTTGTCGATATACCCCAGCAGGTTCTCCCCGGTGAGGCTGCTGTCTGAGGCCGACCCGAATTCCACCTGGGAATGGGGGTCTTTACGCGGGCGGAAACTGAACGCCTGCAGGTAGTCGCCGTCGGCGTCAAAAGGTTTGAGTTTCAGGTCCTGCATCCTTCCCTCAAGGTAGTCAGCGGCCAGGTCGGCTCCTTTAGTCCCGGTTTCCCGCCCCATCAGGGAGTCGCTGGCCAGGATGCGTACATCG
Organism: uncultured Robiginitalea sp.; assembly: GCA_964539905.1. GTDB lineage: Bacteria > Bacteroidota > Bacteroidia > Flavobacteriales > Flavobacteriaceae > Robiginitalea. Next base: position 11,580 of record CAZIJW010000012.1, read on the forward strand.
TCCTGCATGGTCACTTCGGGGATGGGTTTCTCCCCGCAGGCAAGCGCCCCAAAAAGAATTCCTGCGAAAAATAGTTTGTACTTCATAACTGGCTTCTATTTTTGTCAAAAGTACATAACCTATGAGAATCCTTCCCGTTCTTTTTGCCTGCTTGCTGGCCGGCGCCTGCAAAAACGACCCCAAAACCGCCCAGCCCGGGGCGAGCGAAGCCCCTAACCCCATGGCCAATGCCTCCGATACCCTCATCTACCCCGGGGAAAAACACTTCAAATCGCTGCGGCAGGTCACCTTCGGGGGCAACAATGCCGAGGCCTACTGGAGCTTCGACGACCGGCAAATCATCTTCCAGGCCGATACCGGCGCCTGGGGCGTGGAATGCGACCAGATGTTCGTGATGGGGGCCGATGACACCTTCATCGACCACCAGCCCCCCATGGTGAGCACCGGCCTGGGGCGCACCACCTGCGGGTATTTCCTGCCCGACAACCAGCACATCCTGTATGCCTCCACCCACCTGGCAGACCCGAAGTGCCCGGAAGTGCCCCTGCGCCAGAACGGGAAATACGTGTGGCCGGTATACGACACCTTCGACATTTTCGTGGCCGACCTGGAAGGGAACATCACCGCCCGGCTCACCGACGAGCCCGGGTACGACGCCGAAGCCACCGTCTCCCCCAAAGGCGACAAAATCGTATTTACCTCCGACCGCAGCGGCGACCTTGAGCTCTACACCATGAACCTCGACGGGAGCGGGGTCACCCAAATCACCGACGAGTTGGGGTACGACGGGGGGGCCTTCTTTTCGCCCGACGGCAGCCAGATCATCTTCCGGGCTTCCCGCCCGAAAACCGAAGCGGAAATTGCGGAATACCGCGGCCTGCTCGCCCAGGGGCTGGTGCAGCCCACCAACATGGAGCTGTTTATCTGCAATGCCGACGGCAGCGACCTGCGGCAGCTGACCTACCTGGGGAATGCCAACTGGAGCCCCTTTTTCCACCCAAGCGGCGATAAAATACTGTTTTCCAGCAATTTCGAGTCCGACGGCGGCTTCCCCTTCAACCTGTACATGATCCGCACCGACGGCACCGGGCTGGAGCGCGTCACCCACGGAAAAACCTTCGATGCCTTCCCGGTATTTTCCAACGACGGCAAGCACCTGATCTTTTCCAGCAACCGCAACAACGGGGGCACCCGCGACACGAATTTGTTTATCGCCGAGTGGCAGGACTGAGTCGGATTTACGCTATCTTTGCCTCCTGCTTACGGCTATGAAAAACATCCGAAATTTCTGCATCATCGCCCATATCGACCACGGGAAAAGCACCCTGGCCGACCGGTTGCTCGACGCCACGGGCTCTGTGACCGAACGGGAGAAGCAGGACCAGCTGCTCGACAACATGGACCTGGAGCGCGAGCGCGGTATCACGATCAAGAGCCACGCCATCCAGATGGAGTACCCCTACCAGGGGGAAACCTATATCCTGAACCTGATCGACACCCCCGGGCACGTCGATTTTTCCTATGAGGTGTCGCGCTCCATCGCGGCCTGCGAAGGGGCCCTGCTGGTGGTGGACGCCGCCCAGAGCATACAGGCGCAGACCATTTCCAACCTCTACCTGGCCCTGGAAAATGACCTGGAGATCATCCCGGTGCTCAACAAGGTCGACCTGCCCAGCGCCAACCCCGAGGAAGTCACCGACGACATCGTGGACCTGCTGGGGTGCCGCCCCGAGGAAGTCATCCCCGCCAGCGCCAAGACAGGCCTGGGCATCGAAGACATCCTGCGGGCGGTCATCGAGCGCATCCCGGCTCCGAAGGGCGACCCGGAAGCTCCCCTGCAGGCCCTGGTCTTCGATTCCGTCTACAACCCGTTCCGGGGGGTGGAAACCTATTTCCGGGTGATGAACGGGGTGATCCGCAAGGGGCAGCGCGTAAAATTCATGGCCACCGGGAAGGTATACGACGCCGACGAAATCGGCACCCTGAAACTCCACCAGGTGCCCAAAACCAGTATCGCCGCCGGCGATGTGGGCTACCTGATCACCGGCGTCAAGGATGCGCGGGAAATCAAGGTGGGCGACACCATTACCTCCGCCGAAAAGCCCACCACTGAGGCCATCTCCGGGTTTGAGGACGTGAAGCCCATGGTGTTTGCAGGCATCTACCCGGTAGACACCGAAGATTATGAGGAGCTGCGCAACTCCATGGAAAAATTGCGCCTCAACGATGCCTCCCTGGTGTTTACCCCGGAGAGCAGCGCCGCCCTGGGCTTTGGCTTCCGCTGCGGCTTCCTTGGCATGCTGCACATGGAGATCGTGCAGGAGCGCCTGGAACGGGAGTTCGACATGACCGTGATCACCACGGTGCCCAACGTAAGCTACCACGCCTACACCAAAAAGGATCCCGAGGCCCACATTATCGTCAACAACCCCTCCGACCTGCCCGACCCGACGACGCTCGACCGGGTGGAGGAGCCCTACATCAAGGCTACCATCATCACCAAGTCCGATTTTATCGGTAACGTCATGTCTTTGTGCATCGACAAAAGGGGGCAGATCACCAACCAGACCTACCTGACCCAGGACCGGGTGGAGCTGAATTTCGACATGCCCCTGGCGGAAATCGTCTTCGATTTCTACGACCGGCTGAAAACCGTCTCCAAGGGGTATGCGTCTTTCGATTATTCCCCCATCGGGATGCGCCCCTCCAAACTGGTGCGGGTAGACATCCTGCTCAACGCCCAGATGGTGGATGCCCTCTCGGCCCTGGTCCACGCCGACAACGCCTACCACATCGGGAAAAAGATGTGCGAAAAGCTCAAGGAGCTCATCCCGAGGCAACAGTTTGACATCCCCATCCAGGCGGCCATCGGGGCCAAGATCATCTCCCGGGAAACCATCAAGGCGCTGCGCAAGGACGTAACGGCGAAATGCTACGGGGGCGACATCAGCCGGAAACGGAAACTGCTCGAGAAGCAGAAAAAAGGAAAGAAGCGCATGCGGCAGGTGGGCAACGTTGAAATCCCGCAGCAGGCGTTTATGGCCGTCCTGAAGCTGAACGATTAACCCGCGCGCCTATTCGGCGAGCGTAACGATTTCCTCTTCCTCCTGGTCCTCATCCAGGACCTTGCCCATATACACCAGTTTGTAGCCCTCCTCAATCTCGCCGGGGCTTTTCAGGAAGGCCGGGATGATGTGGAGTTGCCCGTCAGGGGCCTTCAAAAACAAAGGGATGATGTCGTCGTCACGGCGGGCCCGCTCCGAAAGCGCTTCAAAATGCGCGGGGTCCCTTAGGCCAATTTCGTGGATGGCAGGGAATTTGCGCACGGCGTCGAGAAACTTCACAAAATCGTCGGTATGGGAAAACAGCCCCTGCAGGCCGGCATTTTCCGGGTCGTTGAGTTCGTCGGGTTCCACAATGCGGAACGACCCGTTTTCCCCGAACACCTCTTTGAATTTGTTGATGGCGTAGTTGTTGATGTCGGCATTGCCCGTCATGGCGATGAGGTAGCCCACATCGTTCAGCTCGATGTTGTCGGTAAGGGTATCGGAGTAAATATTGGCCGTGAAGGCTTCCAGCCCGAGTTTCTTCGCCTTGTCGATGTTGGCCTGGTTGTTGTCGACGAGCACCACGTGGCGGTTGTTGCGCTGCAGGTAGCTGGCGATCAGGCGGGAGGCCTTGGAAGCGCCCACGATGAGGATGCCCTCCGATTTCTCGAGGAATACCCCCACCAGGCGGGCGAATTGGCGGGCGGTGGTGGCGTTCAGCAACACGGTGCCGAGCACCACGGTGAACACCAGGGGGGTGATGTATTCTGCCCCGGGTTCCCCCCGCGCCAGGAGCTTGGAGCCGAACAGGGAGGCGATCCCCGCGGCCACGATCCCCCGAGGGCCCACCCAGCCGATGAAGACTTTTTCTTTCGTTTTCAGGCCCGAGCCCTGGGCGCTGAGGAAGACCCCCAGGGGCCGGATCACAAAAACGATAATGGCAAACAGCAGGGCCGTTTCCCAGGAATAGATCAGCTGCAGGTCCGCCAGGTTGATGTTGGCCGCCAGCAAGATAAAGAGGATGGAAATCAGCAACACGCTGAGCGATTCCTTGAAATAGAGGAGCTCCTTGATGTTCGGCAGGTCCATGTTCCCCATCACCAGCCCCATGACCACCACGGCCAGCAGGCCTGACTCGTGGGCAAAGACGTCCGATTCCACAAACACCAGGAGCACCACGGACAGGGACACCACATTGAGCAGGTAGTGGGGGATGAAGTTCTTTTTAATGGCAAAAGCCAGCCCGTGGGCGAAGGTGAACCCAAACGTGAAGCCAAAGAGCAAAATCTTGCCGAAATCGACCAGGGCCCGGGTGGTGTATTCCTGCCCCTCCCCCACGCTGATGAATTCAAAGACCAGTACTGCCACCAGGGCCCCGATGGGGTCGATGAGGATGCCCTCCCATTTGAGCACGGCCGAAACGTCCTTCTTCAGGGGGATGTTCCTGAGGATGGGCGTAATTACCGTCGGCCCGGTGACGATAATCAGGGCGCTGAACAAAAAGGACATCTTCCAGGTAAGGCCAAAGACATAATGGGCCGCCACCCCGGCCCCGAAAAACGTCACTGCGGCCCCCAGGGTGATGAGCTTGGTGATGACCGGCCCCACATTGGCCACTTCGGAGCGCTTCAAGGTAAGCCCCCCTTCGAACAGGATAATCGCAATGGCCAGCGAAATAAAGGCGTAAAGGCCCTCCCCCGGGAACAGGCCGTTTGTGCCGTTCCAAACCGGTTCGATCACTTTGGAGCCATCTGCGGTGTAAAGGGTGGAAATGGGGCCCACCAGCAGCCCGATCAGGATCAGGGGCAAAATGGCCGGTAGCTTGAACCGCCACGCGACCCACTGCGCCACAATCCCCAAAATTACGATGCCTGCCAGTTCGATCATTTCCGTATCCCCATTTTGGTGGAAATCCAAAAATAGGGATTTGCCGCTATCCGGCCGCCTGCCGGGCCGAAGTTTTCTCCCGCCGGGGGTCCGGGGGCTTCCCTGGTGATTGTGGCGGCGGGGTTTTCCGTCCGGAAAGCAATTCGTACTTTCGGGGCAGGAAACGATCGTATGGAACTGTATCCGATAGAAACGGGGAATTTCAAGTTAGACGGGGGGGCCATGTTTGGGGTGGTGCCCAAAACGCTGTGGTCGCGCACCAACCCGGCCGATGAGAACAACATGATCGATATCGCCGCCCGCTGCCTGCTGGTCGAATCGGGCGACCGCCTGATCCTCATCGACACAGGGCTGGGCAACAAGCAATCCGACAAGTTTTTCGGGTACTATTACCGCTGGGGGCCCCATTCCCTGGATGCCTCCCTGGCCAAAGCCGGCTTCCACCGCGACGACGTTACCGACGTGTTCATGACCCACCTGCATTTCGACCATTGCGGGGGGAGCATCCAGTGGAACCGCGACCGCACGGGCTATGAGCCGGCCTTTAAAAATGCGGTGTTCTGGACCAACGAAGACCATTGGGCCTGGGCCACCCGGCCAAATGCCCGGGAAAAAGCCTCCTTTTTGAAGGAAAACATCCTTCCCATGCAGGAAAGCGGCCAACTCAGGTTCGTGCCCCGGCAGGGGGAATCCTTCCAGGCGCATACCCCCCTGGATTTCGGCATCCTCTATGTAGACGGGCACACCGACAAGCAGATGATCCCGCACATTTCCTACAAAGGGCGCACCGTGGTGTTTATGGCCGACCTGCTGCCCACCGTGGGGCATATCCCCCTGCCCTATGTGATGGGGTACGACACCCGCCCCCTGCTGACCCTGGAAGAAAAGGCCAAATTCCTCGACGACGCCGTGGCAGGCGAATATGTCCTGCTGCTACAGCACGACGCCCACAACGAATGCTGTACCCTGGCCGACACGGAAAAAGGCGCCCGCCTGAAGGAATCATTCCGTTTCCGGGACCTGTTCTGAGGGGGCAGCTTCGGTTCCATCGGGAAGGAAAGGCCAACTTTAGGCGACTTTTAAGACGAATTTCGGCGAAGCGTGTTATTTTTACCGGAAATCTATTTCTGATCCATGAAAAAACCTGCCTTCCTGTCGCTTAGGCCCCTGGCCTTTATCCTTTTGTCTGCCCTGTTGCTTTCCGCTTGCGGGTCCACCTCCCTGGTGAGCACGCCCCTGGAAAACATCGATTCCGTGCCGCTGAAAATCAGCGACCTCGATGACGCCCAGAAAAAGCGCTGGGGCCACGCCGACCTGCTCCGCGACACCATCCCGGGCATGAGCGTAGACCGGGCCTATACCGAAGTGCTCCCCAACCTCAAGCCCAAGGAAAAAGTGGTGGTCGCGGTCCTGGATTCCGGGATTGACCTCACCCACGAAGACCTCGACGAGGTGCTGTGGGTAAACGCCAAAGAAGTGCCCGGCAATGGCAAGGACGATGACGGCAACGGGTACGTCGACGACGTACACGGGTATAACTTTTTGGGCGAGGGCCTCCATGAGCAGCTGGAATTTGCCCGCATCCTGCGCCTGGGCCTGGGCGATGCCGCATTGCAGGCCAAAGCCAGGGCCGAGCTGGAAAAGGAACTGCCGGAAGCCGGTGCGAACAAGCAGCGGTACGAGCAAATCCTGCAAGTAGTGCAGGGGGCCGATGCCGCGGTAAAGGCTCACCTGGGCAAGGATTCCTACACCAAGGAAGAGGTGATGGCCATTGAGACCTCCGACGCCACCCTGCAACAGCAGCTGGCGGTGTTGCAGCAGATGTACGCCTTCGAAGACAGCATCGGGGGGGTCATGGAACAACTGGAAGGCGGGGTGGATTATTTCACCAAGCAGCTCAACTACCACCTCAACGTGGACTTCAATGGGCGCGAAGTGGTCGGCGACGACCCCTATGACCTGAACGACCGGGGCTACGGCAACGGAAACCCGATGAACCGGGCCGAAGACGAGTCCCACGGGACGCACGTGGCCGGGATCATCGCCGCGGAGCGCGGCAACGGCCTTGGCGTGGACGGGGTGGCCGACTATGTGCAGCTGATGAGCGTGCGTATGGTGCCCGACGGCGATGAATACGACAAGGACGTGGCCCTGGGGATCCGGTACGCGGTAGACAATGGGGCGCGCATCATCAACGCCAGCTTTGGGAAGTCTTTTTCGCCCAAATCGGAGTGGGTCTTCGAAGCCCTTAAGTACGCCGCCTCCAAAAATGTCCTCTTTGTGCATGCCGCCGGCAATGACGGCCTGGACCTCGACGACCCGGCAAACGCCAATTTCCCAAACGACCAGGTCGCGACCGGCCCTGAAATCGCCGATAACGTGATTACCGTCGGTTCGCTCGACCAGACCTACGGGGCCGAAATGGTTTCTTCCTTCTCGAATTACGGAGCCTCGAACGTAGACGTTTTTGCCCCCGGCGGCGGGATCTATTCCACCATGCCCGGCAGCGAATATGAATTCCAGGGCGGCACCTCCATGGCGGCCCCGGCGGTCAGCGGCATCGCGGCCCTGATCCTCTCCCGCTACCCGAAACTGACGGCCTCGCAGGTTAAAAAGATCATCATGCAATCGGGCCTGCCGGTGAAGTCTCCCGTGATTATCGGGGGCGATGAAGACAATTCCAAACCCTTCGGGAGCATTTCCCGCTCGGGCAAAATCGCCAACGCCTACAACGCCCTGATTTTGGCTGACCAGGTGGCCAATGGCAAAATCGCACTTTAAAGCCTTTCTTTTCCATGAAAACCTTTCTTTCCCTTTTTCTCGCCGGCAGTTCCCTGCTCTGCGCCCAGGGCAACCATGCCTACTGGCAGCAACAGGTCGACTATACCATGGAGGTCTCCATGGACGTGGAGACCTTCCGGTACGAAGGCACCCAGAAACTGGTGTACACCAACAACTCCCCCGATACCCTTGGGCGGGTGTTCTACCACATGTTTTTCAACGCTTTCCAGCCCGGGAGCGAAATGGACCTGCGGCTGCAGGCCGTGGAAGACCCTGACGGGCGGATGACTGAAAACGGCAGGAGCCGCATTGCGGCCTTGCAGCCCGACGAAATCGGCTACCTGAGGGCGACCTCCCTCACCCAGGACGGCCTGCCCGTATCGCACGAGCTGGAAGGGACCGTACTGGTGGTGGACCTGGCCAAACCCCTGCTGCCGGGTGGAAAAACCACCTTTGAAATGGCTTTTGAGGGGCAGGTGCCCCTGCAGATCCGCCGGTCGGGCCGCAACAGCAGCGAAGGGGTGGCCCTCTCCATGAGCCAGTGGTACCCTAAACTGGCCGAGTACGATTTTGAAGGGTGGCATGCCGACCCGTACATCGCCCGGGAATTCCACGGGGTGTGGGGCGACTTCGACGTAAAGCTGACCCTCGACAAAGACTACGTGGTCGGCGGTACCGGCTACCTGCAAAACCCTGATGAAATCGGGCACGGGTACCAGGCCCCGGGCACCAAGGTGAAGGCGCCGAAGGGGAAAACCCTGACCTGGCACTTCAAGGCCCCAAGGGTGCACGATTTTATGTGGGCGGCCGACCCGGAATACGTGCACGACACCCTCCGCATGGACAATGGCCCGGTGCTCCATTTCTTTTATAAAAACAAACCCGAACTCCGGGAAAACTGGAAGAACCTCCAGCCCAAAACGGCCGAGGCCATGGCCTTTTTCAACCGGAACATCGGATCCTACCCCTATGAGCAATACTCCGTGGTACAGGGGGGCGACGGGGGCATGGAATATGCGATGAGCACCCTGATCACCGGGGAGCGCAGTTTTGAAAGCCTGGTGGGGGTGATGGTGCACGAAATGGCCCATTCCTGGTTCCAGCAGGTGCTGGCCACCAATGAATCGAAACACGAATGGATGGATGAGGGGTTCACCTCCTTCATCTCCTCCCTCTGCATGAATGCCATCATGGACCAGCAGCGCGACAACCCGTTCGAAGGTTCCTACCGGGGGTATTACGCCCTGGTGCAATCGGGCCGCGAGCAGCCGCTGAGCACCCACGCCGACCGGTACAGCTTCAACCGGGGGTATGGGATATCTGCCTACAGCAAAGGGGCGGTTTTCCTGGCCCAGCTGGGTTATGTGATCGGGCAGGACAAGCTGATGGAAACCATCCGGCGGTATTACAGCGACTTCAAGTTTCGCCACCCCACGCCCAACGATGTGATCCGTACTGCAGAAAAGGTGTCGGGCCTGCAACTGGGGTGGTACCTGACCGACTGGACGCAAACCACCAATACCATAGACTATGCCCTGACCGCGGTGGAAGGCGATGGCGGCCGCACCCGCGTGACCCTGGAACGGAAAGGCCTCATGCCCATGCCCATAGACCTGCTGGTGGTCCTGAAAGATGAAAGCAGCAAGGTATACCACCTGCCCCTGCGGATGATGCGCGGGACCAAAGACAACCCCTACCCCGGGATGGCCTGGGAGGTCCGGCCCGACTGGCCCTGGGCCCAACCGGTCTATTCCCTGGAACTGGACGTGCCCAAAGAGCAGGTACAGGCCGTCCTGATCGATCCTTCAGGCCTGATGGCCGACGTGGACAGTGAAAACAACCTCTGGCAGCCTGAATAGCCCGGGTCAGTTCCTGCTGAACCAGGGGGTGCCGGCGTAATCGCGGTTGCGGGCCCGGTGTTCGCGATTCTGCAGTACCAAATGGGTGGCGTCGCGCTGGCGGCTGCGGTACCCCAGCAGGTGGAAAAAGGGCTTGCTCATAAAGCGTGCGACACGAAGGTCCACCACCAACCGGTCCTGCCGGTCGTCTGCCCATTTTACCCCCGGTAGCACGCTCAGGGCGCGGTGGAAGTTCCATTTGCGCATCCGGGCAGACAGGCCCAGGGCCCACCTGGGGGTCTGGCGGATCAGGAAGAACCCCTCTTCCCCCTGTTGCTGGTACAGGGGCATGAACAAGATGCCCGGTTTCTGCAATTCCAGGGGTTCCCCTTGCTGGGTGGCCACCCGGGTGCCCCTGGGGACCCTTTGGAAACTCCGGTACCCTTCCTCCATCTTAAACCCGTGCCCGTTGGACAGCTCGTGACGGTAAAACACCTCGTAAAAATAATGGTCGCAAAGGGCGGCCTGTTGCAGGCGCCGGTAGCTTTGGCGGTAACCCGCAAAGGAGGGGGTAGCCCCGGAAAAATACAGGGTGAGCCAGATAAAATCCTCAGCATGCGTAACCGCTGCCGGGTCCTGGTGCTGGCCCGACTCAAAGCCAAGGGCCATGTAGCCCAGCTGGTTGATATAACTCAGCAAAGGGCCCTCCAGGTACTCCTCAATCCCCAGGATCACGGGCACCGGGAATAGTTCCGAAAACTTCCGGTTGATCATGGAGTCGTTGATGGTAATAAAGGGCAGGGTCTGGCTGGAAGTGGTATGCAGGTCTATAAAATAAAACGGGGCGGCCTCTTCTTCCAGGATGCCCATCAGCAGGCCGTGGAGGGAAGCGAGTTCTTGCTCCTCAGCCGACCTCTGGCTTTCCGGGGTTGCTAAAATGCGCTCTATGCGCGCGGGGTTCCAGAGCCGGTTCAGGTCGTGCTGTAGGTACCGTTCCTGCCGGCCCAGGGCGGGCAGGTTCCCCCGGATGCCGATGATCGTGCCCCGCTCGCAGGGGACCTCCCCTGATTCAAAGTGCGCAAACACCTTTTCCAGGGCGCGCACCCCCGCAGGCTCATTCCCGTGGATGCCGCCGAAAAAAACCACCGTGGGGCCCGGGACCCCGGAAGAAACCCTGCCAATGATCCGGTCGACCGCCAGGGTAGTTTGGGTGTCCTTTTGGGTCCATACCATGAGATCAGAGGTCATTTGAAGTTAAAATGCCCACCAGGGCTTTGCCCACAACTACGGGCAGGCTGTTGATTTTGTGTTGTTCCATAAGTTTTCGCGCTTCGGCCACCCGGGCATCCGGGTGCACCGTTATCAGGTCCTGCTTCATCAGGTCCCGGATCCGGGATTTGTAAATCGCTTCCGTCTCCTGGAGTTCGGCTACGTCGGTCCAGCTCAGCAGGCCGCTCAATTCGTTGTGGTCGTTCAGGATGGGCAAATGGTGGATATGGTTCCACTGCATCATCTGCACCACCAGGGCGGCACTGTCCCCTTCCTGGGCTGTAATGATCTTGGTGCTCATCAGGTCGCCCACCCGTTTTTTGGCTTTAGCCCCATGGGCCACCTCGTTCACGTTGATTTTTTTCCAGGCGTCTACGGGATATCCCTTGTAGGAACGGTCGAAAAGGCACGCCGTGAGCCTGCGCAGGGCTTCCGGCGGATTGAATTCCCGGCGCAACTCCCGGTACGACTGCACCATCCATTCCGCCCCATTTTGGCTGCGGATCCGCCTCTCGATGATCCCCAGGTAGCGCTCCACATCGGCCCGGTCCACATTCACGCGGGCCAGGCCCTTGTAGGCCATGGGCAGGAAAAACTCCAGCAACAGGTCGCGGGTGGGGATGATTTTCCCGTCCCAGTGGAACTGGGCGGCCATCCCATAGCGCGCCGCATTGAAAAAGTTCTTTTTTGCATCCCTGAAGTCCATTTTCAGGTGGATCTGTTCCCATTCCCTGGGGCGGCCTTTCATGACCCCCACCCAGAACATCAGGTTGGCAATTTCATCGGAGGTGGTGGGCCCCGAAGGCATGTAGCGGTTTTCGATCCGCAGGTGGGGTTTGCCCTGGGTGCGGCCGTAACAGAGGCGGTTCCAGGGGTACACCGTACCGTTGTGCAAATTAAGGGCCGTTAGCCCGGGGGTAATCCCCTTTTCCAGCTGTTTCAGGCTGTCTTCCCCCTCAAAGGTGGTGGAAATGAGGCTGCGGAACCGAAGGATCGATTTCTTGAAAAAGTCTGCCGGGCTGCCTTCTGCCCAGGAGGTGCCAAACCCGACCCGGGGTTGGCGTTCATTGAGCAGGAAGGTGCTCCTGCGGGTATCCACGCTTTGGGTAAAAAGGGCGATACGGGTTTCTTCCCAAAGCTCCCGGCCCATCAGCATGGGCGAATTGGCGCAAATGCTCAGGATCGGGCCTGAGATGGCCTGTGCCCAGTTATAGGTGTCGGCAAAATCGTCCGGGTCGATCTGCAGGTGGGCCTGGAAACTCGTATTGCAACCTTCGTACATGATCGAATCGTGGCGCAGGTGCACCTCATCCACCCCTTTGACGTGCAACTCCAGATCGGCCTTGCGCACCCGTTTGATGGCATCGCTCAAAATCTTGTACCGCTCCTTGGGCGTCATATAGTCCTCCTTCAGGTAATGGGTGCTGATGGTGGGGAGGATGCCGGTAAGGATAATGTAGTTTTCGTGTTTTTCGGCCACTTCCTGCCCCAGGTCCAGCAAATCGTTCAGCTGCCGGTGCATCTGTGAAAAACAGGTGCCCCCCAGGGGAAGGGGGTCCAGGTTGATCTCCAGGTTATACCGGGTGAGCTCGGTGGTAAAGTGGGGTTCCGCAAGGTCGTCCAGGATGGCCACGGCCTGGTCGGAGGGCTGCCAGTTCTTGTCGACCAGGCAAAACTCCTGCTCTGCGCCGATATGGATGGGGTCGCGGAGGAAGTCCCCCTCCCGGGTCATCTGTTCAAGGGCTTCCAGGTCTGTCAGCAGCCGACGGAAGTAGACGCTCCGTTCTTCGAAGGTGTCCAGGGGTTTGACCACATGGGTGCCCATAGTTTCGCATTTATGGGGCGCAATTCGCCTGTTAAATGGCAATTTACCACTTCAGGGGGCGCTTTAATATGATAATTGTCATTCGGGTTCCCCGTGTAATTATTCCTATTTTTGGGCATGCTTTCCTATCGGTTTCCCAAGAAAGAAAAGCTTTCCCGGAAAAAACTGTGGGAGGCGGTATTCGAAAAAGGCGAAAGGCTCCGGTCCTTCCCCCTCACCCTGTATGCCCTGCCAGCGGACCTCCCGGAAGGGGTACCCGTGCAGGCGGGTTTTGCAGTCCCGAAAAGGTCCTTCAAAAAAGCCGTCGACCGCAACCGGATCAAACGCCTGATGCGGGAAGCCTATCGCCTGGAAAAGGCGGGTAGATTTAACAATATGCAGGGAACCTATGCGTTCGTATTTTTATACCTTGGGAAGGAAATGCCCGATTTTAACAAGGTTTCCCGGGCCATGAAGACCCTCCTCAATAATTTCAACCCCCATGAAGCACCTGCTGAAAACTAAAGTGGTCCTGCCCCTGATGGCGGCAGGCATCTTCCTTACAGCGACCGGGTTTAAAACCGACTTTTTCGAGATCGCCAAGCAGATCGAAATCTTTACCACCCTGTTCAAGGAACTCAACATGAACTACGTGGACGAAACCAACCCGGCCTCCCTGATGGATACCGCCATCAAAAGCATGTTGCAGGACCTGGACCCCTATACCCAATTCCTCAACGAACAGGACGTGGAGGCTTTCAAGATCAGCAATGCCGGGGAGTACTCGGGCATTGGGGCCATGGTGCGTTCCTATGCCGACAAGCTGGTCATCGTGGAGCCCTACAAGGGGTACCCGGCCGACAAGGCTGGCCTGAAGGCCGGCGATGAGATCGTGAAAATCGGGGATATCGCCGTGGCCGATTTTAAGGATGACGCCACAGAATTGCTCAAGGGGGCAGACCGTTCCTCGGTCATGGTCACCTACCGCAGGCAGGGGCAACTGGCCACCGCCTCCCTGGAGCGGGAGGCCATTGAGATCGACGCCGTGCCGTATTACCACATGGCCGACGACCAAACCGGGTATATCGTGCTGTCGCGCTTCAACGCCAAGGCCAGCGAACAGACCCGCGCGGCCCTGCAGGACCTGAAAGGGCAGGGGGCGCAGCGCATCATCCTCGACCTGAGGAACAACCCCGGGGGCCTGCTTTCCGAGGCGATTAACGTGACCAACCTTTTCGTGCCGAAAGGGGAGCTGATCGTAACCACCAAATCCAAGGTGAAGAAGTTCAACCAGGAATACAAAACCCGCAATGCGCCCGAAGACACCGAAATCCCCCTGGTGGTGCTGATCAATGGCCGGAGCGCCTCTGCCAGCGAAATCGTGTCCGGCGGGTTGCAGGACCTCGACCGGGCGGTGATCATGGGGGCCCGCAGCTTTGGGAAAGGGCTGGTGCAACGCCCCCTGAAGCTCACCTATGGCACCCAGCTCAAGGTGACCATCAGCCGGTATTATACGCCCTCGGGCCGCTGCATCCAGGCCCTCGATTACCGCAACCGCGATGCTGAGGGCAACGCGCTCCGCACTACGGAGTTCCGTGAATTCACCACCCGCAACGGCCGACGGGTAACCGACGGGGGGGGCGTGGTGCCCGATGTCGAAATCGAAAAGCTGGGGTCGAACGAGCTGATCCAGGCCCTGCAGGAAGGGCAGGTCATCTTCGACTTCGCCACGGACTACTACTACTCCCATGCCCATGAAGGGGTTGCGGATTTCCAGCTCGACCCCGATACTTATGGGGACTTCCTCAGCTTTGTGAACCGCAGCGACTTCTCCTTTGAAACCCGGACGGAAAAAGCCCTGCAGGAAGCCCTCAGCCAGAAGGAGGACGTGATTTTCTCCGGGGCGGTGGAATCGGATTTCAAGGCCCTGCTGGCCCAGGTGGAAAAGCAAAAGCTGAAGGCCCTGGACACGTACTCGGGGGAGATCCAAAAATTGCTGGAAGACGAAATCATCACCCGGTATTTTTACCGGGAAGGGCTCTACGACTACTACCTGACGCACGACCCCTCCATCATGGCCGCCCGCGAGCTGCTGGGCAACCCTTCGGCTTACGGGAAAATCCTGCAAAACTAGCCCATGGATCCCGCCCCCAGAAGGTTCCGGCACAAACGATGATGACGTGGAAGCCCAGCTGAAAGAGGCCCTGCAGGCCGTTTTCCGATTCCACATCCACAAGGCAAGCCGGGTGGGCGGGGGCGACAGCGCTTCCGCCTTCCGGCTCGAGACCTCCCGGGGGGCGCTTTTTGCGAAAATCATGCCCGGGCCGCAAGGCGCAGACATCCTCCGGGCAGAAGCCGAAGGCTTGCGCGCCATTAGCTCCACCAATACCCTTCGAACCCCTGAGGTCCTCGGGCTGGAGCCCCTTGACGAAGGGGCCTGCCTCCTGCTGGAATTCGTTCCTACAGGGCCCGGCGCCCCACAGGCCCATGAAGCCCTGGGCAGGGGGCTTGCGCAACTGCATTCCCTGCCGGCGCCGCATTTTGGCTGGGCCGGGCCGAACTATATTGGCCCCCTGCCCCAGCGCAACACCCCTGAAACCGATTGGGCCACCTTCTATGCACGCCACCGCCTGGAACCCCAATACGCCATGGCTGCCCGGGGTGGGTGGCTGCAGCCGGCGGACATCCCGGATACCGGGCGCATCCTGGAGCATATCGCCCCGATGATGCCCGAAATCAAACCCTCCCTCCTGCATGGCGACCTGTGGGGCGGGAACTACCTCATTTCCGAACAGGGCACCCCTTTGCTGATCGACCCGGCAGCGTATTACGGGCATGCCGAGGTAGACCTGGCCATGTCCCTGTTGTTCGGGGGCTTTCCGCAACGGTTTTATGACGCCTATGATGAAATCGTTCCCCGGGAGGATGGGTTTGCGGAGCGCGTGGCCCTGTACCAGCTGTATTACCTCCTGGTCCACCTGAACCTTTTCGGCCCCTCCTATAGCGGGGCGGTTACGGCAGCGGGCTCCCGGTTGTTCGGCCTTTGATCCCCCTCCTGCCGCATTTCCCGGAAATTCCTATTTTTAGGAACTAAACCGCTTCCGATGCCCCTTACCCCGCACCCCTGTATCCGGTTTGCCGCGCTCGGGCTGATGTTGCTTTCGGCCTGCGGGCGGGACCCCAACGGGTCGGTGGCCCCCACTGCTGACTACCGGGGCTGGTCGGCCTATTTGGGCGATGCGGGGCGCACCCATTTCAGCACCCTGGAGGCCTTCACCCCTGAAAATGCTTCAGGCCTAAAGCCAGCATGGGTAGCGGAGCTCCCCGACTACGGGCAGATGCAAATGAACCCCCTGGTGATCGACAGCGTGCTTTACGGGGTAACGGCCGCCCTCAGGGCTTTTGCGCTGGATGCGCGCACAGGCGAAAAAATCTGGGTGTTCGGAGACTCCCTGAAGGTTTATCACTCCACGAGCCGGGGGGTGAGCTACTGGAGGGAGGGGGAAGACCAGCGGATCTTCTATACCCTGGGCGCTGACCTATGGGCCCTTGATGCCCGGACCGGAACCCCCGTGGCCTCCTTCGGGCAGGGGGGTAAAATAGACCTGCGCTCCGGCCTGCCGGAAAGTGCCCGGGAGAAATTCGTGATCTCCAATACCCCCGGTACCATTTTCAGGGATCTCATCATCATGCCCCTGCGGATTTCGGAAGGGGTGGGGGCCGCCCCGGGCGACATCATGGCTTTTGACGTGCGCACCGGAGAACTGGCCTGGGTCTTCCATACCATCCCCTACCCTTCAGAACCTGGCCACGGGACCTGGGGCAATCCCGAAACCTACCTGAACAGGGAGGTCGGGGCCGCCAATAACTGGGCCGGCATGGCCCTTGACGAGGAGCGCGAAATCCTCTATGTGCCCACCGGTTCGGCGGCGCCCGACTTCTACGGGGGCATGCGCAAAGGCATGAACCTGTTTTCAGACTGCCTGCTGGCCCTCGATGCCAATACCGGGAAACGGCTCTGGCATTTCCAATTCGTGCACCACGACCTCTGGGACCGCGACCCGCCGGCCCCCCCAACCTTGCTGACCGTGGAGCAAAACGGGAAGCGCATCCCGGCCGTGGCCCAGGTGACCAAGCAGGGATATGTGTTTGTGTTCGACCGGGTGAGCGGGGAGCCCCTTTTTGAGATCCGGGAAAAGAAAATGCCCCCCTCGAGCCTGGAAGGGGAACAGGCCTGGCCTTCCCAGCCCCTTCCGGTAAAGCCACCGCCTTTTGCGCGCCAGTCGCAGGACCTTACGGCGGCGGACATCAGCCCTTTCGCCCCGAACCGGGATTCGCTGCTGGAGCGCTTCAACAAGGCCGATAAACGGCAATTTGCCCCGCCTTCCCTGGAGCCGGTTTTCCTGCTCCCGGGATACGACGGGGGGGCAGAATGGGGCGGGGCCGGGGCCGACCCTGAAAACGGCATCCTGTATGTCAATTCCAACGAGATGCCCTGGATCCTGCAGATGCGCAAAACCGGCCCGGTGGACACCTCCCTGCCCCTGGGGGAGCAGCTGTACCAAACCCATTGCATGCTCTGCCACCAGCCCGGGCGGGAAGGGTTGGCCGCAAGCGGGTATCCTTCCCTGATCGGGGTTGGGGCCCGGTACTCCGCGGAGGAACTATCGCTACAGATCACCAAGGGGAAGGGGATGATGCCGGGGTTCCCGCAACTCAGCAAGGCGGAAAAAGAAGCGCTGGTCGCCTTCCTGCTCGATGCCCCCGACAAGCAGGAGGTGGGGGCCTCGTCGGCCAGCCTCCGGGCCTCCCTGCCCTATGAGCACACCGGGTACCACAAATTCCTCGACAGCAATGGCCTCCCGGGGATTTCCCCGCCCTGGGGAACCCTCCACGCCATTGACCTGAACCGGGGAGAGTTCCTGTGGAGCGTCCCCCTGGGCGATACGCCGGAGCTCCGCGGCCAAACCGAAGGCCCCACCGGGACCGAAAACTACGGGGGGCCGGTAATCACCGAAAATGGATTGTTGTTTATCGCCGCCACCAAAGATGGGTATGTGCGGGCTTTTGACCGGCTTACCGGGGCTTTGTTGTGGGAATACCCGCTCCCCGCCGCAGCCTTTGCCACTCCGGCCCTGTACGAAGTGGATGGGAAACAATACCTCGCCGTGGCTTGCGGGGGCGAGAAGCTCGGCACCCCTAAGGGAAACAAAATCATCGCCTTCAGCCTGGAACCATGAACAACCCTGTAGGCATACTGGTCGTGGGATGCGGGAACATGGGCAGCAGCCATGCCCGCGCCTACCATGCCCTGAAGGGGTTTGAGCTCCTTGGGCTGGTGAGCCGCAACCCGGAAAGCCGTAATGCACTTTCCGCCGAACTCGGCGGATACCCCACCTTTGGAAGCCTGGGGGAGGCCCTCCAACAGGTACGGCCCCAGGCCGTTTCCGTAAACACCTACCCCGATTCCCACGCCCCCCTGGTCCGGGAAGCCCTGCAAGCAGGATGCCATGTTTTTGTGGAGAAACCCCTGGCCCTTACCGCAGAGGAAGCGGAATCCCTTGTGGCCCTGGCGGCAGCCAAAGGCCTTAAGCTTGTGGTGGGGTATATCCTGAGGGTGCATCCCGCCTGGGCGCGCTTTGTGGCCCTGGCCAGGACCCTCGGCAAGCCCCTGGTGATGCGGATGAACCTGAACCAGCAAAGCTCGGGGCCGCAGTGGTACACCCACAAACAACTCATGAAATCCATGTCGCCCATTGTGGATTGCGGGGTACACTACGTAGACATCATGTGTATGATGACCGGGGCGCGGCCGGTAAGCGTGAGCGCCATAGGGGCGCGCCTGTCGGGGGAAATCGACCCCGGCATGTACAACTACGGGCAGCTGCAGGTCCGCTTTGATGATGGCTCTGTCGGCTGGTATGAAGCCGCGTGGGGCCCGATGGTCAGCGAAACCGCCTTCTTCATCAAAGACGTTATGGGGCCGCTGGGTTCCGTGTCCATATCCGACGTGCCCAAAGGGGCCTCCGATGACATCGAGGGGCATACCAAAACGGGCATGCTCCTGAAGCACTCGGCCTCATTGGATACTGCGGGGCATTTCCAATATGAAGACGAGTACCTCCCCACGGGTGATGAGCCCGACCACGACGGCCTGTGCCGGCTCGAGCAGGAATTCTTCCTGAAAGCAATCCGGGAAAATACGGACCTCACCGACCACCTGCGCGATGCCGTGGCCAGCCTCAGGATCGTTTTGGCGGCAGACGCCTCAGTACGATCTGGAAAAACGGTTTTCCTGTAACCCGAAGGGCTTCCTAAGACCCTAATGTTTTGTTAATCTGCCTCTTGTATTTGGTTTTCTCGCGTATTTTTTTATATTATCAATTATGATCCAGACAGAAAAACTTGAGAACCAGGAGGTGTTGCAACAATCCATAGCCCACCTCGAAGCCCGCGGCTTCAACCAGATCAAAGCCGACATGGAAGGCTACGAAACCCCGAAATCCTACCTGAAAAAAAGCACGGGAAATTCGGTAACCCCCGATATTACGGCCACCAAAAACGGGATTAAGTACTTTTTCGATATTAGCCTGAAATCGGATACCCCTACCCTGCTGAAATCCAAATGGTTGTTTCTCGATACCCTGAGCCGGATGAAGTCGAACCGCTTCCGGATCATTACCTTCCGGGGGCATTACAAGTTCACCGATACGCTGCTCAACGAACTGAACCTGGGGAACAAACAGCCCATAAAGATCACCTGAAAGCCCAGGGGACAAAGCGGCTTTAACGCCCGGGGTCCCGCACCATGCGGATGTGGGGGATGCCGTCTTCCAGGTAGGTTTCCCCAATTGGCAGGAAGCCCAGGTCTTTATAGAATTGCTCGAGGTACTGCTGGGCCGAAAGGGCAATTTTTACGTGCCCGAAACGAACGGCCACCACGTCCAGGGAAGCCTTCATAATCTCCACCCCCAGGCCCTTTCCCCTGTAATCGCCCCTGACGGCCACCCGCCCGATACTGGCATCTTCAAAATAATCCCCCGGGCCAAAAACACGCGTGTACGCCACCATTTCCCCATTTTCTTTTCCCAGCACATGAAGTGCTTTGCGGTCCTTGCCATCAAGGTCCTGGTAGGCGCATTCCTGTTCCACCACAAATATGGCCGCGCGCAACTGCAATACCTGATAGAGTTCATCCTTTTCGAGTTCCCCGAATGTCTTTACGCTTACCTCCATTTAGTCCTGAACAATAATATTTTTACTGTCGCACTTGCCGAATTCCGGCTGTATGTTCACGTGGTTGATCCCAAAATCCCGCTCGAGCAATGTCTCGATTTCCGCCAGGATCCGGTCGAACTCCGATAGCGGGATATCCCTGTTAAAATCGAGGTGGGCCTCCAGGTGTACCTCATCTTCATTCAACTGCCAAATATGCACATGGTGGACGTTTTTTATGGGTTCCAGGCGGCATATCGCTTCCACTATACGCTGTACTTCGATGGTTTTCGGCGTAAAAAGCATCAGGACCCGGGTGGAGCGCTTAAGCAGGTCGTATCCCATAAATACCAGGTAAATGGCGATCAGGATCGTAAGGGCCGGATCGATCCAGAACCAGCCGAAAAAATACATCAGCACCCCCCCTATAAGTACGGCCACGGAGGCCATCATATCGGTAAGCAAATGGAGGTACGCCGAGCGCAGGTTCATGTTGCGGTCGGAATCGGACCGCAATAGCAAAACGCTGAAGCCATTGGCCGCAATCCCCAAAATGGAAAGCCAGATCACAATCCCCGAGCTGATGGGTTGCGGATCCATAAACCGTTCAATCGCCTCTTTGATCAGAAAAACGGCCACTGCCATGAGGGAGGCGGAATTGACAAAAGCAGCGATGATTTCCGCCCTTTTGTATCCGAAGGTCCGGTTGGCGGAAGCCTTTTTGCGCACCATGGTATTGGCAGCGTAACTGATGACCAGTGAAAGGACGTCGCTGAAATTATGAAGGGCATCCGAAAGCAGGGCCAGGCTTCCGGAAATAAGGCCCCCTATCACCTGGGCCAGGGTAATGACGACGTTCAGGATAATAGAAATAAGCAGGTTCCTTCCTTTCAGATCCCGCGAATCGTGGTGGTGATGGTGGTGGTGTCCGTGGCCCATTGAAAATTCCCGTTATTCCGGGGATTTGGCTTATTGGCAGGGAATCTTTTCGATCCGCCGCATATGCCTTCCCCCGGCAAAAGGGGTATTCAAAAAGGTTTGCACCATTTCAAGGGCCTGGGGGATGGCGATAAAACGCGAAGGCAGGCTCAGGATGTTCGCATTATTGTGCTCGCGGGCGAGGGAGACCAGTTCCTTGTTCCAGCAAAGCGCTGCCCTGACGTGCTGGTGTTTGTTTGCCGTCATGGCAGCCCCGTTTCCGCTCCCGCAGATAATGATCCCGTAATCTGCCATACCCTCCTCCACATCTTCTGCCACGGGGTGGATGTAATCCGGGTAATCCACACTGTCGGTACTGTCGGTCCCGTGGTTGATGGTATCGATGTCCATGGATTTCAGAAGCCCAACGATGGCTAGTTTATATTCAGTTCCGGCATGGTCGTTTCCAATAGATATTTTCATGATCCCCTTTTATATTGCTTCAGGTAAAAGTACAAAACCCCGGGCGGAACGCAGGTATAAAAAGTGGTATCCCGGGATGTTTATTACTTCCTGAAAATCCCATTGTCGTTGTTAAAAACAGGGGGATAACTTCCCTAAAAACTTCTTTGTGTATTCCGCTATTTTTTTGCAGTACGATAGTTCCCTCAATCCTGCAAGGGTTTCTTTTTACAAACTCCCCCCTGAATAATGACAGAAAACAGGGAGAAATCAACCATGTCCAGGGTATTATTTATCAAAAAAAACAGGTTTAAATCAGTTATCAGGCCTGGTTAATAAGTCTTCTATACTCTTGGAAACATGCATTTTACTTGTTGTAAAACTTGTCAATGGTTTCTTTATATCGACATGTACAACTCCTGGCTTGTTAACTTATCCCTGCAATTCACAAGCAATAATCATCATCAAAATAGAATTTCTTTGAAGGTAAAATAAATGATTATGTTAATCTGAATGGTTGGTAAGTAGGGGCGGTACATTTCAGGGGGCATCGGGATCAGGGAGAATTTTATTCGTAATTTGCGCCTGAAATTAATTAATGAATGTCGAAGAAGAAAAAACGGGCTAAAAATCAACAGAACAACGAATTAACAAAAGGTATTTTTACCGTACTTGAAGCAGAGCCCAACAAGAGCTTTAATTACAAACAAATTGCCTCCAAGCTCCAGATTACCGATACCCAGGGTCGTAACCTGCTGATAAAAAGGCTTGAAGAGCTAAGCAGCAAAAAAAGGATCCAACAAACCGCTCAGGGAAAGTACAGCAGCATTTACGTACCCAAATACTACACCGGTACGGTGGATGTCAATACCCAGGGTAACGCCTACATCACCACGGAGGAACTGGAGGAAGATATTTTTGTGAGTTTTCCCAACCTCAACAAGGCGTTTCACGGCGATACCGTGGAAGTCCAGTTGTTGCAGAAAAGGAGGGGCAGCCGGCCCGAAGGAAAGGTGGTCCGCGTGGTGAGCAGGAAGAAAACCTCCTTTGTCGGCATCGTTGACCTTTACAAGTCTTTTGCTTTTATAAGGGCAACCGATAACCGGATGTATACCGATTTCTTTGTTTCGCTCGATAACCTCGGGAAGGCGGAGCACCGGCAAAAAGTGATCGTGGAATACCTGAGCTGGCCCGATGATGCCGACAGTCCGTATGGAAAAGTCACCACGGTACTGGGTACCCCCGGCGAGCACGATACGGAAATCCACTCCATCCTGGCCGAATACGGCCTTCCCTACACCTTTCCCCCGGAGGTGGAGCATTATGCAAATTCCCTGGATACCCGGATCCACCCCAAAGAAGTGGCTAAGCGGAAAGATTTCCGCGAGGTGCTCACCTTTACCATCGACCCTAAAGATGCCAAGGACTTTGACGATGCGCTTTCGTACCGCAAGCTCGAGAACGGCAACCTGGAAATCGGCATCCACATCGCCGATGTTTCGCATTATGTGAAAACCGACAGCATCCTGGAAGAAGAAGCCTATAACCGGGCCACGTCGGTCTACCTGGTCGACCGGGTGGTGCCCATGCTTCCCGAGATCCTTTCCAACAATGCCTGTTCCCTGAGGCCCAGGGAAGACAAGTATACCTTTTCGGCCGTGTTTGAGCTCGACAGTGAGGCCAGGGTGCAGGACCAGTGGTTTGGCCGCACGGTGATCCATTCCAACGAGCGCATGGCCTATGAGGAAGCCCAGCACGTTATTGAAACGGGCAAAGGCGCTATCCCTGGCGATATTTCCATTCGGGAAGCGGGTTACACCCTTCCCGATGAGGTGGTAAAGGCCATTCTCGATATGAATCGCCTGGCCCGGAAATTGCGCGACAAGCGCATGAACCAGGGGGCTATTTCCTTTGACAAGGTAGAAGTGAAATTCCTGCTGAACGACGAAAATGAACCCACCGGGGTCTATTTCAAGGAAAGTAAGGACGCCAATAAACTCATTGAGGAATTCATGTTGCTGGCCAACAGGAAGGTGGCCCAATTCATTGGAAAACAACGCCCGGAAAAGACCTTTATCTACCGGATCCACGATGAGCCCAACGAGGATAAAGTCCTCGCCCTGGGGGCCCTGGTCAAGCGTTTTGGGTACCAACTGGATTTCAAGGACAAGAAATCGCTCAATACCTCCCTGAACCGGTTGCTTGAAGACGTGAAGGGGAAGAAGGAGCAAAACATGGTCGATACCCTCACCATACGCACCATGAGCAAGGCCGTCTACAGCACTGAAAACATCGGGCATTACGGGCTTGCCTTTGATTATTACACCCATTTTACCTCCCCGATACGGAGGTACCCGGATGTGATGGTGCACCGCCTGCTGCAACACTATCTCGATGGGGGGAAATCCCCCTCAGCGGCCGATTATGAGCAAAAGGCAAAGCATTCCTCCCAAATGGAGTACCTGGCCGTAAGTGCCGAGCGGGATTCGGTCAAGTACATGCAGATCAAATTCATGGAAGACCATCGAGACCAGGTGTTCAGGGGCGTGATTTCCGGGGTCACCGAATGGGGGATCTATGTGGAGATCATCGAAAACAAGTGCGAAGGGATGGTTAGGATCAGGGATATAAAAGATGATTATTATACCTTTGATGAAAAGCAGTATGCCCTGGTGGGTGAGCGCAAGGGTAAAATATACCAGTTAGGGGACGAAGTGGAAGTGATGGTAAAGAACACCGACCTCATTAAAAGGCACCTCGATTTTTCCCTGGTTGGAAAGGCATAAGTTCACAGTATAACTGCCGCGGATGGACCGTAGAAGAATCATCTTATGGTTTGTTTTGTTCGGGTGGGCTTCCCAGGCGGCTTATGCCCAGGAGGCTACCCTGGATACTCCCCTGCAGCCGTTTTCCGAAATCAAGGTATTTGACGGCATTTCCGTGACCCTGATCCCGTCTGACCGGAACCGGGCCGTGGTCAAAGGGGCAAACATCCGGGAAGTGTCCATAGTCGATACCGACGGCATCCTGAAAATCAGGATGCAGGTTACGCGGATGTTCAGCGGCTATCGGACCTTTGTGGACGTTTACTACACCCAGCCCCTGAAGGTCATCGATGTGAATGAAGATGCCCGGATTATCTCCAGTGAAACCCTGCGCCAGGACGTCCTTGAAGTGAAGGCACAGGAAGGGGGCGAAATACAGGTCAGGGCCGAGGTTACCCAGTTTCTGGTGAAGGTCGTCACCGGGGGGTTGATTACGGCGGAGGGCACCTCAAAAAACCAGGACGTACAGATTAATACCGGGGGCATCTACAAAGGAAAAAATTTCAAAACAGGCTTCTGTACCGTAAACGTTAACGCCGGTTCCCTGGCCGAAATCCACGCCACCGACTATGTTAAGGCCACCGTAAAGGCCGGCGGGGAAGTGCAGGTATACGGCAACCCGGCAAAAATGGATGAAAAGACCGTTTTTGGCGGGACGATAAAAAGGATGTAAGTACTATGTGGGAGGATATACAGGCTGCGATCCCCTTGGGCTTCCTGTTGAGCTTCATGGTAGGGCCTGTATTCTTTGTTTTGCTTGAAACCAGCGCCACCAAAGGCTTTCGTGCAGGCCTGGTACTCGACCTGGGGGTGATCCTGGCCGACATCCTTTTTCTAACCATCGCGTATTTCAGCAGTTACCAGTTGCTGGAGAACCTCAGCAACCAGCCCGGGCTCTATGTTTTCGGGGGGGTTATTTTGCTGGTATACGGGTTGACCACGATCTTCAGGTCAGATTTCAAGGAAAAAAAGCCCCGCATAGTGACGCGGGGAAGTGATTACCTGGGCCTTTTTGTAAAGGGCTTCCTGCTGAATTTCATAAATATCGGGGTGTTGGTTTTCTGGCTGGGGGTAATCATTATCGTAGGGCCCAGCCTGGAGAATGAAACCAATCGCCTGGTTACTTTTTTCAGTGCCATGCTCGGGGCTTACCTGGCCACGGATATCTTCAAAATCCTGCTGGCCAAACAGCTCAGGAAAAAACTGACCCGAAAGCGGATTTACCAAATCAAGAAGGCACTCGGCATCATCCTGGCCCTCTGTGGGATCGTCCTGATCGTAAAAGGGTTCCTCCCGAAAGACCAGTTGAATATAGAGCAGGGGATCGAGCTTATCCGGGAATGAAAAAACCCCGATGGGATATCGGGGTTTCTGAGGCATCGAGCGGATTCGAACCGCTGTACAAGCTTTTGCAGAGCTGCGCCTAGCCACTCGGCCACGATGCCTTTTCAGGAGCACAAAGGTATTATTTTTTCCGGCTTCAAAAAAACAAACTTTCAGCGCGACTTCCCAAGAATCACGGTAACTTGCTGTACATCCCCGCCCAGTGGAGGGTTCACTTTTGAAATGGCCACTTCCGCTTCCTGCACAGACGGATGGTCTTTGAAAATGCGGTTTAAGATCCGGTCGGCAACCGATTCCAGCAGGTGGCTCCTGCTTTCCATCTCTTCGCGGACAATCCTGTGGAGGTGCACATAATCGACCGTGTCGGAAAGCTGGTCGGTGCGGGCGGCCTCTTCCAGGTCGGCCTGAACTTCGAGGTCTACCCGGTAGTCAGACCCGATAATGGCTTCTTCCTTCAGGCAGCCGTGGAAGGCGTACAGGCGGATGTTCTCCAGGCGCACTTTTCCCAAAACGTTCGTTTTCTGCAAAACTAGGACAAAAAGAAGAGATGGCCTGCGATCCGGACCGTTTTTGGAGGCCCTTGCGGGGTTAGTACGTACACCGGCAATTGCTCAGGCCCTGGAACAGGTCGACCCCCACGGTAATCACGTGGGTCCCGTAACTGAACGCCAGGATATCATTGAGGATGATCTGCACGGAGTAGGCGAAATAAAAGTTTCCTTTCTTAAGCCCGGCGAAGGGGGCAATATACAGGGGGCGCCCGATCTGGTCGTTCAGAAAGCGGTAGTTCACCCCCGTATAGTAATAGTCCTCAAAATCGTACAGGCGCAATTTCATGTTCAGGTCGGTTTCAGAACGCCCGTCGCTTTCAAAGATCTTGTAAAGTACGGAGGGCTCCAGTTCCAACCGGCTGTTTTTGTTTTTGGAATAGCGGAACCCCGTGTAAACATAGTAATTCCGGAGCTGGTTCGGTTCAAAAATGGGGTTGAAGCCGGTAAGGTCCTTATCGATGAGGTTGGAAGCATTGACGCTGAGGTAAAACTTATTGATCCGGTACATTACCCCCACGTCGAAGTTGTGGTTGCTGGTGGAACGGTCATCGGTAACGGAAGGGTCGCCCCCCAGGTTCTGGAATTCCTCGATGTCGATCCGGAACTGGTTGAAATTGTAGGAAATCCCGAAAGAAAGGAATTCGTCTTCGTATTTGTCGAGGGTCAGGTGGTGCGCAAAAGACAGGCGGGCGCCCTGTTGTCGGGTGAAACCATTGCTGTCGTTATACAGGAAGATCCCTGCCCCCGAACGGTTGCCGATACGGGCGTCGGCAGCCAGGGACTGGGTTTCCGGGGCGTCTTCGATCCCCACCCACTGGCTCAGCCCGTTCAACCGGATCTTGACGTGGTCGCCGATCCCGGCATAGGTCGGGGCCAGCACGAAGGGGTTGTCTGCCAGGTACTGGGAGAGCTGGGGCGAGTTCAATTCCTGTCCACTAGAACTCAGCGCGCCTGCCATCAACAACACAAGTAAGAATCTGAAACGCATAGCTAGTTTAGGTTAAGTTCTTAGCGGTACAGGGTAAAATGGCCCACAAATTCACGGGTGTCCCGTTCCCCGTTCAGTTTGATCACATACCAGTAGTCTCCGGTCGGGAGTTCCCTTCCATCATAGGTGCCGTCCCATCCCTGGCTTCCATATGCTTCCTCGGCAACCACTCTACCATAACGATCGTAAATATTTATTAGTATTTCCGGGAAGCCTTCCATGTTCCTGGGGATCCAGAAATCGTTGTTTCCATCCCCATCCGGGGTAAAGAAATTCGGGATTTCAATGTCGATGAATTCCATGAAAATCTGGGCTTCGGCCACACAGCCGTTCTGGTCGATGACCCGTACGGTGTAGGTGCCGGTTTCCGTAATGTAATACGTATTGTCGGTACCGGTTTCGTCATCGTTGAAGTAGAAGGTGTACTCAGTCACCCCCCCGGCAGCAATGGCCGTGATTTCATTGATGTTCTGCTGGGCCAGGGCCAGGGTGAGCGGCTCAAAGGCCTGTATTTCAAAATCCAGGGTCAGCACGCATCCGTTGGCATGCGAGATGGCCAGGTAATGCGGGCCGGGGGCCAGGTTGGTGAAATCGGGATCCAGCTGCATGTCGGCAGGGTCGGTCGAATCCAGGGCATACATGACCTGGTCGGCCATAGCCGGATCTTCCAGCACCACCTCCAGGTAATTCCCCGGAAGGTCTCCCGTACATTCGTAAACCGGGGTTACCACAGCGTTCAGGTTCACCCCGGGCGCGATTTCCACAATCACATTCGACTCACAACCCTGGGCATCCCTTACAAAGATGACATAGGCGCCTGAAGCCAGTCCGGTAAACGAGGTCTGGGCCGGCTGGAAGTCAGCGTCTGCATTGGAATTGAACGCGGTCTGGTACGGGGCAGTGCCGCCCGAGATGACCAGGTCGATCATGCCGTCTTCACTTCCAACGCAAACCTCCGGGGTCCCTGTGGCTGACGCCTCAAGCGGTTGGGGCTCCGTGAGGGTAAACTGGAAGGTGAGGAAGCACCCGTTTACGTCCTGGGCAATCACATCGTATACCCCGGCCTCCAGGTCGGTAAAGGTATTTACCGTATCGAACTGGTTGAGGTTCGGGCTAATGGCGTACAGGATATTTCCTGTGCCGCCGGAAACTTCAACCGTAATCGTTCCGTCGGATTCCCCGGCGCAGGTGATGTTGGTAAAACTTTCCTGGTCGATCTGCAGGGGCGCGGGCTCGGTAATTATGATCTCGGAGGAAACTTCCTCACAGTCGTCGCTGACCACGCGGATCCAGTAACTTCCCACCCCGAGGCCGGAGAAAGTCCTGCTTTGCTGAGGCCCTGCGAGCAGGGCGCTCAGGGCGGCATCGCCGAACAATTCAAATTGGTAATTGCCCAATCCGCCGGTAGCCAGGGCCGTGAGGGAAGCGGTAGCCTCCCCGGTACAGTTGATCATGGCTGCACTGGTGTCAATGGCCAGGGCAAGGGGGGGCACCGGTTCGATGCTCACCTGGTTGGAAAGGTCGCCTTCGCACCCGAAGGAATCCCGCACATAGTACTGGTAGGTACCGTCGGCCACGCTGAAGGTGTGGGTATTGCCACCCGACATCGGGCTGTAGTTCACCCCATCGGCACTGTATTCATAGGGTCCTGTTCCCCCGGTCGCACCAAGGACGATTTCACCGTCGCCGGTACACGTCATCTGGGCGGTTTGCACCAGGGTAGCGAACACTTCGGTGGGCTCGCTGATGACCACCTGAGGGGTTTCCATCCCGCAATTCCAGCCGTCGGTGACGGTAATGCTGTACGTTCCTGCCCCGAGGTTGGCAAATACGGGGTTGGTTTGGGCTCCGGAGGTAAAGGTCACCGTAGTGCCGCTGGCATCGTACACGTTGAGCTGGTAGGAATAGGATCCTTCCCCCCCGCTGACGTTGATCGCCGATACCGAGGCATTCTCATCCCCATAACAGGCAAGGGTTGTGGGGGTGGCGGTGATGTCGGCACTAATGGGCAGGGGTTCTGTAAGGGTAATGGCATCGTTGTATACACAGCCCGCATTGTCCGTAACCGCAACGGTGAAGTTCCCGGCTGAAAGGCCTGTAAAGAGCAGGCCGCCACTGCCGCTTGCGGAATAGCTCTGGCCGGTGGTGGTGTTCACCAGCACCACGGAATAAGGGGCGTATCCGCCTTCCGGGCGTACTTCAATTTCCCCCTGGTCGTTGGTACAGGTTACCCCTGCGACTTCGGAAACCGATGCGGTAAGGGCCAGGTCAGGAGAGGCAATGGTAAACACATTCGAGTCTTCTGAACAGAACGGGGCGTCGGCCTGCGTCACGCGGATGAAGTAATTTCCCCCGCTGAGCCCGGTTACGGTAATGGGGTTCGCAGCGGTGGAACCGCTTCCGGTAATTCCTGTGGAAACCGCGGCGCTGCTAAACACCTCATAGGTGTAGTTTCCGGCATAACCGCTGACCTCCAGGGAGGCTTCTCCGTTGGCATCCCCGAAACAAACCACCGGACTTACAGGGCTCGCAGCCACATCCATCAGGTCAAAAGGCGCAATGTCGTAGGGCGCGGTGAGCACATAACATCCTGTGGCATTGTCCGTCACGCGGAAGGTATAACTTCCCGGGGCCGACAATTCAAAGGTAGCCGAAGTGTTGGAGGGCGTCCCGGTCAGGATGCCGTTCGGGTTGCCCAATGGCAACAGTTCAAAGGTATAGGTGTTGGCGGGGTTGCCGTCATCGGTCACCGTAACCAGCACTTCTTCAGGGTTAAGGCAGGTAATGGCCACATTTTGGGCGACCCCGGCGCTAAAGGCGTTCAGGGGCTCCAGGACCACAGGCACGATTTCCACGCATCCGTTGGCGTCGCGTACCGAAACGTTCAGGGGTTGTGCCATGCCGGTATCTGCTACTTCGAAGGTATTGGAAGACTGGTAATTCACCCCGTCAATACTGTAGAGGTAGGGGGCCGTGCCGCCTCCGGCAATAGCGGTGACGGTAGCGGTGTTCACCGAATTGTCCGGGGCACACGCAAACGCTGTGGCGCTGGCCGACAAGGTAACTACCGGCGGCTCACCAATGGTGACATTCTGTTGGGCTGAGCAAGACAGGGCGGAAATCGCCTCCACCACGTAGTTGCCCGCGGGTAACCCACTGAACAGGGGCTCTGCCTGCGGTCCGGCGATCGGCAAGCCGCCCTGGTACAACACATAGGTATAGGGCGGGTTGTCATTTACACCCGCGCCGGAAGGCTGCAGGTTCACCCGGATGCTACCATCGCTGCCGCCATTGCAGGTTACATCGGTTATAGTAGCCGGGGCGAGGGTAACCGGGGTCGGGGCCGCCAGGGCCACGTTTACGGTTTCCGTACAATTCGGGGTCGTATCCAGGTCGCTGACCACAAAGACATAGGTGCCGGCCTGATCCAGCCCGGTGAACACCCCGGTGGTATTGCTTGCTGTGGTAATGCCATCGGGATAGGTTACCGTGTAATCGAAGTTGCCGGAACCCCCCTGGGCCACAATGGTGATCTCACCGTCAGGGGTTACCGTACAATCCAGGGGTTTTACCACGGTGCCCACCAGGGCAATTTCGTCGTACAATACTTCCGGGCCGATTACGGTGCTACAGCCCCACTGGTCGGTAATACGAACTTCATAAGAACCTCCGCCAAGCCCGCTGAATACGGGGCTGCCCTGGGGCGCGCCGAAATCTGCACCATTGCGGATCAGCTGGTAGGTGTAATTGCCGCCCTGACCGCCGAGGACCCCAACCACTTCGATTTCGCCCTGGAAGGCCGTACAGTTCTCCTGGTTTACCTGGAGGGAAGCGGTAATGGGAGCAGGGTCTGCCAGCACGATATTGTCCTGGATCAGTTCCGCACATCCGCGGGCGTCGATCACCCACGCCTGGTAGGTGCCGGCCCCAAGGTTGTCGAACACGGGGGAAGCGGCGTAATCCCCGGGCCCTGCGGGCGCCGAAGTGCCCACATAGTAGGCATAACCGCCCCAGCCGCCCTGGACGTTGTAGATTTCAATACGGCCATCCATGCCCGCGCAGGTGATCGGATCCACCAGCACGGCGGCGCTCAGGGCTGCAGGAGGTCCTGCAATGTTAAACAGTTCCGACTGCGTACATTGGGGCGCAGCGGTCTGTGTCATTTCCACCCGGTATTCCCCGGCGAAAAGTGCAATCGGAGCCGTAGGCCCGTTGGTGGGGCTGTTTCCGGAATCCACGACCACATCATCTGCCGTGTTGCCCGGGGTCCCGTTGGTGTCGAAAATCGTCCAGTTGAAGCCTCCGGCATAGGTGGCATCCAGGAGCTCAAAGGTAACGGCCCCGGTTTGGGTGCCAAAGCAAGTGACATCTGAAACGATATCCACGGCAATGTCGAAGGTGTTGGGGTCCGTCAGGGTCTCCACAACGCTCAGCACACACCCGGTGTCGGTATGCCGTACCAGGAAGGTGTAGGTGCCGGCGGAAAGCCCCCCGAAGGTGTTGGAAGCCTGCCAGGTGGCCCCGTTATCGATGCTGTATTCGAGCAGGGCGGCATTTCCGCTGGTGGTGGTCGCCGTCAGGCTGATCTCCCCATCGGCCCCCGGAACGCAGCTCAGGGGGTTGGTGATGGCCGCGGTAAGGCCCTGCAATTCGTCAAAGGCAGGAATAATCGCGGTGGTGCTTCCCGCGCAGCCATTGCTGTCGTAAACGTTGATGGTATAGCTGCCACCCGCCAGGTTGGTTTCGGTGTACAGCGGGTTGCCACTGCTTTGCATCACCACGTCATCGGCCGTGCCGGGGGTTCCCTGGTCGTTGATGAACTCATACACCGTATAGGTGCCGCTTCCACCGGTAATGCCGGCGGCATCCACCAGGATGGTCGCGTTCCCCGGGTTGTTGCCGGTGGGGCATGCGAAAGGTGTGACCACGGGGACGGGTACCGCAACAGGGTCCGGTTCGTCAATGACGATGCCCGCGATTACTTCCGTACACCCGTTGGTGCCGGTGGCCGTAATATCGTAGGTGCCTGCGGGCAGCCCTTCAAAGGTATTGGTGGCGGCATTGAAGGAGCCGGCTACCGGGCTGATCGCAAAGGTCAGGGGGTTGATGCCGGTATCGGTTTGGAACAGCCTGATAAAGCCATCGGAATCCCCGTTACAGGTAACATCCTGGTGGATTTCCGTGAATTGCGGCAGTACGGCAGGGGGAACCTCCACGTCTACGGTGCCCAGGCAGTTGGGAACCGAAGTACCGGTATCGTACACGGTAATGCTGTAGGTGCCCGGGGCACTGGCGAGGTCCCATACAAACGGGCTGCCGGGCAGGGCAGTGCGCACCTGGTTCACCGGGCCGCTGATTTCATAGTCGTAGCTGCCGGAACCGGAGCTTACTTCGATGGTGATCCGGGCATTGTTGTTGGGCGCAGGCTCGCAATCGAGCAGGGTGGTAAGGCTGGCATTGAATTGCAGCGGGGGCTGGATGTCAAAAAGGTCCGTTTCCCCGCAGCCGTTTACGTCCCGTACGGCGATGCTCTGCCCCAGGCCGGAACTCAGCCCGGTGACGGTAAACTGGTTGGAGGCGTTGAAGGCCACAGGCTGCCAGGCACTTCCGTTTACGCTGATCTGGTAAGGGGCAACGCCCGGGGAGGTCAGGGTAACCAGCACCTCAAAAGTCCCTTCGGCAACGCACTCATCCACTACGGAAAGGGCGATTTCCGGCTGCGGGTCCAGGATCACCGTAACCGGGTCCAACTGTATACAATCATTGGCGTCCTTCACGTACACGATATAATCCCCGGCCTCCACATTGGCGAAGGTGCTGCTGGTCCATCCCGGGTCTGCGGCTGTTGGTGCCGGGTCGGTGCTCAACAGGTACTGGAATTGATAGGGCGCCGTACCGAACTGGGCGGCAGCGGTTATCACCCCGTCGTTGGGGTTACAGGTGTCGTTTTCAGGCGAGTCGGCGGTAACCTGCAGCAGGTTGGTCGACTGCGAAATAGTAAATTCCGGGGTGGCTACGGAACACCCGTTAAAGGCCCCGCCCACTTCGGTCAGCAGCACATAGTACACGCCCTGGTCCAGGGGCCCGAGGTTGGTCAGGGTAATGGGCCCTGCCGGGGGGTTTACCGGCGCGCTGCCAGAGATGACCGGGGTCAGGGGGGCATTGGACTGGAAGTTATAGATCTCCCAGGTTACCGCGGTGGCCCCGGGGTCAAACCCGTCGAGGTCGAAAGAGATGCTGCCGTCTGCAGCGCCTGTACAGCTGATGTCCCTGGGCGCCATGGCGCTCGCCACCATGTTGGAGGGGCTGTTGATGGGCGCACTGGCCGTCTCGAAATAGTAACAAAGGGTTACCAGATCATGCACCACAAAAGTATAGGTGATGCCGGGGACCAGCCCTGTAAAGGTGGCGGTATCCCCCCCGGGTACGTCGGGATTCTGGTAGGTTGAGGAATACGGGGTGGAGTAGGTTTCCAGGATGGCAAATTCATAATTGCCGCTTCCCACCGCCGAGGACACGGTTACGATGGCCGTTCCGCCTGTGGTACAATCGGCGGTAAGGGTAGACACATCGATATCCAGGTCGTCCGGGGGCGAGGCAATGATGTTGGTCGTGAGCACGGAACACCCGTTGGCGTCCACCACATCCACTTCATAGATCCCGAATTCCAGGATGGAGAAGGTGTAATCTTCCCCCCCGGCCGTGGTGGGATAGCTGGCGGAATAGCCATTGTTCCCGGTCAGGTGATAGGTGTATTCCCCCGTGCCCCCGGTCAGGTTCTCCACGGTAATGGAACCCGGGGTGGTCCCGGTAGAGGAATCGCAGGTAATCGGCACCAGGTTGATGTCGTAGGAAAGGGCATCCGGCTGGGTAATGCTTACCGGGAAAGGCAGCGAAGCGCAGCCCTTGCTGTCGGTGATCGTGACTTCGTAGTCCCCGGCAGGCAGGCCCGTGGTCTGGGCGCCGTAGGAGGTGCTGGTGTTGGTTTCAAACACCTCAATAGTGTAAGGCCCTAAGCCTATGGAGGTATCGATCACCACATCCAGGGTTCCGGTTAATTCCCCGTTACACAGGATGTCGGTGGGCGTTACCGAACTGATCACCGGGGTTTCGGCGGGGTTCACCGTTACCGGGCCGGTTACTGCAATACAGGCCGTGGGGGCAGTGGTATCCGTAACCCGGAAGATAAAGGTGCCCGCGGTATTTGTGGTAAATGTATTCCCGGTAAAACCAGTTGTATCCCAGGTAGTTCCCCCGGTATCGGACCACTCATAGGAGTAGGTGCCGGAGCCGCCGGAAGCATTGACGTCAATGGTCGCAGGGGCGATGCAGCTCAGGTCTGCGGTCAGCACCGCAGAAGCCAGCAATTGGGGGTTTATGGTCACTGCAATAGGGGTGCCCACACAGCCATAGGCGTCCCTGACATTGATGTCGTAGGTGCCTGCCGCCAGGTTGCCGAAGGTGTAGGTGGTGGA
The DNA here is from genome assembly GCA_964539905.1 of uncultured Robiginitalea sp. Classification (GTDB taxonomy): domain Bacteria; phylum Bacteroidota; class Bacteroidia; order Flavobacteriales; family Flavobacteriaceae; genus Robiginitalea. The sequence goes on from CAZIJW010000012.1 coordinate 45,984, forward strand.
TGAGGCCGGGCTGGGGGTCAACCAGGGTCCTCCATTAATACTGAAGAGGTACAGGCCGTTGCCGTCGGTTACATTCACGGCGATTTCCCCGTCATTGTTCCCACTATAACAAGCCGTGGGCGTGGCAGTGAAGGCCAGGGCCTGTGGGGGTGCGATAGTGATCACCACGTCGATGGGGTCTTCGCATCCATTGGTGTCCCGTACGCGCACAAGGTAGTCTCCTGCGGGAATGGAAGTAAACACATTACTGGCCTGGTAGGCCGTAATCACGGCGCCAAGGCCGTCTTCCAGCTGGTATTGATAGGCAGGGGTCCCCCCGGTAGCGGAGGCCGTAATGGTCGCCCCGGCATTCGAGCACGTAATTTCTTCGGTGATGCCGGCCGATGCAACCACCGGAGCGGGCTCGGCGAGGGTCGCGTTCAGGGTAATGGCGCAGCTGGGATCAAGGGCATCCCGAATCTCAATAGTATAGGGACCTGCAGCAAGGCCGGTAAGGGTGATTGGGCTACTGGTCTGGGGGGCGGAATAGCCGCCGCCGTTCACCTGGTATTCAAAGCCGTTGACCGCATTGAAGTTTTCCACTTCAAAAACGATCTGCCCGCTATTGTCGCCGGCACAGAGCAGGTCTGTCTGGTTGAGGACCGCCGCCCCAAAAGCCAGGCCTGCCTCTACTACCACAGCGGTATCCGTGGTACAGTCGCTGCCGTAATTTACGGTAACGGTATGGTTCCCCGGCGCAACCCCGGAAAATACGTTGGAAGCCTGGAAGGCACCTCCGTCGAGGGAATAGGTAAAGGTCGGGTCTGCCGGCAGCACGGTAAGCTCCCCGCTACCGTCGCAGCTGTATGCAACAGTGGTGCCCAGGGAAGGTTCTACCGGCAACGGGTCGAGAATCAGGGCAGGAAGCGACAGGACGCAACCCACAGCGTTGGCATCCCTCACCTCAACAGTAAAGGTTCCGTCGGACAGGCCGGAATATACGATGCCTCCCGGGGTGGGCGCACTCCACGCACCGCCGTTCAGGCGGTACTGATACGACCCGGACCCCCCGCTTGTGGGGGATACCCCGCCTACGGTGATTTCACCGGGCTGAAGGCAGGTATACGGTTGGGTAATGGCCGCCTCGGCCACCAGGGCGGCAGGTTCAGAGAGGGTTACCACATCGGTCACCTCACACCCTTCGGCGTCCTGTACCCTGATGGGGTAAGTACCTGCCGAAAGGTTGACGAAATCGCTTCCTGTCTGGTAGGTGGCGCCGTCATCGATGCTGTACCGATAGGGGGCATTCCCCCCGGAGGCTGCGATGGTAATGGCCCCGGTATTGTCGCCGAAACAAAGGATGTCTGTGGGCGTATGGGTGATGGCCAGGGGAGGATCCTGGGTGATGGTGAGGTCCACCATGGCTTCGCAGTAATCGGCGCCCCCGGCATTGTCGCGCACATAAACGTCGTAATCCCCGGCACCGCTTACGGTGACGGTGTTAGCGGCACCGAAGTCCCCGGCAACCGGAGTCACCCCATCCGCAACCACGGCGTATACAAAATTCCCGTCGCCTCCAAAGGCGGTTATGAACACATCCGTATCCGTGGCGCAGGCCGTGATCGGATCGGCTGTGGCGCTCAGGGTAAGTTCGGCGTCTACCGTGAGGCTGGCAGTGGCCGTACAGTCATTTCCGTCGATCACATCGACGGTATAGGTGCCCGGGCCCAGTCCGCTGAAGACATTGGAAGCCCCATAAGCGCCCCCGTTGAGGCGGTACAGGTAATTTCCGTCGCCCCCGGAAAGGATGGTGGCGGTCAGGGTAAGGCCTGTGGCATCGTCATAACAGAGGTCATTGGCCGTAAGCTCCAGTACCGGGGGGATGGCTGCGTTGAGCGCGGCATTGGCCGTGGCCACGCATCCATTGGCGTCGCTCACCTCGGCTGTATAGGCTCCGACCTGGACAAGCCCGGTAAATACCCCGCTGGTGTTTGACAAGGTGCTGGAATCCGGAAGGGTCAGGGTATAGGTAAAGCTGCCCCATCCTCCCGAGGCGGAAAGGGTAATACTGCCGTCCGTCGTACACGTGGGCTGGGTGTCGTCCAGGGTAAGGGCCAGGGCTGTGGCAGGCTCCTCTACGGTCACTGAAGCCGTGTCTGTACAGCCGGTGTCTGAATCGGTGACGGTAATGTCATAAACGCCCGCGGCCAGGCCGGTAAGGTCAATCGCGCTGGCGCTTTGGGCCGTTCCTGAAAAAGAAGCCGGCCCGGTCACGGCATAGTCGTATGTAGAAGCAAAACCGGAAACGGTGAATTGCACGGCCCCGTCAGCACCGCCCAAACAGCTCACCGGGGAGGTTTGCAGGCCCGAAACGCTGATGGGGACTACCGGGGCGATGGTAAAGTTTTCTTCATAGGCACAGCCATTGGCATCCGTTACCCGGAAGGTATAGGTGTCCGCGGCCAGTCCGGTGAAGGAGGCTGTATTTCCTGAAGCGGAAGCGGCCGGGATTGCGGACGGCGCAATGATTTCGAACACATAGGGGGCAGTGCCGTCGGTAACGGACACGCTTACATCCGAAGTCAGGGTCGGGCACAGGGGTTGCGAAGCGGTGAAGGAGAGGTCGCTGGGCAAACTGAGCGGATCGATGGTAATGGGGTTCGTAATTGCAGTACACCCGTTGGCGTCCCGCACGGTGATGGAGTAGGTGCCGTCGGAGAGGCCGGTAAAAGTGTCGGACCCTGCTCCGCTGACGAAATTTATCCCGTCAATGCTGTATTCATACGGAGCGGTACCCCCGGTGACATTCTGGGCCTGGATGCTGCCGTCCTGCAGGCAGGTGTAGGCCTGCACCAGGGCGGCATCTGCTGCCAGGGCATTGGTAGGCCCTGAGATGGTGTAGTTTTCAAAAAACTCGCAGGAAGCGCTTCCCTTGCGGAAATCGAGGCGCACCATGTAATCGCCCTGGGGCAACCCTGGGAACGACCCGGAGGTGTTGGAGGCGATTTCCACGCCGTTTTCGTCAATCAGGAAAAAGGTCAGCTGGTACCCGTTCCGGTCAATTACGTTAAAGGTAATGCTGCCGCTGGAATCCCCGAAGCACTGTTCGTCCACCACAGTCGTGGGGCCGTATTCCACTGGCGGCTCGAAGTAAATCGTCACCGGGTTGGAAATATCGAAACAGTTGTTGCGGTCGACCACTACAAAGGTATAGGTCCCCGGGTCCCAAACATCAAAGATCACACTGGTTTGGAATTCAGAAGCGGGGATGGCCGCCGGGTCGGGATAAGAGATTTGGGTGACCCCCCCTTCATCCACAAATTCCCAGATCGCATAGGTATGGGGCGTCCGTCCCCCCGTGGATTCCATCAGGATGTTCCCTTCCCGGCAGGTAATATTCTGGGAAACCCGTGCAGTCAATTGCAAGTCCGAAAGGTCCTCAATGACCACCTGTTCCGTGTAGGCGCACCCGTCGTCGGTGTTTACCGCCACGTCGTAGGTGCCCGGGGCCAGGTTGTCAAAGGTGTAGTTGTTGTCCGCTGAAGGCCCGAAAGTGTCAATCGGGTTCCCGCCCTGGGAGATCTCATAATAGTATTGCGGGTTTACGTCCAGCACGGAAATGCTGATAGCCCCCAGCCCGCTGCAGTCCGCTGCCCGGGAGGTAAGGTCCACCTGGAAGTTCCGGCGCAGCACCCCGATGTTTTCGAGGCGGAAAACGCATCCGCCGATTACGCCCTGCTGCCGCATTTCCACCGAGTACGCCCCGTTATTGGGGATATCAAAGCTAGGCCCATTCCCGGCGGCGTAAGGCACCAGGATGTTGCCGTTGGTGGCGTCCAACAATTGGTATTCATAATCTGCCGGCATGTTGGTGACCGTGATGTTCCCGGGGGTGGCACAAATGATGTCGGTAACGTTGAACTGTGGGTCGAGCGGGTTTTTGAAGATGTTGAAATAGAAACGGGTAAAGCAGCCGTTTTGGTAATTGATCACCACCCGGTATTCCCCGGCATCCGAAGCCAGGAAGTCGTTTCCGGTATCTACCGTATTCCAGCCGCAGGCGGAGTTTTTGTTGGCACAATCCTCCCCGGCATCCAGGCAGCTGGCTTCGTCCAACCGTTCCCAGACAATGCTGGTGGCATCGGGGATGTTGATTTCTATAAGCTCTGTATCGGTTGCGCCACAGAGGAAGATCTTCGGCAGGGGCTCCCCGTCATTGGGGCAGACCACCACCTCCCCCTCCACGGTGTTGGAGGTGTCGTTGATCAGCTCCACAATGGGGTTGGTCTGGGTCACCCCGGGCAATACCACGGTGATGAATTCCTGGAAGCCCTTGCATGGGTCGGCGACGATTTTATCCACAATGTAGGAGCCGGCCTCAGTTACCTGGAGGGTGCTGGGGTCCCCGTCTGGGTCCCCGTCGCTGAGCGCGGTGTCGCCGGCATCGATCTGACCGTTTCCATTGCTGTCGAAGTACCAGAGGTACTCGTCAAAATTATCCCCCGCATCCAGGACCACACTGTTCCCGCAGAGTTCCACGGTGCGGCTGAAGTCGCAGTTTTCAAGGTCATCGAGCAGGAAGTTGGTGGCCCCCGGGGTTACAAAGCCGCAATTGTCAAAATCCGACACGCTGGGGTCATCAGTGATCTGGGCGCTGTTCAATGAGCCCTGATAGGTGGAATAGGCCAGGTTCTCAATTACATCGGTACAGGCATTGATAAAGTCAAAGCAGTTCTCCGCCACCTGCACCCGCATGCGGATCCGGGCTACCGGGTCCCCTTCCTGTACCAGGTTGTCGGGAATGTTGAAAACGACTTCCCGGGTAACGGCATTATAGGTATACGTAACCCCCGGGGGCAGCACCAGGGCAGCCTCGTTGAGGGTAGTGTTGAGCGGGAGGATGTCGCGGATGGTATAATTTATGGCATCGTCATTGCCGACGTTTTGAAAGGAAAGCACATAATCCAGGATCTGGCCGAGGTTTACCCCCTGCCCGGTAATGTCGTTCCCCCCGATATCTTCCACGGTTTTTTCCAGGACGATTTCCGGCTCGATGATTTCAACCGCAAAGGTTGAAAGAAAGGCCCCATATCCGTCCCCTGATGAGGTGAACTGCAGGGTTGCCCCGGTTTCATCGTTCGGAAGCACCGAATTAAAGGGGTTGTTGAGGTCAAAAACATCCAGGTCCAGACCCAGGGTGTTGGTCCCGTAGGGGGTCCGGGTAGGTACCTGGGCCCCATTGTTGCTGATGGTGGAGTTAAAGAAATTGTTCGCCGGGTTCAGCCCGGTAGTGAGGTTGGTGAAACCGCCTACGGAATTGGCGCGAATCCGGAAGCGGTCATTGCTGATTCCCCGGTCCCCTTCCAGGGCCGCCACCCCGATGCGGGCGCGTACGGGAAAACCGGGAGGGAGGGTCCTGAACCCGGAAACATTCACGTTAACGGCAGGGACGCTTCCCTGTACCCCGGCATACCCGTCGAAAGTCGATATGAACTTCCCGGGTTCGTTGGGGTTTTCATAGATAACTACCAGCACCCAGCCGGCAGAACTCGACCCATTCCTCCTACCGCGGGTGGCGCGGACGTTGGCCACGGTGTATTCGCCGTTCGGATTTGGAAGGGATTGCACCAAGGAGGTGACATCCTTATAGCAGATAATGGGGGAATCCTTAAAGGAGTTGTTGATGTTTACCGGGTCGTACCCATCAAAGATAATGTCGTCTTCTTCCCCTGGCGGGTCGGGGTTGGCATCGGCGACCAGGTCAATATAGGCGCCCCCGGGCATCCTGAACCTCACCTGGTTCCAGTCTTCGATGCGGGGCGTACCGTCAAATTGGGCAGAAGCGTTGGTGCTGCGGTCATTGGGGTAGGTTGAAGCCCAGTATAACCCCGCATACCGTACCAGGGAACAGTCCACATCCGGCACGCTCAGCTCCGCACTGCTCGAACTAAAGGTCGTGGGATCCCCATCGATATCGATGTATTCCATCCACAACGAGTTGTTGTTCGCGGTCCCGTTGTAAGGGGTGTTTGCCTGGGCCGGGTTGGTTTGGCTGGCCCGGTTGAGGATGTTGTTCCCCACGAAAAGGATATCCCCCCGGACTTCGATGTTCCCCCCTGCCAATCGGGGGGTAAAGGGGACGGCTTCCTGGGCAAACCCCTGGAAGGCACCCCAGAAACCAAGGGTAAAAAGGAGAATTAGTTTTGAGGAGAGCGTGCGTAAAACTGATCTCATCGGGGTCAGGTTAGTTGGTTAGGGGTTACGCGCATGATCCACATTTTTTCGGTATAACTGTTGTTAAGCCCGGAGTAGTAAGAGATCAGGGCGCTATTCCAGTTATCGTGGCGCTTCAGGTACACGTAACGGTAGTTGTTTTCAGGGTTGATGAAGTAACTGGCACTCAGCCCAAGCGAGTTCAGGTACTGTACAAACCGATTGGCATTTTTTGGATTGGAGAACACATTGGCGATCAGGAAATACTTTGTGCCATCGCCGGCGGAAAGGGTCTCGGCGCCATCTTTCTCCCCCCGGGCAACCTGATCGCGGACGATCACGTTTTGGCGCAGGACGTCGTTTTCAAGCCCGGCGGCCTTTTTGCTGACTTTTTCGGAATTGGCCGCATAGGCCTCATTGGTGTACCGGTTCTCCACATTCATGACCCAGAGGGCACCTTCATACGCTCCATTGAGCCCCGACCGGGCAGCGGCCTCCGCTTCTTTCCAGGTATCAAAACGTTCCAGGTATACATACTTAAGCCCATTATTCGGGTTATCGATATGCTCCGCATCCAGGCCGGAAGCTTTAAGGCCTTCCACAAATTGGCTCATGTAATGGGTGCCCTTGTAGACGTTGGCAACCAGGTAATACCCATCGGATACCCCTTGCAGGTCTTTGAATTTCCGTTGCTTTACCGCTGCCCGGGTGTCATCTGATGCCGCCAGGACCCTGGCGGGTGCCCGGGTGATATCTTTGGCGGTTTCGGCTGGTTTCGGCTCCTCGGTTACGCGGTCAGCCAGGGCCGCCTTTCGGGGCTGTGACGGGAAGAGGGTTTCCCCTGCCTCAGGCTTTTGTTCACGGGGTGTGGTTTGTGTGGTATCCCCCGTGTCGGCCAGCCCGGTTTTCTGGTTGTTCAGAAAATATACCTGTCGGGCTTTTTCTTCCATTTCGGGGAGGTTGTCCCGGGTTTCCTGACGCACCATCCGCATGACCATTTCAAAACGTTTTTCCAGTTCCGATTCCCGGGTGCGTTCCAGGGAATCCTGGCGGAACATCAATTCTGCCAGGATGGCGTCGTTTTCGGCCAAACGTCGTTTCAGCTCTGCGATTTCAATGTCCTTGTCGGTCGGGGTTGTTTCCAGCCCTTCCCCTTCGGCACTTACCAGGCTCTCTTCATAGCCATCCTCGAGCATTACACGATCTTCGGTGAGGTTTGGGGTAAAGGAGTAGGCAAAGGAAATTTCATGGGTAACCCCAAAATTGTCAAAAGTATTGGTCAGGCCTTTTTCCATGGTATAGCCAATGGAAAGCCTGCGGTTCAGGTTAAAGCCCACCCCGGCAGAGGCACCGTAAAAACTGTCGTATCCCCCCTGCACCCATCCGATTTTCGGAAGGTCGAGGATAAGGCTTCCCCCGAGCACCAGGTCTTCTTCCCCCACCTTGCGGACCCGGGCCAGGGGCATCAGCCGGCCCTGTTCAAAGATCCCGGACTGATTTTCAAACTGATGGGTATATTGAAGGTGGCTCGAAAAGGTTTTTTCCTTGAAGCTGGTGATGGCCTCGCTGGTTTTGAGGTTGTAATCGATCAGGTTTTCAGCATAAACGCCGAAGTCGAACTGCCCGTAGGAAATGTTGAACCCGGGCTGGAAGGTCAGTAAGGAACTGTCCTGGAAACCGCTCAAAAAGGGGTCGTCTTCTACAGGGTTTGCCCGGCTTTCATCAAATCCACTATTGTAATAGGAGAGGTTGGCCCCGAAGGTGAAATTGCTCTTATCGCTGAGCTTTACCCCGTAGGCGTAGTTGGCCAGGACACCGTAATTGCTGAGGGTGCCCTCCCTCTGGGTATAGAGGCTCAACCCGAGCCCGGAACGGTCGCCGATACGCCCGCTGTAACTGAGGAAATAGCTTTGGTTGTTGTCGTCAAAGGTTACGGCCTGGTTCCGGTGCAGCAGGTTGATGTACGACTTGTCTTCCCGTACCGTGGAAAAGGTCGGGTTGATCAGGAAGCGGTTAAACTTCAGCAAGTTCTGTGCGGGCACTTCATAGGCAATAAAGGGGTTGTCTTCCTGGGCCCGTGACAGGGGCAGGAAAGACAAACACACCCATAAAAACAACAACTTGTGTTTCATCTTATTACTAGCGTATGACGGTAATCGTACCTTGTTTTAACGTTTGTTCGGCATTTCGGATCTTGTAGTAGAACACCATGTTCTGCCTGGGGAACCCTGAGGCCGAAGAAGGCCAGTTGTTCTGGTAGTTGTTGACATTGAGGACTTCTTCCCCCTTGTCGTTATAGATTGTTACGATGACCTCGGGCTTGCCGGAATAGGTGTTCGGGAGTATCCACTGGTCGTTGATGCCGTCTCCATTGGGCGAAATCACGTTCGGCACCCGGAAGGTATCCAGGTAGCTTACCGTAATCACCCGGCTGATTTCGCAGCCGCCCAGGTCAGCAAGGAGCAGGTATGTTCCCTCCTGGCTCAGGGTAACAGACGAAAGGTTGGACAGCTCGATGTTATTGGCATCAAACCAACGGTAGCTGTCGGCCCCGGAAGCCGTAACGGTACGGCTGGTGCCTTCGGGAATGCGGATATCGCTTCCTGAGTCGAGGGTAATCAGGTTTTCATCCAGGGCACTCAGGGTGATTTCATTGGAGGCCACAGGGCATCCATCACGCTGTAAAACCAATTGATATGTTCCTGGGGAGCTTACCTGAATGGAGGCGGCGATTTCGCTTAGGGCCACCCCATCGCGATACCATGCGTAGGTTTCGCCGGTCAGGTCCCTGGAAGTGCTCAGGGTAATGGGCTGAGATGGCCCGCATACCGTAAGGTCGGTACTGTTTATACTGAGGGTTTCATTCGGCCGGAGCTGTACGGGCAGGGTGTTCGAGGAAGGGCTGTAGGTCGAAATACTGCCCTCCAAATGGTACGTTCCGTTTTCGGAATCCCCAGCTAGGCTGATGCTTTGTGAGGTGGCGCCGCTGATCGGGGCACCGTCAAGGAACCACTGGAACGTCATGCTGCCCAGCAGGTCAGCAGTAACGTCAGTTGTATTGCCAACGGCGTCTACTGCGCGGATGGCCCCTATCTGAAGGACGGTGTTGCTGCTTGTACAGGAAACGTATCCTGCCCCATAGGCAATGGCAATCTCGAGGGAGGCCGGGGCCACTACCGTAGTGGGTTCGGAATCGATCGAGGTGGAGGCGCAGGAACCGCCAGTAAGGGAAACACGGGCGAAATAACTGCCGGTTTCGCTATCCGTTACGGCGAGCGTAGGGGTGGTTGCCCCGGTAACAGGGCTGCCATCGCGATACCACTGGAACGTAGCCCCTGTAGCATCGGTCGAAACCCCCAGGTTTTGGGTTTGTCCGGGAAGGACCACCACGTTTGCGGGGTTCTCCCGCGTTACCGTGAAGTTTCCTGCATTGGAAATGGCAATGGGGGTGGAACGCTCCACGCAGGCCCCGGGCCCAAATACTTCCACCTGGTATTCGCCCTCGAAACCGGCTACTGAGGCATCGACCAGGAAACTTGATGCGTCCACGGCCGGGGTGGTTATGGCCACTCCGTCCCTGAACCAGGTATAGGTAAGGCCCTGGTTGATAATGTTGGCTTCCAGTAACTGGGTTTCCCCTGAACAGAGCGTGGTTTTCGCCGGGGGGTTGATTTCGATCCCCAGGCTGCTTCCACTGGTTACGTCCATAAGGTTCGATAGGGTGTTACCCGATCCCGAACACGCGCCATAGTCGATTTCCACGTTGTACATCCCACCCTGCGTAGCGGTCAGTACGGGCCCTTTTTCGGAAAGGGGCGTTCCGCTGCGATACCAGTTATACTGATAGGTATTAGCATTCGCCAGGTCATATACTTCAAGGGTAATGGCATTTCCATCACAGACCTCAGCCGTGCCGTCGCCAAAGTCTGCCTGACCTTGCTGGCGGATGGTAAGCGCGCTATTCACATCCAGATAATACATCGGATACGGAACAGAGGCGGGGCTGGTAGCCGCAGGGCTTGTGCTTCGCACGCGCAGGCGGTAGCCCTCACCTCTGGTATCCTGGGGTAAAGAGAACTGGAAATGAAAATCGAATGTGGTGTTTTTCGTAGCGTCCCGGGCCAATTCGGTAGCTGAACTGAAACTACCGCTGGCATCGGACAGCTCGAGGATGAATTCGTTGTCGGAATTCACCAGGGGCGGGCCCCAGGTAAACCGGGCCCAGTAATCGTTAAAGTCCTGTGAGGCACAGGCTGCACTCCATGGGGTGGAACCTGCGGGGGGTGTTTGGTTGGGGGCTGCTTGTGGGGCGTTCAGTACCTGGCCGTTTGCCGAATAATGGCCAACGAAGGCACAGAGCAGGGCTGCTGTAAGAAGTAGTTTTTTGTTCATGGTCTCTTTTTTTGAGATTGGTAACTTGCTTTTGCCCTGTCGATGGCTGATATGCCTTACTGGCGGGTCCTTTTATATGGTTATTTTGGCTCAGGACGGCCCAGGCGGATATCAACATCTACTAACAAAGATGGTTTTTAGGGGGGCCTTGAGGAATTTATTGTTGTAGGCCCGGGGTAATCTGTTGTGAAACGGGGGGATTTGTATGGATGTACCGATTAATTTAATCGTTGAATGGCATTTTTTCTACCTTTACCGCCTATAAGCATCACTTATGAGCGAGTCGGGCAAACCCCTGAATTTCCTGGAGCACCTCATCGAGGAAGACCTGAGGAATGGCTTTAAAAAGGAAGACCTGCGGTTCCGGTTTCCCCCGGAGCCTAACGGATATTTGCACATTGGGCATGCGAGCTCCATTTGCCTGAATTTTGGACTTGGCCTTCGGTATCAGGCCCCGGTAAACCTGCGCTTCGATGATACAAATCCCACCAAGGAAGAACAGGAGTACGTAGATGCCATCAAACAGGATGTGGAATGGCTGGGGTACTCCTGGGCAGAAGAGTGCTATGCGTCCGATTATTTCCAACAACTATACGACTGGGCCGAGGACCTTATTCGGGCGGGGAAGGCCTATGTCGACAGCCAGAAATCAGAAGATATTGCCAAACAAAAGGGAACCCCCACAACGCCCGGGGTGGCAAGCCCGTTTCGGGATCGCAGTGTTGCTGAAAACCTGGAACTGTTCCGGAAAATGAAGGCGGGGGAATTTCAGGAAGGGGCGCATGTATTGAGGGCCAGGATCGACATGGCCTCCCCGAACATGCTGATGCGCGACCCGGTCATGTACCGGATTTTGCACCGGTCGCACCACCGCACAAATACCGATTGGTGTATTTACCCGTTGTACGATTGGACGCACGGGGAAAGCGATTACATTGAACAAGTCTCCCACAGCCTCTGTACCCTGGAATTTGCGCCGCACCGGGAGCTCTACGACTGGTTTTTAGACCAAGTGGTAGAATCGGGAAAAGTAAGGCCGAAACAACGCGAATTTGCCAGGAGGAACCTAAGCCACACGGTAGTGAGCAAAAGGAAGTTGCTGCAGTTGGTACAGCAGGGGTTCGTCAAGGGGTGGGATGACCCCAGGATGCCCACCATATCGGGCCTGCGCAGGAGGGGGTGTACGCCCGAAGCCCTCAGGAACTTTGCCCATACCATTGGGATTGCCAAAAGGGACAATGTGGTAGACGTTGCCCTGCTCGACTTCCACATGCGCGAACACCTGAACCGGGTCGCGCCCAGGGTGATGGCGGTGCTGGACCCGGTCAGGCTCATTATCACCAATTATGAGGAAGGTAAAGAAGAGTGGCTGGAAGCGGAGAACAACCCTGAAGATCCCCAGGCCGGGTTCCGGGAAATCCCTTTTTCCAGGGAACTGTATATAGAACGGGAAGATTTTCGGGAAGAGGCGAACCGCAAGTTCTTCCGCCTCCGCCTGGGGGGGGAGGTACGGCTGAAGAACGCCTACATCATCAGGGCCGACGAGGTCCGAAAGGATGCCGGGGGGAATATCCTGGAGATCCATTGCACCTACGACCCGAAGAGCAAAAGCGGCAGCGGTACGGAGGAAAGCCTTCGCAAGGTGAAGGGGACCCTGCACTGGGTTTCTGCCCCGCATGCCCTGGAGGCAGAGGTACGGCTGTACGACAGGCTCTTTTCGGATCCCACCCCGGACGCCCACAAGGATCGCGATTTCCTCGAATTCATCAACCCGGAATCCCTCACCCTTGTCACCGCCAGGGTGGAACCCGGGCTGGCCGCAGCCCAACCGGGCGACCGGTTCCAGTTTCAGCGGATGGGATATTTCTGCGTAGATCCCGACAGTGCGCAGGGCAACCTCGTTTTTAACCGCACCGCAACCCTTAGGGATACCTGGGCGAAATTGGAACAAAACGAGGAATAATGCCGATCTATGGCAAATTGCAGCAGCATCGAAATTTATTATTGAAAACGACTTTAAATAAGCGGCTATAAGAGGCGATTGGCACAAGGGAGGGCACATTACTTGCCGGAACAGCAGAGCAGCCCTTCACGGGCCGATTTTGAAGTTTTTGTCAAAACCACCCCATCATGCCCACGCATGAGGCCGGGTAAGGCGTCGGCTTTCCCTGTTCGTTTTCCTTTCCAGCTCCGGGGAAATTCATTATCTTAAAGGCTCGCAAAAAGTTGTTTAACCACAGATACGAATAACTATGGCAAATGATAGTGGATCGGTTGTACTGGCGTTGCTGGTAGGGGCCGTAATCGGGGCAGGCGCGGGCATCCTTTATGCGCCCGATGAGGGGAGTAAAACGCGGGAACGCTTGAAAGAGAAAGCCCGGGAAGGCGCCGATGAAATAAAGGAAAAGGTTTCTGAGGCCCGCAAGCAGGTGGAAAGTTCTGCGCGCAAGCAGCAGAAGGAATTTGAAAAAAGCCTCGATGAGGCCATTTCAAAGTTCAGCCACCGGGCAGACGAGGTACTGGCAGGACTTGAACGCCGCCTGGAGGAACTTCGCAGGGAAAACGCCAAACTTCAAAAATAGAAAATGGCTTTCGAGCAGTTAAAAGAAGACTGGGCCGATTCGCAAAGGGCTACCCGGGAATATATCGACAGCACGATAGACTACTACAGGCTAAGGACGTTCAAGTTCGTGATGAAATCCTTTTATGCCCTGGCATTGGCCCTGGTTTTGGGCATGTTGGGGCTACTGGCCCTTTTCTTCCTGTCCATTGCAGGCTCCGTGGCCCTGGGGGACCTCCTGGGGAACCCGACCCATGGTTTTTTGATCGTAGGGGCTTTCTACCTGCTTCTGGGCGCCCTTGCATTCGCTTTAAGGAGCAAGCTACAGGCTGTCCTCCTCAGGAGGTTTTCGGCCTATTACTTTGACGGGGAATGAAAGATCGGCACTACACTTCATTTAAGGAGATCGACAGGGACCTCACCATCCTGCAGCTAAAACGCGAGATCGCGGCGGAGGAACTCAAGGCCGACCTACACCACCTGAAGGAAAGCCTGCAACCCCGTGAACTTTTCGCTGACCTCGCGGGGGGAGACCTGCTCAAAAAATTCCTCCTTTCCTGGGGGATCGGCTACCTCCTCAGGAAAATACGGGGATAAAGCCGAAGCGCACAGGCGGCTTCCGGGGGAAGCCAAGCCTTCAGGATCAGGAGGCCTGCCCTTTGTTCTTGCCTTCAGCATCCTTTTTCTGCTGCTTCATGGCCTCCCCGATCTGGTTGCTGGCGGTAAAGGAAGCGACCATGTTGTTCAGCATGTCGCTGGCGGCCTGGGGGGAATTGGGAAGCAGGATCAGGTTGGTATTCGTTTCTTCCCCAATGGCCTGCAGGGTGTCATAGTGCTGGGTAACCACAATGAGGGCGGAAGCTTCCTGGGAGTTGATCCCCACCTTGTTCAGCACCTCCACCGATTCTTCCAGGCCACGCGCGATTTCCCGGCGCTGATCGGCAATGCCCTGCCCTTGCAGGCGTTTGCTCTCGGCCTCTGCCTTGGCTTTTTCCACAATGAGGATTCGGGCGGCATCGCCCTCGAACTGCGCGGCGATCTTTTCCCGTTCCGAGGCGTTGATCCGGTTCATGGCGGCCTTTACCTGGGCATCCGGGTCGATATCGGTGACCAGGGTTTTGATGATGTCATACCCGTAATCGAGCATGGCGTCCTGTAATTCCGATTTGACGGCGATGGCGATATCGTCTTTTTTCACAAAGACATCATCGAGTTTCATCTTGGGGACCTCGGCCCGCACCACGTCGAAAACATAAGACGTGATTTGTTCGTGTGGGTACTCCAGTTTATAAAAGGCATCATAGACTTTGTCGCGGATGACTACATATTGTACGGAAACCTTGAGCTTTACGAAAACGTCATCGAGGGTTTTGGTCTCTACAATCACATCGAGTTGCTGTATTTTCAGGCTTAACTTCCCGGCGATCCGGTCAACCAGGGGGATTTTCATCTGCAGCCCGGAATTCCGGATGCTCTGAAAACGGCCAAAGCGTTCCACTACCACCGCGGTTTGTTGCTTCACCACAAAAAAAGTCCAGAACAGCAGCAGGATGCCCAGGGCAATAAACGGCATCCAGAAGAAAAAATTAACCATGGCTTGTAAGTATTAATTATAGCTTTAAGGTACGAAGAGTCGCTGAAACAGGTCGCCTTTTAGCACAAAATGTTACAAGGCGGGGAAGTGGCTTATAGCGTGTCCAAAGCGTAGGCTATCCTGGACAGGGTCTGCTCCTTTCCGATAAGCCCCATGATATCATACAGGTGCGGGCCCTGGAGCGCCCCTACCAGCACCAACCGCAACGGGGGCATGACCTGCCCGAAGGAAAGGGCATTGTCCTGTATCCATCCGGTAACCGCCTTTTCGATATCCGCAGCCGTGAAGGGGGTTATTCCCGCGAGCACGTCCGCAAGGGAGCGCAGCACTTCCGGCGTGCCTTCCTTCCATTGTTTGCTTACCGCTTTGGGATCAAACGTGCCTGGCGCTTGAAAAAAATAGGAGCCCAGGCCCCAGAATTCGTGTACAAAGGACGCCCGTTCCCTGATAAGTTCAATAACCCGCCCAAGGTAGGCATCCGAGAAGGAGTCAGCTTCCACCCCGTGCCCGTCAAGGACCGGACGGAACAACGGAACCAGTTCCGAAAGGGGTTTTGCCTGCAGGTACTGGTGGTTATACCATTTGTTTTTTTCCGGGTCGAAGCGGGCCCCCGATTTCTGGACCCGGTCCAGGTCAAAAGCCTGCACAAGCTCTTCCCTGGAAAACAGTTCCTGTTCCGTTCCCGGGTTCCACCCCAGTAAGGCCAGGAAATTGAGCACGGTTTCCGGAAAGTAGCCGCTTTCCCGGTAACCCGGGCTGTCTTGCCATTGCAGCGGGAAGACGGGAAATCCCATTTTTTCCCCATCCCTTTTGCTGAGCTTCCCCTTGCCCTGTGGTTTCATGATCAGCGGCAGGTGGGCGAACTGCGGGGGCTCCCAGCCGAAGGCTTTATATAATTGAAAGTGCAGCGCCAGGGAGGGAAGCCATTCCTCCCCGCGGATAACGTGGCTGATTTCCATCAGGTGGTCGTCCACGATGTTCGCCAGGTGGTAGGTAGGCATCCCGTCGCTTTTGAAGAGCACCTTGTCGTCGAGGGTATTGCCGTCTATCCGGATCTCCCCGCGGATAAGGTCCTTCAGGGTGATGACTGTGTCGAGCGGCCATTTGAATCGGATGGCATAAGGGGCCCCTTGTTTGAGGAGGGCGGCTACTTCCTCCTGGTCGAGGGTCAGGGAATTTTTCAGGCCTTCCCGGGTTTCCCAATTGTAAGTGAAGGTCTTGCCTTCGGCTTCGTAGGCCGCTCTGAGGCGATCGAGTTCTTCCGGGGTATCGAAGGCGTAGTACGCCCAGGAGGTTTCCACCAGGTGCTGGGCATATTTGGAATAAAGTGCTCCCCGCTCGCTTTGCCGGTAGGGCCCGTAACCGCCATCCCGCCCCGGGCCTTCATCAAAAGGGATTCCCAGCCACTCCAGCGATTCCACGATGTAGGCTTCAGCCCCCGGCACGAAGCGGTTCTGGTCGGTGTCTTCAATGCGGAGCAGGAAGCTCCCCCCGTGTTTTTTTGCGAACAGGTAGTTGAAAAGGGCAGTCCGGACCCCCCCAATATGTAAAGGCCCCGTGGGACTTGGGGCAAAACGAACGCGCACCTTTTGGGTCATAGCCGTAATTTCTCAGGCAAAGATAGGCAGGAAGCATAAACTGGCAAGGTAGGTCAGGCCGGTTTCATGGCCGCGGGAATCCGGGGGTTCATGATCCGGAACCAAAGGGGCGGGACCAGGGCGAGCACCATGGAGGTAGGGTACCCAAAAGGCAGGTTGGGGGATTGTTCGTGGTAATCCAGCACCTGGTATTTTTTGGACGATTTATAGTGGTGGTCGCTATGCCTGGTAAGTTCGTAAAGGACAACGCGCCCTACGATGTGGTTGCTGTTCCACGAATGGATTTCCCTTACCCTTTCATACCGGCCCGATGGAAGTTTTTGGCGCAAAAGGCCATAGTGTTCAATATAGTTGACCGTTTCGAGTAAGAGGAACCCGATGATCCCGGAAGCAGTCAGTAATACAAGGCCCGTCGCGCCAAACAGGTAGTATAACAGGCAAAGGTAGGCGCTGGTGATGACCAGATACCAGAACATGTCGTTATAGACGGAAAAGAAACCCCTCCCCGCCCTTCTAAGCAGGTCCGCCTGGATCCGCCAGGCGCTGCGGTATTGCCCTACCACCGTCGTGAGCCAAAACCCGTAAACCGATTGGTTATATTTAGCTGTCGCCGGGTCTTCGGGGGTGGCGGCGTTAAGGTGGTGGCCGTAGTTGTGCTCGATATAAAAATGCATGTAAAAACTGGGAAGGAGCAGGAGTTTGCCCAGGAACCGCTCCGGGGAACCCTGGCGGTGGCCCAGCTCGTGGCCCACATTGATGCCGTTGGTCCCAAGGGCAATCCCCAGCGAAAGGGCGATCCCGAGGTGTTCCCAGCCGGGGGCAACCCCCGGGTTTACTGACGAACCCACCAGCCAGAGGAGCCCGTAAACAATGGGGACGTTGGCGTAGAGCATCCAGTCGTAGGCCCGGTTGTGGGCTGCGTTTTCACGGGTGTCCGGGGGAAGGTTGGAGGCGTCCTGGGGCAACAGGATTTCAAGGACGGGAATCAGCACAAAGGCATATACCGGCGTCAGGAACGTCCAGGCGCCGCCTTCGGAAATGCCTATGAAAGCGGTCAGGGGGATGCTGAGGGCAGCGAGGTATTTCAGCGAGGCCATGGGGTGTTTTAACATGTTTTTGGCCCGGGATTTACGGACATCACATTATCTTGGTACTAAAGATAACAATTTGGACTCTTATCAGGGCATACTGGACAAACTCCAGGCCTTTATCACACGGTATTACTGGCGGCAAATCATAAAGGGCACCTTCCTGTTCCTTTTTTTTGGCGGCCTGGTATTCCTGCTGATCGGGGCGCTTGAATATTTTCTGTGGTTGCCCCCAGGGGCAAGGACGGTGCTGTTGGTCTTTGGAACAGGGGTCGAAGTATTCTTTTTGGGGCGGTATGTGGCCGATCCGCTGCTGAGGTTGTTCCGCCTGAAAAAGGGACTGACCCCCAAGGAGGGGTCACGCCTGATCGGCAGGCATTTTCCGGAGGTCAACGACCGCTTGTACAACCTCCTTGAACTGGCCGAAAGTCGCGAGAAAACCGAGCTTCTGCTGGCCAGTGTGGAACAGCGGTCCAGGGCCCTCCAAACGGTTCCCTTCCCGCAAGCTGTTAAGATGGGGGAGGCCTGGAAGTACTGGAGGTATGCGGGAATCCCATTGGCCCTGATCGCGCTTATCTGGATCAGCGGCAAGGGGTTGGACTTTATGCGCTCCTATGAGCGCGTGGTGAACTACCGCGTGGCGTATGAGCCCCCGGCGCCTTTTCGGTTTGAAATCCTGAACACAAGCCTGAAGGGACGGGAAGACCAACCCTTTGTCCTTCAAGTGCGTACCCCGGGGAGCATGCAACCGGAGTCGGTACGTGTGGTGATCGACGGGAAGCGGGTAATCCTTGAAGATTTTGGGGATCATTTTGAACACACTTTTGTGCCGCCGCTCAGCCCGGTATCCTTTTATTTTGAAGGAGGGGGCATCACTTCGGGCGAATACCTGCTGGAAGTGACCCGGGTGCCCCTGATCGACCGCTTTGAAATGCAAGTGGAATACCCGGAGTATCTTTCCCTCCCGGGGGAAACCATTAAGGGCAGCGGAAACCTGGTGGTTCCGGAAGGCTCGCGGATCACCTGGCGGGTGGGGGCAGTCCATGCCGACACCCTGGTTTATGCCGATACCGATACGGTGCTGCGGCGTCTGGCAACACAAAGCACCTCCTTTCAAAAACGGTTCTGGAAGGGTACTACGTACGCTATTAGCGCGTCGAACGCAGATTTTCAGGAATTCGATAAACTTGAATATCAGGTGGAGGTTATCCGGGATGAATCCCCGGACATCACGGCACGTATGGAGCAGGACTCATTAAGCCCGAACCTGTTTTATTTTGCCGGGGAGGTTTCCGACGATCATGGCATCGCCGGGCTGAAGGTTTTTTGCTATCCGGAAGGAAAACCGGAAGAAGCCCAAATGCTGGATATGGGTGCCCCAAGGACTACCCTGCATCGGTTTTATTATACCTTCCCCAGTGGGCTGCAGGTTGATCCGGAAACTGGATATACGGTATACTTCCAGGTGGAGGATAACGACGCACAGCACGGGGGAAAGGTCAGTACCAGCCGGGAGTTTACCCTCAGGTTGCTCTCCGGGGAATCCCTGCGTTCCCGGTTGCTTGAGGAACAGGAAAGGGCCCTGGAGGGCTTGTCCGATTCCAGGCGGGAACAAGAGCAGATCAGGAAGGGGCTTGATGAATTTGAGCGCACCCAACGCGAAGAAGGTTCCTTGAATTACGAGGACAAACAGCAGTTGCGCGATTTCTTAAGCCGGCAGGAACAACAGGAGCGGCTTATGGAGAAGTTCAGCCGTGAAGTTTCGGAGCGCATGGCGCCCGAAGAGAACTCCCCGGAAGACGAATTGCTTCAGGAGCGCCTGGAGCGGCAGGAAATGGAAGCCCGTAAGAATGCCGCCCTCATGGAAGAACTGCAAAAAGTACTCGACCAGTTGGAAGGGGAGGAATTACAGGAACGCCTTGAGGAGTACTCCAGGGCCCAAAATAGCCGGGAGCGCAGCCTGGAACAGCTTCTGGAACTCACCCGCCGCTATCTGGTGCAGGAGAAGTCAAGGCAGGTACAGCGGGAACTTGAAACCCTTGGTGAAGCACAGGAAAAATTGTCGGAGCAACCAGTTCCTGAACAAAACGAAGGCCAGGAGCAGGGCGAATTGAATCAGGGGTTTAAGGAGGTTCAGGAACGCCTGGAACAACTCGAAGAGCAGAATGAGGCGCTGAGGAAACCCATGCCGTGGAAACGCGACCCGGAAAAAGAACAATCCATAGCCAAGGATCAACAAGAGGCGCTTACGGGCATCAAAGAACAGAAGGAGGGCGGGGATGGAAAAAGCCAAAAACCG
The DNA here is from genome assembly GCA_964539905.1 of uncultured Robiginitalea sp. Classification (GTDB taxonomy): domain Bacteria; phylum Bacteroidota; class Bacteroidia; order Flavobacteriales; family Flavobacteriaceae; genus Robiginitalea. The sequence continues at coordinate 65,707 of CAZIJW010000012.1, forward strand.
GTACAGGAAAAACAAAAATCCGCTGCCGGGAAAATGAAACAGCTGGCGAAACAACTTGGAGAGGGGGCCGCTATGGGGGGGGCACAGAGCTTACAGGAAGATGCGGAAATGCTTCGCCAAATCCTCGACAACCTGGTTATTTTTTCCCTGGAGCAGGAGGCGCTCTTCGAAGGAATGAGACGCGAAGGGGAGCCGGGCCTGTCGCATTCAGGCGATGTTCGTAAACAACAACAACTAAGGGACGTCTTCGGCCATGTAGACGACAGCCTTTTCACCCTTTCCCTGAGGCGGGCGGAACTGTCGGAGTTGATCAATACGCAGATTACGGAGGTCTATTACAATATCGACAAGTCGCTGGAGGCGCACGGCAATGGCGATTGGTACAAGGGGCTCTCCTACCAGCAATACGTCGTGACGGCTACCAATGAATTGGCGGCTTTTCTCGCGGATATCCTGGACAACATGATGGAATCCCTTATGCCGGGTAGCGGAAATGGTGCGGGCTCTGATTTGCAACTGCCCGATATTATCAAAAGCCAGGAGGAATTGCAAAAAATGATGGGTGAAGGGCAGGGCAAGGGCTCAAAACCCGGTGAGAATCCCGGACAAGGCGGGCAACAGGGAAATAGCGAAGGGGGCGCGGAAGGCGAGGGCCAGGGAGAAGGTGAAGGAGAAGGCGAAGGCGGCGGCAAAGGAAAGGGCCGGGGAAAGGACGGGCAGGACCCGGCGGGCGCTGGGGATAAAGAGGGAAACGGGGCGGGCGCACAAGGCTTTTCCGAAGCCGATTACAGCCGTTTTTATGAAATATATAAACGGCAACAACAGATCCGGATGGAATTGGAAAAGCAGCTGGACGACATGATCGAATCCGACAGGAAACTTGCGGAACAAATCGCCAGGGAAATGGAGCTTTTTGAGAACGAGCTCCTCAGGGGGGGAATCACGGACCGTACCGCGGAACGACTGAACCGCATCCGACAACAGCTCCTTAAACTTGAAAATGCCACCCTGGAGCAGGGGAAAACTGAGGAACGGCAAAGCCGGTCTAACCGGCAGGAGTTCTCCGCCCCCATATTTGAAAAACCGAAAGGGATTGAGAGAATTACGCCGGAGGATGAACTATTAAACCGGGAGGCATTACCTTTGCGCCAAAAGTTTAAAGAAAAAGTTCGGGAATATTTTAAACAGCATGATACGCTATCATTACCAGATCGATTTTGAGCTCGGGGAAGAGGATAAATATACCGATTGGATTTTGAATGTAGCCTCCAGGGCGGGGCGCAGCATAACCTCGCTTGATTATATTTTTTGCGATGATGAGGCGTTGCTGGAAATGAACCGGACCTATCTTCAGCACGATTACTACACCGACATCCTCACCTTTGATTATGGTTCGCAAATGGAACTGAAGGGAGATCTTTTCCTGTCAGTAGACCGTATCAGGGACAACGCGGCGCAATTGGGGATTTCTTTCGAAGAGGAAGTCCGGCGGGTAATGATCCATGGAGTACTGCACCTGATGGGATATTCCGACCATAACGAAACCGAAAAGGCAGACATGCGGGCTCGGGAAGAGGAATGTTTGCAATTGTTCCACGTGAAACATTGAAGTGTATGTTTGGGGAGAAGTATGATGTAATCGTAGTGGGTGGCGGGCATGCCGGATGTGAGGCTGCAGCCGCTGCAGCGAATATGGGGTCCAAAACGCTGCTGGTTACCATGAACCTGCAGACCATCGGGCAGATGTCTTGCAACCCGGCCATGGGGGGTATAGCCAAAGGGCAGATTGTTCGGGAAATTGATGCCCTGGGGGGCTATTCCGGAATTGTTTCGGACCGCTCTGCGATCCAGTTTAAGATGCTGAATAAAAGCAAGGGCCCTGCCATGTGGAGCCCAAGGACGCAGAATGACCGGATGCGCTTCGCAGAACAATGGCGCCTGGCCCTGGAAGCCACCCCAAACCTGGATTTTTACCAGGAGATGGTGCGGGAGTTGCTTATCGATCGGGATGAGGTGGTTGGGGTACGGACCTCCCTCGGCATTGATATCTTCGGGAAGTCCGTGATCCTTACCAACGGCACCTTCCTGAACGGGCTGATCCATATTGGGGAGAAGCAGTTCGGGGGTGGCCGGGCCGGCGAGGGTGCCGCCAGGGGCATAACCGAGCAACTGGTGGCGTTCGGCTTTACTTCGGGACGGATGAAAACCGGCACCCCGCCCAGGGTGGATGGCCGGAGCCTGGATTATTCAAAAATGGTCCCACAACCCGGCGATGATTCCCCGGGCAGGTTTTCATATACCGAAACCCCATTGCTGGAAAGGCAGCTGCCCTGCCATATGACCTATACCAGCCCGGAGGTGCACGACCTGTTGCGGGAAGGCTTTGATCGCTCCCCCATGTTCAATGGGAACATTCAGAGTACGGGTCCTAGGTATTGCCCATCCATAGAAGATAAAATACATAGATTTCACGAAAAGGAGCGGCATCAGATTTTTGTAGAGCCCGAAGGATGGGAAACCGTTGAGGTGTATGTCAATGGGTTTTCCACCTCTTTGCCTGAAGACGTACAATTTCGGGCCTTGCGGTCCGTCGCCGGATTTGAAGGGGTAAAGTTTTTTCGGCCGGGATATGCGATTGAATATGATTACTTCCCGCCCACCCAATTGAAGCATACGCTGGAGACCAAATTGGTCAGAAACCTCTATTTTGCCGGACAAATCAACGGGACTACAGGTTATGAAGAGGCAGCTTCCCAGGGCCTGATGGCCGGGATTAACGCCCACCTGAGGATACAGGGCCGGGAACCTTTCGTGCTTCGCAGGGATGAAGCCTATATCGGGGTACTTGTGGACGACCTGATCACCAAGGGCACTGAAGAACCGTACCGTATGTTTACTTCCCGTGCGGAATACCGCACCCTGCTGCGTCAGGACAACGCCGATTTAAGGCTCACAGAGCGTTCGTATGCCCTCGGCCTTGCGGGCGAGGAAAGGATGCGGCGGATGCTCCGGAAAAAAGAACAATCCCGGGAGCTCGTTCGGTTCTTTAAGGATACGAGTTTTGTGCCGGAACAAATCAACCCTATCCTGGAGGAGGTCGGTTCCGCGAAAGTTACTCAGGGCGATAAACTTTTTAAGGTGTTTTCCCGCCCCGGAGTGCAAATGGCGCATTTGCTCCGGCTTGAAGAAGTTTCCGGGTTCGTGGACAGGCAGGGGATGGATGAAGAGGTACAGGAGCAGGCAGAAATTGAGGTCAAATACTCGGGGTATATCGAAAAGGAAAGGAACAATGCTGATAAACTCCAGCGGCTTGAGCATTTAAAGATCCCTGAGGATTTCGAATACCACGGGCTGTCTTCCCTTTCCTTCGAGGCACGGGAAAAACTTTCCGCCATACGGCCCGCAACGGTCTCCCAGGCTTCCAGGATCAGTGGGGTCTCCCCAAGCGACATTAGCGTTTTGCTGGTCTATCTCGGACGATAGTTCCACGTGGAACCTTTAAGCCTTTATACAGCCAGTCACTAGACGCTCCGGAAAAGACAGGTCAGAGATGCAGGAAAAGACGTATATCAGGACTAAGGACTATTTGGTTAGCGGGGAGGAGTTTGACCTGGTATGGGCCCGGGACGGGAAATCCCTGAAAACGGTCCCAGCCCCCCTCGACTTAAACCCCTATTACGAAACGCCAGAATATATTTCCCACACCGACAGGTCTTCCAGCCTTTCGGAAAAACTGTACCAGGGCGCCAAGCAGCTAAACCTGTCTCATAAACGGCGCCTGGTCGAGTCCTATGCAGTGCAAAAAGGTGCCTTGCTGGATATTGGGGCAGGGACCGGGGATTTCGTCCGGAACATGAGGGGCCATGGATGGCGCACCTTTGGAATAGAACCCAACCCGGCCGCCAGGAGGAGGGCATCTGAAAAAGGCATTGAACTGCATACAGGACTTGCGGATGTGGACGGTCAGCGATTCGATGTGGTTACCCTATGGCATGTTTTGGAACACCTGCCCGACCCGGAGGAAAGCATCAGGGAGTTTACCCGGGTTTTAAATGCGGGCGGGTGGCTTGTACTGGCGCTTCCAAATTTCAAGTCCTTTGATGCGCGACACTACAAGGCGCACTGGGCGGCATATGACGTCCCCCGACATCTCTGGCATTATTCCAGGGAAGCCATTGCGCCCCTCTTCGAACCTTTCGGGTACCGCTTGGTTTCTGTAAGGCCCCTCTGGCTCGACGCTTTTTATATCAGCTGGTTGTCGGAGAAGTATCGCGGGAGCATTGCGGCCCCCTTAAAGGGCATGTTCTGGGGCGGTGTGTCTAACCTTTTCGGGTGGTTCCAAAGCGAATACTCGTCCCATATTTATGTCCTTCAAAAAACCTGAATACAACGCTTAAAGCTTTGTAATACAGACATATAGAGATAATTGTCAGACCCCTTTTTCCCGTCTTATAAGAGGTGTTGACTGCCAGGTTGTGGCCCCGTGGCAGAGGAGATCACCCGCACCAGGGGCAAGATCAGGCAACTGTAGCAAAGCAGCGGGGAACACAAAGAATTCGGGCCGCAACGGCAGGCCTTACCAAAAGCTTTCCTATTTTAGCACGCTGTAATACCTAACATAAACACAATGAAAAATTTCATGGGGCTCCTCGCGGCCCTTTTAGTGCTAAGCTGCCAGCAGCAAAAAATCGGTTACGTCGATAACGTAAAGCTGATGGACGGATATCAGAAGAAACAAGACGTGGAAGCGGAATACCAGAGGAGGTCCGAAATCTTTTCCAGGAAAAGGGACAGTATTTCCCAGGTTTTTCAAATGGAGGCCCAGGACCTTCAAAACCGGGCAAAAGCCATGTCTGAGCAAAAGGCCCAGGAAGAATACGGGGTTTTCCAACAAAAGGGACAGATGGTCGGCCAACAACTGCAGCAGGAAGAACAACAAATGCAACGCATGGGCCAGATGAAAATGGACAGCGTGGTCCAGGAGGTGCGCAAGGCCGTTAAGGAGTATGGGAAGGCAAACGGCTATACGTTTATCCTAACCGGGGGAGAAGGCGGCAGCGTGCTTTACGGAGCCGAAGCCCAGGATATAACCGAGGCAGTCCTTAAACTGCTGAACGAGACAACCCCGGAGTAATCCGGCTTAATGGCACAAGGACCCGGCCCATGGAAGGGCCGGGTTTTTTTTATGGCTGTAACAGGAATACCAGGAATACGGCAGGCACAAAATAGATGACAATCGTTTGTGCCCCGGCGTAATCCTGGGCGAGGCGCTGGCCGAAAAGCAGCATCAGGAGGGCAATACAGGAAGTGATGCTGCCCCAGAGGGCCCATTGTGTTCCGGAGGCGGCGAGCAACTGGATGATACCGGCCACGCATAGGATGCCGGCCAGGAGCTCGGTGAGCGTCAGAACCATCAAAAGGGCGGGCACCATGCGTTTCAAAGGACTTTTTGAAAAGTGCCCCTGGAGCCACTGGAGGTTTCCCGTATAGTTGAAGAGTTTGTCCAGGCCGCTTTGCAGGAAGGTGATTGACAGGAAAACCAGCAGCAGGATCTCGGTTGCATGGGTTACAAAAGTGTTCATCGGATAAAAGGTTATCCGGCTTTGCGATGCAACAGCCGGGTTAATTTGATGGAAAGGTCGGTAAAGATCATACGGGAATTCCCGTTCCTGCTCACATGGTAGAGGGCCTTTTCCAGCTCCATGGACATGGGCAGGATGTTATTCTCGTGTATAAAGGGGGCAAACCGCTCCAGCCGAAAGTCGGGTTGCCTCATTTTAAGATAGACCAGGGGGGCAGCCCCATAGTTTAACAGCAGGGCCTGCCGGATTACCGTCAGGCAGTAGGACAGGAATTTCTTTTGGGTTTCGCGCCCGGTTTTGGCGACCTCCTCGCTCCACAGGATCAACTCGTGTACGGCGGCCTTGTTGCCCCTGGCCCTGAATGCCGTTCGCGTCCATTGCACGAACCATTGCTCAAAAACCAGGTCTTCGGAATCCTGGAGCATCAGGTCCAGGGCCCGGTTAAAATTTCCATTGGCTTCCTGGGCAATCCGGAGGGCCTCCTCCCTCGCGGCCCCCTTTTCCACCAGCCCATCGGCAATGACGGATTCGGGAAGGGGCGGGAAATGCAGGACCTGGCAACGGCTGCGAAGGGTCTGCAGGAGTTGGGACTCATCTTCTGCGATCAGCAAAAGCACCGTTTTCTGAGGGGGCTCCTCAATGAGCTTGAGCAATTTGTTTGCCGCTGACGGATTCAGGCGCTCCACCATCCAGACAATCATTACCTTATAACCGCCTTCGTAGGCCTTAAGGCTTAATTTTTTGACCATGTCCTGGGCTTCGTCGACCCCGATCTGCCCCTGTTTGTTATCAATCCCGATGGCCCGGTACCAGTCAAAGAGGTTGCCATAGGGTTGTTCCCTCATGAACTCACGCCATTGGCCCAGGTAATGGTCGCTTACCGGATGCCGCTTTGCACTATCCGATTTTGCTACGGGAAAGGCGAAATGCAAATCGGGATGGGTAAGCTGCCGGCACTTTATGTCACAGGCGGTGTCGCCGTTGTTTTCGCCCCCGCGGTGCCCGCACAGGAGGTATCGCGCATAGGCCAGGGCCACAGCCAGGGCCCCGCAGCCTTCGGGTCCGACGAATAGCTGGGCGTGGGGAACCCGCCCTGCATCGGCACTTGCCGTCAGGTGGTGCTTCAGGTGGTTTTGTCCGAGGATTTCCGAGAACTGCATACCCCCAAAGATACTATAATTTGGCCCTTGGCCCCGGAATTCCGATTTAAGGGCCCGGGGTCAGGGCATTATTGGTTATTTTTGGATCCAGATCAAATCCCAAAGGAATGAAAACGATTGACAACTTCGATTTTAAGGATAAAAAGGCCCTGATCCGGGTGGACTTCAATGTCCCCCTGGACGATCAGTTTCAAGTGACCGATACCAATCGGATCGAGGCCGCGAAACCCACCATCATCAAAATTTTGGAAGATGGGGGGAGCGCCGTATTGATGAGCCACCTGGGAAGGCCCAAGGGGAAAAAGAACCCGGACATGTCGCTTAGCCATATTTGCGAGACCATTTCGGAGGTCCTGGGGGTGCAGGTAAAATTTGTTGCAGACTGCATAGGCCCGGAGGTAGCTTCTGCGGTCTCTGCCCTTAAAAGCGGGGAAGTCTTACTTCTCGAAAACCTGCGGTTTTATGGAGAAGAAGAGGCCGGCGACAGGGGGTTTGCGGAGCAACTTTCCCGTTGGGGCGACATTTACGTCAACGATGCTTTTGGCACAGCACACCGGCCACATGCGTCCACCACCGTGGTGGCTTCGTTTTTCGGGGCGAACAAATGTTTCGGGTATTTGATGGCGGGGGAAATAAAGGCCATCGAGGCCGTCATGAAAACAGGCGAAAAACCGGTGACTGCTATTCTGGGCGGCGCCAAGGTTTCCAGTAAAATCACCATCATTGAAAACATCCTGGACAAAATCGACCACCTGATCATCGGTGGCGGAATGACCTATACCTTCGTCCTGGCACAGGGGGGCGCAGTGGGCGACTCCATTTGCGAACCCGACAAGACGGATTTGGCCCTCTCCATTCTCGATAAAGCCCGTCAAAAAGGGGTAAAGGTGCACCTCCCGGTAGATGTGGTAGCCGCAGATCAATTCAGCAGTACCGCGCAAACCCGGGTGATGCCCGCAGCGGCGATAGAAAAGGGCTGGCAGGGGCTTGATGCAGGCCCGAAAACACTGGAACAGTTCAGGGAGGTGATCTTGCAATCGAAGACCATCCTCTGGAATGGCCCGGTGGGGGTTTTTGAAATGGAAAAATTTGCCGCCGGTACTATCGCCGTGGGCAATTACGTGGCCGAAGCGACAAAGGCCGGGGCCTTTTCCCTGGTGGGCGGGGGCGATTCCGTGGCGGCAGTGAAGCAATTCGGCTTCCAGGACCAGGTGAGTTATGTGTCCACAGGCGGTGGGGCCATGCTGGAAAGCCTGGAGGGCAAAACCCTTCCGGGGATTGCGGCAATCCTTGAAAATGATTGAATCAGCTCATAACCAATGGGTTCCGGGCACTTAAAGGCAAAAAATTTCGTTCTTAATTAAAAATGTGCGATTTTAGTTCGCCCTCACAGAAGTTAACCCAATGCTTCCCATGAAAAAGTACCTATGCCTAGGGGCCTTGTTCTGTATCGCTTTAGCGAGTGCCCAGGACGGGAATACCCCCCCGGTAAATGTTGAGCCTGACAGTGTCCTTACACAACCGCCCGGGGCAGACTCCCCGGAAGGGTTGTCAGAACAGGAAGTGCCCAATGTGCCGGCAGATTCGCTGACCCTGGAAGACCACCCGTTTGCGGCGCGGATTGACAGCCTTTGGATCAGGGAGTTGCAGGCGGCCCGTGAAAACTTTACCCAGATGTACCTCGAGGTGCAGGAGGCGGCTTCCGATGCCCCCGATACTTCCGATTCCCTGCCAGCCCGGGGCGTGTCCCTGGACACGGACCTGCTGCGCGAACGCCTCAGGCTGCTGGATGAAAAAACGCCCTTCAACATAAGCTACAACCCCTCTTTGGAACGCGTTATCGTGCATTTTCTGACGTACAAGCGGGGGCTTATGGAGCGCATGCTGGGGATGAGCCAATATTATTTCCCCCTGTTTGAGCAAACCCTCGATCAATACAACCTTCCCCTGGAGATCAAATACCTGGCCATCGTGGAGTCGGCCCTGAACCCAAGGGCCAGGTCGCGGGTCGGGGCAACGGGGCTCTGGCAATTTATGTATACCACGGGCAGGATGTATGACCTGCAGGTGAGCAGTTACGTCGATGAACGCAGCGACCCGGAGCGCTCCACGGATGCCGCCGCCCGGTATCTGTCGAAGCTTTACGAACTTTTCGGCGACTGGGACCTGGCCCTGGCGGCCTATAATTCCGGACCAGGCAATGTGAACAAGGCGATCAGGAGGTCAGGGGGGTATGAAAACTACTGGAACCTGCGCCCCTTCCTGCCCAGGGAAACGGCGGGCTATGTGCCTGCATTTCTAGCCACCATGTACCTCTTTGAATACGCCGAAGCCCACGGCCTCACCCCTGCGGAAGTGAGGGAGCCCTTTTTCGAAACGGACACCCTGAGGGTTAAATCGACGATCACTTTTGAACAGGTTTCCAAATATACCGGGGTGCCCCGGGAGGAAATTGAAGCCCTTAACCCCTCCTATAAGCTGGGGATTATCCCCGGGATCACCGGGAAGGAATACACCCTTCGCCTGCCCAGGCGCTCCATCGGGGTCTTCGTAAATAACGAACAGGCCATTTACGCCAGGGTGCAGGAGGAACTCGCCAGTCGCGAAAACCCCTTGCCCCAGTATGTAAAGGCAGAGGAACAGATCCGGTACCGGGTGCGCAGCGGGGACTATCTTGGAAAGATCGCGGAGCGCCACGGGGTTACCGTAAACCAGATCAAGCAATGGAATGGGCTTAGGTCGAACATGCTGAGGGTTGGGCAAAGGCTTACCATTTACCCCAGGAAACCGGTGGTTTCCCAGGACGTGGCCACGGCCTCCAAAGGGCAGGAGCAGGCTTCGGACGGCAGGGATGGCCAGGTGTATGTGGTTGAAAAGGGAGACTCCCTTTGGACCATTTCAAAAAAACATCAGGGAATTACTGTGGAAAATTTACGAGAATGGAACGGTATTCGCGGGAATGATATAAAACCCGGGACCAGATTGAAGCTTTGCAACTGTTCCCCCTAAACCCATTCAGTACCATGAGATCCTTATTCCTTGCCTGCCTTGTGGCCATTCCCCTGTTTTCCTGCCAGGAAAAACCCGAGAAACAATACAAACCCGCCTCCCTGGGCTCCCTGAACACCCTTGCCGTGGTCATGGATAACCAACTGTGGGAGGGGACGGTCGGAGACAAGGTGAGGGAACACTTTGCAGCACCCGTCCTGGGGCTGACCTGGGACGAACCCGTCCTGAACCTGGAACATATGCCCCCGAGTGTTTTCCGGGGCACCACCCGGCACCGCAGGGCGGTGCTGTTTGTGGGGAAAGACAGTATTGAAGGGGCGCAAATCCAGGAGGATGTCTATGCGTCCCCGCAAAAACTGGCCGTCATCAAGGCGACCAGTGATTCGGCCCTCCTGGGGGCCATTGAAGTTGCCGCGGACCGGATTATTGCCGAAATCAAAGCCATGGAGATGGAAGAAGCCCAGGAACGATTTTTACGTTCCCTTAGCAAGGACACCCTCCTGAAGGAAAAATTCGGCATTTCGCTCAGGCTTCCTTCCGTTTATATGGTGGGGAAGCAGGAAGATAATTTCGTCTGGATGGACCGGGAGATCCAGAAAGGGAGCATGAACATTGTGGCCTATGAGTTGCCCGGCAATAACTTCACCTCAGATTCCACCCTGGTTCAGGATATCGTTAAAATGAGGGATTCCATTGGGATGAAATATATCCCCGGCCCTGATGTTCCCGGGAAAACCACCTATATGGGCACGGAAAAGGCCTTTGCCCCCTATATTTTCCCGGCGGAGGTTGGCGGGAAGAAGGCCGTTGAGGTACGGGGGATCTGGGAAATGGTCAATTATCCCATGGCGGGCCCGTTCCTTACCTACATCATCAACGACAAGGAGCGCAACAGGTACCTCGTGCTGGAGGGCTTTACCTTCGCCCCGGCCACCAATAAGCGCGATTATATGTTTGAGCTGGAAGCCATTATGAAAACCATTCGATTCCCTTAGGCAAATTCACAAAAAGAAAATTCAAAAGACCCCTTCCCGACCGGAGGGGTTTTTTTCTGGTTTCGGGGCGCCATTAAAAGTCAAAACCCCTGGAGACCCTGAACAAAAACGCATAAAGGGTGAGGACCCAAAGGGCAAAGCAAAACCATGAAAAGGCCCGAAAATGCTTTTTGAGGATCAGGTTTCCCCAATGGCGGAAGGCCTCCATAAAGCTTTCGCGGACAAGCAGCAGTTTTTCCATGGGTTACGATGCGTCGATATGCCTTCAAAAATGGGAAAGAATAGGCCCCAACCGCAATTATTCAGATGAAACACGGAAAAATCGGGCAAACGCGCGTTTTTTTGGGTGGCAGGCTGCCCGTCCGGGAGCAGTAACCCGTTCTCCCTGAGGTGATCAGGTGCAAACGTAAAGGGCGCCTGTAGCACCAGCCATAGCCGGAAACCTTCGGCAGTTACATTTTTACAACGATGAATTCAGACCGGCGATTGAGCTGGTGCTGACTCGGCGAACAGGCCACTGACCCGTCGCAGGCGTTCAACAGCCGTTCCTCCCCATATCCGATCGCACTTTCGATGCGACTGGCTTCAATGCCGCGTTGTATGAGGTAATCGCGGGTGGCCTTGGCGCGTTTGTCGGACAGGTACTTATTGTAACCGTCGGGACCCCTGGAATCGGTATGGGACTCGATTTTGATGACCATGGTTGGATACTGCTGCATGGTTTCCACCACGTGGTCCAGTTCTTCGGCGGCATCGGGCCGGATGGAATATTTATCGAAGTCAAAATAGACCGTTTCCGTCCGCAACTTCCTGATCCCGTCTTCGATGTCGATCAATTCCTGCAGCCTGCTGAGGGCCACTTCGGCGGTCACCAACTCATTGTTTCCGGTTTGTACCGGTTGCACTTCTTCGGCGTAGGCCTCCTTGCGTATGCGCAGGTGGTACCTCGTCTGACTTTCCAGGCCTTCGAAAACAAAACTGCCATCGGCATCGGAAACCACTTCTTTGAGCTTTATCCGGTTTTCGTCAAGCAATTCGACCATGGCGTCCGGGAGGTTTTCCCCGGTTACCAGGTCGGTAATCACCCCATTGATGGCGTTTTCATTGGTTTCTTCAGGCAGCAGCCTTTTGAAGGAATACAGGTCGTCATCCCCTTTTCCACCCCTCCGGTTTGAGGCGAAATAGCCCGTTTGTGAGCCTTCATCGATGATGAATGAGAAATCATCATTCGGGCTATTCACCGGTTTCCCGGCGTTTTTGGCCTCCAGGAAACCCTCTTCAGGGTCGTACTGCGCTTCAAAGACATCCAGCCCCCCGAGCCCCGGGTGGCCGTTGGAGGAAAAATAAAGGGTGTTGCCGCTGATGAAGGGGAACAACTCCTTTTGTTCCGTATTGATTTTAGGACCCAGGTTCCTCGGTTCTGAAAAAGATCCGTCTTCAAGGATGTCGACGACAAAAAGGTCGGTGTCGCCGATAGTGCCGGGTCGATCGGAAACAAAATACAGCTGTTTCCCGTCAGGGCTCATGGCCGGGTGCCCGGTGGAGAAGTCATCTCCGTTGAAAGGCAGTTCCTCCGCTTCGCCCCACTGGCCGTCTACCTGGCGCGAGCGGTATAATTTCAGGTTATTGACCCCGTTTCGGTCCCTTTTCAAACGCTTTCCCCCGGAATTGTTTCGGGTAAAATACATGGTTTGCTGGTCGGGCGAGAAGGTAACAGCAGCCTCGTGGTATTTGGTGTTGATTTTCTTCGAAAACTTGACGGCGGATTTTAGTTCTTCCGACTGTTCATTCATTTTCGCCACGTAAAGGTCCAGGTAAGGCTGGTTGTTCCAACGGTAACGACGGGTTTTAAAGAAAGAAGAGTCGGCCGCAGAGGCAAATACAAGGCCTTTGTTGCCGTAGAACATGGGGGCAAAATCGGAATACTTTGAATTGATCTCCAGGTTTTTGATTTCGAAAAGGTCCTCTGCATTCAGGATATTGTCGAGGAGTGCTTCCCGTCGCTGCAGGGCCTCCTTCCTCATTTTGCCTGCGGGGGTCTTTTCCACTTTCTTGTCATACAGGCGGAGCAGCCTTCGGGCACGCGAATATTTTCCCATTCCCTTGGAGGCGTGGGCATATTTGAACAGCTCTTCCGTGGTCATGGATTCCCTGCGGGTTTCATACAGATGTTCATACCAGAAATACGCCCGCTCCATGTTGGAGTTAAAATAATGGGCATCTGCTGCTTTTTCGATAATCTCGGGATCCTGTGGGTCCGGATGGCGGAGCAGGGCCTGTTCGTAGAGCCGGGCCGCCTCGTCGTACCACATCTTATTAAAATAGGTGTTCGCTTTTTTCAGGAGTTGGTTCGACGCACCGCTTTTATCCTGTGGTGGTCCGCTGGGCGGGGGGGAAACCTCCAGGGGGCGCTTGAGCTCCGGGGCACTGGTTTCCAGGGGGGAATCCAGCAGCAGGGGCCCCTTTTTCTCCGCAACGACCGCGGCCCCGGGGGCCAGCGGGTCGTTTTCTACCCTAAGGATCCAGATCGCTCCCAAATAGCGGCCGTCCAATTGGGTCTGGATGGCGTTCAGGGCATCCTCCCCGCTTTCATACCGTTCGGCATAAACGTAGTTCAGGTTATTTTCCGGATTTACAAAGCTGCCGGCCCCCAGCCCCTTCCGGTTTAATTTTTGCACCAGCCTTTGAATGTTTTTGGTCTCCTTAAAGGCGCCTACGATCAGGTAAAAGCCCCTTTGGGCCCCGGTTAACCTCGTAAAGCTCCTTACGGGCACCTCCAGGGAGGCAGCCATTTCGCTGAAATTCCGGGGGCGATTCGATCGGTTTGTTTCAGGGGACCCCCCGGAGGGCGCGTCATCGAAATCGAGCGTGGCCATGGCGTCTGCACCCTGCAGTTGGGAATGTGCAGGAGACCCGGCGCAAAACAGCACCAGGAGGGTTGCAATTAAGAGGGGCATCCGGAACTTCATATCCTTGGATCTGATGGTTTGGGCGCAGCCCTTTTTAAAAGGGGTACATTCCAGGTTCCGAATTTACGGGAAAGCCCGGGCTATGGTAATTTTTTGTTGTAAATCCAAATAAATTCGACGTGTAGCACTAAAATATGTGGTTTTTAGAAGGTTAAAGGCGCCTGATTTGTCGACAGGAAAGGGCCATGCCGACAGGTCGGACATTGGGTTAAGGGAATAAAAAAAGCATCCGCGGAGGATGCTTTAACCTATGGAACCAATACAGGGTTATTCCTTTTTCTCGTCCAGTTTGTCGTCTTCCCGGGAGGCATCCTTGAATTCCTTGATACCGCTTCCCAGCCCCCTCATCAATTCAGGGATTTTCTTTCCTCCAAAAAGCAGCAGTACCACCATAACAATGATGGCTATCTGCCAGGGTCCAATCGCCATAAAAAAACTTAGTGCATTCATGCCAACACATTTTAGGAAAGTAAAGGTAGTAAAAAAGCGGTTAGAAACCGGTTTATTGTCGTAATAGATGTATTTTAGACCTGATAAATCAATCTGTCTTCCCGCCTGGATAAAGGGTGTTTTTGGAAGGGTTCCCGCCTTTAGGGCCTTTATTCAGGTGGCAGCACCGCGCCGGTGGAATAATTCGAAACACCATGGAGAAGAAGAAAAGGAGAAAGGAAATCAAGCGCAAGCTGCTTCACAAGTACAGGCTCGTCATCCTGAATGAGAATACCTTCGAGGAAAAGATCTCGTTCAAGCTCAACCGCCTTAATGTCTTTGTGACCGGGACCCTGGTGGCTATTGCCCTTATTGCCCTCACCACCTTGCTCATTGCCTTTACCCCTTTAAGGGAGTACATCCCCGGGTACTCTTCCACTGCCCTGAAAAGACAGGCAACTGTGCTTACCTACAAAACAGACTCCCTGGTAAACGCACTTAATTATACCAATCGGTATTTAGAGAATATCAGAAATGTTTTAACGGGGGAGGTCCAGACCTCGCAGATTACCTCCGATTCGATATTCGAAGGACTCAAGATCGACCCTTCACAGGTAGACTTGAATCCCATTCGGGAAGACAGCCTCCTCAGGGCACAGGTAGCCCTGGAAGATAAATATAACCTCTTCGAGCAACCCACGTTTGATGGCAGTGTTTTGCTGTTCACCCCCCTGACGGGATCCATTTCCCAGGCGTATGACCCGGACCACCAACATTTTGCCGTGGATATTGTAGCGCCCCGGGATACCCCGGTGAAGGCTGTTGCGAACGGGACGGTCATCTTTTCTGAGTGGACCGCCGCCACAGGTTATGTGGTGATTGTAGACCACCAGCAGGGACTGCTTTCGGTGTACAAGCACAACGGGTCCCTTACCAGGGAACAGGGGGCGGTGGTACGTGCCGGCGAAGTCATCGCGACCGTGGGCAATACCGGGGAGCTCACCACGGGGCCCCATTTGCACTTTGAGCTTTGGAAAGACGGGAACCCGGTGAATCCGATGAACTATATCGACTTTAACTAGGCATGAATTCGCTGAAGGCAATAGCAGCCCGCATTTTTGCGCATTTGGTGCACCGACGCTCGGCACGGTGGATACAAAATCCGGTACGGGCCCAGGAACGGACTTTTCGGGAACTGCTCAAAAGGGCGAGGGATACCGGTTTTGGAAAGGACCACCGTTTTGCAGACATCAGCACGCACGCTGAATTTGCCCGGGCCGTGCCCATCCGCGACTACGAAGAATTAAAGCCATACATCCTCCGCGTGCTGGAGGGCGAAGCCGATGTCCTGTGGCCGGGGAAACCCCTTTATTTTGCCAAAACCTCCGGGACGACCTCGGGTGCCAAGTACATCCCCATCACCGGGCCTTCGATCAAAGAACAGGTAAAGGCCTCCCGAAATGCCATCCTCAACTACATCCACGAAACAGGGAAGGCGTCTTTTGTAACGGGCAAAATGATCTTCCTGCAGGGGAGCCCGGTGCTGGAGGACAAAAATGGGATCAAAACCGGACGGCTTTCAGGCATCTCTGCCCATTACGTCCCGGGGTACCTTCAGGCCAACCGCCTGCCCAGCTGGGAAACCAACTGCATTGAAGACTGGGAAGCCAAGGTAGAGCGCATCGTCGATGAAACCATGGGGGAAAACATGACGGTTATCGCCGGCATCCCCTCCTGGGTGCAGATGTATTTTGAACGGTTGAAGGAGCGGACGGGGAAGGAGGTTGGCACCCTGTTTCCCAATTTCCAGCTGTTTATCTACGGGGGGGTCAATTACGAACCGTACCGCAGCAAGTTTGAAAACCTCATCGGGCGCAGGGTCGATAGCATAGAGCTGTTCCCGGCCAGCGAAGGCTTCTTCGCCTACCAGGACCGGCAGGGGGAAAAAGGGTTGCTATTGTTGCTCGATGCCGGTATCTTCTATGAGTTCGTAAGGGCCGAGGAGTTTTTTGAACCTACTGCGAAAAGGTACACCATAGGGGAAGTAGAAGTAGGGGTGAACTACGCCATGGTGGTCTCCACCAATGCCGGCCTATGGGGGTACAACCTGGGGGATACCGTGGCCTTTACCTCCCTCAATCCCTATCGCGTAATCGTGACCGGACGCATTAAGCACTTCATTTCCGCCTTCGGGGAACACGTGATTGCCAAGGAGGTGGAGTTTGCCATGGAAAAGGCCCTTGAACAGACAGGCGCCAGGGTCAACGAATTTACTGTGGCTCCGCAGATCAACCCGGAGGGTAATCAGCTCCCCTACCACGAGTGGCTGGTGGAATTCGAAAGGGAACCTGAAGACGAAGCCCTGTTCCTCAGCCTCCTGGACCAGACCATGCAAGAGCAGAACAGTTATTATCGGGACCTTATTGAAGGCCACATCCTGCAGCGGTTGAAGGTGACCCGCATCCGGGACGGCGGCTTCCGGGAGCATATGAAGTCCATAGGAAAGCTCGGGGGCCAGAACAAGGTGCAGCGTCTGGCCAATGACCGCAAGGTGGCAGAGGCCCTGTATCCTTTCCGGGAGGCATAACGGGGGAAAGGCTGCGGGTTATCCCCGGGCAAAACCCCGGGGCGCACACCGAACAGAAATTTAAATGTATTTTTGCCACAGAGCAGTTTCTATGGAAGCGACCCGAGCCCAGGAATCCACCAACGCCATTGAGCGCCTGTACATTACCATGCGCCACCTCTTTAACCGTGGGTTTTACAAGCCCATGGGCGTTTCCGGGGAAACCCTCAGGAATGCCCTTTTGCAATTGCGCCCTGAAATTTACGGGAGTATCGCCGAGGATAAAGCGGAACTGGAAGGCCTGGTGTATGTGCTGGAACGCCTGCCGGAAGGGATTGAACAATGCCGGTACATCAACCTGACTTCTGATGAAGGCTACGGGAAATCGCATTTCACCCCCATTGTGCCCCCGAAACGCAGGAGGAATTGCTACCGCATCGATGCCGAGCAGATGAATATCGAGATTACCCGCGGCCGGTCCGATATCTACGACATCCTTACCCACCTTACCTTCCTGTTCATCGAATCGGGCAAGATAAGCCGGAGGGTACTTATTGAAGATACCCATAAAACGATCCGCGACTGGCAAAAGCTGGAAGCAGCGGCACAAAAAAACAAGCTGTCCCTCTCCGAACGGGAAGTAGCCCTGATCCACACCGCCAACATCCTGGGGAGGTCTTTTGTGGAGGTGATGGCCGTCTATGAGAAACTGGCCACCCGAAAGGACCCCGAACGCTTCCTCAGGATCATCTACTGGCTGGGCAAACTCGCAATTGAAGAAGAAACCACGGGTGAGAAACGCACCATAACCTTCAGCGCCACCCTTCGCGAAAGGCTTGGGCACCATATTCACGGGGAACGTTGGGCCAACACCATTAAAGCGGCACTGCATAAGCACGGACTGCTGGCCCGTCCGCTGCACATCATCAGTTCCAACATGCACAGCGTGCTGAACTCGCTTTTTGCCAGGAATGCCCTTAAAAAAGAGTTCCCCGAAAGCGATTCCCTGGAAATTTTTGAGGCCCTCAGCATGCCCAAAAACCAGGCCCTGCGCGATAAGGTTACCGCCCTGGCCCGGAAAAACGGCATGCTAGAGATCGACGACACCTCCGGCACCAACATCGACGTTCAGATTTTTGACATGGCCCGCCTTGGCAAAGACGCCTGTTGCTATGAGGTGCCGCAGGAGACAGACGAAAACAAGCCGGTCATCCTGGTAATGGATTACGCCTTCGGCGAGCAGGCCTTTGAATGTATCGATGAGCTGCTGAAGCCCTACAAGGCAAACGGAGCCCCGGCCTTCCTGGATGTGCATTCCATTTCCATCATGGGAAAGGCGGGGATCCTGCAGGGAGACAAAGGCGACCTGATGATCCCTTCCGCCCACATCTTTGAGGGCACAGCCGACAATTACCCGTTTAAGAACGAGCTTTGCAAAGCCGATTTCGAAGGATATGGCCTGCAGGTATGCGAAGGGACGATGGTGACCGTTTTGGGGACCTCCCTTCAAAATAAGGACATCCTTACGTTCTTCCACCAGTCTACCTGGAATGTCATTGGGCTGGAGATGGAGGGGGTCCATTACCAGAAGGCCATACAGTCTGCCTCGCGCATCCGCAAGAGCATCCGCGAAGACGTGAAGGTGCGCTATGCCTACTACGCCTCCGACAACCCCTTGAAAACGGGGCACACCCTGGCCTCCGGCGGGTTGGGGACCACGGGGGTCAAGCCGACGTATTTGATTACCGATAAAATATTGATGCAGATTTTTAATTCCAACTGATATGGCCGAACCTGGTACCAAACAGCCCGAGACTTCTGACGAGATCGATTTGGGGCAACTTTTCAAACTGATTGGAAAGGGCTTCCAAAAGATGTTTCGCGGTATCCTTTCGATCTACCTGTATTTCAAAAGGAATTTTTTCTGGTTTGCAGGGCTGGGGGTTTTGGGCGTGCTGACGGGATACCTGGTCAACCAGCTCGTGGAGCAACGGCAAAAGCTGGAGGTGATTGTCACGCCAAACCTGGATACCCGGAACTACCTTTATGATGTGATCGCGGAAATACAATCTGAGATCAAGGCTAAAGACACGGCTTTTTTCCAGAGTATGGGTATGGAGATCGGCAAGATGGAGGGCTTTGAAATTGAAGTGGTGCCTTTGCGTTCCGAAAATCGGGAAGAACTTGAAAATCAGACCCAAATGCTGGAGGCACTCAAAGATTTTGGGAATTCTGAGGCGATTTCGGATATTTTACGGACAGAATTACAAAACAAAACCACTAAGGATCAAAGGATTACTTTTTATTTTAAAAACCCGGAAAGCGGAGCGAAATACTCCAAAAAAATAATTGACTACATAAACTCCAACCCGT